>NZ_CP074404.1:2659938-3324923 GCF_018388465.1 Cellulomonas fengjieae | reverse complement strand
GACGGCGAGGCACCGACCTGCTGCTGGCGGGACAGCGGGGAGCGCACCCCGGCGGTGCTGGACAGCCAGCGGCCGGTGGACACGTGCCGCAGGCGGACCACCGAGCCGTTGCGCAGATCCGTGCCGTCGGGGACGTCGGCGCCGACGAGCAGCCAGCGGGCGTCGTCGCCGGAACCGGGGACGCACGTGATCAGCTGGGCGCCGTCGGTGCCCGGCTGGGCGTAGCGCTGGTCGTCGGAGTGCAGCGTCAGGCCGGTCCAGACGTGCGACAGCGTCACGGTGTCGCCGGTGCGCACCTCGTCCTTGACCCCCGGCGGGTGCCCGGTCGGCACCCGCGGTGGCCGGGGGGTGTAGTCCTGCACGAAGAAGCCGCGCCAGCGGCGTCCGTTGGACGCCGTCCAGTCGCCCTGGTCCCGGTCCGACGTCAGGGTCACCGGCCTGCGCGGGGTGTTGCTGTCGTGGATCCGCACCGTGGTGCGCCCCGAGGCCGGGTCGTGCTCGTAGCCGTACGCGACCACCTGGTGGTTGTCGCCGATGGCGCCGAGACCCCGCGCGACCACGAGCCCGAGGACCGCGGGCCGCCCTCGGTCGATGAGCGCCATGAGCCGGGGGAGCTCCTCCTCCTTGGTCCAGCGGGAGACGCCCTTGAACACCCAGGTCTCGTCGTCGGAGTGCATGGACCACGTGACGAACTTGGCGGCGGAGCCCGTGAGGAACGAGTCGCGCAGGCGTTGGGTGAACAGCTGCGCGAGCCAGTGGCTGTCGGGCGGGACGCGCCCCGGCGCCCACAGGTCCGCGCGCCACGCGGGCGCCGGCTGACCGGCGAGGAAGTAGTCCAGCGCCGCGTACGCCATGCCGCCGCAGCGGCCCGCGGTCGTGATCTTCGCGCCGTTGGGCAGGGTCAGGACCTCGTTGACGAACGCGTTGGGGAACGCGAACCCGTGGGTGGCCGGGTCGAACGCGACCGCACCTCGCGCGAGGACCTGCTCCGACATGACGTCCCTCTCCCCGGATGAGCCGCACCGGGCGGCGCCCTCACGTCGAGGGTGACACGAAGGAGTCGAAACAGCAGGCTCGAGATACGCGGGGCTCCCGCACCGGTGGACAGCGCAACGCCCGCGCCCCTCGGTGCGGGGCGCGGGCGTCGCGTCGTGGTGCGCGGGTCAGCCGATGGCCGACTCGACCTCCAGCCGGAACTGCTTGGCGGCCTCGGCCGGCGTCATCCGGCCGAACAGGACCTCCTGGTTGATGCGCCGCGTGATCTCGGCGACCTGGCCCGCACCGACCGGCGGGACGGCGGGACCGTCGACGATGTCGGCCTCGAGGCCCGCCAGGAACTCGGCGGCCTGCTTGTCGGTGGCCGAGAACTTGTCCTCGACGGCGGCGCGGACGTCGGTGTTCGCGGGCAGGCCACGGTCGGACAGGATGATCTCGCCCGCCACCGGGTCGTTGAGCAGGAAGTCGACCAGCAGCGCGGCCTCCTCCGGGTGCTCGGACTTGGCCGAGATCGAGTAGTACATGGCCGGCTTGAAGTACATGCCGGTGCGCTCCTCCTCGGTCTCGCCGGGGACGCGGAGCAGCTTGAGCTCCTTGCCGGACGCGTTGGTGATCGCGGTCAGCTGGTTGGTCCAGAACCACGCCATGGCGCCCTTGCCCGTGCCCACCAGCGACAGCTCGGGGCCACCCGCGTCGACCTCGACGGTGGTCGCGGCGTCGGGCTGGCCGCCGTTGGCCTGCAGGTCGAGCGAGTGCTGCCACCACTGCGCGATCGTCTTGTCGTCGTACCCGAGCTCGCCGTCCTCGGTGTACAGGGCCTCACCGCGCTGGCGGGCGTAGATCGAGAACCCGGGCTCGTTGAACCCGTAGTCCTGGGCGCCGTAGACGGACTTGCCGGTGGCCGTCGAGATCTGCTCGGCGATCTCGACGTAGTCGTCCCACGTCCAGGTGGAGTCGTCCGGCATCTCGACGCCGGCCGCCTCGAACGCCGTCGGGTCGGCGATGATCGCGTAGGCGTTCACCCCGGTCGCGACGCCGTACAGCGCGTCGTCGATGGTGCCCGACTGCAGCACGCCCTCGTCGACCTTCGAGGTGTCGAGGCCCAGCTCGTTCAGGTCGGCCAGCACGCCGCGCGACGCGTACTCGTTGAGGAACCGCTCCTCCTGCGTGATCACGTCGGGGGCGTCCCCGCCGGCGACCGCCGTGCCCAGCTTGTCGAAGTAGCTGTTCCAGTCGGTGTAGTCGGGCACCACGGTGATGTGGGGGTACTTCTCCGTGAACTTGTCCAGCACCTGCTGGGTCAGCTCGTGGCGGGTGTCGGAGCCCCACCAGGAGAAGCGGATCTCCACGGGCTCGGGCGGGCCGGAGGAGGTCGGCGAGGCGGCGGGCTCGTCGGCCGAGCCGGCGCAGGCGGTCAGCGCGAGCGCGGCGACAGCCAGCAAAGCTCCTGCGCGGAGGGATGGACGGGGGCGCATGGTTCTCCTTGGGTGACGAGGACGACGGTGTGCTGTCTCAAGGCCGGCGGATCTGGTGCGGTGGTGCTACTTGATGCCCGTCGTCGCGATCCCCTTGACCAGGTACTTCTGGCCGACGAGGAACGCGAGGAAGACGGGGATGAGGGAGACGATCGACATCGCGAACATGGGGCCCCACGAGCTGGCGCCCGTCGAGTCCAGGAAGGTGCGCAGCGCGACCGGCGCCGTGTACATGTCCGGTCTGACCAGGAAGATGAGCTGGCTGAAGAAGTCGTTCCACGTCCAGATGAACGTGAAGATCGCCGTGGTGGCCAGAGCGGGCAGCGACAGCGGCAGCATGATCCGCAGGTAGATGCGGCCGTGCCCGCAGCCGTCCAGGCGCGCGGCCTCGTCCAGCTCGCGGGGGATGCCGCGGAAGAACTGGACCATGAGGAAGATGAAGAAGGCGTCCGTGGCCAGCAGCTTCGGCACGATCAGCGGCAGGAACGTGTTGATCCAGTCCAGCTTCGCGAACAGGATGTACTGCGGGACGATGATCACGTGGATCGGCAGCATGATCGACATGAGCATGACCGCGAACCACAGCCGCCGGCCGCGGAACTCCAGGCGGGCGAACGCGTAGGCCGCCATCGAGCAGGCCACCAGGTTCCCGAGCAGCGAGCCGAGCACGATGACCGCGGAGTTCAGCAGGTACCGCCCGAAGGGGTACTGCAGCGCGTTCCAGCCCTCGGAGTAGTTGCTCAGGTCGATGTCCGTGGGGATCAGTGACACGTCCCGGAAGATCAGCTCGGTGGGCTTGAAGGAGCTCACCAGCAGCCAGAGCAGCGGGTAGAGCATCAGGACGCAGAGCGCGATGAGGCCCAGGTGCTTGAGCGCCGAGCGGCGGCGGTCGGGCCAGGGGGAGCGGCGGTGCGGCAGCGGCCGAGCCTCGGCGGCGAGGGCCGTCAGCGTCGTGGGGGGCGTGTCGCGCACGTGGACCTCAGTCATCGTAGAAGACCCAGAACTTGGAGGCGAAGAAGTTGACCAGCGTCATCGCCGCGACGATGAGGAGCAGCAGCCACGCCATGGCCGAGGCGTACCCCATGTCGAAGGCCGTGAAGCCCTTCTGGTACAGGTAGAGCGTGTAGAACATCGTCGAGTCGGCCGGCCCGCCGGTCCCGCCGGAGACGACGAAGGCCTGCGTGAAGCTCTGGAACGCCCCGATCACCTGGAGCACCAAGTTGAAGAAGATGATCGGCGTGAGCAGTGGCAGCGTGATCGAGCGGAACCTGCGCAGCACGCCCGCGCCGTCGATGGCGGCCGCCTCGTAGTACATCTCCGGGATCTGCCGCAGGCCGGCGAGGAAGATGATCATCGGGGCGCCGAACGTCCAGACGTGCAGCAGCACCAGGGTGCTGAGCGCGGTCTCGGGGTCCGAGACCCAGCCCTTCCCTTCGATGCCGAACAGGCCGAGGAACGAGTTGACCAGGCCGTCGACGCCGAACACCTGACGCCACAGGATGGCGACCGCGACGGAGCCGCCCAGCAGGGAGGGCAGGTAGAGGACCGACCGGTAGAACGGGAGGCCCTTCAGCCCGCGGTCGAGCATCAGCGCGAGCCCCAGCGCGGCGATCAGCTGAAGCGGTACCGCCGTGAACACGTAGGTGAACGTGACGCGCAGTGAGTTGAGCAGCCGCGGGTCCTCGAACAGGCGCGCGTAGTTCTCGAGGCCGGTCCACTGCGGCGGCTGCAGCAGGTTGTAGTCCGTGAAGGACAGGTAACCGGACGCGACCATGGGGCCGATGGTGATGAGGCCCAGCCCCAGGAACCACGGCAGCAGGAAGATCGCCGCGGCGCGTCCGTCGCCGTTGCGCAGGGAGCGCCGCGAGGGCGCCGGCTTCGCGACCTTGGCGGTCCGGCGCAGCTCCGTCACTACGGACATGTCGTCGATCACCTCACTGTGTTCGCCGTGGAGATCCGATGAGAAACCGGTTCCTCGGTCGGTACCGTAGCACCCGGCACAGAGGTTGGGAACCGGTTTCCGGTGGTGTATGTTCGGCGCGGAGCCGACCCCTGTCGGCGGCTCGAGGGTGAGCGCGGGAGGCTGCAGTGACGCAGAACGGGTGGACGCGCAGCGCGTCGACCATCGCCGAGGTCGCGACCGCCGCGGGCGTGTCCCGGGCCACGGTGTCCCGGGTCATGAACGGCCGCGCCACGGTGGACCCCGACCTCGCGGCCCGCGTGCGGGACGTCGCCGAGCAGCTGCACTACCGGCCCAGCAACACCGCGCGGAGCCTGTCGCTCGGGCGCACCAACACGGTCGCCGTGGTCGTCCCCGACCTGGCCAACCCGATGTTCCAGCAGGTGCTGCGGGGCGTCGCGTCCGCCGCCGCGCAGGAGGGCTACCGCGTGCTGGTCGCCGACACCGCGGAGACCGCCGACGACGAGGAGCGCATCGCCCTCGACGCCCGGCTGCGCTGCGACGCGCTCGTCCTGGTCTCGCCGCGCATGCCGGAGGCGACCCTGCGCGCCCTGCTGCCCGAGATCCGCCCCGTGGTCGTCATCAACCGGGTCGCCGACGGCAGCACGCCGACGCTCGCCATCGACTACGCCGCGGGCATCGACCAGATCGTCGAGCACCTCACGGGCCTGGGCCACCGGCACCTGCTGTACCTGGCCGGCCCGCCGGACAGCGCCTCGCACGGCGCCCGGCTCGAGGCGCTGCGCGTCGCGGCCGCCCGGCGCGAGGACGTCCGGCTCAGCGAGCGGCCCGGCGGGTCCTCGGTCGAGTCCGGCTACGCCGCCGCCCAGGACGTGCTCGCCTCCCGGGCGACCGCCGTCGTGGCCTACAACGACCTGGTGGCGTTCGGGCTGCTCGCGCGCCTCAACGAGCTCGGCGTCGCGGTGCCCGGCGACGTGTCGATCACGGGGTTCGACGACATCGAGCTGGCGCGGTTCGCGACGCCGTCGCTCACGACCGCCACCGTGCCGCAGGCCGAGCTCGGCCGGCAGGCGTGGTCGCACCTGCGCTCGCTGGTCGGCGGCGAGGCCCTGGACCCGACGCCCGCGCGGATCACGCCCGTCCTGGCCGTGCGGGCCAGCACCGGGCCGGTGCCCCCCGCGGCGAGGCTGGGGCGCCGGGCGGCGTCGGACCCCGTCGAGCCGGTGCCCACGCTCACCTCCGCCACCTGGGCCGACGACCACGGGACCTTCCTGCTGAGCGGCGCCACGGACTCCCAGCCCGTGCCCCTCGCGCGGTACGAGTCCGGTGAGCGACTGCCCCGGGTGCACGCGCCGCGGCCGTACCTGCACCCGGTGCACTCGGCGGCGGGCACCGCGCTGACCGAGACCAGTCCCGTGGACCACCGCCACCACTACGGCGTCTCCATGGCGGTGCCGGTGGTCAACGGCACCAGCTACTGGGGCGGCCGCACGTTCCTGCGCGACGAGGGCCCGACCCTGCTGCCCAACCACGGCCGGCAGATCAGCGAGGGCGGACGGGTGGAGGACGGGGCGACGCTCGTCGACGAGATCGTCTGGCGCGACGAGCGCGACCGGCCGCTGCTGACCGAGGACCGCCGGCTGCACGCCGCACCGCTGCCGGACGGGCGCGGGTGGACGCTGCGGTGGTCCAGCGTGCTGCACGCCGCCCACGGCCCCCTGCGGATCGAGAGCCCCGGCACCAACGGCCGGCCGAGCGCCGGGTACGGCGGCATCTTCTGGCGACTCCCGTCGGCCGACGTGACGACCGTGCTGGGCGAGGGGCTGGTCGGCGAGGAGGCCGTGCACGGCAGCCGGTCACCGTGGCTCGCGTTCGTGCAGCGCCGGGAGGTCGCGACGACCACGGTCCTGCTCGTCCAGCCGCCCGCCCAGCTGCGCCCCTGGTTCGCGCGCGTCGCGGAGTACGTCGGCGCGGGGCCGGCGCTGGCCTGGGACCGGGTGGTGGACGTGCCCGAGGGCGGCCGCCTCGACGTCGGGCTGGCGGCGGTCGTGGTGGACCGCGCGCTCGGCGCCGACGAGGCGGGCAGGCTCGCCGCACAGGCGTGGGGCTGACCGTGCTGCCGCCGACGGTCGCGGTGGTCGGTGTCCACGGTCACGGCGCGTCGCACGTGCGCAGGGCGCTCGACCTGCAGGAGCGGGGACTGGCGACGCTCACGGCCCTCGTCGACCCGCGCCCCGCCGACGGCGACGTCCCGTGGTACCCGGACCTCGACTCCCTGCTGACCCGGGCGCGCCCGGACGTCGTCGTCATCTCGACGCCGATCCACACCCACCTCCCGCTCGCCTCGGCCGCGCTGCGTGCGGGCTGCGACGTGCTCCTGGAGAAGCCGACGACGGCATCCTTGGCCGAGCACGCCGAGCTGCTGGACGTGGTCGAGCAGACCGGCCGGCTGTGCCAGGTCGGCTTCCAGACGTTCGGCTCCGGGGCGGTCGACGAGGTCGCACGGATCGTCGCGACCGGTGAGCTGGGAGAGCTCACCGGCGTCGGCGCCGTCGGTACGTGGGTGCGGACGGCGGCCTACTTCGACCGGGCTCGCTGGGCGGGCCGGCGCACCCTCGACGGTGTCGAGGTGGTGGACGGGGTGGTCACCAACCCGCTCGCCCACGCGGTGGCGACGGCGCTGCTGCTGGCCGGTGCGCGCACCGTGCAGGACGTGACCGACGTACGCCTCGACCTGCACCGGGCGCACCCCATCGAGGCGGACGACACGTCGGCCGTGGTGATCGAGACCGGCGGGGGGATCCGCGTCTCGGCCGGTCTGACCCTGTGCGCCCCGCGCCGGTCGCCCGCGCGCGTCACGCTGCGCGGCACGCAGGGCAGCGCCACCCTGTTCTACGAGTCGGACGAGATCGAGGTCGTCTCCGCGCGGGGCACCCGCAGGATCCGCTGCGGGCGCGTCGACCTGCTGACCCAGCTGCTCACCGCGCGCGCGCACGCCCCGGTCGCCCTGCGGTGCTCCGTCGCGGACACCGGCGCGTTCCTGCGGGTGCTCGAGGCGGTGCGGACCGGGCCGGACGCGACGCCCGTGCGGGAGGCGTCGGTGGAGTGGGCCGGGGAGGGCGGCGACCGGCACCCGGTCGTCGCCGACATCGAGCACTGGTGCGCGCGCGTGGCGGACGAGGGCGCGACGTTCACGGAGCTCGGCGCGCCCTTCGTCCGGCCCTGAGCACGGGGGCTCGGCCTAGGCTCGCGTCGTGATCCTCCGCCCGTACCGCGAGTCCGACGGATCGGCGACGCTCGACGTGTTCCTGCGCGCGATCCGGCTGACCGCCCGCCGCGACTACACGCCGGAGCAGGTGGCCGCGTGGGCGAGCGACGACATCGATCCCGAGCAGTGGGAGGCGCGGCGCGCCGCCGCCCGGACGCAGGTCGCTCAGGTCGACGGCCGGGTGGTCGGATTCACCGACGTCGACGAGAGCGGCTACGTCGACATGCTGTTCGTCGACCCGGACGTCGCCCGCCGGGGCGTCGGGTCGGCGCTGCTCGACTGGGCGGCGGCCACGGCCCGTGAGCTCGGCGCCACCGAGCTGAGCACCCACGCGAGCCTGACCGCCCGCCCGGTCTTCGAGCGGCACGGGTTCGTGGTCGTCGTCGAGCAGCGGCCGGTGCTGCGCGGGGTCACGATGACGAACTTCGTGATGCGGCGCGCGCTGCGGACGTGAGACGGCGACGTCGGCGAGCGCTTTCCCCAGTTTCCCCCAAACCCTTGCGCGCCCGGGGAGCCGTCGGTAGGAATGTCGTGCCCGGCGGGATGAATCGTTACAGCGTTCGGTCGGGCTGGCTCCTCAACGACGAGAAAGGCCACCCATGCGTCTGCCCCGCACGTCCGCGCTGGCCACGTCCGCGGCGCTCGCCCTCGCGGTCCTGCCGTTCGCGGCCGCCCCCGCGTCGGCCGCCGGCCAGGACTACCTCTTCGACTTCCAGTGCGCGGGCAACCCCACCGCACCGGGCTACACCGCGGTCACGCCGGACGCCGCCTACACCGCGTCCGCGGGGTTCGGCTTCCTGACCCCGCTAGCTGCGAACGCGTGTCGCGACCGGGGCGGTGACGACCTGGCCCTGCGCGACCTCGTCCTGCCGCCGACGACGGGTTCGACGTTCGTCGCCGACGTGCCGGACGGCACCTACACGGTGATCCTGCGCACCGGGGACCCGATCGCCACCAGCAACACCGGGGCGACCGTCGCCGGCATCGCGGTACCCGCCCGGCGGGCCGAGTCCGGCGTCGTCGACGAGCGGGTGGTCGACGACGTCCAGGTCACGGGCGGGCAGCTGAACATCGTCGTGAACGGCTCCTCGGCGCGCCTCAACGCCATCCAGGTCCTCCAGCCGGTCCAGCCCCCGGCCGGGGTCGGCGCCACGGTCACCGCGACCGCGACGGAGGCGTCGGTGCAGCTGAGCTGGTCGGCCGTGGACGGCGCCGCGGGCTACCGGGTGCACCGGTCCGAGGCGGGCGGCACGGCGGTCGTCGTCGGCACCACCGACGCACCCACCTGGACCGACACGGACGTGCAGCTCGCCGGCCAGTACACCTACGCGGTGAGCACGATCGGCGCGACGGGCCGCGAGAGCGCCCGCTCCGCCGAGGTGTCGGCCACGGTCGTCGACCCGGCGCTCGCACGGCCCGCGGTTCCCACGGGCGTCGCCGGTGCGTGGGCCGACGACGGTGTCGCCCTGACGTGGTCCCCCGTGCCCGGCGCGGTGGCCTACGACGTGTACCGCGCCCGGTCCGGGTTCGACCCCGTGGTCGTCGCGCGCACCAGCGAGGTGACCTGGACCGACACGACCGCGCAGCCGACCGTCGACTACGACTACCTGGTCGCGGCCGTCGGCCCCGGGGGCCGGTCCGACCGCTCGTCGAGCGTCCGGATCGAGCGGTCCGTGCAGTTCGTGCGCGAGGCCGAGCGGCTGGACCGCGCGCCCGTCGCCGTCGCGGCGGACGGCGGCGTGTACGTCGGCTGGCGCCTGCTGGGCCTGGACGAGCAGGACCTCGCCTTCCACGTGTACCGCGACGGGACGCGCGTCACCACCACGCCCGTCACCCACAGCACCAACGTGCTCGACCCCGCCGGCACGGCCGCCTCCCGGTACCGGATCAGCACGGTCGTGGCCGGGATCGAGCGCTGGGCCACCACCGAGTTCGACGTGTGGGACCAGCAGACGCTCGACGTGCCGATCAGCGCACCCCCGGGCGGCACCACGCCCGCCGGCGAGGCGTACACGTACCGCGCCAACGACGCCTCGATCGGGGACGTGGACGGCGACGGGCAGTACGAGATCGTCCTGAAGTGGGACCCGACCAACGCCAAGGACAACTCTCAGGCGGGCTACACGGGCAACGTCTACGTCGACGCCTACGAGCTGGACGGCACGCAGCTGTGGCGGATCGACCTGGGGCGCAACATCCGCGCCGGGGCGCACTACACGCAGGTGCAGGTGTTCGACCTGGACGGCGACGGGTCGGCCGAGATCGCCATGAAGACGGCCGACGCCACGGTCGACGGCGCCGGCACCGTCCTGGGCGACGCCGCGGCGGACCACCGGAACTCGGCCGGCTACGTCCTGGCGGGTCCCGAGTTCCTCACGGTGTTCGACGGTGCGACCGGGGCGGCGCTCGACACGATCGACTACACCCCGCCGCGGGGGAACGTCGGCGCGTGGGGCGACACGTACGGCAACCGCGTCGACCGTTTCCTGGCCGGCGTCGCGTACCTGGACGGTCAGCACCCGAGCCTCGTCGTGAGCCGGGGCTACTACACCCGGGCCGTGATCGTCGCGTACGACTTCGACGGCACTTCCCTGACGTCCCGCTGGACCTTCGACTCCGACGTCGACGGCAGCCAGTACCGCGGCCAGGGCAACCACAACCTGTCCGTCGCGGACGTCGACGGTGACCAGAAGGACGAGATCGTCTTCGGGTCCATGACGATCGACGACGACGGCGAGGCGCTCTACACGACCGGGCTCGGGCACGGGGACGCGCTGCACGTGTCGGACCTGGACCCGTCGCACCCCGGGCTGGAGGTGTTCGCCGCGCACGAGGACATGGCGTCCTCGCGCAACCGCGGCGCCACGTTCCGGGACGCGGACACCGGCGCCGTCCTGTGGTCGATCCCGGCCACCCGCGACACCGGCCGCGCGGCCGCGGGGGACATCGACCCGCGTCACCTCGGCGCGGAGGGCTGGGCGGTCGGCGGCGACGCCGCGTGGAACTCGCCGGTGGGGCAGCTGCGGACCGCCAAGGGCGAGCTGCTGTCGACGTCGATCCCGCGGGCCAACTTCCTGACCTGGTGGGACGGCGACCTGCTGCGGGAGGTCACCGACCACGACTACGACCTGGCGACGGGCCTCGGCGTGCCGACCATCTCGAAGTGGGAGTGGGAGACGTCGACCTCCGAGGAGATCTACCGGGCCGACGGGACGCTCACCGTCAACGGCACCAAGGGCAACCCGGCGCTGCAGGCCGACCTGTTCGGCGACTGGCGCGAGGAGCTCGTCACGCCTCTGGACGACTCCTCGGCCCTGCGGATCGCCACCACGGTGGACCTCACCGACCACCGGCTGCGCACCCTGCAGTCCGACCCGGTGTACCGACTCGGCGTCGCGTGGCAGAACACCGCCTACAACCAGCCACCGCACACGTCGTACTACCTGGGCGAGGGGATGACGACGCCGCCGGCGCCGAGCATCGCCTACACGCAGCCGCTGCCGGTAGGCGACCGCGTGCCCGGTCCCGCTACGGGCAAGCCCACTCGCGGGGTGCTCTCGAGCGACAACTGGGACGGCGACGGCACCTACAGGGTCTCGATGAACCTGTGGTGGGGTCAGAACGCCCAGTCGGTGACGTTCTACGAGAACGGCGTCGAGCTGGCGACGCAGGATCTGGTCGACGCGACGCCCGCCGCGCAGTCCGCCACCCTCCAGGTGGCCGGCCGCCCGAACGGCACCCACGTGTACACCGCCGTGCTCACCAACGCCCGGGGGTCGACGACGACGTTGCCGCTCGTCGTGACGGTGGTCAGGGCGAACCCGGCGACCCCGGTGCTCAGCCACGACAACTGGGACGGCGACGGCACCTACACGCTGACCACCAACCTGTGGTGGGGCACCAACGCCACCGAGTACCGGCTGTACGAGGACGGGGTGCTGATCGACACGCAGTCGCTCGTCGCCAACGGGTTCAACGCCCAGCAGGCGGTGACCGAGGTGTCGGGCCGGTCGGTCGGGAGGCACGTCTACCGCGCGGAGCTGTCGAACCCGCAGGGGTCGAGCAGCAGCCCGCAGGTGACGGTCACGGTCAGGCGGTGACGGCCTAGGCTCGATGCCGTGTGGGAGCAGCACGAGAGCGACGTGCCGCTGATCCGCACGCGCTGGCGAGCGCAGGTCGAGGTCGCCGGCTCCTACCCCGTCGCGGGGTCGGAGTACTGGGGGCTGTCGTTCATCCGGCGCTCAAGGACGCGCGTCGGTAAGCAGCCCGCCGCTACGGCAGCCGCACGTGCTGCGGGCCGAGCTCCGTCACGGTCGAGACGCCGAGCAGCGCCATGGTGCGGCGGATCTCGCGCTCGAGGATGTCGACGGCCCGCTCGACGCCGCGCTCACCGCCGGCCATGAGGCCGTACAGGTAGGCGCGGCCGACCAGGGTCGCGTCGGCGCCCAGGGCGAGCGCGGCCACGATGTCGGCACCGGACATGATCCCGGTGTCCACCCAGACCTGGGTGCGGTCGCCCACGGCCTCCGTGACGTCCGGCAGCAGGCGCAGCGGCACCGGCGCGCGGTCCAGCTGGCGGCCGCCGTGGTTGGACAGCACCAGTGCGTCGGCGCCGGCGTCGGTGACGCGGCGCGCGTCCTCGACCGTCTGGATGCCCTTGATGATGAGCGGGCCGTCCCAGGACTCGCGGATCCACTCGAGGTCCGCGAACGTCATCGTCGGGTCGAACAGCGTGTCCAGCAGGTCCGCGACGGTGCCGGACCAGCTGGACAGCGACGCGAAGGTCAGCGGCTCGGTGGTCAGCAGGTTCATCCACCACGCGGGGTGCGTCGCAGCGTCGAGAACGGTCTTGGCCGTCAGGGCAGGGGGGATCGAGAAGCCGTTGCGCGAGTCGCGCAGGCGGGCCCCAGCCACCGGCACGTCCACCGTGAGCATGAGGGCCTCGTAGCCGGCGGCCTTGGCGCGGGCCATGAGGTCCTCGCCTGCCGAGCGGTCCTTCCACACGTACAGCTGGAACCACTTGTGCGCGTCGGGGCCGGCCTTGGCCACCTCCTCGATCGAGGTCGTGCCCATCGTCGACAGCGCGTAGGGGATGCCCCGGCGCTCGGCGACGCGCACCACCGCGCGCTCGCCCTCGTGGTTCATCATCCGCGTGAACCCCGTCGGGGCGAACGCGAACGGGAGCGCCGACCGCGTGCCGATCATGTCGGTCGTGGGATCGACGTGGGAGACGTCGTGCAGGATCGACGGCTGGAACTCGAGCTGGCGGAACAGGGACCGGGCGCGGCGCAGGCTGATCTCGGCCTCGGCGGCGCCGTCGGTGTAGTCGAACACCGACCGGGGGGTCCGCTTGCGGGCGACCGTGCGCAGGTCGGCGATGGTCAGCGCGTCCGCGAGCCTGCGCCGGGTCGCGTTCAGCTCGATCGGCTTGGGCCGCAGCAGGGGCTTGAGCTCGGTCCACGAGGGGATCTGACGGTCGGTCACCGCGTACTCCTGGGTGTGTGGCGCATCGTCGGGCAGCACAGCTCTTGAAACGATACAGGACCGATGTTCGCGCGGGTCCGGGATGCGGGTCACAACGCCTTTGTAACGATTCATCGGGATTCGTTGACAGGCCCGCGCGCGCTCGCCTACCGTCCGGAATGCGCTTTCACACCCCGAGCAAGGAGGCTCAACGACGATGAAGCGAACCCCCTGGAAGACGGCAGCTGTCGCGGCCGTCGCCGCCCTCGCCTTGACCGCCTGCTCCTCGGGCGGCTCCGGCGACGCCGCCGACCCCACGGCGAGCTCGACCGGCCCCGACACCTCTCCCGTCACGCTCAACTTCACCTGGTGGGGCAACGACGACCGGGCCGCCCGCTACAACGAGGCGCTGGCGCTCTTCAAGGAGAAGTACCCGCACATCACGGTCCAGACCAGCTTCGCGGCGTTCCCCGACTACTGGACGGCGCGGTCCACCGAGGCGGCCGGACGTGCGCTGCCGGACGTGATGCAGTTCGACCTGTCCTACCTGCGCGAGTTCAACCAGAACGGCCAGCTGCTCGACCTGCAGGAGTGGGTGGACAACGGGACGATCGACCTCGAGGGCTTCGACGAGACGCTGACCACGGCCGGCGTCCTCGAGGACAAGATGATCGGCATCCCGACGTCCACCAACACGTTCGCCATGTTCCAGAACCCGAACGTGATCGAGCAGACCGGCGCCACCTTCCCCGACGAGGCCAGCTACACGTGGGAGGAGTACAACGACTTCATCGCCGAGGTCTCCTCCTCCGGCGAGCAGACCGCTGACGGCTACGCGCTGTACGGCGCGGTCGACTACACCGGGACCTTCTGGTTCTTCATCCAGTGGCTGCTGCAGAAGGGCGTCACGCCGTTCGAGGACGACGGCTCGTTCGGGTTCGACGAGGCCGACGTGGTCGAGTTCCTGGAGCTCACCGGCGACCTGCGGACCGACAAGCAGGTCTACCCGGTCGACCGCAACGTCTCCCTCGCGCCGAAGGGCGGCTTCACCGTCAACGAGACCGCGACCGAGATGAGCTGGGACAACTTCCTGGCCGGCTACGTCGCCGACTCGGGCACGCAGAACCTGGCCATGACGCAGATCCCCTCGATCGAGGCCGGCGAGAAGGCCCTGTTCTTCAAGCCGTCGATGCTGCTGTCGGCGGGTGCCAACACCAAGTACCCGGAGCAGGCGGCGACGCTGATCAACTTCCTGCTCACGGACCCGGAGGTCGGCACGATCTTCGGCACGTCGAAGGGGGTCCCGGCGGACGCCGACCAGCGCGCCGCCGTCGACACCACCGAGGGCAGCGTCGACGCCCAGGTGATCGCGTACGAGGAGGCCGTCGCCGAGCAGGTGACCGAGTCGACGCCGATCCCGGTCAAGGGCTTCGGCACGATCGAGGCCAAGTGGCGCACCCTCGCCGAGGAGCTCGCCTACGGTTCGCTCACGCCCGACGAGTTCGCCGAGCAGTGGTTCGCGGAGGCCGAGCTCTCCACCCAGTGACACGGCGGTGGGCCGCCCGGTGATCCCCGGGCGGCCCACCACCCACCGCGGTCCGCAGCGCGGAGCGCACGCACCTCGCCACCGAAGAACGGATCACCCTCGTGACCCTCACCGCCGAGGCTCCGACGACGGGCTCCTCGACCGCCCCGCACTCCGCCGCCCGCAAGCGCCGGAAGCGTGCCGAGGCCCTGGCCGGTTTCGCCTTCCTCAGTCCCTGGCTCCTCGGGTTCGTGCTGCTCACGGCCGGCCCGATGCTCGCCTCGTTGTACCTGGCGTTCACCAACTACAACCTGTTCGCCCCGCCCCAGTGGGTCGGCCTGGAGAACTTCCAGCGCCTGTTCGACGACCCGAACTACCTGCAGGCGTGGAAGGTCACGGGCACCTACGTGCTGCTCGGGACGCCCATCAAGCTGATCTCCGCGCTCGCGGTGGCGATGCTGCTCAACAACGCGTTCAGCGGCAAGGGGTTCTACCGGTCGTCGTTCTACGCACCCTCGCTCATCGGGGCCTCGGTCTCGATCGCGATCGTGTGGAAGGCGATGTTCATCGACAACGGCATCGTCGACCGGCTCCAGCAGGTCTTCGGCTTCGAGGCCGGCGGTTGGGTGGGTGACCCGTCGCGCACCATGCCGATGCTCATCCTGCTGACCGTCTGGCAGTTCGGGGCACCGATGGTGATCTTCCTGGCCGGGCTCAAGCAGGTCCCGACCGAGCTGTACGAGGCGGCGGCCGTCGACGGCGCCGGACCGTGGCGCAAGTTCCGGCAGATCACGCTGCCGATGCTCTCGCCGGTGATCTTCTTCAACCTGCTGCTCGAGACGATCCACGCGTTCCAGATCTTCGCGTCGGCGTTCATCATCTCGAACGGCACCGGCGGGCCCGCGCGGTCGACGCTCTTCTACACGCTGTACCTGTACTTCCGCGGGTTCCAGGACTTCCAGATGGGTTACGCGTCCGCGATGGCGTGGGTGCTCGTGCTCGTCGTCGGGGCCATCACGCTCGTCTTCTTCCGCAGCTCGAAGTTCTGGGTCCACTACTCCGGGGAGGGGAAGTGATGAGCGTCGTCTCCGCGACCGCCGACAACCTCGTCAGCTCGCACGACAGCGCGCAGCTGCGCAGGTCGACCAGGAACCGCAAGCGCGTCCGCTCGCTGGTGTTCCACCTCTGCTCGCTCGCGCTGGTGGTGATCGTCCTCTACCCCGCGGTGTGGATGCTCATGTCGTCGTTCAAGCCGAGCAGCGAGATCGTCGGCAACGTCAGCATCATCCCCACCGACGCGACGCTCGCGAACTTCCAGAAGGCGATCGAGGGCATCGGCGGCGTCTCGTTCTGGACCTTCTTCACCAACTCGCTGATCCTCGCGGTCGGCTCCGTCGTGGGCATCACGCTGTCCTGCTCGGTCAGCGCCTACGCGTTCGCCCGGATCGACTTCCCCGGACGGAACGTCTTCTTCGCGCTCATGATCGGCACGCTCCTGCTGCCGTTCCACGTGGTGATCATCCCGCAGTACATCGTGTTCAACCGGATGGGGCTGGTGGACACGTTCGTCCCGCTGCTCATCGGCAAGTTCCTGGCGGCCGAGGCGTTCTTCGTGTTCCTCATGGTCCAGTTCATGCGCAACCTGCCGCGGGAGCTCGACGAGGCCGCGCGGATCGACGGCGCCGGGCACGTGCGGATCTTCCGGTCGATCATGCTGCCGCTCATGAAGCCCGCCCTGGTGACCAGCTCGATCTTCGCGTTCATCTGGTCCTGGAACGACTTCTTCGGGCCGCTGCTCTACCTCAAGCGGCCCGACCTGTACTCGCTGCCCATCGCGCTGCGCCTCTTCGTCGACCAGACCACGACGTCCGACTACGGGGCGCAGATGGCCATGGCGGTGCTGGCGCTCGTGCCGGTCATGCTCTTCTTCCTCGTGTTCCAGCGCTACCTCGTCGAGGGCGTCGCCACGCAGGGCCTCAAGGGCTGACGTGCGTGTGAGGCTGGGGGCCATGAGCACCCCGCTGCCTGACGACCGTGGCGACGAACGCGACGACGCCCCCCGTCCGGACGAGAAGCGCCTGCTCGGGGGTGGCCGGTTCGGGCTGTTCAGCGAGGCGCTGATGGTCGGCCTGGGCGTCTCCGTGCTGAGCCTGCCCGTCGTCACCGCGGTCCCGGCGCTCGCCGCCGGGGTGTCGCACGTCCGTCGGCACCTCGACGGTCGGCCGGACACGCTGGCGGCGCTGTGGGACGACTTCCGTGCCGCCTGCCGCGGCGTCTGGCCGGTGGCGGTCGGCGCCCCGCTCCTGCTGCTCCTGCTGCTGGTCAACGTGCAGCTCACGGGGGTCGAGGGCATGCCGGGCGGGACCGGCTTCCGCGTCGTGACCGTGTTCCTGGTCGCCGTCGTCCTGGTGGTGGTGCTCCGCGCCGCCGCCGGCTGGTCGCCGGGGGCCTCCTGGTGGACGGTCGTGCAGGCCGCCGCGAGGCGCACCGGGGACGACGTGACCGGCACCTTCCTGCTGCTGGTCGCCCTCGGGCTGTGCGCGGTCATGGTGTGGATGCTGGCGCCGCTGGCGGTCGTCGTCCCGGGGTTGCTGTGCCTGGCGGTCGTGGCGATCGAGCACCGCGCGGCCGTGCGCCGGGGCTAGCTCCCGGGCAGGTCGGCGACGAACCGATGGATCGTCGACAGTGCCTCCTGGCCGGCGTCCGTGCCCAGCAGCAGCTGGAACTCGTGGCCCACGGGCGGCTCGTGGTCGTCGGCGAAGAACAGCGTCTCGTGCGGGACGCCGAGCCGCTCCAGCTCGGCGACCAGGGACAGCGAGTGCCCCAGGGCGATGTCGGCGCTGCCGCACGAGACGAGGGTCCGCGGGAAGTCGGCGGTGACGTGGCCGACCACGGAGATGCCGTCGAAGCGCGGGTCGTCGAGGTAGGCCGTGGTGCCGGTGAACGAGCGCATGACGGAGTCGACGAACCACCGGTCGCGGCCGCGCAGCCCGCGCGCGAGCGACATGTCGAAGACGCCGCAGAACAGCACCGTGCCCACGATCTGGTCCGGGGTGATGCGCGGGCGGGCGCCGATCATCGCCGCGTAGGCCGGGTTGGTCACCATCCCGACCACCTGGGCGGCGATCTGCGCGCCCGCCGAGTCGCCGGCGAGCACGAGGCGCCGCGCGTCGATGCCGAGCTCGTCGGCGTGCTCCGTCAGGAAGGCGAGCGCGTCGAGCACCTGCAGGGCCTGGGTGGGGTAGGTGGCGCGCGGGGCGATCGAGTAGCCGATGCCGACCACGGCGCTCCCGTCGCCGGCGAGCACCCGCAGGTAGTTGGCGATGAGGTCCTTGCTCCCCGACAGCCACGCGCCACCGTGCACCCAGACGATCGTCGGTCGGGCCGGCCCCGGGGTGGTGGACCGGTGCACGTCGAGGCGCGCGTCGCGGTCGCCCTGCCGGTAGGGGACGTCGAGCACCGAGGCGACGTGCGGGGGGACGAAGCGCGCCGTCGCCGCGAGCCGCTCGGTGCCGTTCCGGTCGAACCGCCGACGGATCACCACCGACGCCGGCCGAGGGCTGAGCCGCGCTGCGATCCCGACTCCCATGAGCCCGACCGCGACCAGGCCGAGCAGCCAACCGACCGTCAGCCCGAGCCGCCTCATCGCTCGATCGTCTCACCGTGGCGGATCGGCGCGAGCGGGGCCACGGCGCCCCCGGGGCCGGCTTCGACGCCGGCCCCGGGAGCGTCCGGTCAGGCGCGGGTCAGGGTGCCCGGGAGAGCGGTCCAGGACTCGGGCGCCAGCGTGAGGACGGTGCTGCCGGTCGCGGACGCCGGGCCGTCGACCTCCGACACGTGCCGGTCGGCCACCGCGGCCGCGTGCTCCGGCCCGGCGACGGCGGGCTCGTGGTCGGCGGTCACCTGGACGCCGCGCCCGAGGGTGAGCGTGACACCGGGGTGCGAGAGCTCGACCTCGGCGGGCTCGGCGGACCGGTTGACCAGGAACACCGCGACGTCGTCGCCGTCGAGCGTCGCGGCGGCGGTGACCAGCGGGACGTCGCCGTGGGCCGTCGTGGACATCGTCGGCGCCGACACCCGCAGGTCGAGCGCGGTCCCCCGCGCGAGCCGGGCGGTCGTCGCGAAGGGGTGGAACGTCGGCTGACGCCAGGCCGGGCCGCCGGGCTCGGTCATGATCGGCGCGATGACGTTGACCAGCTGAGCCAGGCACGCCACGGGGATGCGGTCGGCGTGGTTGAGCAGGGTCACGAGCAGGTCGCCGACGACGACGGCGTCGAGCGCCGAGTACACGTCCTCGATGATGCGCGGCGCGTCGCGCTGCAGGGGGAGGTTCTTCTCGCCGGGGAAGCGCGACTGCAGGTACCAGACGTTCCACTCGTCGAAGGAGAGGGTCACCACCTTGTCCGAGCGGCGGCGTGCGGCGACGGCGTCGGCCGACGCGACGACCCGGCGGATGAAGCGGTCCATCGAGGTGCCGGACCCGAGGAAGGACGCGCGGTCCCCGTCCATCTCCTCGTAGTAGGCGTGCATCGAGACATGGTCGACGACGTCCCACGTGTGCTCCAGGACGGTCTGCTCCCAGGCTCCGAAGGTGTCCATCGCCATCGACGACGACCCGCACACGACGAGCTCGATCGACTGGTCCACCAGGCGCATCGCCTTGCCGGCCTCGGCGGCGAGCTTGCCGTACTCGTCGGCGTCCTTGTGCCCGATCTGCCACGGGCCGTCCATCTCGTTGCCCAGGCACCACAGCTTCACGCCGTAGGGCTTCTCGCGACCGTTGGCGATGCGCAGGTCCGCCCAGCGCGACCCCGCCTCGCCGTTGCAGTACTCGACCAGCGCTGCGGCGGCCGCGACGCCGCGGGTGCCCAGGTTGACGGCCATCATCGGCTCGATGCCCTCGCGCTCCGCCCACTGGAGGAACTCGTCGGTGCCGATCGTGTTGGGCTCGATGGTGCGCCACGCGAGGTCGATGAACGGCCTGCGGTCCTCGACAGGCCCGACGCCGTCCTCCCACACGTAGTTCGAGACGAAGTTGCCGCCGGGGTAGCGCACGATGGTCGCGCCCAGCTCGCGGGTCAGGTCCGCGACGTCGCGACGGAAGCCGTGCTCGTCGGCGGTCTCGTGGCCCGGCTCGTAGATGCCGGTGTACACCGCCCGGCCGAGGTGCTCGACGAACGAGCCGAACAGGCGGCGGTCGATCTGGCCGACGCGGAAGTCGGGGTGCAGCAGGACGGTGGCGCGCTGGGGCATCGATGCTCTCCTGACGATCGGGCGACGTCGCCCGGGTGCGGTCTGTGGTGCGGTGATCCCGCCCGGGCCCAGGACCCGCCGGGGTCAACGGACGCAGAGCCTGTCCGGGAACGGGATCTCCGCCTAGGCTACAGAACCGACGGACAACGCTTTCCACGGCACCCATCGCACCGAGGCGACGACACCACCGAGGACTCCCGTGACCGACCAGAACCCGACCGCTCCGCGTCCCGCATCCAGCAGCAGCACGACCGCCGGCCCCGGCGTCGTCCCGGAGTTCGCCCCGCCACCCGACGGCGACCGCCGCCGGTACGCGGTGGCAGGTACCGGGCACCGCGCCGGCATGTACATCGACGCGATCACGGGGGAGCACGCCGACGTGGCCACGCTCGTCGCGCTGCTCGACACCAACCCCGGGCGCATGGCGCACTACGAGCAGCTCGTCTCCCAAGCGCTCGGCCGGCCCGCCCGGCTGGCGCAGTACGCGCCGGACGGGCTCGAGAAGATGATCGCCGAGCAGTCGGTGGACGTGGTGATCGTGACCGCTCCCGACCATGCGCACGCCGAGCTGGTGGCGCGGGCGCTCGCGGCGGGAGCCGACGTCGTCGTGGAGAAGCCGCTGACCGTCGACCGCGCCGGCTGCCGGCGGATCACGGGCGCGGTCGCCGAGACCGGGCGCGACGTCGTCATGACCTTCAACTACCGCTACGCCCCGCGGAACTCCTCGCTGCGTCAGGTCATCGCGTCCGGCGAGATCGGCGAGGTCACGTCCGTGCACTTCGAGTGGGCGCTCGACACCGTGCACGGCGCCGACTACTTCCGCCGCTGGCACCGCGAGAAGAGGAACTCCGGCGGTCTGCTGGTGCACAAGTCGAGCCACCACTTCGACCTGGTCAACTGGTGGCTCGGTGACGTGCCGGCCCGCGTCTACGCGCGCGGCGGCCTGAGGTTCTACGGCGACCACAACGCGGCCGACCGAGGGCTCGGTCCCCGGCCCGCCCGCGGCACCGGCGTCGTCGGCGACCCGTTCACGCTCGACCTCAACGACGACCCGCGCCTGAGGTCGCTGTACCTCGACGCCGAGGTGCACGACGGCTACCTGCGCGACCAGGACGTGTTCGGGCCGGGCATCACGATCGAGGACAACCTGGCGCTGCTCGTGGACTACCAGCGCGGCGCCACGCTGACGTACTCCCTGAACGCCCACAGCCCGTGGGAGGGGTACCGGGCCACGGTCAACGGGACCGCCGGACGCGCGGAGCTCGAAGTGGTCGAGCGGGGGGCGATCGAGCTCGACGAGCACGGGAACGCCGTGCTCGACCCGTCGGCCACGCCGTCGTCCGTCGGCGACGCCCTGCGTCCCGAGGGGGAGCGGCTGCTCGTGCAGAAGCACTGGGAGCGGGCCACCGCCTACCCGATCCCCGACGGCATCGGCGGTCACGGCGGCGGGGACGCGATCCTGCTCAAGGACGTGTTCCGACGGCACCTGCGCCTGGGCGAGGACGCCCTCGGCCGCCCGGCGGGGTACCTCGACGGGCTGCGGGCGGTGGCCGTGGGGATCGCGGGCAACCAGTCGATGGTCACCGGGCTGCCGGTCACGGTCGCGGACCTGGACCTCGGTGCCGACCTCTCGCTGGAGCCCGCCCGATGACGCTGTCCGCGCTGCACGACGTCGGGCGCGCGATCGACGTCGTCGCCGACGGCACCACCCTCGCCCGGTACGTCTACGTGCCGGGCGACGCGCAGCTGGAGAGCCCGCGCCCGTACCTGCACCCGGTCCGCACGCGCGGGGGCGACGTCGTCACGGCCTTCCGGCCGCACGACCACGTGTGGCACAAGGGCATCGCCTGGTCGCTCCCGGTGGTCGGCGAGCACAACTTCTGGGGCGGGCCCACGTACGTGCACGGTCAGGGCTACGTGCAGCTGGAGAACGACGGGTCGATGGACCACGTGGCGCTGACCGCGCTGACGGTGGGGTCCGACCGCGTCGACGTCGCCCACGCCCTGGCCTGGCACACACAGGCGGGCTCGCACGTGGTCGACGAGCAGCGGGCGCTCGGGTTCCTCGTCCCGGCCGGTCGCGACGACGCCTGGGTGCTCACGTTCGACACCACGATGACGAACGTGTCCTCCGTCGACCTCACGATCGGGTCGCCCACCACGCGCGGCCGCGAGAACGCCGGGTACGGCGGGCTGTTCTGGCGCGGTCCCCGCTCGTTCACCGGGGGGACGCTCCTGGCGCCGGACTTCCGCGGCGGCGAGGAGATCCGTGGCACGCGCGGTCCCTGGATGGGCTTCGTCGGGCAGCACGACGAGACGGGGGGAGCGTCGACGGTGGTCATGGTGGACGCCGGTGACAACCCCGGGCACCCTCCGCAGTGGTTCGCCCGCTCCGAGCTGTTCGGCTGCCTCAACCCGGCCCCGTTCTTCTCGACGGAGGTCCCGTTCGCGCCCGGAGACAGCCTCCGGTTCCGGTACGCCGTCGTCGTCGCCGACGGGCCCAGCGACCCCACGTCGGCCGCCCGGTTGGCGGCGCTGGGCTCCGAGGCGATGCTTGTCGGATGAGCGCACTCCCCGGCGGCGTCTCGGTCAGCCACCTGCGCGTGTACGACTGGCCGGCGCCCGACGGCGTGGGCCGCGCGGGCAGCGGGTCGCCGCACCTGCACGTCGCGTCGTCGGAGGCCTACGTCGTCCTGGGCGGGTCCGGCTCGGTGCACACCATCGGGCCCGCGGGGTTCTCGGTGCACCCCCTGACGCCCGGGACGATCGTGTCCTTCGGGCCGGGCGTCGTGCACCGCGCCGTCAACGACGGTGACCTCGAGGTGCTCGTCCTCATGTCGAACGCCGGCCTGCCCGAGGCCGGCGACGCCGTCCTCACCTTCCCCTCGGCGGTGCTCGCCGACCCGGCCGCCTACCGCGAGGCCGCCACTCTGCCGACCCCGGCGTCCGGCGCGTCCGACGACGAGATCGCCGCCGCCGCCCGGCGCCGGCGCGATCTGGCGCTCGAGGGGTACGCCGAGCTCGGCGCCGCGGTCG
The DNA here is from genome assembly GCF_018388465.1 of Cellulomonas fengjieae. Taxonomy (NCBI): domain Bacteria; kingdom Bacillati; phylum Actinomycetota; class Actinomycetes; order Micrococcales; family Cellulomonadaceae; genus Cellulomonas; species Cellulomonas fengjieae. The sequence goes on along the minus strand of NZ_CP074404.1, from coordinate 3,301,986 downwards.
ACCGGCTCGGCCCGGCGGCCCTCCGGCCGTGGCACGACGCGGCGGCCCGGCTCGTCCGGATGCTCGTGCCGCACTGGCAGGACGTCTGGACGCGGTCGGTCTACGCGCAGACCCAGGCGACGGCGTCCGCGCTGGAGGGTCTGATCCGCGGGGTCGCACCGCACCTGGCCGGCGGATCGGTCACGGCGACCGCGGCTGCCGCTCCTCCCCGGCGGTACGGGATGTGCGGGCGGCTGCAGACCTGGCCGACCTCGCCCTGAGCCCGGCGGTGTGCGCCCGGGCCGGCGTGCGCCACCATGGGAGTCGGCGCCGGACCACGGAGGACTGATGAACCTCGAGCGGCAGCGGTTCTCGCGGGTCGACCGGTTCGTCCGGAACAAGGGGCCTGCGGAGATCCTGTACGGAGCGTTGGTCTCGAGCGTGGTGCTCGCCGCCACCAGTGCGGGCGCGGAGAGCGGCGACATCGTGGTGCTGGCCACCGCGCTGGTGTCGGTCACCTACTGGCTCGCGCACGTGTACGCGGACGCGATCGGCGGCCGGTTCGAGGACGTCGAGCACAGCTCGGGCAGCCGGCTGAAGCACGCGCTGCGGAACAACACCGGCGTCCTGCTCGGCAGCCTGCCGGTCCTCGCGGTCTTCTCCCTCGGTCGGCTCCTCGGCCTGGGGGTCGTCGACGCGGCGTTCCTGGCGCTCTGGTTCACGGTCGCGCTGCTCGCCGCCGTCGCTGCCCTCGCGGCCCACCGCGCCGGGGTGCGCGGTGCGGCGCTCGTGGGCGAGAGCCTCCTCGCGGCAGGCTTCGGCCTGCTGGTCATCGTGCTGAAGTACCTCCTCAGCCACTGACTCGGACCGCGACATCGCACGGCCGCAGGATCAATCCCGCGGGGTCGCACGTTAAAGAGAATCAGCGGCGTCGCGACGGCGTCCCTGAACAGAAGAGACGAGCACCAGGCATGAGCGCTACCCCCGCAGTCCTGCAGGCCACCGACCTTCACGCCGGCTATGGCGGCCCCCCCGTCCTCGCGGGTGTCAACCTGACCCTGCGCTCCGGAGACGCGATCGGCCTGCTCGGACGGTCGGGCGTCGGCAAGTCCACGCTCGTCGAGATCCTCGGCGGCGCCATGCGCGCGCACCAGGGGCACGTGACGCTCGACGGTGTGCCCGTCGGCAAGACGCCCCGGCACCGGCGCAAGGAGGTCAAGGCCCGGCTGCGCACCGTGCACCAGAACGGCATCGCGGGTGTCGACAGCCAGCGCACCGTCGAGCAGACGATCCTCGACGCGTTCAAGGAGGCCCGGAGGGCCGGACGCACGACGAACAACGACGTCGAGGCGGCGCTGGCCGTCGTCGGTCTGCCGATCGGCTTCGTGACCCGCCGGGTCGGCACGCTGTCCGGCGGCGAGCGCCAGCGCATCGCGATCGCGCTCGCCCTGGCGACGCGGCCGGACCTGCTGCTGCTCGACGAGCCCCTGACGGCCGTCGACCAGTCGATGCGTGAGGAGATCGCGGACGACATCCGCGCGCTCGTGCGCGCCGACGGCATCGGCCTGCTCGTCGCCTCGCACGACGTGTGGCTGCTGGACCGGCTGACCGACCGCGTGCTCGTCCTCGCCGAGGGGCGGATCGTCGAGTCGGGTCCGCTCCGCGACCTCCTGCGCGACCCGCAGCACCCGGACACGCAGCAGCTCGCTGAGTCCCTGCCCGAGGCCGTCGGCGGCCGCCCGCCGCGCTGAGCCACACGATGCGGGCAGCTACTTCGCCTGGTCGTAGCTGTCGGCCACGACGACGTCGAGGGCGAAGTCCACGGGCGTCTCCCCGAACAGCAGCCGCCCCGCCTCGACCGCGGACTCGTGCACGGCGACCGCGACGGACTCCGCCACGGCGGCCGGCGAGTGCACCATGACCTCGTCGTGCAGGAAGAACACCAGGTGCGGCCGGCCGTCGACCGCGAGCAGTCGGCGCCGAAGTGCGGCCATCCAGCACAGCGCCCACTCGGCGGCGGTGCCCTGGACGACGAAGTTGCGCGTGAACCGGCCCCAGTCGCGTCCGCGCCGACGGGCTGCCCGGACGTCGTCGGCACCCGCGCCCTCGGCCGAGGCGGCGGCGAGCTCGGCCTGCCAGGCCGCGTCGGGGCGCGGGGACGTGCGGCCGAGCCAGGTGGAGACGACGTCGCCGCGCTCACCCGCGCGCGCGGCGGCCTCGACCAGGGCCACCGCGCGCGGGTACGCCGTGGTCAGGCGCGGCATGAGGACCGCCGACGGGCCCGTGGTCGCGCCGTAGATGGCGCCGAGCATCGCGTACTTGGCCTCCGACCGCGTCTCGACGATCCCCGCGTCGACCACGCCCTGGTACAGGTCCGCCTGCCGTCCGGCCGCGGCCATGGCGCCGTCGCCGGACATCGCGGCCAGCACCCGCGGCTCCAGCTGCGCGGCGTCGGCGACGACCAGCTTCCAGCCGGGGTCCGCACGGACCGCGCCGCGGATGCTCGCGGGCAGCTGCAGCGCCCCGCCGCCGCTGGTGGCCCAGCGCCCGGTGACCACGCCTCCGGGCACGTACTCGGGCCGGAACCGGCCGTCGTGGACCCACGCCTCCATCCACGCCCACCCGTTGGCGCTGAGCAGGCGGGAGAGCTTCTTGTACGCGAGCAGCGGGTCGCGGACGGGATGCTCGAGCGCCTTGATCTCCCACGTGCGCGTCGACTCCACGTCGCAGCCCGCCGAGCGCAGGCCGCGCAGCAGATCGGGCTGGGAGTCGAGGTTCAGCGCCGGCTGACCGAGCGCGGTGCGGACCTCGTCGGCGAGCGCTTCGAGCTTGGCCGGCCGGCCGCCCTTCCGCCGCGGACCCAGCAGGTCGGTGAGCAACGCGTCGTGGGTCTCGACGCTCCACGGCATCCCGCCGTGGTGCATCTCGGCGGCGATGAGGGCACCCGTCGACTCCGCGGCGAGGAGCAGGCGCAGGCGGCCGGGCTCGTCGGAACCGGCCACGGCCGCGAGCTGGAGCTGCAGCTCCTCGAGCGGGTCGGCGACCGCCGCGGGGCCCACGTCGTCGAACAGGCTGCCCTCGACCGGGGCCGGGTCGCGGGGACCGTCCCACGGGCCGGGCGGCGCCTGTGCGAGCGCCGACGACTGCGTGTAGACGCTGCGGCGCAGGATCGCGTGGCACAGGCGCAGGTCGTGGCACCGCTCGACGCGCACCCCCGCGGCCAGCAGCGGCGGGTACCGGCGGGCGGTGTCGTCCCAGACCCAGCGCGGTCGGTCGGCCCGCTCGCGCGCGACGGCCGGCAGCGCGTCGGTCGGGACCTCCGACGAGTCCAGCAGCGTGCCGTCGTCGGACAGCGACCGCAGCCCGACGACGTCAGGGCGCGCCGGGTCGTCGACGAGGAGCAGCAGGGACACGGCTCATGATCGCAGCCGCGTCCGACACCGGATCACCGCACTAGCGGCGCGAGCTGCGCATGGCCGCCTTCACGGTCACGGCGGACCCGTCCGGCGCGGTCCCGGCGGCCAGCGCGTCGTAGTCGGGCGACCCGACCGGGTACAGCGCCAGGCGCCCGTCGGCATCGGCATGGATCCCCCAGCCGTACCGCTTCCCCAGGTCGCTGGAGCGCAGGCACGCGCGCGAGGTGGCGTAGAACGACGACCACTCGTCGGACGAGTCGGCCGGGACGCCGTGCCGGTCGGCCCAGACCCGGAAGATCACGTCGGACGACCGCAGCGCGTACGGCGACGCGGCGATGAGGGCGTAGGTCGACGCGGCGACGGTGGCCCCGACCGGCTCCCTCGCGGTCGTGCCGGCGAAGTCCGGTGCGACGGTGATGAAGGTGGACGTGTAGTCGACGTTCTCCATACCGACCCACGCTAGAGCGAGGGGCTGACAGGCTCCCGCCCCATCGGGAAGATCCAGGGACCGTCCGCCGACGCACCGGCCATCGGCACGGGGACGCGGACCGACTCGTAGCCGAGCGCCGCGTAGTACACGACGTTGTCGGGCTTGGTGGTCTCGAGGTACGACGGCCCGCCGACCTCGTCGATCACGGAGAACACCGTCGCCATCAGCTTCTTGCCGCGGCCCGCGCGCTGCAGGTCGGGCCGCACCCCGAGCGCCTCGATGTACCAGGCGGAGCACGGCACCCCGGCGGACGTCATGTCGCCGAACTTGATGAGGCCGAGGCTGTGCTCCCGGGTGCGCACGGCGATGCGTGCGATCCGCAACCCCTGCCGCCACCAGCGCACGGGGGTCATCGGGTACGCGCCGGGCGGGTACAGCGCGATCACGCCGGTGGTCTCGCCGCGCAACCGCGTGACGAACACGTGCCCGTACCGGACCGCGTCGGACAGGGTCATCCGGTAAATGGCGCGCAGCTCACGCTCGCGCCGCGCGCGGACGGGGAAGAGGTGCACGAAGCCGGGGTCGTCCGCGAGCGCCGCGGCCAGCACTGCGGCGGCCGCGGGGATCCCCGAGGGGCGCAGCGGCTGGACGAGGTCGGGCAACGAGGGCGCGGGCACGGGGCGCATCCTCTCCGGGACATGCGTCCAGATGCAACCCCTGACTGACGGCCGTCACGAACCGTGTGACCGGGGCACCGGTCTAGGCCCCGACGAACGCGTCCTTCAGCTTGATCCGGCCACCGCTGCGCAGCACCGCGTTGGAGTAGATGCGACCGGCCAGCCAGACCAGGACCGGGATGAGGGCGACCGACAGCCCGAGGGACAGAGCGATCTCCCAGGGCAGGACCTCGCCGAGCGCGATCCGCATCGGCATCAGCAGCGGCGCGCAGAACGGGAGGTAGCTCAGCCACACCACGAGGGGGTTCGTCGGGTCCCAGGGCGCGATGCTGATGCCCACGATGTACGGGATCATCATCACGGTGATGATCGGCGCGGTCACCGAGCCGACGTCCTCCTGCCGGGACACCAGCGCGGCCAGTGCGGCCAGCGCGAGCGCGTACATCGTGAAGCCGACGACGAACCACACGACCACCCACAGTGCGGTGGCGCCGAGGTCGATCGAGCTGGCGTCGACGAGTCCGAACGCGGCCGCGGTCGCCGCCCCCGAGCCCACCACGAGCACCACCTGCGCCAGACCGATGACGCCGATGCCCAGGACCTTGCCGGCCATGAGCTGCCACGGCCGCACGGTCGCCAGCAGCAGCTCGACCACGCGGCTCGACTTCTCCTCGACGACGCCCTGCGCGACCAGCTGGCCCGCGGTCATCAGGGAGATGAACAGCAGGATCCCCGCGACGGTGCCGGCGGCGATCTGACCGGAGTCGCGCTCCGGCTCGGGCTCCAGCGCGGTGACGTCAGCCGACGCCTGCGCGATCTCCCGGCCGACGTCGCCCGGGTCGCCGCCGAGCTCCGTCACCGCCGACGCGAGCGCCTCCTGCTGCGCGAGCGTGGCCAGCACGGGCGTGAGGGACTCGGGCAGCGCGGTGTGCACCGTGACCGTCAGGGGGTCGGTTCCCGTGACGACGGCGCCGAGCGTGCCGTCCACCAGCAGCTCCTCGGCCTCCTCGGGGGACACCTCGCGCGTCTCGATCGTCGTGCCGGTGACCGACCCGAGGGTGACCAGCTGCTCGGAGATCCCCGACGCGTCGGGCGTGACCCCGACCTGCTGCGCGGTGTCGGCCTGCGACCCGATGACGTTGAGCAGGAGCCCGCCCAGCACCACGGCGGCGACGAGCGCGACCGTGGTCCAGACGAACGCCTTGGACCGGATGCGCGTGCTGATCTCGCGCCCCGCGACCAGGCGCACGGCAGCGCCGCTGGAGATCTCGACGAGGGTCGGCCGGGGGCTCATGCGGACACCGTCTCTCGCGCGGTCGCGACGGAGTCGGTGGTCACGACGTGCCGGTAGAGCTCGGTCAGCGACGGCCGCAGCAGGCTGAACTCGTGCACCGGGCCTGCGGCCATCGCCGAGCGCAGCAGGTCCTGGTCGACCGTGTCGGCGGACGCGCCGCGCACCTCGACGACGGACCGTCGCCCGTCCGTGGACACCACGTGCGCCGACGGGACCGCGGAGACCCACGACTGCGGCGGCGGGCCGTCGACCACCCATCGTCGGTCGTCGGTCCGGCGCAGTTCCTCGATCCGGCCGAACTTCACCATCGCCCCGCTCTTGATGATCCCGACCCGGTCGCACAGCGACTCCACGAGCTCGAGCTGGTGCGACGAGAACAGGACGGGGACGCCGGCGTCGGCCTGGGCCCGCAGCACCCCGCTCATGACGTCGACGGCCACCGGGTCCAGGCCCGAGAACGGCTCGTCGAGCACCAGGATCTCGGGGGAGTGCACGAGCGCCGCGGCGAGCTGGACGCGCTGCTGGTTGCCCAGCGACAGCTTGAGGATCTCGTCGCCGCGGCGGTCGGCGATGCCGAGGGCCTCGGTCCACTGCTCCATCGCGGCCCTGGCCGACGCGGTGTCGAGCCCGTGCAGCCGCGCCAGGTAGACCAGCTGGTCGCTCACCTTCATGCGCGGGTAGAGGCCGCGCTCCTCGGGCATGTAGCCGATCCGGCGGCGCACGGCCAGGTCGACGGGCGCACCGCCCCAGCGCACCTGCCCCGAGTCCGCCTCGAGCACCCCGAGCACGATCCGCATCGCCGTCGACTTCCCGGCGCCGTTGGACCCGACGAAGCCGACGATCTCCCCGGCGGGGACCTCCATCGACAGGTCCCGCAGCGCCCGCAGGTCGCCGTAGCTCTTGTTCAGGGAGTCGAGGGTCAGCGCGCTCATGGCGCCCATCCTGTCGGCGCCGAGGAGGTTTGTCAGTGACCCGCCCTACGCTCCGCATCATGAAGGTCCACGAGCTGTCCCGTGCCGACGCCCGTCGGGTGGCCGTGCGCGCGCAGCGTCTGACCGCGGACCGGCCGACCGACCTGCACGAGACGGTGCACGACCTCTGGCTGCTGCTGCTCGATCCGACCGCGGCGGTGGCGCCCAGCGCGGACCTGGTGCTCTGGAGCCGGCTCGGGTCCGCGTACGAGCCACGCGACCTCGCGGACGCGCTCGACGAGCAGAGCATCCTCGAGTACCGCGGGACGCTGCGGGTGGCCGCGGACCTGGCGCTCTACCGGGCGGAGATGGCCGTCTGGCCGGGCCCCGATGACCGGTTGAAGGACTGGCAGCGGGCCCACCGCCAGTGGGTCACCGACAACGAGGGCTGCCGCCAGGACATCCTCGAGCTGCTGCGCTCCGACGGCCCGCTGCCCCTCAGCGAGCTCCCCGACACCTGCGTGCGGCCGTGGAGGTCGACCGGGTGGAACAACAACCGCAACGTCACCATGCTGCTGAGCCTGATGGTGCAGATGGGTGACGTCGCGGCGGCCGGTGGCACGGGTCGCGCGCGGCTCTGGGACCTGGCGGAGCGGGTCTACCCGCCCGGCCCGCCCGTCCCGTTGGCGGAGGCCTACCGGGTTCGCGACGCGCGACGGCTGGCGGCCCTGGGCATCGCGCGGCCGCGCGGACCCGAGCAGCCGGTCGAGCCCGTCGACGTCGGGCCCGCCGGCGAACCCGCGGTCGTCGACGGGGTGCGGGGCGAGTGGCGCGTCGATCCCGCGCTGCTCGACGCCCCGTTCGAGGGGCGTGCAGCGCTGCTCTCGCCGTTCGACCTGCTGCTGCACGACCGCAAGCGCATGGCGGACATCTTCGAGTTCGACTACATCATCGAGATGTACAAGCCCGCTGCGAAGCGGCGCTGGGGCTACTACGCCCTCCCGGTCCTGGTGGGCGACCGGCTGGTGGGCAAGCTCGACGCCACCTCGGACGTCAGGGCAGGCGTGCTGCGGGTCCACGCGGTGCACGAGGACGAGCCATGGGACCCGGCGGTGCGGGTAGCCGTCGACCGCGAGCTGGACGACCTCGCGCGGTGGCTGGAGCTCGACCTCGTGCGGCCGCGCTAGCCCTCCCGCACCACCGCCACGGCGCCGGCCGGGACGACGACCCGGCCCCGGGCAGGCGCGTCGCGCAGCAGCTCGTGCCCGGTCACGGGCACCGTCGCCGCCGCGTCCGTGTGGTTGACGAGGAACAGCCACGAGCGGCCGTCGTCGGCGGACCGGCGGACCGCCTCGACGCCCTCGGGGCCGGGCGTCAGGCCCGCCTCGGCGATCAGGTCGTCGGTGACGCGCTGGAGCCCGTCGGCGTCGAGGCGCGTGGCCAGGTACCAGGCCGCTCCCTCGCCGACGGGTCGCCGGGTCAGGGCGGGCCAGCCCGCGAGGTCGCCGTCGGTGAACGTCCGGACCGCCTCCGTGCCGGGCGCGAGGTGCATCTGCTCCGACCACACGTCGGCGGCGGTGCCGTCGTCGAGCGTCACGGTCTCCCCCTCCTGCAGCGCCCACAGCTCCTCGCTGCGCACGCCCAGCAGGTCGCGGAAGGCACCGGGGTAGCCGCCGAGGCGGATGTGGTCGTGCTCGTCGGCGATCCCCGAGAAGTACGTGACCAGCACCGAGGCGCCCTCGGCCGCCGCCGCAGCGATGTTGGCCGCGTCGGCGTCGGACACCAGGTAGAGCGTCGGCACGACCACCAGGGCGTAGCCCGACAGGTCCGCGGACGGCGGCACGATGTCCACCGTGACGTTGCGCTGCCACAGCGCGCGGTAGTGCGCGAGCACCCGATCCGGGTAGGTGACGGCCGCGGACGGGTGGCTGTCCAGCTCGGTGCCCCACCAGGCGGGGTAGTCGAAGACGATCGCGGCGCGGGCGCGGACCCGGCTGCCCTCGACCTCGGAGAGCGCCCGGAGCGCCGCCCCGAGCTCCACCGTGTTCCGCCAGACGTCGGTGTCCGTGCCGGCGTGCGGGAGCATCGCCGAGTGGAACTTCTCCGCCCCCGCGGCGGACTGGCGCCACTGGAAGAACATCACCGCGTCGGCGCCGCGGGCCACGTGCGTCAGCGAGTGGCGGAGCATCTCGCCCGGTCGCTTGCTGCGGTTGCGCGGCTGCCAGTTGACCGCGCTGGTCGAGTGCTCCATGAGCATCCACGGGTCGCCGCCTGCCACCCCGCGCGTCAGGTCCGCGCTGAACGCGAGCTCGACGTGCGCCTCGGGGTCGCTCGCGCGCGTGTAGTGGTCGTTGGCGATGACGTCGAGGTCGTCGGCCCAGGAGAAGTAGTCCATCCACTTGGTGCCGGTGGAGAGCATGAGGTTGGTGGTGATCGGGATGTTCGGCGTGACCTCGCGAAGCACGTCGCGCATCGCGCGGTAGTGGGTCAGCAGCTCGTCGGAGCTGAACCGCGCGAAGTCGAGCTGCTGCGTCGGGTTCGGGTACGTCGGGGCGCTGCGCGGGGGCAGCACCTCGTCGAAGTCGTCGTACCGCTGCGACCAGAAGGCCGTGCCCCAGGCGGCGTTGAGTGCTTCCACCGTGCCGTACCGCGCCTCGAGCCAGCGGCGGAACGCGGCGGCGGCGTCGTCGGAGTAGTCGTGCGGGACGTGGCAGCCCAGCTCGTTGTCCACGTGCCAGAGCGCCAGCGCGGGGTGGTCCTGGTAGCGCTCGGCCATCGTGCGCGTCATCCGCAGGGCGTACTGGCGGTACGCGGGCGACGACACCCGGTACGCCTGCCGACCACCCGGGTGCAGCACCGTGCCGTCCGCCAGCACGGGCAGGAACTCCGGGTGCTTGCGGGTGAGCCACGGGGGAGGGCTCGCGGTCGCGGTCGCCAGCGCGACCTTGATGCCCGCCGCGGCCAACCGGTCGAGGACGTCGTCCAGCCAGCCGAAGTCGTGCTCACCCTCGCGCGGCTCGAGCTGCGCCCAGCTGAAGATGCCGACGCTGACCAGCGTGACGCCGGCCTGTTGCATGAGCTCGACGTCCTCGATACGGGTGGCCAGGGGCCACTGCTCGGGGTTGTAGTCGCCGCCGTACTGGATCATGTGGTCCTCGTCGCTGGTGGTGGGGCTGGCTGAACGGTCCGCGTGTCCGGGGTCAGGTGGGGCGGAGGTCTTCGATGCCGTGCAGGAAGCCGTCGCGCAGGGGGCTGCCGGGGGCGAGGTCGGCCTTGGTGACCGGGCGACCCAGCGCGGCCGAGGCGTAGATGGCGGTGACCAGCTCGAGCGAGCGGTGCGGGTCGGCGGCCACCGCCGGCAGCGGCTGCCCGGACCGCAGGGCTCCGTAGACCGCGCGGAGCAGCGGGGTGTGGCCGGAGGGCTCGTCGTCCTGCGGCAGCGCCCATGACGACGGCGCCGGGTCCGGGGTGCCGCCGGTGCGGGCCGGTGCGGGCGTCAGCCGCCAGGAGCGGGCGTCGTGCCCGTACAGGTGCTCCACCTCGACCGTGCCGAGCGTGGTGTCGACCCGGACGTAGCTGGTCTGGCGCGGCGACAGGGCAGTGGTCAGCACGGACACGATGGCGCCGTTGGCGAACCGCACGACCGCGGTCGACGTGTCCTCGGTCTCCAGGTCGCGGTCCAGACGGAACGCCCGGGCGTCCACCTCCGCCCACTCGCCGAGCAGGAACGCCAGCAGGTCGAGCTGGTGGATGCCCAGACCGAGCAGCGGCCCGCCGCCCTCGGTCGCCCACTTCCCCCGCCACGGCACCGCGTAGTAGTCCTCCTGCTTGCGGTACCAGAGGGTGTGGCAGACGCCGACGAGTGGTCGGCCGAGCGTGCCGTCCGCCAGCAGCCGCTGGACGTGGCCCACGGCCGTGCCGGTGCGCTGCTGGAAGACGACGGCGTACTCGCGACCGACCTCACGGGCCACCTCGAGCACCGCGTCCAGGTCGGCCAGCGAGAGGACCGGCGGCTTCTCGCAGACCACGTGCGCGCCGCTGCGCAGGGCGGTGATCGCCTGGTCCCGGTGCAGGCCTGGCGGGGTGCACAGGTGGACGACGTCGACCGGTCCCGCCGCGAGCAGGTCGTCGAGGCTGTCGTACCGACCGGCCACGCCGAACTCGTCGGCGAACGCGTCCCGCACCCCCGGGTTCGGGTCCGCGACGGCCACGAGGGACGCCAGCGGGTCCGCCGCGAGCACCGAGGCGTGCGCGTGCGCGATGGCTCCGGTTCCGACGATGGCCACCCGGGACAACTCCGTCACGTCCGCTCCCTCGCGTCTGCGTGCTGTGCTCGTCGGCAACGGTAAGCGCTTGCCTGTCGATCGGTCCAACCACCACCCGGCACCCCGCCGCCCGCCGCCGCCTGCCCGCCGCCGCCTGCCGCCGCCTGCCCGCCGCCCGCCGCCGCGACGAGATCGTGGGTTCCGCACCAGATCGTGTGTCTGAACCCACGATCTCGTGCCGAACCCACGATCTCGCGGACGCGGGATGCCCGACACACAGCATCCGGCGCGGGCAGGGGCGTCAGGCGTCCGGGTCCGACGAGCCCCGGACCACCAGCTCCGGCTGGAACAGGATGCGCTGGTGCTGGAACGTCGCGCCCTCCGAGCGCTGCCGCAGCAGCAGGTCGGCGGCGGTCCAGCCCAGCTGGTGGGTCGGCTGCCGCACGGACGTCAGCGGCACGGTCAGCATCGACGCGAAGATGACGTCGTCGTACCCCACCACGGCCATCTCGGCGGGGATCTGCACGCCGTGGGAGCGCAGCGCGCGCAGGGCACCCAGGGCGGTCAGGTCGTTGACGCAGAACACCGCGGTCGGCCGGTCGCCGTCGGACGCGAACAGCCGGTTGATCCCGTCCTCGCCGCCGTCGGCGTTCAGGGAGCCGATCGTGACCTCGACGAGCGCGTCCGCGGGGTCGAGCCCCGCCGCGGCCAGCGCGGCGAGCACTCCCTCGCGTCGGTCGACGCACTGCTTGATGGTCGGCGGTCCGTTGATGAACGCGATGCGGGTGTGCCCGAGACGGACCAGGTGCTCGACCGCCAGCGCGCCGCCGCGCACGTCGTCGACCGCGACCGACGAGACGTCCTCGAGCGGCGACGTCGTGTCGAGCAGGACGACGTCGATGCCCCGGTCGCGCAGCGCCAGCAGGTTGTCCAGCGAGCCGGCCGACGGCGTCACCATGACGCCCTGCACCCCGTGCTCCTCGAACAGGCGCAGGTACCGGGCCTCGCGCTCGGGGTCCTCGTCGGAGGACGACAGCATCAGCGTGTACTCGTCGGCGGCGAGCCGGTCCTCGATCCCGCGCGCGACCTCGGTGAAGAACGGGTTGGCGATGTCGAGGACGATCGCGCCGACGGTCTGGATGGTTCCCGCCCGCAGCTGGCGTGCCGAGGCGTTGCGGACGAACTGCAGCTCCTCGATCGCCACCAGGACGCGGTCGCGCGTGGGCTCGCTGACCTGGTCCGGCCTGTTGAGCACGTTGGAGACGGTGCCGACGGATACCCCGGCCCGCTTGGCGACGTCCGTGATGGACGGGCGGCGGTCCGCGCGCCCCCCTGTCGTCGTCGACATCGACGTTCCTCTCCCTCGAGCCCGAGTGTGCGGCCCTGATGCTAGTGGCCGCGCCGCGCGGCTCTTGTGGGCGTCGGGTGCGGCGCGTACCGTCCACCGTAGTGAATCGATTCACAGTCCTCAAGGGAGAGGAGTGACCGAATCGCTCGACGGCCAGCGGCCCACGCTCGCGGTGGGCGGCCTGGTCGACCACGTCGGACCCGTGATCGCCTGGCGCGCGCGGAGCTCGAGGTCTGCCCCGGGCCGATCCACGCGCCGGTCGGCGAGGACGGCCGATCGGCGACCGTACGTGTTCGACGCGACATCGACTCTGATCGGGCGGCCGGGCGCGGGAGACTGCGCTCGGCGCTTGACAGGTCGGTATGCGCTTCCCTAATCTGTATGAATCGTTTCAAAGACGATCCGAGAAAGGCAGTCGCATGACGCGCGTGTGCTTCCTGTCCCGCGTCCGGCCCGACCGGCTGGACGAGTACCGGTCCCGGCACGCCGCCGTCTGGCCCGAGATGCTGGAGGCGCTGCGCGACACCGGCTGGCGCGACTACTCGCTCTTCCTCGCCCCGGACGGGCTGCTCGTCGGCTACCTCGAGACCGACGACTACGCGGCGGCCCGGGCGGCGATGGCCCGCACCGCGGTCAACCCGCGCTGGCAGGCCGAGATGAGCGAGTTCTTCGTCGATCCCGGCAACCCCGACGAGGGCTTCCAGGTCCTCGACGAGGTGTTCCACCTGGAGGACCAGCTGCGCGCGGCGGGCCTCGCCACCGACCCACAGGAGCTTCACGCATGACCCACTTCGACGAGCTCGCCCGGCAGACGATCGAGCTGCCCTCCTGGGCGTTCGGGAACTCGGGCACCCGGTTCAAGGTGTTCGCCCAGCAGGGCGTCCCGCGCAACCCGTACGAGAAGATCGCCGACGCCGCGCAGGTGCACAGGTACACGGGCGTCGCCCCGCGGGTCAGCCTGCACATCCCCTGGGACCTGGTCGACGACTACGACGACCTGGCGGCACACGCCGCGGGGCTCGGCGTGTCCATCGGGGCGATCAACTCCAACGTCTTCCAGGACGACGACTACATGCTCGGCTCGCTGACGCACCCGTCGGCAGACGTGCGCAAGAAGGCGGTCGCGCACCACCTGCAGTGCATCGACGTCATGCGCGCCACGGGCTCCACCGACCTCAAGCTCTGGCTGCCGGACGGCCTGAACTACCCCGGCCAGGACTCGATCCGGGCCCGGCAGGACCGGCTCGCCGACTCGCTGCAGGAGATCTACGCGGCGCTCGACCCGCAGCACCGGCTCATCCTCGAGTACAAGTTCTTCGAGCCCGCGTTCTACTCCATGGACATCCCGGACTGGGGCACGGCGCTGCTGCACTGCCTCGCGCTGGGGGACCGCGCGATGGTCGTGCTGGACACCGGGCACCACGCGCCGGGCACCAACATCGAGTTCATCGTGGCGCAGCTGCTGCGCGCCGGCCGGCTCGGCGCGTTCGACTTCAACTCCCGGTTCTACGCCGACGACGACCTCATGGTCGGCGCGGCGGACCCGTTCCAGCTGTTCCGGATCATGCACGAGATCGTCCAGTCGGGTGCCCTCGCGCCGACCAGCGGCGTGAACTTCATGCTCGACCAGTGCCACAACATCGAGCCCAAGATCCCCGGGCAGATCCGCTCGGTCATGAACGTGCAGGAGGCCACCGCCAAGGCGCTGCTGGTTGACGCCGACGCGCTGGTCGAGGCGCAGACCGCCGGTGACGTGCTGGGCGCCCACGGGGTGGTGATGGACGCGTACAACACGGACGTCCGGCCGCTGCTCGCGCAGCTGCGGGAGTCCCAGGGGCTCGACCCCGACCCGATCGCGGCCTACAAGGCGTCGGGATACGCGGAGAAGATCGTCGCCGAGCGGGTCGGCGGCGCACAGGCGGGATGGGGAGCATGAGCGTCGCGGACGAGCTGGTCGCACGGTCCAACCGGCTGGGGGCGGACCCCCGGACCACGAACTACGCCGGCGGGAACACGTCGGCCAAGGGTGCGGCGACCGACCCGGTCACGGGCTCGGAGGTCGAGCTGCTCTGGGTCAAGGGCTCGGGCGGCGACCTGGGCACGCTGACGGAGAAGAACCTCGCGGTGCTCCGCCTGGACCGGCTGCGCGCGCTGGTCGACGTCTACCCGGGCGTCGAGCGCGAGGACGAGATGGTGGCGGCGTTCGACTACTGCCTGCATGGCTTGGGCGGGGCGGCGCCGTCGATCGACACGGCGATGCACGCGCTGGTCGACGCGGCGCACGTGGACCACCTGCACCCGGACGCCGGCATCGCGTTCGCGACGGCGGCCGACGGGGAGAAGCTCACGGCCGAGGTGTTCGGCGACACGGTGGTCTGGGTCCCCTGGCGCAGGCCCGGGTTCCAGCTCGGGCTGGACATTGCCGAGATCAAGGCGAAGAACCCGCAGGCCGTCGGCTGCATCCTGGGCGGGCACGGCATCACCGCCTGGGGGGACACGTCCGACGAGGCCGAGCAGCGGTCGCTGCAGATCATCCGGACGGCCGAGGAGTTCATCGCGGCCAGGCTGGCCGAGGGACCGCACCCGTTCGGTGACGTCGTGCAGCCGCCGCTTCCCGACGACGAGCGCCGCGTCCGTGCCGCCGCGCTCGCGCCGGTGATCCGCGGGCTGGCGTCGACGGACAGGCCGCAGGTCGGCCACTACACCGACTCGGAGGTGGTGCTGGACTTCGTGTCGCGCGAGGCGCTGGACCGCCTGGCGGAGCTCGGCACCTCCTGCCCGGACCACTTCCTGCGCACCAAGGTCAAGCCGCTGGTGGTGGACCTGCCGTCGGACGCACCGGTCGAGGACGTCGTCGGCCGGCTCAAGGAGCTGCACGCGCTGTACCGCGCCGACTACCAGGCCTACTACGACCGCCACGCGACGCCCGACAGCCCGGCGATCCGGGGCGCCGACCCGGCGATCGTGCTGGTCCCCGGCGTCGGCATGTTCTCGTTCGGCAAGGACAAGCAGACCGCCCGCGTGGCCGGCGAGTTCTACGTCAACGCGATCAACGTGATGCGCGGCGCCGAGGCGATCAGCACCTACGCGCCCATCGACGAGGCCGAGAAGTTCCGCATCGAGTACTGGGCGCTGGAGGAGGCCAAGCTCGCGCGGATGCCGAAGCCCAAGCCGCTGGCCACCCGGGTCGCGCTGGTGACCGGCGCGGGGTCGGGCATCGGCAAGGCGATCGCCGAGCGGCTCGCCGCCGAGGGCGCGTGCGTCGTCGTCGCGGACCTCAACCTGGACGGGGCGTCCGAGGTCGCCCAGTCCCTGGGCGGTCCGGACGTGGCGATCGCGGTGCGCGCGGACGTGACCTCCGAGTCCGACGTCGCCGAGCTGATCGCGGCCACGGCCCTCGCGTTCGGCGGCATCGACCTCGTGGTCAACAACGCCGGGCTCTCCATCTCCAAGCCGCTGCTGGACACCACCGTCCAGGACTGGGACGTGCAGCACGACGTGATGGCGCGCGGCTCGTTCCTGGTGGCGCGCGAGGCGGCCCGCGCGATGATCGCCCAGGAGATGGGCGGCGACATCGTCTACATCGCCTCGAAGAACTCCCTGTTCGCCGGGCCGAACAACATCGCGTACTCGGCGACCAAGGCCGACCAGGCGCACCAGGTCCGGCTGCTCGCCGCCGAGCTGGGCGCCCACGGCATCCGGGTCAACGGGGTCAACCCCGACGGCGTCGTGCGGGGCTCGGGCATCTTCGCCGGCGGCTGGGGGGCGCAGCGGGCGGCCACCTACGGCGTGCCGGAGGAGGAGCTGGGTGCCTACTACGCCCAGCGCACGCTGCTCAAGCGCGAGGTGCTGCCGGAGCACGTGGCCGCGGCGGTGTTCGCGCTGACCGGTCCGGACCTGGTGCAGACCACCGGCCTGCACATCCCGGTCGACTCCGGCGTGGCAGCGGCCTTCCTGCGATGAGCGAGCGCGTGCCCGGCGACGAGATCGTGGGTTCGGCACCGGATCGTGGGTGCGCACGCACGATCTCGTGCGGAACCCACGATCTCGCGGCGGGCGACCGATGAGCGCGTTCGCCGCGGTCGACCTCGGGGCGTCGTCCGGGCGGGTGATCGTCGGGGACGTGCGCGACGGGCGGGTCGTGCTGCGCGAGGTCCACCGGTTCCCCAACGGGCCCGTGCGCGTGGACGGGTCGCTGCACTGGGACGCACGTGGGCTGTACCGGGGCGTGCTCGACGGGCTGCGCGCGGCCACCGACGCCGTCGGGACGCTGGGCGGCGTGGGCATCGACTCCTGGGCGGTCGACTACGGCCTGCTCGACGCCGACGGTGAGCTGCTCGGCGACCCGTTCCACTACCGGGACGCGCGGACCGACGGCGTGCCGGAGCGGGTCTTCGCGACGATCCCCGCACCGGAGCTCTACGCGCGCACGGGGCTGCAGGTGCAGCCGTTCAACACGGTGTTCCAGCTGGCCACCGAGCACCTGGACGGCGCGCGCGGGCTGCTGCTGATGCCCGACCTGTTCGGCTACTGGCTGACCGGTGAGCGGGTGGCGGAGGTGACCAACGCGTCGACCACGGGCCTGCTGGACGCCACGACGCGCACCTGGGCGACGGACCTCGCGCAGCGGCTCGGCATCGACACCGGCCTGCTCCCGACCCTGCGCGACGCGGGAGAGCTGCTGGGGCACCACGGGTCGGTGCCGGTGTGGACGGTCGGCTCGCACGACACGGCATCGGCGGTTGTGGCGGTGCCCGCGGTGTCCGACGACTTCGCGTACATCTCCTGCGGCACGTGGTCGCTGGTCGGCCTCGAGCTGGACCGACCGGTGCTCACCGAGGCGAGCCGCGCGGCGAACTTCACCAACGAGGCCGGCGTGGACGGCACCGTCCGTTACCTGCGCAACGTCATGGGCCTGTGGGTGCTCCAGGAGTCGATCCGCACGTGGACCGAGGCCGGCCTGCCCGCCGACCTGCCGGACCTGCTGGCCGCCGCCGCGCGGGTGCCGGCGCTGACCACGGTGGTCGACATCGACGGTCCCGCGTTCCTCCCGCCCGGCGACATGCCGGCGCGCCTCGCGGCCGAGGCCGTGCGGACCGGGCAGCGGCCACCGCAGACGCAGGCGGAGACGGTCCGCTGCATCCTCGACTCGCTCGCGCTGGCCTACCGACGGGCCGTCCGGGCGGCGTCGGCGCTCGCTGACCGGGACGTGACCGTGGTGCACGTGGTCGGCGGGGGCGTGCGCAACGAGCTGCTCTGCCAGCTCACCGCCGACGCGACCGGTCTGCCGGTCGTCGCCGGGCCGGTCGAGGGCGCCGCGCTGGGCAACGTGCTGGTCCAGGCGCGTGCGGCGGGCGCGCTCTCCGGCGGCCTGGCGGACCTGCGCGCGGTCGGGGCGCGCGGCCTGGAGCTGCGGCGCTACGAGCCCGGCGCGACCGGTGGCCCGACCGAGCGTCAGTGGGCCGCCGCCGCCGCCCGGGTCGGTCTCTGAGAGGACCGACGCGCGGGGCCGCTGCGGCGGGTCCGCGCGCCGGTCGAGCAATCGTCCGGCAGCCGGTCCGGCGCGCACGGGGACCAAGGTCCCTCGAAGCCGGGAAGGACTCACGGCATCCTTCTTGAAAGGATTCAGCCGCTAGCGAGAGGCCGCCGGAGATGCCCACCAGGACCCCGATCCGGGCCACCGCCCAGGTGCGCGAGGAGATCCTCTACTACTGCCGCGAGTCGGTGCGCTGCGGACTGAACTTCAACACGCAGGGCAACATCAGCGTCCGCCTGGCCGCCGACGACGGCTCCGAGGCGATCCTCATCACCCCGTCCGACGTGCGCTACGACGCGATGACGCCGGACGACATGGTCGTCGTCGCCATGGACGGCACCGTGCTCGAGGGCGACCTGCTGCCCTCCACCGAGCTGCCCGTGCACCTCGCCCACTACCGCCGGCGCCCGGACGTGCAGGCGATCGTGCACACCGAGTCCACCTTCGTGAACGTGCTCGGCGTGCTGGGCCGGCGGATCGACCCGGTCCTCCTCAACATGGTGCTCTACGCCAAGGGGCCGATCCCGGTGATGCCGTTCGAGTTCTCCACCAACGCGGACTTCGGCCGCCGCAGCGCCGAGCTCATGGGCGACGACGTCAACGCGGTGGTGTGGGCCAACCACGGGCTGCTCGCGGTCGGCGTCTCTCTCAAGCTCGCCTTCAAGGTGGCCGTCGCGGTCGAGGAGAACGCCGAGGTCCTGCACCACGCGGGGCTGGCCGGAGTGCCGAGCATCCTCGACTACGCCCGCATCGACATCCCCGCCGGCGCGCGCCTGCCCTGAGCGGTCAGCCGAGCGCGGCCGCGACGACCAGCAGCACCGGGACGCACAGCACGGTCGTCACCAGCCCGGCGTCCCGCGCGAGGGCCTCGCCGCGCCGGTACTGCATCGCGTACACGAGCACGTTCTGCGCGGTCGGCAGCGCCGCCATCGCGACCACCGCGAGCAGGGCGTGCGCCGGCAGCCCCAGCGCGGTGCCGAGGCCCCAGGCCAGCACCGGGTGCACGACGGCGCGCAGCACGACGGCCAGCGCGAGGTCCGCGCGGGGCGCCGTGGTGTCGACCGTGCGCGGGACCGCGAGCGCCATGCCGAACGTCAGCAGCGCGAGCGGCGCGGCCGCGGCGCCGACCAGGCGGAACGGCTCGTAGACGACCTCGGGCAGGTTCCACGGCAGCGTCGCCAGGAGCAGGCCGACCAGCGTCCCGACGATGATCGGGTTGCTGAGGGTGCGCCGGACCACCGGGCCGGGCCGCAGCGGCCCCGTCCGGGCATCGAGCACCGTGAACGCGACCGGTGCCAGGACGAGCAGCTGGAACAAGAGGGTCGGCACCACGGCCACGGGGTCGGCGAGCAGGTACACGGCCAGCGGGAGGCCGATGTTGCCGGCGTTCACGTACGACGACGCCAGCGTGCCGACCGTGACGTCGGCCGCCGACCGGCGCAGCCCGAACCTCAGCACCAGGGCCGCGACGAGCGCGACGGCGACCGTCGACGCCCAGGTGACGACCGCGGTGCGGGACAGCAGCAGGTGCAGGTCGGCGTGCGCGACGGTGGTCAGCAGCAGCGCGGGGGTCGCGACCGCGAACACGACCCGGGCGAGCACGGGGGCGGCGCGCTCGCCCAGCACGCCGCGGCGACCGAGCAGCCAGCCGAGCGCGACGACGGCGCCCATGGTGCCGAGCGCGGTGACGACGGCGCCCATCAGCGGGCCGGGTGTCGTCGCGGGGTCACGGGGGGATCCTCGCAGGGCCGTCATCGCAAGGCGGTGGAAAGCGCTTGCCCAGCGATCGCTCCTATGACACGATCGGAACCCGACGTGCAGGTCACGAGCGCGTCCCGCACACGGAGGAAGGCAACGATGCCGGCAGTCGCACTGGTCACCGGGGGCAACCGGGGGATCGGCCTGGGGATCACGCGGCGGCTGCTCGCCGACGGGTTCGCGGTCTCGATCCTGGCCACCCGCGAGGAGCCGACCGAGCTGCTCGAGTCGCTCGACGCGCCCGGCCGGGTCCGCTACGTGCGCGGCTCGGTGGCCGACCTCGAGGACCACGTCCGGTTCGTCGACGACGCGGTCAAGGCCTGGGGTCGCCTCGACCTGCTGGTGAACAACGCCGGGGTCGCTCCCGCCGTGCGGGCGGACCTCCTCGAGGCCGGCCCCGAGAGCTTCGACCGCGTGCTCGGAATCAACCTGCGCGGCCCGTACTTCCTGACGCAGACGTTCGCCAACCGCGTGATCTCGCTGAACCGCGAGACGGACGGCCGACCGCGCGCCACCGTCGTCAACGTGTCGAGCATCTCCGCGGTCACGGTCTCCACCAACCGCGGCGAGTACTGCGTCTCCAAGGCGGGCGTCGCGATGGCGACCCAGCTGTTCGCCGTCCGCCTGGCACCCGAGGGGATCGTCGTCTACGAGGTCCGGCCCGGCGTGGTCGCCACGGACATGACCGCGGGCGTCACCGAGAAGTACGACGCCCTGATCGAGACCGGCCTCGCGCCGATCAACCGGTGGGGCCGCCCGTCCGACGTCGCCGGCGCTGTGTCGATCCTGGCCTCGGGCCAGACGCCGTACTCGACCGGCGAGGTGTTCCACG
The DNA here is from genome assembly GCF_018388465.1 of Cellulomonas fengjieae. Taxonomy (NCBI): domain Bacteria; kingdom Bacillati; phylum Actinomycetota; class Actinomycetes; order Micrococcales; family Cellulomonadaceae; genus Cellulomonas; species Cellulomonas fengjieae. The sequence continues at coordinate 3,281,540 of NZ_CP074404.1, read as the reverse complement.
TCGACGGCGGCCTGCACATCCCGGTGCTGTGATGTCCGAGCAGCTGCACGGCGTCCCCGTCGTCACCGTCAACACCGTGGTCGTCGGCACGGGCTCCGCGGGGTTCTGCGCCGCCGACCGCCTGTGGGAGCTCGGCCAGACCGAACTCGTCATGGTCGCCGACAAGGTCAACGCGGGTTCGTCGCGCAACGCGGGCTCCGACAAGCAGACGTACTACAAGCTCACGCTCTCGGGCGGCGACGGCGACTCCGTGCGGGAGATGGCCGAGACGCTGTACGCGGGCGGGGCGATGGACGGCGACAACGCGCTCGCCGAGGCCGCGCTGAGCGCCCGCGGCTTCCTGCGCCTGTGCGACCTGGGCGTGCCGTTCCCGCAGAACCGGTACGGCGAGTTCATCGGCTACAAGACCGACCACGACCCGCGTCGTCGCGCCACGTCGGTGGGTCCGTACACGAGCCGGTCGATGGTCGAGCAGCTGGAGAAGAAGGTCCACCGCAACGGCACCGCCGTCTACGACGAGTGCCGCGTGGTCGACGTGATCGTGCAGGACGGCGCGGTCGCGGGGCTGCTGGTCCTGCGCACCGACGTGCCGCACGACGGCGTCCAGAGCCCGTTCCTGCTGTTCCGGTGCACCAACCTCGTCTACGCGACGGGCGGTCCCGCCGGCATGTACGCGACGCGCGTCTTCCCCCACGGCCAGTGGGGTGCCTCCGGCGCGGCCTACCGCGCGGGCGTGCACGGCAAGAACCTCACCGAGTGGCAGTTCGGGCTGGCCTCGACGCACCCGCGCTGGAACGTGTCGGGTACGTACATGCAGGTCATCCCGGCGTTCGTGTCGACGGACGCCGACGGCGGCGACGAGCGCGAGTTCCTCACCGAGGCGATCGGCGACTACGGACAGCTCATGTCCCTGGTGTTCCTCAAGGGCTACCAGTGGCCGTTCGACATCCGCAAGGCGCTCGACGGGTCCTCGCTGATCGACCTGCTGGTCTACCGCGAGACCGTGCTGCGCGGGCGACGGGTGTTCCTCGACTTCCGTCGCAACCCGGTCCAGGCGGACTTCGACCCGTCCGCGCTCAGCCCCGAGGCCCACGACTACCTCGACCGCGCGGGTGTGCTGTTCGGCACGCCGATCGAGCGGCTGCGGCGGATGAACGAGCCCGCGTACCAGTTCTACCTGGGCAAGAACCCGTACGTGGATCTCGAGACGACGATGCTCGAGGTGGACGTGTGCGCGCAGCACAACAACGGCGGGCTGGTGGTCGACGCCTGGTGGCAGTCGAACGTCGACGGCTTCTTCCCGGTCGGTGAGGCGGGCGGTGCGCACGGGGTCTACCGGCCCGGGGGCGCGGCGCTGAACAGCGGCCAGGTGGGCGCGACGCGGGCGGCGCAGTTCATCGCCGCGCGACGTACACAGGACCCTGCGCCCTTCGACGAGGCCGCCGCGCCGATCCTGCAGGCTGCCGTCGACCTGGTCGGTGACGCCTCCGCGCGCGCCGCCTCCGGCGTCCCGGACAACACCGGCGACCTGCTGAACGAGGTCCAGGCGTTGATGAGCGCCAAGGCCGGCCCGGTGCGCTCCGCGGAGTCGATCAAGGAGGCGCTGGACCAGGTGCACGCGTGGCTGTCGGCGTACGAGTCGACGGTGTCGGCCGATGCCTCGTCGCGCCGCTCGATCAACCGCACCTTCCTGGTCCGCGACATCCTCACCAGCGCGTACGTCTACCTCTCCGCGATGGACGACTACGTGGCGCACGGTGGCCGCTCGCGGGGGTCCGTGCTCTACACCGACCCCGAGGGCGCCATCCCGCACGGGCTGACCGAGCTGCCCGACGTGTTCCGGTTCACCCTGGACGGCGGCGCGCTGGACGACGAGGTGCAGGAGACCTCCTGGGAGCCGACCGCCGACGACCCCGCCGGTCGGATGACGTTCCGCTGGCGCCCGCGCCGGCCCATCCCGGAGGACGACGACTTCTTCGAGAACGTCTGGCGGGAGTTCCGCGAGCACGGGAACATCCACTGATGCGCATCGACCTGCCGGACCCGCGGGTCGAGGTCCGCGGGGCGGCGTGGCTCGAGGAGACGCCCGACGGTCTGCTCCCGCACCGGCTCCCGGCGTGGACCCGTGCGCAGTTCCCGGACGCCTTCATGGCGATGGTCGAGGCGCAGCCCTCGGGCGTGCGGCTCCGGTTCCGCACGGCCGCGCGCACGATCCGCCTGGACGTACGGGTGCTCCGCGTGGCCGTCGACCCCCAGCCGCCCGGCGCCGCGCAGCCCTATGACGTGCTCGTCGACGACCGGCCCGTACCGCAGGCCGCCGCAGTCTGCTCGCAGTCCGGTGTCATCGCCCTGGAGCCGGTCGCCGGCACCACCCGGGAGCGTCCCGGCCCACCGGGCGTCGTCGACCTCGTGCTCGGCGCCGACGGCACGGCCGAGCGGGACGTCGAGGTGTGGCTCCCACCGGGGGAGACCACGCGGCTGCTCGCGCTCACCGCGGACGCGCCCGTCGTCGCGCCGCGACCCGTCGATGCGCCGCGCTGGGTGCACCACGGCTCGTCCATCAGCCACGGCGCGGGAGCGGGCTCGGCCCTCGGCAGCTGGCCGGTGGTGGCCGCCCGGTCCGCCGGACTGGACCTGGTCAACCTCGGCCTGTCCGGCAACGCCGTGCTCGACCCGTTCATCGCGCGGGCGATCCGCGACCAGCCCGCGGACGTCATCTCGCTCAAGCTCGGCATCAACGTGGTGAACCACGACGCCATGCGGCTGCGCGCCTTCGTCCCCGCGGTGCACGGGTTCCTCGACACCGTCCGCGAGGGCCACCCGACCACGCCGCTGCTCGTCGTCTCGCCGCTGCTCTGTCCGCTCGTGGAGACCACCCCGGGGCCGACGTCGCTCGACCCCGCCGACCCGACGGTCTTCCGCACCACCGGGGAGCCGTCCGAGGGTGCCCTCTCGCTCACGGTCATCCGGTCCGCGCTCCGGGCGGTCGTCACCGCGCGCCAGGACGCCGCCCTGCACTACGTCGACGGCACGGCCCTGTACGGCCCGTCCGACGCGGACCGCCTGCCCATGCGGGACCTCATGCACCCCGACGCCCCGGCGCACCGGCTGATCGGGACCCGGTTCGCCGCGGTGCTCGACGACCTCGACGTCCCGGTGCTCAGCGGTCGACGCGCGCGCTCCCGCCACCGGCGAGCTTGAGCACCTCGGCCTTGGTGACCATGGTCGTGTCGCCGGGGGTCGTCATGGCGAGCGCCCCGTGCGCTGCGCCGTACTCGACGGCGGTCTGCAGCGGCTGACCGTCCAGCAGGCCGTAGATCAGGCCCGACGCGAACGAGTCGCCCCCGCCCACGCGGTCGAGGATCTCGAGGCGCTCGCGGTGCGTGGCCTGGACGACGCCGGTCTCCTGCGACCAGGCGATGGCGCCCCAGTCGTTGCTGCTCGCCGAGTGCACCGTGCGCAGCGTCGTGCCGATCACCGAGAAGTTCGGGTACGTCGCCGCGGCCTTCTGGATCATCGCGGCGAACGAGTCGAGCGCGATCTCCGAGAGGTTCTCGTCGACGCCCTCGACCTCGAAGCCGAGCGAGGCGGTGAAGTCCTCCTCGTTGCCGATCATCACGTCGATGTGCGGCGCGATGGCCCGGTTGACCTCCTGCGCCTTGGCCTGGCCGCCGATCGCCTTCCACAGGCTGGGGCGGTAGTTGAGGTCGTAGGACACGACGGTGCCGTGGCGCTTCGCCGCCGTGACCGCCTCGATCACCGTGTCCGCGGCCGACTCGCTGAGCGCCGCGAAGATGCCGCCCGTGTGCAGCCAGCGCACCCCGAGCTCCCCGAACAGGTGGTCCCAGTCCACGTCACCGGGCGTGAGCTGGCTCGCGGCGGTGTGCCCGCGGTCGCTCACGCCGACCGCGCCGCGCACCCCGAACCCGCGCTCTGTGAAGTTCAGGCCGTTGCGCACGGCGCGTCCGATGCCGTCGTAGGGCACCCACCGGACGAACGACGTGTCGAGCCCGCCCGTGAGGATCAGGTCCTCCACCAGCCGCCCGACCTCGTTGTCCGCCAGCGCCGTGACGATGGCGCCGCGCAGGCCGAACGCGCGGCGCAGCCCGCGGGCCACGTTGTACTCGCCGCCGCCCTCCCAGGCGCGGAACTGTCGGGCGGTGCGGATGCGCCCCTCGCCGGGGTCGAGGCGCAGCATGACCTCGCCGAGCGAGACGATGTCGTAGCGGCACTCGGCGGCGGGGCGGATCTGGAGCTCGGTCATCGGGGCTTCCTCGTCGGTGAGGTCGGTCGGGTGGTCAGGCGGGGCGGGCGGCGAGCGCGACGGCCGCTGCGGTGAGCTCGGTGATGCCGGCGACGTCGCGCGCGCGGATCCGGTCCCGGGGCACCATCCAGGACCCGCCGACGGCCGCGACGGAGGGCAGGGCCAGGTACTCGTGCAGGTTCGTCGGGCCCACGCCGCCGGTCGGCACGAACTGCACGCCGACGAACGGGGCGGCGAGCGCCGCGATCGCCGGGGCGCCGCCCGAGGTGCCCGCCGGGAAGAACTTCACCGTGGTGAGGCCCAGCTCGAGCGCCGCCTGGATCTCGGTCGCCGTCACGGCACCGGGCAGGGCGAGGATCCCGTGCTCGTGGCAGCGCTCGACGACGGCGCGGCTGGTGCCGGGGGAGACGACGTAGCTCGCGCCGGCCGCGACGGCCTGGTCGACCTGCGCGGCCGTGAGGACCGTGCCTGCGCCGACCAGGATGTCCCCGCGGTCGGCGAGGAGCCGGATCGCGTCGGGCGCCGCGGCGGTGCGGAACGTGACCTCCGCGACGGGCAGTCCCCCGGCGACGAGGGCGTCGCCGAGCGCGCCGGCGTCGGCGGCGTCGTCCAGCACGACGACGGGGACGAGGCGGGCCTCGGCAAGGGCTGACAGGGTGTCCATAAGACTTCCGTTCCGCGTAGCGAAATGACCGTGCCGTTGTTCGGAACGACTCTAGCGGGCGAGCCAGCCGCCGTCGACGTTGATCCCGCCCTGGAGCGGAACATGGGGGCGGTGCCGAGGATCGCTGCGGCTACGGCAGCGTGATCCCCGCGGGCAGCAGGGCCGGCAGGGTGCCGCGCAGCTGCTCCTGCAGGGCGTCGATGCGCTCGGGGGTCATGCGCTCGGCGGGCGCGGTGATGCTCACGGCGGCGATCGGCGTGCCTGCGCGCAGCAGCGGGACCGCGACGCAGCTGATCCCCGTCTCGTTCTCCTGCTCCTCGGTCGCGAACCCGCGTTCCCGGACGCGGGCGAGGAGCGCGGCGGTGGCCCGGGCGTCGCGGGGGGACCGGTCACCCGCGGCGCGCACGTAGGCCTCGAGCACCGGACCATCGGCGCCGCCGTAGGCCAGCAGGGCGCGGCCGAGCGCGGTCGTCACGGCCGGGCTGCGTCGGCCGATCGCCGACCACACCCGCAGCGGTCGCTCCGGCTCCACCTTGTCCAGGTACACGACCTCCGACCCGCTGAGCACGCCCAGGTGCACGAGCTCGTCGACCGCGGCGCACAGCGCGACGAGCGCGGGGTGCAGCAGCGCGGGGAGGTTCTCGTCGCTCAGGAAGTCGTCGGCGAGCTGCGTCGACGCCGGGCCGAGCACGTACGCGCCGGTCGCGGGGTCCTGCGTCACGAACCCGCGGAAGCGCAGCGCCCCGAGCGCGCGGTGCACGGTGGTCTTGTTCAGGTCGAGCGACGAGGCGAGGTCCGCGAGGGTCAGCCCGCGTGCGCCCGCCCGCGCGAGCGCCTGGAGGGTGAGCAGCGCACGGTCGACCGCCTCGACCGGCGACCCCACCTCCGACGTCGTCATGGCCTCACGGTAGAGGAGCTACAGGTGCGGCAGGACATGGCCCACGTAGCGCTCGGTCAGCGTCGCGAGGGTCTCGTCGCCCGGGGTGTCCCAGATCGCCTGGTTGAAGATCTCCACCTCGACGTCGCCGGTGTAGCCGGCCTGTGCCACCCAGCCGGTGATCGTCGGGACGTCGATGTACCCGTCACCCACGTGGCCGCGGGACAGCAGCGCGTCGGCGGCCAGCGGCAGGACCCAGTCGCACACCTGGTAGCCCGCGATCCGTCCGGCCACCCCTGCGCGTGCGATCTGGTGCTGCAGGTCCGGGTCCCACCACACGTGGTACGTGTCCACCACGACGCCGACCACGTCGGCGGGGAACGGCTCGGCGATGTCGAGCGCCTGGCCGAGCGTCGAGATGACGGCCCGGTCGGCGACGAACATCGGGTGCAGGGGCTCCAGGACGAGCCGGACCCCGTGCTCGGCGGCGGACGGCGCCAGCTCCCCGATGCGGTCGGCCACGCGACGGCGGGCGCCGACGAGGTCCACCCCGCCCGGCAGCCCGCCGACGACCATGATCAGCTCGCGGGTGCCCAGGGTCGCCGCCTCGGCGATCGCGCGACGGTTGTCGTCGAGCGCGGCCCGGGCGGCAGCGTCGTCGTCCGCCGTGAGGAACCCGCCGCGGCACAGCGACGAGACGCGCAGGCCGGCGTCGGCGACGATCTTCGCGGCCTCGGCCAGCCCGGCCTCCTGGACCCGGTCGCGCCACAGGCCGATCGCCGGCAGGCCGGCACGCACGGCGCCGTCGACGGCCTCACGCAGCGTCCAGGCCTTGGTGGTCGCCGTGTTCAGCGACAGCCTGCTGAGATCGGCGCTCACAGCGTGATGGTGGGGACGTCGAGGCGGCGACCCTCGGCCGACGACCGCAGGCCGAGCTCGGCCAGCTGCACGCCGCGCGCCGCGGAGAGCAGGTCGAAGCGGTGCGGGCGCCCGGCGACGGCGTCGCGCAGGAACTCCTCCCACTGCTGCTTGAACCCGTTGGCGAGGTCGCCGTTGGCGGGCACGTCGAGCCACTGGTCGCGGAACGGTTCGGTGACCGGCAGGTCGGGGTTCCACACCGGCTTCGGGGTGTGGGCGCGCTGCTGGGCGACGCACCGGTTCAGCCCGGCGACGGCCGAGCCGAGGGTGCCGTCGACCTGGAACTCGACCAGCTCGTCGCGGTGGACGCGCACCGCCCAGGACGAGTTGATCTGCGCCACCACGGGGTCACCGCCCGGCGTCTCGATCTCGAAGATCCCGTACGCGGCGTCGTCGGCCGTGGCCTGGTACGGCCTGCCCTGCTCGTCCCAGCGTGTCGGGATGTGCGTCACGGCCTGCGCGTTGACCGTCTTGACCGTGCCGAGGACGCCCTCGAGCACGTAGTTCCAGTGGCAGAACATGTCGACGACGATGCCGCCGCCGTCCTCCTTGCGGTAGTTCCAGCTGGGCCGCTGGGCCTCCTGGCCGTCGCCCTCGAACACCCAGTACCCGAACTCGCCGCGCAGCGACAGGATCCGGCCGAAGAAGCCCTCGTCCACGAGGCGGCGGAGCTTGACCAGGCCCGGCAGGTAGAGCTTGTCGTGCACGACGCCGGCCGTGACGCCCGTGCTCTCGCGCAGCCGCGCGAGGTCGACGGCGTCGGCCAGCGTCTCGGCGGTCGGCTTCTCCGTGAAGATGTGCTTGCCGGCCTTCATGGCCGCGGTGAGCGCCTCGTAGCGGCGGCTGGTCACCTGGGCGTCGAAGTAGACGTCGACCGTGGGGTCCGCGATCACGGCGTCCGCGTCGGTGGTCCAGTGCTTGACGTCGTGCAGCCGGGCGAGCTCGCGCAGCTTGTCGGCGTTGCGGCCCACCAGGATCGGCTCGACCTGGACGCGGGTCCCGTCCTCGAGCGTGACGCCACCCTGGTCGCGGATGGCCAGGATGGACCGCACGAGGTGCTGGCGGTAACCCATCCGGCCGGTGACGCCGTTCATCGCGATGCGCAGGGTGGTCATGATGCTCCGAGGTCCGCAGGGCTGGAATGCGCTTTCCAGCCTAGCGCACCACCAACTTGCACCGTCAAGGGTCACGCCCGGACGGTCACCAGCTCGGCCACGGCGGCGCGCACGGCGGTGCGGAACGGCGCCGAGCCGGCCACGTCGTCCCCGAAGACGGCCCGCACGTCGAGCATCCGGTCCGCCAGCGAGCCCAGCGGGCCCTCGGCAGCCGCAGCGAGCGCGGGGGCCATCGGGTCGTCGAGCGGGACCCGCCAGCCGTCGACCTCGAGCTCGCCCTGCGTGGTGGCGCGGACGTACGCGATCCAGGCGGCGACCGCGCCCGCGGCGGCGGTCGGCACCGCGCCGGCGTCGAGCCGGTCCCGCACGGTGCCCAGCAGGCGCTGCGGGAGCTTGACGGAGCCGTCCATCGCCACCTGAACCGTGGTGTGCCCGGTGTTCGGGTTGGCGAACCTCGCCAGCACGTCGTCCCGGTACCCCGCCAGGTCCAGGCCGTCCGGGGCCACCAGCGTCGGCAGCACGTCGTCGTCGATCAGCGCCCGTGCCGCGGCCACCAGGTCCGGGTCCGCCACGGCCTGCGCGATGGTCACGTGCCCCCGCAGCGCGCCGAGGTAGGCGAGCGTCGAGTGGCTCGCGTTCAGCACCCGCAGCTTGGCGCGCTCGAAGGGGGCGACCTCCTCCGTCAGGGTGGCGCCCGCCCGCTCCCACGCCGGTCGAGGCCCGGCGAACCGGTCTTCGACGACCCACTGCGAGAACGGCTCGCCGACGACCAGACCGGCGTCGTCCAGGCCGAGGAGAGCCCGCGCCTCGGCCCGGTGCGCCTCGGTGGTGGCCGGCACGATCCGGTCGACCATCGTGCCCGGGAACCGCACGGACGCCTCGACCCAGTCGCGCAGCCGGTCGCCGCCGGGGACGGCGTCGAGGGTCGCGGCGACGAGTGCCGCCAGGACGGCCCCGTTGTCGGCCAGGTTGTCGCAGCACACCACGGTCAGGGGCCCCGCGTCGCGGCGGCGGCGCAGCGCCAGCCCGCGCAGCAGCAGGCCGAGCGGGGAGCGGGCGGGGGAGTCCGGATGAGCGCCGCGCAGCTCGCCGGCCAGCGCGGCCAGGTCGGCCGCCAGGTCCGGGTCCTGCAGGTCCGGGCCGCCGTCGGCCGCCCGCCGGTAGCCCTTCTCCGTCACCGTCAGGGTCACCACGTGCGTGCCCGGCGCGGCGATCGTCGCGACGACCCGCGGCGTGTCGGTGCCCGGGAAGGCCACGTCGCGCAGCGAGCCGACCAGCCGCAGCGACGTCTGGTCCGTGCCCTTGGTGAGCACGCCGTAGAGCCCGTCCTGCGGTGCGAGCTGGTCGACCACGCGGGCGCTGCGCTGCGTCACGCCGAGGATCCCCCAGCGGGTCTCGCCCGCAGCGGCGGCCGCGTCCTCGGTGTAGACGGCCTGGTGGGCCCGGTGGAACGCGCCGAGCCCCAGGTGGACCAGGCCGACGCGCAGGTCCGCGGGGTCGACCGCGGGCAGCTGCACGCCCCGCGGACGGGATGCGGCCAGCGTCGTGCGCGACAACCGGGGTGTACCGGCGCTCATCCGCTGGCCTCCGACGAGCGCGCGGGCGCCACGCCGGTCGACGCGCGGACCACCAGCTCGACCCCGATCAGCACGGAGCCGGGCGGGTCGGCGCTCGGGGGTGCGGTCGTGCGCGCCGAGCCCGCCTCGATCAGCAGGTCGACGGCCGTCCGGCCGAGCCGGGCCAGCGGCACCGTCACGGTGGTCAGCGCGGGGGAGACCAGCGTCGCGGCGGGGATGTCGTCGTACCCCACGACCGAGACCTGCTCCGGCACCGCGACCCCCCGCGCGCGCAGCCGGCTCAGGATCCCGAGCGCGAGCAGGTCGTTGTGGGCGAGGACGGCGGTCACGCCGCCGGCCGCCACCAGGTCGCCCGCGGCGACGCCCCCGCCGAACACGGGAGGGAAGTGGCCCAGGTCGACCACCTCGATGTCGCGCAGGCCGTGCGAGGCGTGCTCGAGCCCGCGCCGCCGCTGGGAGTCGGACCACGAGCCCACCGGTCCCCCCGCGTACCCGATCCGGCGGTGGCCGAGCGCGTACAGGTGCGCCACGGCCTGCCGCACGCCGTCGGTGTTGTCGATGACGACCGACGGCAGACCCTCGTGCGGGCGGTTGACGAGCAGCAGCGGGACGTCGTCCTCGAGGACCTCCCGGCCGAGCCGCTCGAGGTCGAGGTCCGGCATCCGCGGGGAGCACAGGATCACGCCGTCCACCTGGGCGCCCAGGTGCGCGACGAGCTCCGCCTCGAGGCGGGGGTCCTCCTCGGAGTCCGCCACGAGCAGCGCGAGCCCGAGCGCACGGGCGCGTGCCTGCACGCCCTTGGCGACCGCCGCGAAGAACGGGTTCTCCAGGTCGGGCACGACGAGGCAGAGGTTGCCGGTGCGGCCGGTGATCAGCTCACGCGCCGCGCGGTTGGGTCGGTAGCCGAGCTCGCGGGCGACCTGCTGGACGTGCTCGCGCCGGGCCGGGGCCACGAGGTCCGGAGCGCTCAGGGCGCGCGAGGCCGTGGCGGGCGAGACGCCGGCGGCTCGCGCCACGTCGCGCAGGGTGACCCCCACAGTGCCTCCTCGCCCGGACGATGCCGATGAATGCGATTGCAGCACGCGGACCGGTGCAACCGCAACCGTCGTCCCGGCATGCGGCACGGCGCCGCGACAATCCCTTGTCATCTCACGCGGCACCTGGTTTGCTGCCATGAATGCGTTTGCACCCGCCGTCATCGCGCGGTGGCCCGCTGGTCGAGGAGGACCTGATGGTGAGCGAGACCGGCTGGACGTTGCACCCCGACCGGGCGCTGCCCAGCGACCCGGTCGTGCGGCCGATCGCCCGGGAGATCCTCGCCGCCACCGCCACGCTGCCGATCGTCTCCATGCACGGTCACGTCGAGGCCGAGGTCCTGGCGCGCGACGAGCCCTTCGCGGATCCCGCGTCCCTGCTGGTCACGCCGGACCACTACCTGGTGCGCATGCTCGTCTCGCAGGGCGTGCCCCACGACGCGCTCGGCGTCCCGCGTCACGACCGCCCGGGCGTGGTTGCGGCGCCGCGCGAGGTCTGGCGCACGTTCGCCACCCACTGGCCCCTGTTCCGCGGCACGCCCACGCGGTACTGGATGGAGCACGTCCTGGTGGAGGTCTTCGGGCTGGACGAGAAGCCCTCGGCGCAGTCGGCCGACCGCCTCTTCGACCTGCTGTCCGAGCGCCTGGACAAGCCGGACTTCCGGCCGCTCGCGCTCTTCGACCGGTTCGGCATCGAGGTCCTCGCGACCACCGACGCGGCGACCGCCACCCTGGACGACCACGCCGACCTGGCCGGGCGCGGCTGGGGGTCGCGGATCGTGCCGACGTTCCGCCCGGACGCCGTCCTGCACGTCGACCGTCCGGGGTGGCGCGACGACGTCGCCCTGCTGGCGGAGCGCTCCGGCATCGCGATCCACGGGTACCGCGACCTGGTGCACGCGCTCGAGGAGCGCCGCCGCACGTTCGTCGCCGCCGGTGCGCGCGCCACCGACCACGGGCACCTGTCCGCCGACACGACGCCGCTGACCGACGCGGAGGCGGAGCGCATCGTCGCGGCGGCGCTGCGGGGCGACGTCACGGCGGCCGCCGCCCAGGCGTTCTCCGGGCACATGCTCTTCGAGATGGCGCGCATGTCGGCGCAGGACGGCCTGGTCATGCAGCTGCACCCCGGGGTCCTGCGCGACCACGACCGCGCCGTGGCGCAGCTGCGCGGGCCGGACGTCGGCTACGACATCCCGGTGGTGACGGAGTACGTGCGCGCGCTGCGCCCGCTGCTCGAGGCGTTCGGCCACCACCCGAACCTGCGCCTCGTCCTGTTCACCGTCGACGAGGACACGTTCAGCCGCGAGCTGGCGCCCCTGGCGGGCGTCTACCCCGCCGTGCGGCTCGGGGCGCCGTGGTGGTTCCTGGACACGCCCGACGGCATGCGCCGCTTCCGGGAGGCCGTCACGGACACCGCCGGCTTCGCCAACATGACCGGCTTCGTCGACGACACCCGCGCGTTCTGCTCGATACCGGCCCGGCACGACCTGGCCCGCCGGGTCGACGCCGGCTTCCTCGCGCGGCTGGTCGCCGAGCACCGGCTCGACCTGGACGAGGCGATCGAGACCGCGCAGGACCTGGCCTACCGCATCCCGAAGCAGGCCTACGCGGTCCCGCGCAGCCTCTGACCGGTGGGCTCGATGGGCGCTGAGGGCCCCTGACGTGGTGCACTGAGCGGGCACCCGCACAGTCAGCACCACCCGGAGGTCCCTGCAGTGAGCCACTCGACGTCGTCGACAACGATGCCCGGCGCATCCCTCGAGCTCGACCCCGAAGGTCAGCTGCACTGCCCGGCCTGCAAGGCGCTCACGCTCGACATCGTCTCGACGGACCAGGTCGAGGGCATGCCCTGGGTCAACCACGCCCTCGCGTGCCGCTCGTGCGGGGTCACGTCGCGGCTCGCCGTCGTGGGTGCGTTCGGCCGGACCGTGCTGCGCTGGCTCGACGACTGACGGGCGACCGTCAGGTCACCGCACCGAGCTGCCAGGGCACGAACTCGTCGGCCCCCAGGTCGAGCTCCTCGGACACGGTCTGCCTCCCGGACGCGACCGCGACGATGAGCTCGAACAGCTCCTCGCCCACGGACGTCACGGTCGCGGTGCCGTCGACGATCCGCCCCGCGTTGAGATCCATGTCCTCGGTCATCCGCAGGTAGGTGGCCGTGTTCGTCGCGACCTTGATCGACGGCGCGGGCTTGCTGCCGAGCACCGAGCCGCGCCCCGTGGTGAACACCACCACCGTCGCGCCGCCGGCGACGAGGCCGGTGACCGAGACGGGGTCGTACCCGGGGGTGTCCATGAACGTGAAGCCGCGGGCGGTCACGGGCTCGGCGTACTCGTAGACGTCGACGAGCTCCGCGGTGCCGCCCTTGGCGACGGCGCCGAGCGACTTCTCGAGGATCGTCGTCAGCCCGCCGGCCTTGTTGCCGGGGGACGGGTTGTTGTCCAGGGTGCCGCCGCCGGCGGCGGTGTAGCCCTTCCACCAGTCGAGGCGGTCGAGCAGCTTCTGCCCGACCTCGCGCGTCACGGCGCGGCGCAGCAGCAGGTGCTCGGCCCCGAACACCTCGGGCGTCTCCGCGAGCACCGAGGTGCCGCCGCGGGCGACCAGCAGGTCGGACGCGTGGCCGAGCGCGGGGTTGGCGGTGATGCCGGAGTACCCGTCGGAACCGCCGCAGTTCAGCCCGAGCACCAGCTCGGAGACGGGCGCGGGCGAGCGCCGGAGCGCGTCGATGGCCGGCAGCATCGCCTGGACCGCGGACACCCCGGCGCGCACGGTGGCGCGGATGCCGCCGGTCTCCTGGATGACCAGGGTGCTGACGGGCTTGTCGGCCGGCAGGTCCAGACCGTCCAGCAGCGACTGCGCGGGCAGCATCTCGCACCCCAGACCGAGCACCAGCAGCCCGGCGATGTTGGGGTGGCGCGCGTAGCCGCGCAGCGTCCGCAGCGTGATCTGCGCACCCTCGCTCGTGGGGACGAGCCCGCAGCCGGTGTCGTGCGTGAGCGCGACGACGCCGTCGACGTTCGGGTACGCGTCCAGCACGGAGCCGCGGAACTGGTCGGCGATGAGCCGGGCGGTCGACGCCGAGCAGTTCACCGACGTGACGATCCCGACGTAGTTGCGGGTGCCCCACCGACCGTCGCCGCGGGCGTACCCGTCGAAGGTCCGGGCCGGGCCGTCCGGCACCGGCAGGCTGACGCGCGCGGTGCCGAACTCGTACGCGCGCTCGTCGTCGTCCATGCCGAGGTTGTGGGAGTGCACGTGCTCACCCACGGCGATGTCCCGGGTGGCTCGGCCGATGGACTGCCCGTACTTGCGCACGGGCGCCCCCGCGGGGACCGCGCGCACCGCGAGCTTGTGCCCCCGGGGCACGCTCTGGCTCACCAGGAGCGCGTCGAGCACCGTCCCGGACTGCAGGTCGCGGGTGGCCACCCCGACGTCGTCGTCGGGGCGCAGCACGAGAACGCAGTCGGCGAGGCTCAGCGTCACGGCGCCAGGATACCGCTTTCCCGCCGCGCGGACCCGCGTGATCGCGCCGAACTCCCCATCGACCGCGGACCAGCGCCTACCCTCCTGAACATGCCTGCTTCCGTGACGCTCAGCGACGTCGCCCGCGAGGCCGGCGTCTCGCTCGCCACCGCCTCCCGCGCCATCAACGGCAGCGCCAACCGCACCGTCCGCGCCGACCTGCGCGAGCGCGTGCTGGAGGCCGCGGCCCGGCTGCGGTACACGCCGGACGCCAACGCGCAGGCGATGGCCCGTGGCCGCACGACCTCCGTCGGCCTCGTCGTGCACGACATCGCCGACCCCTACTTCTCCTCGATCGCCGCGGGAGTCACCCGCGCGGCGGACCGGGAGGGCCTGCAGGTGACGCTCACCAGCACGCAGCACGACCCGGCCCGCGAGAGCGTGCTGGTCGACCTGCTCAAGCGGCAGCGGGCCCGCGCCATCGTCATCGCGGGCGGCCGGCTCGACGACGAGTCGATCAACGACGAGCTGCGCGCGGCGCTGGCCGACTACCGCGCGGGGGGCGGGTCGGTTGCGCTGATCGGCCAGCCGATCCTCGGCGTCGACGCCGTGGTCGTCGCCAACGCCCAGGGCGCCGCGGACCTGGCCCGCGCGCTGCACGGGCGCGGGTACCGCCGGTTCGCGATCCTGGCGGGCCCGGCGCACCACCTGACGGCGCGCGAGCGCAGCGACGCGTTCCGCGGGGCGCTCGCCGAGCTGGGCGACCCCGTCCCGGACGACGCGGTGGTCCCCAGCGCCTTCACGCACGCGGGTGGTGAGGACGCCATGCACCACCTGCTGCGCCGCGGGGACCTGCCCGAGCTCGTGTTCGCGGTCAACGACGTCATGGCGCTCGGCGCGCTCGCGGCCTGCCGGGAGAGCGGGGTCCGGGTGCCGGACGACATCGCGCTCGCGGGGTTCGACGACATCTCGACGCTGCGCGACGTCGTCCCCGCGCTGACCACGGTGCGGGTGCCGCTGGTCGAGGTGGGCATCGCCGCGACCGAGCTCGCGCTGGCCGACCCGTCCGACGAGCCGCGCCTGACGCACGTGCCGACGCAGGTCGTCCTTCGCGACTCGACGCCGGTCCGCTAGGCCGGCGCGGCCGCCCAGGCGCCCGTCGCCGCGTCCTCCAGCGCCAGCAGGTGCGTCGCCATCCGCAGCCGGGCGCGGTCCGGGTCCCCGGCGGCCACGGCCGCGAGGATCGCCTCGTGCTCGACGAACGCGCGGCGCTCCGACGGCTCGTCCTGGAGCCCGCGCCAGATCCGCGTCCGGGACGCCCGGCCGGCGAGCCCCACCACCAGGGCTGCCAGGACGGGGTTGCCCGACGCGCGGGCGACCTCCTCGTGGAAGGCCAGGTCGGCGTCGACGAGCCGCTCGTGGTCGCGGGGGACCTCCACCAGGGCGCGCGCGGTCTCGTCGAGTGCGGCGCGCAGGCGGGCGAGCGAGGCGTCGTCGATGTGCAGCGCGGCGAGACCGGCGGCCTCGGTCTCCAGCAGCCGACGGACCCCGTGGCAGCCCGAGGCGTCGTCCTGGAGGTCGGCGACGAAGGCGACCGGCGCGAGCAGCGACGCGGCGTCGAGGGTCGTGACGTAGGTGCCGTCGCCGTGCCGTGACTCGAGGATGCCGAGCGTGCTCAGCGCGTGCACCCCCTCACGCAGCGAGCCGCGGGAGACGCCGAGCGTCGCGGCGAGCTCCTTCTCCGCGGGGAGGCGCTGGCCTGCGTGCAGGCGGCCGTCGAGGATCATCTGCTTGACCCCGTCGACCACGTCGTCGGATCGTGACACGGTGCGAACCTAGTGCCTGCGTGGACCGGTACTGCTCAGAAGCTGCTCAGAAGCTGCTCAGAACGAGTCGAACGGGAGCCGGTACACCTGCGTCGCCGTCCCCCCGAGCAGCGCCGCGCGCGCGTCCTCGGGCAGCCCGTCCACGGTCGAGCGCAGCCCGTGCCACACCTGGGCGTACGAGTCGCCCTCGAGCAGCGCGGAGGGCCAGTCGCTGCCCATCATGAGCCGGCCGGGTCCGAACACCTCGAGCGCACGGTCGACGGCGGGACGCAGGTCGTCGGGCCGCCAGCCCGGCCCGGCCGCGGTGGTCAGCCCGGACAGCTTGGCGACGACGTTGGGCTGCTCGGCGGCCGCACCGAGCAGCCCCGACCACCGGCCCCAGCCGTCCCGGTCGCCCGAGCGCAGTGCCGCGAGCGGGGGACCGCCGAGGTGGTCGAGGACGATGGTCAGCTTCGGGTGGCGCTCGGCGAGCGTCGCGACGTGCGCGAGCGCCGCCGGGGTGTGCGCCGTGACGTCGAGGGTGAGCCGGCGCTCGGTCAGGAGCGCCAGGCCGTCGTCGACGGCGGTGTCCAGGAGCCACGACGTGTCCGGCTCGCCGCTCCCGTTGCGTCCGTCGTGGCCGATCCCGACGATGGGCTCACGCCGCCACCGGTCGAGCAGCGCCGCGGCGTCGTCCGGTGCGTCGAGGGGGACCCACGCCACCACGCCGGCGACCCGGGGCGAGGAGAGCGCCTGGAACAGCATGAGCTCGGTGTCCGCACGGTTGTCGGCGGCCTGCACCAGGACCACCCAGTCGACGCCCTCGTCGACGAGCTGTTCCCGGATGTCGGCCAGCCGGAACGGACGGTGCAGGGCCGCGTTCTGCGGCGTCATCCAGGGGTAGTGCACCGCCTCCGGGTTCCACACCTGAAGGTGGGCGTCCACGACATTGGGCATTCTTCGACGCTAGCAGTGGTCCGATGAGTGGGGCGTGCGAGGCGGTTCATCCTCATCGAACCCTCATCCGGCCGGAAAGTCATCGGAGGACTTGCCGTCAGCGGCCGACTGCGTAGCCCTGCATCCCGCGTGCGTTGGCGGCCGCGACCAGCAGCCCGTCGGACCGCTGGCCGGCCGCGCTCAGCCGCCCGAGCTCCCACGGACCGACGGTCTCCACCCGGTGCCCGCGGGCCGCGAGGGCGGCGAGGACGTCGGGCCCCAGGCGCGACTCCGCAACGAGTCCGCGGGGGGTGCGGGTGCGGGGGTAGAACGAGCCGGGCACGTCCGTCGAGTGCCACATCGGGGCGTCGATCGCCGCCTGCAGGCCGGCCCCGCCCACCAGGTGCCGCAGCAGGAACGGCACGGTCCACTGGTCCTGCTGGTCCCCGCCCGGCGTGCCGAACGCGATGCCCGAGCCGTCGTCGTCGAGCACCATGGCGGGGCTCAGGGTCGTGCGCGGTCGCTTGCCCGGCGCGAGGCTGTTGGGCAGCCCCGGCTCGAGCCAGAACATCTGGGCGCGCGTCGGCAGGGCGAACCCGAGGCCCGGCACCACGGGGCTGGACTGCAGCCAGCCCCCCGACGGCGTCGCCGAGACGCGGTTGCCCCAGCGGTCGACGACGTCGACGTGGCAGGTGTCCCCGGGGCTGAGCCCGATCGGCGAGACGGTCGGTTCCCCGACGCCCGTCTGCTCGTCGAGGGCGGTCGATCCCCGCGCCTCCCGCAGCGCCGAAGCGAGCCGCGGCACCCGACCGTCCGGGGAGCCCGGCCGAAGCCCTTCGGCGGCGTCGGGCCCGACCAGCCGGGCGCGCGACGCGGCGTAATCGGCCGACAGCAGGGTGTCCAGCGGGACGTCGGGCACGTCGCCGTACCAGGCCTCCCGGTCGGCGAATGCGAGCCTGGCGACCTCGACCACGGTGTGCACGAGCTCGACGGGGTCGTCGAGGAGGGCCTCGACGCCGAGCGACTCGAGCACCGCCAGCTGCTGCAGGAGCACGGGTCCCTGCCCCCAGGCACCGGTCTTGTGCACCGTCCGGCCGGCGAACCGCAGGGCCGTCGTCGGCTCCTCGGTCGCCCGCCAGGCCGCGAGGTCGTCGCCGCGCAGGAGCCCGGTGTGCGGCCGTCCCGAGGAGTCCTGGACCGCGACGCCGGACTGGAAGGCGTCCACCGCCTCGGCGACGAAGCCCTCGTAGAAGGCGCGCCGGGCGGCCTCGATCTGCTCCTCGCGCGGTCGGCGCCCGCCGGCGGCCAGCAGCCGGTCGAACGTGTCGGCGAGCTGCGGGTTGCGGAACCGTGCCCCTGCCTCGGGGACGCGGCCGCCCGTCAGGTACGTGGCCGCCGACGTCGGCCAGTGCTCAGCGAACATGTCGGCGACCGTGGCGATGGTCCGGGCGGCCGCGGGGACCAGCGGGTAGCCGTCGCGCGCGTAGCCGATGGCGGGTCCGAGCACGTCGGCCAGGGGGAGCGTGCCGTACCGCGCGAGCAGGTCGAGCCAGGCGCCGAATGCGCCGGGCACGACAGCGGCCAGGTGGCCCGTGCCGGGCACCAGGTCCAGGCCCAGGTCGCGGTAGGCCTCGATCGTCGCGGCGGCCGGGGCGGTGCCCTGCCCGCAGATCACGAAGTCGTGGGCGTCCTGCGCCCGGTGGCCCAGGATCGGGGCGTCGCCGCCCGGCCCGTTCAGGTGGGGCTCGACGACGCTGAGCGTGAACCCGGCCGCGGCCGCGGCGTCGAACGCGTTGCCGCCGGCCTCCAGCGTCCGCATGCCGACGGCCGACGCCAGCCAGTGCGTCGAGGCGACCATGCCGACGGTGCCGCTGAGCTCGGGGCGCGTGGTGAACATCGATCGATCCTGCCCCACCGTTCCCACCGGCGCGTCCCGGACCCTTGCGGAGCCGGGCGAATCGGTCATAGGGTCCTGCGACTGTGGTTGACACGTGTCAACACTGACGTGAGGAGCAGGTCGATGGGGACCAGCAGGAGGCTGATCGGGGCGCTGGGCGCGCTCGCGGTCGCGGTGACGACGATGGTCGCGGGAGCAGCAGGAGCACAGGCGGCAGGCCCGGACCGGCTGCCGCTGACCATCACGAACTCGAGCGGCCGCGGTGAGGCCGTCTACGTGTACGTGCTGGGCACGGACCTCGCCACCGGCCGCCTCGGCTACGTGGGCGCGGGCGGCACGTTCACGGCGTGGCCCGCGGGGTCCAACCCGCCGTCACCGGCCCCGGACGTCGCGATCACCGGCCCGGCCAACGGCGGCAGCACCACGGTCCAGGTGCCGCGCGGCATCTCCGGGCGCGTCTACTTCTCGCTCGGCCAGAAGCTCCGGTTCTTCCTCGCGCCGGGTGGGCTGGTGCAGCCCGCACCCTGGGCGAGCGGTGACCCCAACCACGACATCCTGTTCGACTGGAGCGAGTTCACGTACAACGACGCCGGGCTGTGGCTGAACAGCTCGCAGGTGGACATGTTCGCCGTCCCGCACACGGTGACCGTGACCGGGGCCTCCGGGACGAAGCGGTCCGGCGACCTCGTGGCGAACGGTCGGGACAACATCGTCAACCAGCTCGCCGCCCAGCCCGGCTGGGGGAGCACGGTCGTCCGCCGCGCCGACGGCACCGTCCTGCGGGTGCTCGCCCCCGGCAAGGCGGCGGGCGCCGGCCTGCTGAGCGCCACGTACCTCGACTCGTACATCGCCTCGGCGTGGAACGCCTACACCGGCAAGACGCTGACCGTCGTGCCGTTCGGCGACCAGCCGAACGTGCGGTACTCCGGCCGCACCTCGGGCACCGTGATGCGGTTCACCAACGCTGCGGGTCAGCAGGTGGCCTCGTTCAACCGGCCCAGCAGCGCGGACGTGTGGGGCTGCGACGGCGCGCTGCACGCCCCCAACGACCTCGTCGTCGGCCCCATCGCCCGCACCCTGTGCGCGGCCCTGAACCGCGGCACCCTCGGGACGGTCGACACCCAGCCCAGCACCGACGCCTCGGCGTTCTACCGGAGCAACCCCACCAACCAGTACGCGCGCGTCGTGCACGCCAACATGGCGGACGGCAAGGCCTACGCGTTCGCGTTCGACGACGTCGGCGCCTTCGAGTCCCTCGTGCACGACGGCTCGCCGACCGCGGCGGGCCTGATCATCCAGCCGTTCACCGGCGGTGGCACGACGACCCCGCCGCCCACGGGCAGCGGCGGCGCGCTGGTCAACGCCAACGGCATGTGCCTGGACAACAACGCCCAGTCCACCGCCAACGGCAACAAGGTCCAGATCTGGGGCTGCAACGGCACGGTCGCCCAGCGGTGGACCTTCGTGGAGGCCGGCACCACGCTGCGCGTCCAGGGCAAGTGCCTGGACGTCGCGGGCGGCGGCACCGCCAACGGCACCAAGGTCCAGCTCTACGACTGCAACAGCACGGGCGCCCAGGTCTGGATCCCGCGGGACGGCGGCTACTACAACCCGGCCTCGAACCGGTGCCTCGACAACCCCGCGGCGTCGACCGCCGCGGGCACGCAGGTCCAGATCTGGGACTGCAACGGCTCCGCCGCGCAGCGGTGGCGCCTCGGCTAGACGCCGCCCTCGAAGCCCAGCTGTCGCCACGCCTCGTACGTGGCGACGGCTGCGGCGTTCGAGAGGTTCATCGACCGGCGTCCGGGCAGCATGGGGATGCGCACCTGGGCCGTGATGCGGGGGTGCTCGAGGACCGCCTCGGGCAGCCCGGTGGGCTCGGGCCCGAACAGGAGCACGTCGTCCGCGCGGTAGGCGAGGTCGGTGTGGTGCTGCGTCGCGTGGGTGGTGAAGGCGAAGACCCGTCCCGGGACCGCGGCCAGCAGGTCCTCCAGCGACGGGTGCACCACGACGTGCGCGAGGTCGTGGTAGTCCAGCCCCGCGCGGCGCAGCTTGGCCTCCGACAGGTCGAAGCCCAGGGGCTCCACGAGGTGCAGGGTGGAACCGGTCCCGGCCGCCAGCCGGATGGCGCTACCGGTGTTGCCGGGGATGCGGGGCTCGAAGAACGCGACGTGCAGCACGCGCCGATCCTACGGATAGCGTTCTCTCATGCCGTTCCCTGAGCCTTTCGTGGCCGACGCCACCCGCTACGACTCCATGACCTACCGCCGGACCGGCCGCAGCGGGCTGGACCTGCCCGCGCTGTCGCTGGGCCTGTGGCACAACTTCGGGGACACCACGCCGCTGGAGACCCAGCGCGCGGTGCTGCGGCGGGCGTTCGACCTCGGCATCACGCACATCGACCTGGCCAACAACTACGGCCCGCCGTACGGCTCCGCCGAGGAGAACTTCGGCCGGATCCTGGCGTCCGACCTGCGCCCGTACCGCGACGAGCTGGTCATCTCCTCCAAGGCGGGCTACGACATGTGGCCCGGCCCGTACGGCGACGGCGGCTCGCGCAAGTACCTGCTGTCCTCGCTGGACCAGTCCCTGGCGCGCATCGGCGTGGACTACGTGGACGTCTTCTACTCGCACCGCCCGGACCCGTCCGTGCCGATCGAGGAGACGATGGGCGCGCTGCACACCGCGGTGACCAGCGGCAAGGCGCTCTACGCCGGCATCTCCAACTACTCCCCGGCCCAGACGCGCATCGCACACCAGGTGCTCGCCGACCTGGGCACCCCGCTGCTGATCCACCAGCCCAGCTACTCGATGTTCAACCGGCACATCGAGAAGGTCGCCGACGGCCAGACCGAGAACCTGCTGGACGTCGTCGGCGACCTGGGCATCGGCACCATCGTGTTCTCCCCGCTCGCGCAGGGGCTGCTCACCGGCCGCTACCTGTCCGGCGAGGTCCCTGCGGGGTCGCGCGCGTCGGTCGGTCACTTCCTCACGCCCGCCGCCATCTCCGAGACCTACCTGTCCCGCGCGCGGGCCCTGAACGAGATCGCCGCCGACCGCGGGCAGTCACTCGCCCAGCTGGCCCTGACGTGGGTGCTGCGCGACGACCGCATCACGTCGGCCCTGATCGGCGCCAGCTCGGTCGCCCAGCTGGAGGACAACGTGGCCGCGCTCAGCGCCCCGGCCCTCACCGAGGACGAGATCGCGGCCATCGACCCCCTGGCGGTCGACGGCACGGGCCGCTAAGCAGCCCCCCCCGCCACCCCGCCACCCCGCCACCCCGCCGCCTCGCCGCCTCGCCGGCCCCGCCGCCGGCCGCCCGACGCCGAGGAGATCGTGGGTTCGGCACGAGATCGTCAGTTCGAACCCACGATCTCGGCCCGAACCCACGATCTCGGCCCGAACCCACGATCTCGCGGGCGGACCGCCGGAGCGGGCGCCGCCGCAGGCCGGCCGGCGGGCGGGCCAGCCGGTGAGAGCAGCCCGTCAGGGTGGGGGTGCCAGCCGGGAGGGCGGCGCGGTGCTCTCGCGGATGACGAGCTCCGTGGCCAGATCGATGCGCGGGTTGGCGGGGACCTCGCCGCGCGCCAGGGCCAGCACCATCCTGGTCGCGGTGGCGGCCATCTCCTGCAGGGGCTGGTGGATGGTGGTCAGCGGGGGGCCGATCCACTCGGTGACGGGCAGGTCGTCGTAGCCGACGATCGACAGGTCCTCGGGGATGCGCAGGTTGAGCTCGCGCGCCGCGCGCATGACGCCCAGGGCCTGGAAGTCGGACCCGGCGAAGATCGCCGTCGGCCGGTCGGGCCGGTCCAGCAGGTCCAGCCCGTGGCTGTAGCCCCCACCGACGAAGAAGTCGCCGTACCGCA
This sequence comes from Cellulomonas fengjieae, assembly GCF_018388465.1. Lineage (NCBI taxonomy): Bacteria > Bacillati > Actinomycetota > Actinomycetes > Micrococcales > Cellulomonadaceae > Cellulomonas > Cellulomonas fengjieae. The sequence goes on along the minus strand of NZ_CP074404.1, from coordinate 3,259,119 downwards.
CCAGCGCCGGGTCCACAGCGACGCCGACCTCGTCGAGCGCCGTGCGGTACCCGTCGATCCGGGCGCGGCTGCACAGCACGTCGACGGGGCCGGAGATGACGGCGATCTTGCGATGGCCGAGTCCGAGCAGGTGCCGGGTCGCCGCCAGGCCGCCGGCCCAGTTGGCGGAGCCGACGGTGGGGACGCCCGCGGGCTGCTCGCCCGCGGTGTCGACGACGACGAACGGGATCGACCGGGTCTCCAGCTGCCGCCGCTGCGCGGGGTCGAGGTCGGACAGGACGAGGATGACGCCGCGCGGCCGGCGGGCGAGGACGTCATCGAGCCACTCCTGGCGGGGGCGGTGCGCGCCACCGAGCTCGGAGAGCACGACGCCCATGCGCTCGGGGCCGGCCACCGACTCCACGCCCTTGATGATCTGCACGGCCCACCCGGCGTCGAGCTCGTGGACGACGAGGTCGAGGAGGCCCGGACCGGCCTGCGCGCGGCCGCGGCGCCGACGGTACTGGTGGCGGTCGATCACTGCCTCGACGCGGGCCCGGGTGACCGCGGCGACGTCGGTGCGGCCGTTCAGCACCTTGGAGACGGTCGGGACGGAGACCCCCGCCTCGGCCGCGATCAGGGCGATCGTGGCCGTGGACCCGCTGCCTTCCGGCACGGCGACGTGGTCGTCGGGAGGGGCGGCGCCGTCGGCGCTGGTGGTGGTCATGGAGGACGTCCTGGTCTGCTCGTCGCAACTATCGGGCCGAACGTAGCACTGACCGTGCGAGGGCTGGCCGGATCGCGGGCACCGGACCGGGCCTCGATGAGAAACGTTTGCCAAAGTTCCCATCAGGATTGCCACAGCGTCCCGAGGCGCCTAACGTCCGAGACCGGCAGATATCGACACAGCGGTCGATACTTTCGACTCTCACAGGGCCGTGAGACGGGAGGTGACAGGTCAGATGACACCGCACGCGGAACCCACGAACCGACAGGCCGTGGTCGACGACCTGATCACCCGGATGTCCCTCGAGGAGAAGCTCTCGCAGCTCGTCGGCCTGTGGGTCGGCGCCGACGCCACCGGCGCCGGCGTGGCCCCCCACCAGTCCGAGATGACCGCCGACGGGCTCGGCTGGTCCGAGGTCATCCGCGACGGCCTCGGCCAGCTCACCCGCCCGTACGGCTCGGCCCCCGTGGACCCGGCCGCCGGTGCCGCGTCGCTGGCTGCCTCGCAGGCCGAGATCGTCGCCGCGAACCGCTGGGGCATCCCCGCCCTCGTCCACGAGGAGTGCCTGGCCGGCTTCGCCGCGTGGGGCGCGACGGCGTACCCGGTGCCGCTGTCCTGGGGCGCCAGCTTCGACCCCGAGCTCGTCGAGGAGATGGCCCTCCGGATCGGGGCGTCCATGCGTGCGGCCGGCGTGCACCAGGGGCTCGCGCCGGTGCTCGACGTCACGCGGGACTACCGCTGGGGCCGCACCGAGGAGACGATCGGGGAGGACCCCTACCTCGTCGGCACCGTCGGGACCGCCTACGTCCGCGGCCTCGAGGCGGCGGGCGTCGTCGCGACCCTGAAGCACTTCGCGGGCTACTCGGCCAGCAGGTCGGGCCGGAACCTCGCGCCGGTGTCCATCGGTGCGCGCGAGCTCGCCGACGTGATCCTGCCCCCGTTCGAGATGGCCGTCCTCGACGGCGGCGCCCGGTCGGTCATGCACTCCTACGCCGAGCTCGACGGCGTGCCGTCGGCGGCCGACGTCTCGCTGCTCACCACGCTCCTGCGCGACCGGTGGGGCTTCACCGGCACCGTCGTCGCGGACTACTTCGGCATCCGGTTCCTGCAGACCCTGCACGGCGTCGCGGGGTCGGAGGCGGAGGCGGCCGCGCTGGCGCTCGCGGCGGGTGTCGACGTCGAGCTGCCCAGCGTGCACTGCTACGGCGAGCCGCTGCGCGGTGCGCTCGCTCGCGGCGACGTCGACGAGGCGCTGGTGGACCGGGCGGTGCGGCGGGTCCTGCTGCAGAAGGCCGACCTGGGCCTGCTGGACGCGGACTGGTCCCCGCGGGCCGCCGCGGACCCCGTCCTGGACGACGCCGGCAGCCAGGACCTGGCGCTACGCCTCGCGCGGGAGGCCGTCGTCCTGCTGACGAACCCCGCGGACGTCCTGCCGCTGCGGCCGGGGACGACGGTCGCCCTGGTCGGCCCCCTCGCCGACGACCCGCTGGCGATGCTCGGCTGCTACTCGTTCCCCGCGCACGTGGGCGTGCACCACCCGGAGCGCGGGCTCGGCATCGAGATCCCGACGGTTCTCGACGCGCTGCGCGGTGCGCACGGCACCGTCACCTACACCCGCGGCTGCGACGTCACCGACCCGCGACGCGACGGCTTCGACGAGGCCGTGGCCGCGGCCCGGGACGCCGACGTGTGCGTCGTCGCGGTGGGGGACCGGGCCGGCCTGTTCGGCCGCGGCACCTCCGGCGAGGGGTGCGACGCCACGGACCTCGAGCTCCCCGGCGTCGAGGCAGACCTCGTCCGCGCGCTGCTGGCGACGGGGACGCCGGTCGTCGTGCTGCTGCTCACCGGCCGGCCGTACGCGGTGGGTCCGCTCGCGGCAGAGGCGGCCGCGGTGGTGCAGACGTTCTTCCCCGGGCAGCTGGGCGGGCAGGCCATCGCCGATGTGCTCACCGGCGCGATCTCGCCGTCGGGCCGCCTGCCCGTGAGCATTCCCGCGGACGCCTCCGGGCAGCCGGGCACGTACCTGTCGGCGCCGCTGGGCCGGCGCTCGGGTGTGTCGTCGGTCGACCCCACCGCGGCGTTCCCCTTCGGGCACGGCCTGTCCTACACCGACTTCTCGTGGTCGGCCCGGGCGACCAGCGACGAGTGGGCGGTCGACGGCGACGCGACCGTCGAGGTCCTGGTCACCAACACCGGCGAGCGTGCCGGTGCCGACGTCGTGCAGCTGTACCTGCACGACCCGGTGGCGCAGGTGACCCGGCCCGTCGTGCGCCTGGTCGGCTACGCGCGCGTGCAGCTGGGCCCGGCGGAGTCGGCCCTCGTGACGTTCACCGTGCCCGCCGACGTCACGGCGTTCACCGGCCTGGCCGGCGAGCGCGTGGTCGAGCCCGGGGACGTCGAGCTGCGCGTCGCGCACTCCAGCGCCGACACCGGCGATGCGCTCGCCCTGCGGCTCACCGGGTCGCTGCGGACCGTCGACCATACCCGGCGGCTGACCACCGGGGTCTCGGTCACCGCGCTGCACCCGATGGAGGTGACGAACGCATGAGCCTGCAGGAGCCGGCCGTCGCGGACCCCGTCTCGCCGCTCGCGCCCATCGCGCCGGCGATCACCGGTCCGAAGAAGAAGCGGCGACCGCGACGAGAGTCGTGGGTCGCGCACGACGGCACCGTCATCCCCGCCGTCCACCAGACCTGGCGCACGGCGCTGCGCAAGGACTGGCGGCTCTACTCGTTCCTGGTGCTGCCGCTGATCTTCCTGCTCATCTTCCGGTACGTGCCCATCCTCGGGAACGTGGTCGCGTTCCGCCGGTTCCGGCCGGGCGGGAGCATGTTCGGCGACGAGTGGGTGGGCCTCTACTACGTCAAGATGTTCATCAACGACCAGCAGTTCTGGCACGCCTTCAGCAACACCGTGGTCCTGGGGCTCCTGACGCTCCTGATCGTGTTCCCGCTGCCGATCATCCTGGCGCTCATGCTGAACGAGGTCCGGTCGAGGACGTTCAAGCGCACCATCCAGACGCTGTCGTACCTGCCGCACTTCATGTCCATCGTCATCGTGGCGGGCATCGTCTTCCAGCTGACCTCCGTCAACGGCACGGTGAACCAGATCATCGAGGCGACCGGCGGATCCGCGATCACGTTCATGCAGGAGCCGTCGTGGTTCCGCACGATCTACCTGACGTCGGAGGTCTGGCAGACGGTCGGGTGGGGCACGATCCTCTACCTCGCGGCGCTGACGACGATCGACGACCAGCTCTACGAGGCGTCGCGGATCGACGGCGCCAACCGGTGGCAGCAGACGTGGCACATCACCCTGCCCGGCATCCGCCCCACGATGATCGTGCTGCTCATCCTGAACATCGGCACGTTCATGGCGGTCGGCTTCGAGAAGATCCTGCTGCTGTCCAACCCGCTGATCTACTCGACGGCCGACGTCATCTCCACGTACCTGTACCGGGTCGGCATCGTCTCGAACAGCATCAGCTACGCCACCGCGATCGGCCTGTTCGAGGCCCTCATCGGCGTCGCCCTGATCCTGTCGGCGAACGCGATCTCCAAGAAGACGGTGGGAGCAAGCCTGTGGTGACCACCGAGAACCTCCCCGACGTCGCCCGGACGAGGTCGACGGGTGTCCGGGACACCCGTGGCCTGCGGGCCTTCCGCCTGGTCAACGGCGCGATCCTCATCGTCGTCGCGGCCCTCGTGCTGTACCCGTTCATCAACATCGTCGCCCAGGCGTTCAGCTCCGAGGGCTACATCAACTCGGGACAGGTGAACCTGATCCCGCGCGGGTTCAACCTCACCACCTTCGAGGTCGTGTTCGGCGACGACATGTTCTGGCGCAACTACCGCAACACGGTCGTCTACACGGTGGTCGCCACGGCCATCGCGATGGTCCTGACGACGACGTACGCGTACGCCCTGTCCAAGCATCACCTCAAGGGCCGCAAGTTCTTCATCGGCGTGGCCGTCGCCACCATGTTCTTCAACGGCGGGCTGATCCCGAACTACATCCTCATCAGCCAGCTCGGCTTCCGGAACACCCTGTGGGCGATCGTCCTGCCCAACGCGATCAGCGTGTTCAACCTGCTGGTGATGAAGTCGTTCTTCGAGAACTTCCCGAGCGAGCTCGAGGAGGCCGCCTCGATCGACGGCATGAGCACCTACGGGGTGTTCTTCAAGGTGGTGCTCCCGCTGAGCAAGGCCGTGGTGGCGACGATGCTGCTGTTCTACGCGGTCTCGTTCTGGAACGGCTGGTTCGGCGCCTTCCTCTACATGGACGACCCGAACCTGTACCCGGTGACCGTCTACCTGCGCAACCTCATGGCCGGGGTCACCGGCGGCACCTCGATCCAGGGTGGCGGCACGGACAACCTCACCCAGATCGGCGCCAACGTGCAGTCCGTGACGATGCTCCTCACGGTCCTGCCCATCATCTGCCTCTACCCGTTCCTGCAGAGGTACTTCGTGTCCGGCGTGATGCTCGGCGCAGTCAAGCAGTAACCCCACCGCCCCACCCCTTCCCAAGGAGAATCATGAGGACCACCAGAAAGCGCGCCGCTGTCGCCGCGTCGGTCGCGGTGCTCGCGCTCACGCTCACCGCCGCCTGCTCGTCGGACGACGCGGCCGAGGAGCCGTCGGCCACCAGCAGCGGCATCCCCGACGCCCAGAGCGTCGGGGCCATGGAGGACTTCGCCGTCGGCACCGAGTTCGTGGCGACCGAGCCGGTGACGTTCAGCGTCCTGTACCGGGACCACCCGAACTACCCGCTGAACAAGGACTGGCTGTTCTTCTCCCACCTGAAGGACACCAACAAGGTCAGCTTCGACCTCACCAGCGCGCCGCTGTCCGACTGGGACGCCAAGAAGTCGCTCATCATCAGCGCGGGTGACGCCCCGGACCTCATCCCCGTCACGTACCCCGGCCAGGAGACGCAGTTCGTCTCGGGCGGCGCGCTGCTGCCGATCAGCGACTACGTGCAGTACATGCCGAACTTCCAGAAGCGGATCGCGGACTGGGAGCTGGAGCCCTACATCGACAACCTGGTGCAGGCGGACGGCAAGTACTACATGCTCCCCGGCCTGTACGAGTCGGCCCAGCCGCAGTACTCCATCGCGATCCGGCAGGACCTGTGGGAGAAGGCCGGGATCACGGACGACCCCGAGACCTGGGACGACCTGAAGGACGACCTGGCGACGCTCAAGGAGGCGAACCCGGGCGTGTGGCCGATGTCGGACCGCTGGTCCACGACGAACAACAGCCCGCTCGGCGCGACGCTGAACGTCGCAGCCCCGAACTTCGGCACGATCGCCGGCTGGGGCTTCGGCAACGGCCTGGTGTTCGACGAGGAGTCCGAGACGTTCTCCTACGCCCCGTCGACCGACGAGTACAAGGAGCTGATCTCCTACTTCGCGTCGCTGGTCGAGGAGGGCCTGCTCGACCCCGAGTCCGTCACGCAGGACGACGACACGGCGAAGCAGAAGTTCGGCAGCGGCCAGTCGCTGGCCATCTCGGGCAACACCCAGGAGATCACCAGCTACGCCAAGACGTTCACCGACGCCGGCAACACCGACGCCAAGGTGCACCTGATCCGCGTGCCCGAGGGCCCCGCGGGTGACAACGTCGCGTCGGGCAGCAGGGTCGCGTCGGGCTTCATGATCTCGTCGGAGGCGGCCGAGAAGCCGAACTTCCTCGCGCTCCTGCAGTTCGTGGACTGGCTGTACTACTCCGACAGCGGTCTGGCGTTCTCCAAGTACGGCGTCGAGGGCACCACGTTCACCGAGGACGGCGGGACGCGTGCACTCGCGGCCGACGTCGACTGGAACGGCGTGAACCCCACGGGCACCAAGAAGCTGAACGCCGACTTCGGGTTCAGCAACGGCGTGTGGATGCTGGCCAACGGCACGACGGACGAGCTGATCCGCGGCCTGAACACCGACGCCACGAACCAGTTCATCGACGCCATGGCGGACAAGACCGAGCTCCCGCTGACCCCGACCGCCCCGCTGGACGAGATGCAGCAGGAGCAGATCACGCTCTGGCAGGCCGCCCTGAACGACTCGGTCACGCAGAACACGGCCGCGTTCATCCTCGGTCAGCGCCCGATGTCCGAGTGGGAGGCCTGGCAGACCGAGCTCAAGGGCCTCAACGTCGAGCAGTACGTCGACACCTTCAACACCGCTCTGGCCGCCAAGGGCTGAGCACGTCGTGATGGCCGGCCCCGCGCTCCGCGGGGCCGGCCTTGCCCTTGACCGTCTGCCCGACCGAGGTGCTCGTCCATGAACCGCGTCCACGTCTCCGCCCAGCCCTCCGGCCTCCGGCCCTCGGCATGGCGCGAGTGCGTCGGCACCGGCCGGCTCAACCTCGCCCTGCGCGCCGACTACCAGGAGTCGGCCGCGCTGGTGCAGCGCGAGATCGGCTTCCGGTACATCCGTGGCCACGGGCTGCTGTCCGACGACATGGGCGTGCTGCGCGAGTCGGAGGGCGTCACCCGCTACTCCTTCACCTACGTGGACCAGGTGGTCGACTCCTACCTGCGGCTGGGCCTCAAGCCGTTCCTCGAGCTGGGCTTCATGCCCTCGGCGCTGGCGTCGGGGGAGCAGACCGTCTTCTGGTGGAAGGGCAACGTCACCCCGCCGCGGTCGCACGAGGACTGGGCCGCCCTGGTCCGTGCGGTGCTGCGGCACCTCATCGACCGGTACGGGCTCGAGGAGGTCCGCACCTGGCCGATCGAGGTGTGGAACGAGCCGAACCTGACCGTGTTCTGGCAGGACGCCGACCAGGCCGCCTACTTCCGGCTGTACGAGGCGACCGCGCGTGCGGTCAAGGACGTCGACGCCTCCCTGCAGGTGGGCGGGCCGGTGCTCTCCCCGGGGTCCGACGAGTGGTGGGCGCCGTTCGCGGACTTCGTCGCCGCCCGGGACGTGCCGGTGGACTTCGTGAGCCGTCACGCGTACTCGTCGGGTCCGGCCCAGCACGTCCCGTTCGGCGTCTACCAGACGTTCGAGCCGCCGCAGACGCTGCTCGACCAGTTCGACGCGCCCCGCCGGCACCTGCGGGACACCGCGCTCGCGGGCCTGCCCGTGCACATCAGCGAGTTCAACACGTCCTACCGGCCGGACAACCCGATCCACGACACCGCCTGGAACGCCGCCTACCTCGCGCCCGTGCTGGCCGGCGGCGGCGACCTGGTCGGCTCCTTCTCCTACTGGACGTTCTGCGACGTGTTCGAGGAGGCGGACATCCCGACGTCGCTGTTCCACGGCGGCTTCGGCCTGCTGACCCACCGGCAGATCCGCAAGCCGACCTACCACCTGTACGCGTTCATGGCCCGCATGGGCGCCTCGGTGCTGGCCCGCGGCGCGGACCACCTGGTGTGCCGGGACGACGACGGTCGCGTGACGGTCCTCGCGTGGCAGCCGCTCGGGGGCTCCGACGACGGCCCGTACGGCTCCGCGCCCCCGACCCACGACGTCCGGCTGCGCATCCCCGTCCCGTCGGACGTGGCGGTCCTGCGGCGCAGCGTGAACGAGACCGACGGCAACGCCTGGACGGCGTGGCGCGAGCTCGGCCGCCCCCGGAACCCGTCGGAGCGCGTGCTCGACCTGCTGCGCGACGCGTCGCTGCCCGCGGTCCGGCACTGGTCGCTGCCGGCCGCCGACGGGCACGTCGACCTCGACCTGGTGCTCGGTCGGCACGAGATCACGCTGGTCGAGCTGCTGCCCGTGACGCCCGACGAGCACCCCGGGCTCGACGACGCCCGGCTGCTCGGCCAGGACGTGATGGGATGACCGCCATGGCGATGAAGCGCGACGAGATCGGCACCGGCGCGCTCCCGCGCTGGTCGGCGACCGTCTACTGGTTCCTGGTGGTCGAGGTGATGCTGGTCCTCACCTCCGCACCGGGTCTCGTGCTGCTGCAGCTGCTCGACCGGGACGCCAGCAACATCCCGCTCGTCGCCCTGGCGTGCGTCCCGTTCGCTCCCTCGGTCGCGGCCGCGCTGTTCGCGTGGCGTGTGTTCACCCGGGACCGGGACCTGTCCCCGGCGCGGCACTTCTGGCGCGGCTACCGGCTCGATGTCCTCGACGTGCTGCGCTGGTGGGTGCCGACGCTCGCCGTGCTCGCCGTCATCGGCATCAACCTCGCGCACCTGGCCGCGGCGGGCCTGCCGTCCGCCCTCGGGGTCGCCCTCGGGGCGGTCGCCCTGCTGCTGGTGATCTGGTCCGGGCACGCGCTCGTCCTCAGCGCGCTGTTCAGCTTCCGCACTCGCGACGTCGCCCGCCTCGGCGCCTACTTCCTCGCGGCCAAGCCCCTGGTCTCGCTGGGCATCGCGTCGGTGCTGGTGCTCACGGTCGCGGCGGCGTTCGTGACGGACTGGCTGCTCGTCCTGCTCGCGGCCCCGCTGACCTACCTCTACGCGCGCACGGTCGTACCCGTCGTGGCAGCGGCGGAGGCGCAGTTCACAGCCTGACCAGCGTCTTGCCGGTGGTCTCGCCGCGCATCATCGCGAGGAACGCGTCGACCGCGTGGTCCAGGCCGTCGATGACCGTCTCGTCGTACGCGATCTGGCCGGTGGCGACCCACTCGCGCATGTCCGCGACGAACGCGGGGTAGTGCTGCGTGTGGAACCCGACGGTGAACCCGCGCAGGGTCAGGCCCTGCTGGATGATCCGGGCCATGTTGCGCGGCCCGGGCTCGCCCGCTCGTCGTTGTACCCCGAGATCGCGCCGCACAGCGCGACCCGTCCGTCGCGGTTGAGGGTGCCGATGGCTGCCTCGAGGTGCACGCCGCCGACATTGTCGAAGTACACGTCGATCCCGTCGGGCGCGGCCGCGCGCAGCTGGCGGTAGACGTGACCGTCCTTGTAGTCGAACGCTGCGTCGAACCCGTACCGCTCCCGCACCAGCGCCACCTTCGCCGGGGAGCCTGCGGAGCCGATGACCCGCGACGCGCCCTTGAGCCTCGCGATCTGCCCGGCCATCGAGCCGACCGCGCCGGCCGCACCGGAGACGAACACGACCTCGCCCGGCTTCATCTGCGCGATCTGCAGCAGTCCGACGTGTGCCGTGAACGCGGTCATGCCCAGCACGCCGAGGTACGCCGACAGCGGTAGGTCGTCGTCCACCACCCGGAAGCGCGCGGCATCACCCTGCGCGACGTCGCGCCACCCGAGGTCGTGCGTCACGGCGGCGCCGACCGGCACGTCCGCCGACGTCGACTCCACCACCCGGCCGACGGCGCCGCCGGTCATCGTGGCGTCCAGCGCGAACGGCGCGACGTACGACTCGGCGTCGTTCATCCGGCCCCGCATGTACGGGTCCACCGACAGGAAGGCGTTCGCGACGCGCACCTGGTCGGGCCCGAGGTCCGGCAGGTCGACCGTGACGGTGCGGAAGTCCTCGGGCACCGGCCATCCCTGCGGCCGGCGGACGAGCTGGACCTGCGTGCTGGTGGGCATGCGTCGATCCTGCTCGGGTGTGGAGCAGCGTGCGCGGCGAGGCGCGGTGCTCCGCGAACGGTCAGTAGATCGTGCGCCCTGTCGCGTCCGGGATGCCCGAGCGGCGGAAGAACGCGCTGCGCACGTGGTCGCGCCACTCGCGGGCACTGCGCTCCTGCTCCGCCAGCCGCTCGCTGACCCGGTCGAAGAACGCGTCGGGCACCCGGCCGCGCAGCGACTCCCACGTCCCGCCCATCCGGACGACCTCGTCGTACCCGTCGGCGTGCGTGTCGTAGATGTGCTGGATGACCGTCGACCCGCTGTGCAGCACGTGCGTGTACGGGACGTGGTGGAAGAACAGCAGCAGCTCGTCGGGACAGGTCTCGACAGACTCGTAGACATCCCGCCACGGCGATGGGTACTGACCGGTGAACCCGGTTCCGGTCGCGCGGGTGCGGTCCACGCCGATGCCGTCGCGGTCGGCGTAGTGGTACGTGCCCCAGGCGGTGTACTCGTAGCCGTCGACGTCGGGACCGTAGTGGTGCCCCGGCCGGACCATGAAGCCGACGCTGAGCGGGGCGGTGTAGCTCTCGTAGGTGTGCCAGGAGTCGTCGAGCACGGCGTGCACCGCGGACCGCACCACCGGGTCGTCGCCGAACGTGAGCCCGATCCACTCGTCGAGGACCGCGACCGGGTCCTCCTCGCCCCAGGCCAGCCGCGCGAACGCGTAGAGGTTCGCCTGGGCGAGGGGGTGCCCCGTCCAGAACTCGTCGGTACCGACGTTGGAGACCCCGACGATGCCACCGGCCGGAGTGGGCTGGCCGTCGCCCTCGGACAACCCGGCTGCGATGTACGCGACCGACCGCCCGTCCTCCGCCAGCGGGAACTCCAGCACCTCGGCCCACTGCGGCCCCAGGTAGCAGGCGTGCTGCTGCTGACCCGTGTACTCCTGGGTCACCTGCAGCTCGACGGCCAGCCGGGTCCGCGGCATCGCGGCGATGACGGGGGAGACCGGCTCGCGCGTCTGGAAGTCCATCGGGCCGTACTTCACCTGGAGCACGACGTTGTCGTCGAACCGGCCGTCCAGCGGCGTGAAGTGGTCGTACGCCGCCCGCGCACGGTCGGTGCTGCGGTCGCGCCAGTCCTGGTGGTGGTCGTAGACGAAGGCCCGCCAGAACACCGTGCCGCCGAACGGGCGCAGCGCCCGGGCCAGCAGGTTGGCGCCGTCGGCGTGGTCGCGGCCGTAGGCGAACGGACCGGGCTGGCCCTCGGAGTCGGCCTTGACGACGACGCCGCCGAAGTCGGGGATCGCCTCGTAGACCCGCCGGAACGCCGACGCCCACCAGTCCTGCACGGCCGGGTCCAGCGGGTCCGCCGTCTCCAGGCCACCCAGGGTGATCGGCGCCGCGAAGCTCACCGACAGGTACACGCGGATCCCGTGCGGCCGGAACGCGTCCGCCAGTCGCGCGACGTCGTCGACGTGGTCGGTGAGGAGCCGTGCCTCGGCGGCGTGCACGTTGACGTTGTTCAGGCCGACCGCGTTGATGCCGACCGAGCCGAGCAGCCGCGCGTACTGCGCCACCCGGGACAGGTCGTCGCGGACCCGACCCTCGGACCAGAAGATCGAGCCACCGGCGTACCCGCGCTCCACCTGGCCCATGACCGGGTGCACGACGGTGTTGTCCCAGTGGTCGAGCATGCGGACGGAGGAGACCGGAAGGTCCCAGACGAAGTCGTCGAGCCCGCTCAGCGCGGCCTCTCCGCGCCGGACCATGGCGTGCAGCCCGTACAGCAGCCCGGCGGCGTCGGCTGCCACCACGACCGTGCGGCCGCGATGCCGCCCGAGGCCGAACATGCCAGGACTGAGCACGCTGCTGCCCAACGCGAGCAGGTCCTCGACCACCGCCTGCACGGCCCGGAGGTACGGATCGGTCCGTGGTGGGTGGCCGGGCGGCGGCGGCATGGTGGCCGACGCCGTCCCGACGGTCCCCGCGCTGCCGACGATCGCGAGCACCACGTCGCAGGCGAGAGCCTCGTCGACGGTCACCGGGCTGGTCACCAGCGAACCGCCGAACCGCTCCGTCGCCGCCGCGACCTCGGCGACCACCGTCTCCGCGACCGGCCCGTCGTCCGGGCCGACCGCCACCAGCACGCGCCGCGAGCCGAGCGGGCGGAACGCCTCGTCGGGCAGCCACATCGGGTGCGCGCTCACCAGTCGTGCGCTCACCAGTCGTGCACCGTGCCGTCCTTGAGCCGGTTGAACGGCAGGTACGCCGCCTGGTACGGGTAGCGCGCGGCCGCGTCGTCGTCGTAGGTGACGCCGAGGCCGGGCTGCTCGCCCGGGTGCAGGTACCCGTCGGTGAACGTGAACGTCTGCCGGAACACCTCGTCGGTGCGCGCCCCGTGCTGCATGTACTCCTGGATGCCGAAGTTGTGGATGGCCAGGTCGAGGTGCAGCGCCGCGGCCATGCCGACGGGGGAGATGTCGGTCGGCCCGTGGATGCCGGACTTGATCTGGTACTGCGCCGCGAAGTCGAGGATCCTGCGCAGCGCGCTGATCCCGCCGGTGTGCGTCACGGCCGAGCGCACGTAGTCGATCAGCTGCTCCCGGACCAGCGTCTGGTAGTCCCACACGGTGTTGAACACCTCGCCGATGGCCAGCGGCGTGGTGGTGTGCTGGCGGACCAGCCGCAGCGCCTCCTGGTTCTCGGCCGGGGTGCAGTCCTCCAGCCAGAACAGGTCGTAGGGCTCGAGGTCCTTGCCCAGGCGCGCGGCCTGGATGGGGGTCATCCGGTGGTGCCCGTCGTGCAGCAGCGGCAGCTCCGGCCCGAACTCGCCGCGCACGGCCTCGAAGACCGCGGGGATGTGCCGCAGGTAGGCCCGGGTGTCCCAGTCCTCCTCGGCCGGCAGGGGAGCGCGCTGGGCGGGCTCGTAGTCGTAGCGCCCGGACGACGACGGCTGGGCCGCCACGCCGTAGACCGCGTCGATGCCCGGGACCGAGGTCTGCACGCGGATCGAGCGGAAGCCCTGCTCCTGGTGGTGCCGGATGGAGTCGAACAGCTCCGGCAGGTCCCGGCCGCTCGCGTGGCCGTACGCCATGATCCCGGTCCGGCTGGCGCCGCCGAGCAGCTGGTACAGCGGCAGCCCGGCGACCTTGGCCTTGATGTCCCACAGCGCCACGTCCACCGCGGCGATGGCGGCCATGGTCACGGGACCCCGCCGCCAGTACGCCGACCGGTAGAGGAACTGCCAGGTGTCCTCGATCCGGTGCGCGTCCCGCCCGAGCAGCAGCGGCACCACGTGGTCGGACAGGTAGGAGGCCACGGACAGCTCGCGGCCGTTGAGCGTCGCGTCCCCGAGCCCCACCACGCCGTCCTCGGTGGTCAGCCGCAGCGTGACGAAGTTGCGGTCCGGGCTCGTGACGAGCACCTCGGCCGACCGGATGGCGCTCCCGGAGGCGGCGGGGCCGAGGTCGCTCGGGGACGGGTCGTGGGTGGGCATGCCTGCTCCGATCCGTCGACGGCGCCGTCGACGTTGCTCCGGTCCTGCGTCCGCGTCCCACCGTAGGGGTGCGGGGCGCCTGGGACAAACGTTTGCCGATGGTTGCCAGAACTGCGCTCGCCCGCCACCATGGGACCGGCTGGGCCGCCGGGCCCGGGCAACTCCCAGCGTGCGACGAGGACCGATGACCAGGCCACCCACCCTCCGCGACGTCGCGGCCGCCAGCGGCGTGGCCATCTCGACCGCCTCGCGCGCGCTCACCAAGCCGGGGCGGGTCAACGAACGCACCGCGACCCGCGTGCGGGAGGCGGCCCGCGAGCTGGGCTACTCACCCAGCCTGTCGGGACGTGCCCTCAGCTCCGGCCGCACCGGCATGGTCGCGCTCGTCGTCCCGGACGTCACCAACCCCTACTTCTTCGGGATCGTGCGGGGCACCGCGGCGCGCCTGCGGGCCGACGGCTACGTGCACGTGCTGGTCGACGCGGAGGAGTCGGTCGAGGCGGAGGAGCGCGCGCTGCGTGCGCTGCGTCCGACGGTCGACGGGGCCGTGCTGGCGGCCTCGCGCCTGGACGACGACCGGTTGACCGCCTGGTCGCACGAGTTCCCGATGGTCACGGTGAACCGTCCGGTCCCGGACCAGTCCGGCGTCCTGGTCGACACCGCGGGCGGCACCGGGCAGGCGCTCGCGCACCTGGCCTCGCTCGGCCACCGGCGGGTCGCGTACGCGGGAGGCCCGCGCGCCTCGTGGTCGGATCGCCGTCGGCGGGCGGTCCTGCGCACCGCCGCCAAGCGCCTCGACGTCGAGGTCGTCGCCATCGGTCCGTTCGTGCCCCGCCGCGAGGACGGGGCGGCCGCGGCCGACGCCGCCCTGCACGCGGGCGTCACCGCGGTGCTGGCCTTCGACGACCTGCTGGCCTTCGGCATCCTCGACCGGTTGGCCGAGCGGGGCGTCGACGTGCCCGGCGCCATGAGCGTCGTCGGCTGCGACGACGTCTTCGGCGCGGACCTGGTCCGCCCCGGCCTCACGACGATCGCGGCCCCGCTCGAGCGCGCCGGCCACGCGGCCGCCGACCTCCTGCTGGCCCGCCTCGACCCCACGCATCCCGGCGGGACCGTCACGGTCGAGCTGCCCACGCACCTGGTGATCCGCGGCTCCACCGGCACCGCCCCGCTGCGCGTCGTGAGGTGACAGGGTGGGCCGATGACGATCACGCAAGTCGATCGGGCCCACCTGAGCCGTGCCGTCGAGCTCGCCCGCGAGGCCCTCGACGACGGTGACGAGCCGTACGGCTCCGTGCTCGTCGACGCCGCCGGGCGGGTCCGCTTCGAGGACCGCAACCGCGTCAAGGACGGCGACCAGACCCGGCACCCCGAGTTCGAGATCGCCCGCTGGTCCGCGAACCACCTGACACCCGACGAGCGCGCCGCCGCCACGGTCTACACCTCCGGCGAGCACTGCCCGATGTGCGCGGCCGCCCACGCGTGGGTCGGCCTGGGCCGGATCGTCTACGCGACGTCGTCGGCGCAGACCGGCACATGGCTCGCGCAGTGGGGCGTCCCACCCGGGCCGGTGGCCACGCTGCCCATCAACGCCGTCGCCCCCGACCTCCTGGTCGAGGGCCCGGTCCTCGAGCTCGCCGAGAAGGTCCGCGAGCTCCAGCGCCGCCGGTTCGGGGCCTGACCACGGTCAGGCGGGCTGACCCACCCCGGACAGCGCCGCCAGCAGCCCGGGACCGTGCCGCTCCAGCTTGGTGGCACCGATCCCGCTGATCGCGCCGAGCTCCGCCAGCGACGTCGGCCGCCGGGTGACCACCTCGCGCAGCGTCGCGTCGTGGAACACCACGTAGGCCGGGACACCCTGCTCCTTGGCGACCCCCGCGCGCCAGGCCCGCAGCGCCTCGAAGAGCTCCAGGGCGTCGTCCGACAGGTCCGCCGCGGCTGCGGGCTTGCCGCTGCGCGATCCGCGCGTCCGCACGGCCTTCTCGGTCTCCCGCCGCAGCCGGACCTCGCGCTCGCCGCGCAGCACGTCGGCGCTGTCGGCCGCGAGCCGCAGGGTGCCGTACCCGTCGGAGTCGACGCCGAGCAGCTCCAGGGCCAGCAGCTGCCGCACGACGCCGCGCCACTCCCCGTCGGACAGGTCCTGGCCCACGCCGAACGTGCTCAGGTCCTGGTGACCCAGCTGGGTGATCCGGGGCGTGACCTTGCCGCGCAGGATGTCGACCAGGTGCCCCGCGCCGTACCGCTGCCCGCGCTGCTCGAGGCGGACGACGGTCGAGAGCAGCTTCTGGGCCGCCACCGTCCCGTCCCACGACTCCGGCGGGGTCAGGCACGTGTCGCAGTTGCCGCACGGCTGGGACGCCTGCCCGAAGTAGTTGAGCAGCTGCACGCGGCGGCACGACACGGTCTCGCAGAGCGCGAGCATCGCGTCCAGGTGCGCGGTCAGCCGACGCTTGTGCGCTGCGTCGCCCTCGGACGTGTCGATCATCCGGCGCTGCTGGACCACGTCCGCCAGCCCGTACGCGAGCCACGCGGTGGACGGCAGACCGTCGCGGCCGGCGCGGCCGGTCTCCTGGTAGTACCCCTCGACCGACTTGGGCAGGTCCAGGTGGGCGACGAACCGGACGTCCGGCTTGTCGATGCCCATCCCGAACGCGATGGTCGCCACCATCACGATGCCGTCCTCGCGCAGGAACCTCGACTGGTTCCGCGCGCGCACGTGCCGGTCGAGACCCGCGTGGTACGGCAGCGCGGTCACGCCGTGCTGCACCAGGAACTGTGCGGTCTGCTCGACCGAGTTGCGCGACAGGCAGTAGACGATGCCGGCGTCGCCCTCGTGCTCGGTGCGCAGGAGGTTGAGCAGCTGGTCGCGCGGCTTGTCCTTGGGCGCGATGCGGTACTGGATGTTGGGCCGGTCGAAGCTGGCGACGAAGTGCCTGGCGTCGCCGAGCTGCAGCCGCTGGGCGATCTCCGCGCGCGTGTGCTCGGTGGCGGTGGCCGTCAGGGCGATCCGGGGGACCTCGGGCCAGCGCTCGTGCAGCATCGACAGCTGCAGGTAGTCCGGCCGGAAGTCGTGCCCCCACTGGGACACGCAGTGCGCCTCGTCGATGGCGAACAGCGCGATGGTGCCGCGGTCGAGCAGCTCGACGGTCTCCCGGACGCGCAGGCGCTCGGGCGCCAGGTACAGCAGGTCCAGCTCGCCGGCCAGGTACGCGTCCTCGACCGCGCGGCGCTGGTGCGACTCCTGCGTCGAGTTGAGGAACCCGGCGCGCACGCCGAGCGCGGACAGGGCGTCGACCTGGTCCTGCATGAGCGCGATCAGCGGGGAGACGACGACCCCGGTGCCCTGCCGGACCAGCGCGGGGACCTGGTAGCACAGCGACTTGCCGCCACCGGTGGGCATGAGCACGAGGGCGTCGCCCCCGCGCACCACGGTGTCGATGATCTCCGCCTGCTCGCCGCGGAACGCGTCGTAGCCCCACACCGTGTGCAGCACGTCCGCCGCGGCGGCCAGCGCTGCCTCGGGATCGAGCTCCCGGGTCACGTCACGGGGGAGGTCCGGCCTCGGCGCGCGGGCGGGAACGGTCTGGTGCTCCGGCGGGGCGGCGTCGTAGGTCGGGTCGAACGGCGGCTCCTCGTCGAGAGGCCAGTCCGGTTCGTCGCCACCCCACCCGTCAGTCACGCGGGCCACCCTACGTGCCGCCACTGACGCACGATTTCGCGGCGCCGTCCGTAGGGTGGGCGCATGGCAACCGCACTCATCACCGGCGCGTCCGCCGGTCTCGGCCTGGAGTTCGCCTGGCAGCTCGCCACGGCCAGGCACGACGTCGTCCTGGTCGCTCGCAACGAGGAACGCCTGACGCGCCTCGCCGCCCAGCTGGAGGCCGCCGCCGGCATCCGCGCCGAGGTCCTGGTGGCGGACCTGTCGGACCGCGCCGATGTCGAGCGGGTGGCCGACCGCCTCCGCGACACCGAGCGACCGGTCGGCCTGCTGGTGAACAACGCCGGCATGGGGCTCAACCAGCGCTTCGTGACCGGCGACCTCGACGCCGAGGAGTCGGCGCTCGCGGTCATGGTCACCGCGGTCATGGTGCTCTCGCACGCCGCCGCCGGCGCGATGGTCGCGCGCGGGCGCGGCGCGATCCTCAACGTCGCCTCCGTCGCCGCCCTGCTGACCTCCGGCACCTACTCGGCGCACAAGGCCTGGGTGCGCGTGTTCACCGAGAGCCTCGCGGTCGAGCTGAGCGGCACCGGGGTCACGGCGACCGCGCTTAACCCGGGCTTCGTGCACACCGAGTTCCACGAGCGGGGCCGGATCGACATGACGGCCTACCCCGAGATCGTGTGGCTGAGCCCCGAGGACGTGGTGGCCACGGCCCTCGCCGACGTCCGCCGCGGCGCCGTCATCTCGACGCCGAGCCTGCGCTACCGGACCCTGTCCGCCGTCGCCCGCCTCGCCCCGCGCAGCGCCGTGCGCTCGTTCGGCCGCTACCGCCGGGCGTTCCAGGGGCAGGAGACGTCGCCCCCGGTACCCTGACCGCCGTGAGCCACGACCTGACCCCCACCCCCCGCGAGCAGCTGCTCGACCTGATCAAGGCCCTCGCGGTCGTGCACGGGAAGGTGACCCTGTCGTCGGGCCGTGAGGCCGACTACTACGTCGACCTGCGCCGCGTCACGCTGCACCACCGCGCGGCCCCGCTCATCGGGCACCTGATGCTGGACCGGCTGGAGGAGGTCGGGCTCGGCACCGCGGAGATCGACGCCGTCGGCGGGCTGACGCTCGGCGCCGACCCCGTCGCGACCGCGCTCCTGCACGCCGCCGCGTCGCGCGGCCAGGACCTCGACGCGTTCGTGGTGCGCAAGGAGGCCAAGGCGCACGGCATGCAGCGCCGCGTCGAGGGGCCGGACATCGCCGGCCGCAAGGTCGTCATCCTCGAGGACACCTCGACCACGGGCGGCTCGCCGATCGCGGCGATCGAGGCCGCGCGCGAGGCGGGGGCGCAGGTGATGGGGGTCGCCGTCATCGTCGACCGCGCCACCGGCGCCCAGGCCAAGATCGAGGCCCTCGGCGTGCCGTACCACTACCTGTTCAGCCTGACCGACCTCGGCCTGGCCTGACCCGATGAGCGTGAGCTCGGACGTCGTCTTCTTCGGTTGCTGGCTGCTCGTCATCGTCGGCGCCGGTGTCATCGGGTGGTGGGTCGACAAGAGGCGGAACGAGCGGTTCCGTGCGTGGGCGCGGCGCAACGGGTGGAGCTACTCCGAGTCCGAGCCGGGGCTGGCCCGCCTCTCGGACGGCCAGCCGTTCGGCGCGGGTGGGTCTCGGACGGCGCGCGAGGTCCTGCGCGGGCAGTTCGAGTCGCTCGCCGCACTGTCGTTCACGTACGAGTGGACCACCGGCGCCGGGAAGACCCGCAGGACCCACTACGCGCACGTCATCGCCCTCGCGCTGCCCACGTCCCTGCCGTCCGTCGAGGTGACCCCCGAGGGACTGGGCGCGCGGCTGGGCAAGCTGGTCGGGATGCAGGACATCGGGTTCGAGTCGGACGCCTTCAACCGCGCCTACCGGGTGGCGGCGCCCGACGAGCGCACCGGGCACGCGATCGTGCACCCGCGACTGATGGAGCGCCTGCTGCAGCCCGACGCGCTCGGCACCCCGTGGCGCATCGACGGCACGTGGATCCTGACGTGGGACTCCGGCAAGACCAAGGTCGACCGGCTGGCCCCGCGTCTCGGCCTGCTCGCCGCGGTCGTGCGGTCGGTCCCGCGGCACGTCTGGCTCGAGCACGGCCACGACCCCCAGACCACGGCTACGATCGCCTGACCTGCCCAACCGCTGAGAGGCCCTCCTGTGTCCACCGGTGTCATCGTCCTGATCGTCGTCGCCGCGATCGTCCTGGTCGCCCTCATCTGGGCCGTCACCACGTACAACGGCTTCGTCCGGCTGCGGAACCTCGTGCAGGAGGCGTGGCGCCAGATCGACGTCGAGCTGCACCGACGGCACGACCTGATCCCCAACCTGGTGGAGACGGTCAAGGGCTACGCGGCCCACGAGCGCGGTGTCTTCGACGAGGTCGCCCAGGCCCGCGCCGCCGCCGCGGGACCCGCCTCCGGCCCCGCCGAGCAGGCCGCTCAGGAGAACCAGCTGACGCAGGCTCTCGGTCGCCTGTTCGCCGTCGCCGAGGCCTACCCGGTGCTGCGCGCCAGCGAGAACTTCCAGCAGCTGCAGCTCGAGCTCACCAACACCGAGGACCGCATCGCCGCCGGTCGCCGGTTCTACAACGCGAACGTCCGTGAGCTGAACACCAAGGTGGAGTCGTTCCCGTCGAACGTCATCGCCGGCATGTTCCACTTCGAGCGCGCCGAGTACTTCGAGGTCGAGGAGCCGAGCGTGCGCGCGGCTCCCGAGGTCAGCTTCTGAGCTAGCTAGACCCGCTCGACCAGGTCCTGCACGGAGTCGAGGACCTCGGTCGGCCGGAACGGGAACCGCTCGACCTCGCCCAGCCGCGTCGAGCCGGACAGCACCAGGAACGTGCGCAGGCCGGCCTCGATGCCCGCGACGATGTCGGTGTCCATCCGGTCGCCGACCATCACCGTGGTCTCGGAGTGGGCGTCGATCCGGTTGAGCGCCGAGCGGATCATCATGGGGTTCGGCTTGCCGACGAAGTACGGCTGCCGGCCCGTCGCGGCACTGATCATGGCCGCGACGGCGCCGGTGGCCGGCAGGTCGCCCTGTGCCGACGGACCGGTGACGTCCGGGTTGGTGGCGATGAAGCGGGCGCCGCCCTGGACGAGGCGGATCGCCTGCGTGATCGCCTCGAAGGAGTAGGTGCGCGTCTCGCCGAGCACGACGAAGTCCGGCTGCGTGTCGGTCAGCGTGTAGCCGACCTCGTACAGCGCGGTCGTCAGCCCCGCCTCGCCGATGACGTACGCCGAGCCGCCGGGCATCTGGTCGGCCAGGAACTGCCCGGTCGCGAGCGCGGAGGTCCAGATGGCATCCTCCGGCACGTCGATCCCCGCGGACGCGAGCCGTGCCCGCAGGTCCCGTGTGGTGAAGATCGAGTTGTTGGTGAGGATGAGGAACGGGCGCTCGCCGTCCCGCAGCGCCCGGACGAACTCCGCGGCTCCGGGCAGGGCGGTGCCCTCGTGCACGAGCACGCCGTCCATGTCGGACAACCAGGAGCGGATCTCCCGCGGGCCGTGCTGGGTCATGCGCCGAACGCCTTGCGCTCGACCTCGTCGCGCTCCGACTGCTCGTCGTAGCGCTCGTCGCGCTCCTCGGGTTCGCCGCCCTTGCGGCGCGCCTTGAGCAGCTCGACGCCGATGGGGATGACCGACACGAGCACGACGGCGATCAGCAGCGCCTCGATGTTCTCCTTGATGAACGTGACGTTCCCGAGCGCGTAGCCCAGCAGGGTCACGCCGACGGCCCACAGCAGAGCACCGATCACGTTGTAGCTGACGAAGTGGCGGTAACGCATGTTGCCGACGCCCGCGGCGACGGGGGCGTACGTGCGCACGATGGGCACGAACCGAGCCACGATGATCGTGCGGCCGCCGTACTTGTCGAAGTAGGCGTACGTCTGGTCGATGTACTTCTTCTTGAAGAAGCGCGAGTCCGGCTTGTTGAACACCTTGGGCCCGAGCGTGCGGCCGATGAGGAAGCCGGTCTGGTCGCCGAGGAAGGCGGCCAGGAACAGGACCAGGCAGAGCACCCAGATGTTGATGTCCAGCGTGTCCTGCGCCACCAGGGCGCCTGCGGTGAACAGCAGCGAGTCCCCCGGGAGGATGGGGAACAGCAACCCGGTCTCGACGAAGATGACGAGGGCGATGCCGATGAGGGCCGCGGCCCCGAACGACTCGATCAGGTGGTCGGCGTTGAGGAAGTCGGGCCCGAGAGCCGCGATCGGTCCGGCGGCCGTGAGTGCGGTCGTCATCAGCATGTACCCCAGAGTACGGGGCGAGGTGGGGGCGGCCCGTGGGCGCGATGTGCGGACCGTGTGGGCCGCCGTGGTGAACAGCGTCGCCGTGCGGATCGCGTGGTGGTCCGCGCCAGGGGGCTGACGTTTCCGCTGCTCCACGGGCATCTTGCGACCAAGTTCTCACGATGTAATGATGCAAATCGGGCACGACGACGACGCCGACGCCCGCGCATCGACGACGACGTCGGACGTGTCTCACGAAGGAGTGAGGGCATGGAACTGCACCGCTTCGCGCACCGGCGGACGCCCCCCGCGCCGGTCTCCCCGCCGGGCCAGGGACTCACCCGTCGACAGATGCTGCTCGGCTCGCTGGCGACCGTCGGGGGCGTCGCCGCCGCCTCCGCGCTGGCCGGCTGCGCGCCGGCGGCCTCGGCGAGCGGCGCGCGGGAGCTGGCCTACTGGCACCTGCTCAGCGGCGGCGACGGCGTCACCATGGCGGGGCTGGTGGACCAGGTGAACGGCATGGGCAACGGCTACGAGGCCACCCAGACCGTGCTGGCCTGGGGCGCGCCGTACTACACCAAGCTGGCCATGGCGAGCGTCGGTGGGCGCTCGCCCGACGTCGCGATCATGCACGCGTCGCGCGTGGCGGGGTACGCGCCGGGTGGCCTGCTGGACCCGTGGGACCTCGACCTGCTCGCGGAGCTCGGCGTGCGGGAGTCGGACTTCCTCGAGCGGGTCTGGGCCAAGGGTAGGCTCGAGGGCCAGCAGTTCTCGATCGCCCTCGACTCGCACCCTTTCGTGATGATGTACAACCTC
Source organism: Cellulomonas fengjieae (assembly GCF_018388465.1). Taxonomy (NCBI): domain Bacteria; kingdom Bacillati; phylum Actinomycetota; class Actinomycetes; order Micrococcales; family Cellulomonadaceae; genus Cellulomonas; species Cellulomonas fengjieae. The sequence goes on along the minus strand of NZ_CP074404.1, from coordinate 3,236,736 downwards.
GACGTCGCCGAGCAGGCCGGGGTGCTCGGACCGGACGGCCAGCTGGCGCCGATCGAGAGCCCCGAGCAGTTCCTCGAGGTCGCGCGGGCCATGCAGGCGGTCACCGGCAAGCACGGGCTGTCGTACGGCTACCTGGGTGACGGCGCCCAGATGTGGCGGCTCTTCTACACGTTCTACAAGCAGCACGACGCGGACTTCGACCTGTCCGGGAACACCGCCGTGGTCGACCGCGACGCGGCGGTCTCCTCGCTGCAGTTCATCCAGCAGCTGCTGGACGGCACCGTCGCCACCGCGAGCGGCGACTACGGCACCGCGGTCTCCGAGTTCATGTCCGGGGAGAGCGGCCTGTTCTTCACGGGCGTGTGGGAGCTGCCGACGGCCAAGAGCTCGGGGCTCGCGTTCGACGCGCAGCCCATCCCGACGCTGTTCGGCACGCCGGCGGCGTACGCCGACTCGCACGCATTCACCCTGCCGCACCAGTCGAGCCCCGACCCGGAGCAGCGGCGGGCCTCCTACCAGTTCGTCGCCGACCTGCTGCAGAACTCGTTCGGCTGGGCGGAGGCGGGGCACGTCCCCGGCTTCCAGCCCGTGGTGCAGAGCAGCGAGTACCAGGCGCTGGTGCCGCAGTCGCACTACGCGCCGGCCGCCGAGATCCTCAACTACGACCCGGAGGCGTGGTTCACCGGGTCCGGCAGCGACTTCCAGAACTACTTCCTGGAGACAGTGCAGGACGTCTACCTGAACGGCTCCGACCCGGCGGAGGGCTTCGACGCCTTCGTCCGTCGCGTCAACGTCCAGCTCGCCAAGCCGAACCCGGTGTGACCGGAAGGAGTTGACCGTGTCCTCTGCAGCTCTCGACGTCTCTGTCACCGGCGCTCCGCCGCGCACCACGTCCGCCGAGCAGATCCGCCGCGGTGAGCGCGAACGGCGCTCGCGCGACAACCGGATCGGCTGGGCCTTCGTCGCCCCGTTCATGGTCGTCTTCCTGATGTTCCTCATCTGGCCGCTCGTGCACGGCTTCTACCTCAGCTTCACCGGGGAGAGCATCACCGGAGCCGGGGGCGAGCTCCTCGGGTTCGACAACTACGTCGAGGCGCTGAACGACCCGATCATGTGGCGCTCCCTGCTCAACACCCTGTGGTTCACGGTGCTGTCGACCGTGCCGCTGGTGATCGTCGCGCTGGTGCTGGCGCTCCTCGTGCACCAGGGCCTGCCCGGGCAGTGGCTGTGGCGGCTGTCCTTCTTCATGCCGTTCCTGCTGGCGTCCACCGTCGCCGCCCAGTTCTGGATCTGGATGTACAACCCGCAGCTCGGGCTCGTGAACTACCTGCTCGGCGCGGTCGGTGTCGACCCGGTGGCCTGGCTGCAGGACCCGACGTGGGCGATGTTCGCGGTCGTCCTCATGACGCTGTGGTGGACGGTCGGCTTCAACTTCCTGCTGTACCTGACGGCGCTGCAGAACATCCCCGAGCAGCAGTACGAGGCCTCCGCGCTCGACGGCGCCGGACGCTGGCGGCAGCTGCGCTCGATCACGGTCCCGCAGCTGGGACCGACGACGGTGCTCATCGTGATCCTGCAGATCCTGGCCTCGCTGAAGATCTTCGACCAGATCTACATCATGACGCAGGGTGGCCCCGGCGGCGTGACGCGCCCGGTCGTCCAGTACGTCTTCGAGACGGGCTTCACGGGCTACCGCTTCGGCTACGCCTCGGCGATCGCCTACATCTTCTTCGCCATCATCGTGATCATCTCGATCGCACAGATGCGGCTGACGACCCGGAGGGGTGCCTCATGACCACGACAGTCGCACCGCAGCCCAACGCCGCCGCGGCCGGCCGGCCGGCGCGGGGCTGGTTCGCCGCGAAGGCGGGCCTGCGCACCGGCGAGCGGTTCGTCAGCCCCAGCCGGATCGGTGCCATCGTCGCCCTGGTGGTGCTCGCCGTGTTCTGGCTGCTGCCCTTCCTGTGGGCGGTCGTCACCTCGTTCAAGTCCGAGACGGCCGCCGCCGCGACCCCCGTGTCCTGGCTGCCGCCCGACGGCTTCACCACCGACGCGTACGCGAACGTGCTGCGCGAGGGGAACATCCCGCTGTGGACGTGGAACAGCCTCATCACGTCCGTCGCGATCACGGTGATCACCCTCGCGGTGACCGCGCTGGCGGCCTACGCGTTCTCCCGGCTGGACTTCACGGGCCGGCGCTGGCTGTTCTGGGCGATCATCGCCTCGATCATCATCCCGCCGCAGGTGCTCATCGTGCCGCTGTTCTACGAGATGCTCACGCTCAACCTCGTCGACACGTACTGGGCCGTGATCCTGCCGCAGGTGGTCCACCCGGCGATGGTGTTCATCCTCAAGAAGTTCTTCGACCAGGTCCCGGTCGAGCTCGAGGACGCGGCACGCATCGACGGCGCCGGGCGCCTGCGGGTGTTCTGGTCGATCGTGCTGCCCCTGTCGCGGCCGATCATGGCCGCCGTCGCGATCTTCGTGTTCATCGCGGCGTGGAACAACTTCCTGTGGCCGTTCATCGCCACCAGCGACTCGTCGCTCATGACCCTGCCCGTGGGGCTGCAGACCGTGAAGAGCGCCTACGGCCTGCAGTACGCGCAGGTGATGGCCTCCGCGGTGCTCGCCGCGCTGCCCCTGGTGGTCGTCTTCCTGTTCTTCCAGCGACAGATCATCAAGGGTTTCGCCACGACCGGCTTCGGAGGGCAGTGATGTCGCGCGCGCGAGTCACGCTCGACCGGGACTTCGTCGTCGGCGAGGTCCCGCCCCGGATCTTCGGCTCGTTCGTCGAGCACATGGGCCGGTGCGTCTACACCGGTATCTACGAGCCCGGCCATCCGACGGCCGACGCCCAGGGCTACCGCGGTGACGTGCTGGACCTGGTCAAGGAGCTGGGCGCGACCGTGGTGCGCTACCCCGGCGGCAACTTCGTGTCCGGGTACGACTGGGAGGACGGCGTCGGGCAGGAGCGCCCGCGGCGGCTGGACGGCGCCTGGCACACGGTCGAGACCAACGCGTTCGGCCTGCACGAGTTCGTCGACTGGGCCCGCCTCGCCGGGGTCGAGGTCATGGAGGCGGTGAACCTGGGCACCCGCGGTGTCCAGGAGGCCCGCGCGCTCGTCGAGTACGCCAACCACCCCGGCGGCACCGAGCTCTCCGACCGCAGACGCAAGAACGGCCACGACGAGCCGTTCGACATCCGGCTGTGGTGCCTGGGCAACGAGATGGACGGCCCGTGGCAGATGGGCGCCAAGACGGCCGACGAGTACGGGCGGCTGGCGGCCGAGGCGGCCAAGGCCATGCGCCTGGTGGACCCGTCGATCGAGCTCGTGGCCTGCGGCTCGTCGAACTCCGGGATGCCGACGTTCGGGGCATGGGAGCAGACGGTGCTCGGGCACACCTACGACGAGGTCGACTACGTCTCGCTGCACGCCTACTACCAGGAGCACGACGGCGACCACGCGAGCTTCCTGGCCAGCGCGGCCGACATGGACTACTTCATCGAGTCGGTGGTGGCCACGGCGGACGCCGTCCGGGCCAAGGGCAAGCACAAGAAGCGCATCGACCTCTCGTTCGACGAGTGGAACGTCTGGTACGCCACGGGCAAGAACACGCCCGACCAGCCGCACGTGATCGAGCGGGCCGGCGTCTGGCGCGAGCACCCGCGGATCATCGAGGACGAGTACTCGGTCACCGACGCCGTGGTGGTCGGCACGTTCCTCAACTCGCTGCTGCGGCACGGCGACCGCGTGAAGATCGCCAACCAGGCGCAGCTGGTCAACGTCATCGCACCCATCCGCTCGGAGGAGGCAGGTCCCGCCTGGCGGCAGTCGATCTTCTGGCCGTTCGCGCGCACGGCGGCGCTCGCCCGGGGGACGGTGCTGCGCGCCGCCGTCACCTCCGACCGCTACGACACGGCCAGGTTCGGTGGCGTGGACCTCGTCGACGTCTCCGCCACATGGGACGAGGAGCGTGGCCGCGTCGCCCTGTTCCTCGCGCACCGGGGCCTGGACGACGAGGCGGAGGTCGGCGTCGACCTGCGCGGCTGGGCCGCCGGCCGGGTGACCCGCGCCGAGGTGCTGGCCGTGCCCGAGGGCGGTGACCGGCACACGACCAACACGCAGGACGCGCCGGACCGGGTCGGGCTCGCCCCCCTCGACGGGGTGCGCGCCGAGGACGGGACCGTGAGCCTGCGGCTGCCCCCGCTGTCCTGGTCCGTGGTGGAGCTGGAGGTCACCCTCGCCTGACGGCTCCGTGCCCGTGTGAGCCGGTCACCGGCCGGCGGTTACCGTGGCGCCCGTGGACGAGGAGCGCGAGCAGGTCGGAGTGGGTCCCTGGGTGGGCGACTGGCCGACGGGGGAGCAGTACGACCCGCAGCTGCTGGCGGAGGGTGACCGGCGCAACGTCGTGGACCGCTACCGGTACTGGAGCCTCGAGGCGATCGTGGCCGACCTCGACACCCGTCGGCACCCCTTCCACGTCGCGATCGAGAACTGGGCGCACGACCTCAACATCGGCTCGGTGGTCCGGACGGCGAACGCGTTCCTCGCCGCCGAGGTGCACATCGTCGGCAACCGGCGCTGGAACCGCCGGGGCGCCATGGTCACCGACCGCTACCAGCACGTGCGTCACCACCCCACGGTCGACGACCTGCTGGCCTGGGCTGAGGAGCACCGGCTGCCCGTGCTCGGCGTCGACAACCTGCCCGGATCCGTGGCGCTCGAGGGGTACCCGCTGCCGCGTTCCTGCGTGCTGCTGTTCGGCCAGGAGTCGGTCGGGTTGTCCGATGCCGCCCGCGCCGCGGCCCTCGACGTGCTGCACATCGCTCAGTTCGGTTCCACCCGCTCGATCAACGCTGGCGCGGCCGCCGCGATCGCGATGCACGCCTGGATCGCACAGCACGCGGGTGTCCAGGGGTAGAACGTCCCGGGGGCGAACCCAGGCGGGCGTGCCAGAATCGTTGTGATACCCCTCCCTCTACACGCAGGAGATGCTTGCACATGGCCATCGCCACCCCCGAGGTCTACGCCGAGATGATCGACCGGGCGAAGGCGGGCAAGTTCGCCTACCCGGCCGTCAACGTCACGTCGTCCCAGAGCGTCACCGCAGCGCTGCAGGGCTTCGCCGAGGCGGAGTCCGACGGCATCATCCAGGTTTCCGTCGGCGGTGCCGAGTACGCGTCCGGCTCGACCGTCAAGGACCGCGTCGCCGGCTCGCTCGCCCTCGCGGCGTACGCGGCCGAGGTGGCCAAGGGCTACCCGATCACCGTTGCGCTGCACACCGACCACTGCGCCAAGCAGAACCTCGACTCCTGGGTGCGGCCGCTGCTCGCGCTCGAGATCGAGCAGGTCAAGGCGGGCAAGCTCCCCACGTTCCAGTCGCACATGTGGGACGGCTCGTCGGTCCCGCTGGACGAGAACCTGATCATCGCCGAGGAGCTCCTCGAGCTCTCCCGCCAGGCCCGCACGATCCTCGAGATCGAGGTCGGCGTCGTCGGTGGCGAGGAGGACGGCCACACGGCCGAGATCAACGACAAGCTGTACACGACCGTCGAGGACGGGCTGGCCACGGTCCGCGCGCTCGGTGCGGGCGAGAAGGGCCGCTACCTGACGGCCCTGACGTTCGGCAACGTGCACGGCGTCTACAAGCCCGGTGCGGTCAAGCTGCGCCCGTCGATCCTCGCCGACATCCAGAAGGCGGTCGGTGACGCGATCGGCAAGGAGAACCCGTTCGACCTGGTGTTCCACGGCGGGTCCGGCTCCACCGAGGCCGAGATCTCCGAGGCCGTCGACAACGGCGTCATCAAGATGAACATCGACACCGACACGCAGTACGCGTTCACGCGGCCCGTCGTCGGCCACATGTTCTCCAACTACGACGGCGTGCTCAAGGTGGACGGCGAGGTGGGCAACAAGAAGGCCTACGACCCGCGCGCCTGGGGCAAGCTCGCCGAGGCCGGCATGGCCAAGCGCCTCGTCGAGGCCGCGCAGCAGCTCCGCTCTGCCGGGCACACGCTCGGCGCCTGACGCCTGACAACGAGAAGGGCCCCGGACTTCGGTCCGGGGCCCTTTCTCAGTTGGTGGTGTCGTCGAGTGGCTGGAACTGCGAGTCCTCACCCTCGACGACGTCGAGGAGCTCCCCGATGCGGGTGACCTCGAGCAGGAACCGCACCGTCGGCGGCACCCGGAGGAGCCGCACACGGTGCTGGGACCGGATGGACAGGCGGGCCAGGAACGCGACACCGGAGGAGTCCATGAAGGTCACGTGGTGGGCGTCCACCTCGATCGGCAGGCCGACCTGCTCGGCCTCTGCCGTGGCTTCCTGCAGCTCGGCACCGAGGTCGGCGTCGACCTCGCCCGATAGCACGATCCGCGTGGCGTCGGTGCCGACGATGACCTGAACTGCTCCTGGCTCGCCGACGACCCCGACGGTGGGGTCGACCTGCGAGACGTCGGCAGGCTCGTCGGGGATCGTGCTGTTACCGTCGCGCACGGCGTTCCTTTCAGTGACATCCAACAGGCAGCGCCTGGTTCTCGACGACGTGCCTGTTCAGCACGCTAGACGATCGGAGGTGGTGGCGGTCAACTCTCACGCTCCCGGCTCAGCCGAACCGCAGCTCGCCGAGATCCGTGACCGTGCTCTCGGGGCGACTTCCGTGCCGATCGCCCTCCTGGATGCGACGGCGTCGGACCTGCCCGTCGTGTGGGTGAACGACGCCTTCCAGAACGTCACAGGGTACGGCCTCGACGGCGCGCGGGACCGCTATCGCGAGATCTTTGCCGACACCGGTCTGTCACCCGCCCGGCAGGACGTCGTGCAGTCCGTCGAGCTTCCCCTCGCCGACGGGACGAGCGTCACGTTCCGGGCGTACCTGTCGCCGGTGCGCGCGGGCACGGACGGTGCGGTCACGCACTGGGTGGCCGCCCTGCAGGATCCCGGCGCGGCGGGCTCGCACCAGGACGGGGCGGCTGCCGTGGAGTCGGAGCGGCGCGAGCGGCGCAGCCTGAACCTCATCGCCCAGGTGTCGGACCTGCTCATGGACGTCGACGACCCGCACGCCCTGCGGGAGATCGCGGCGCTGCTGCGGCGGTCCGTGGTGAGCTGGGCGGCCTTCTACCTCAACGACGGTGGCCTGCGGGTGGCCGACGGGATCGACGGTGGGCACCCCCCGACCGGCAAGGGCACGCGGCACGGCGACGTCCGGGGAGCCGGTGTCCCGGGGCACGACGCGGTCCAGCAGCTGCTGGACGCCGAGCTCGACCGACCCGTGGAGCTCGACCTGACCGGGTCCTACGGCGGCGGGAGTGCGTCTGCCTGGCTGACGCACCACGCCGCGGCCGTGCCGGGCGTCGCCGAGGGTCAGCGCGTGCTGGTGTTCCCCCTGCCCGGTCGGCGCCGGGTGCTGGGTGTCCTCGCCGTCCAGGGACCGGAGGGCGCCGGGCTGCACGCGCTGGAGCCGTCCGTGCGCACCGTGCTCGAGCTCACCGCCCGCCGCGTCGGCATGGTGATCGACAACGCGCGTCTCTACGACCGCGAGCACCGGCTGGCCGAGGCGCTGCAGCGCGCGATGCTCCCCGAGCAGGCCGAGGTCGACGGGCTCGACGTGTGGACCTACTACGCACCCAACTCGGACAACGCCCAGGTCGGCGGGGACTGGTACGACGTCCTGCAGGTCAGCCCGGACGTGGTGGGCGTGGTGATCGGTGACGTCGTCGGCCACGACGTCGAGGCCGCGGCGTCGATGGGTCAGCTGCGCTCGGTGGTCCGCTCGTACATCTTCGACCTGACCACCCCGGGACCCGTCCTGGAGCGCGTGGACCAGCTGATCGCGGGCATGCGCGTACCGCGTCCCGCCGGGCTGGTCCTGTCCACCCTGACGCGCCGTGACGACGCCTGGCGGCTGGAGTACTCGCGGGCCGGGCACCTGCCGGTGCTGCTGGTCCGGGCCGGCGCCGTCACCCAGCTCGACGCGGCGGGCGGCCCGCTGATCGGCTTCGGCGGCGGCCCCCGGGCCACGGGCGCGATCGACCTGCAGCCGGGCGACGTGCTCGTCTACTACACCGACGGCTTGATCGAGCGGCGGGACCGTGGCCTGCGCGACGGCCTGGACGCCCTGTGCGCGGTCGCCGCCGCCGTCACCGCCCGGGACGCCGCGGGAGTCGGTGAGGAGCTGTTGTCCCGGCTCGCGGACCACCCGGAGGACGACGTCGCCGTGGTGGTCGTGCGCGTGCCGTCACCGCTGGACCAGGTGGAGCGGGCGCGCAGCCCGCGCCGCCGGCGGTGGTCCCTGCCGAGCGAGGCAGCCTCCATCGGGCGGGCACGACACGCGGTGCTGCGGACCTGCCACGCGTGGGGGATCGAGGACGCCGCGAACGCGGAGCTCGTGGTCTCCGAGCTGGTGGCGAACGCCGTCCTGCACGGCTTCGGCCACGTCTCGCTGCAGCTCTACGACACGGGCGACGGCCTGCGCATCGAGGTCGAGGACGGCAACCCCGCGCCGCCGGTCACCACGGACGGCCACCCCGGCCGGGTGGGTGGTTTCGGCATGCAGATCGTCGAGCGGCTCGCGGACTGGGGCTGGCGGCAGTCCCGGGGCGGCAAGCTCGTGTGGGCGAAGGTGCGACCGGGGTCGCTGCCGCCCAGCGGACGCTAGGCGGGAGCCGGGGCGCCGTCGGGGCGGCGGAAGTCCGACGGGCCGACGTCCGTCTCGCAGCGGTGCTCCGTGTCGATCCGGAACAGGTCGAGCGCGCCGCAGATCTCGATGACGAACAGGTCCCGCGGGTCCGCGCCACGCAGCACCGTGGCGCCGCCGCGCTTGCGGCCGGAGTCGGCCAGCGAGATGAGGAACGCGGCACCGGTCGAGTCCATGAAGGTGACCTGGCACATGTCGATGACCACGAGCTGGCGGCGCAGGCCCACGACGCGCGCGGCGATCTCCGGGAACTGGTCCCGCTCAGCCAGGTCCAGGTCGCCCGCGATCGTCAGGGTCGTCGTCGTGGACGACGTGGAGATCTCGATCATGGAGCACCCTGTCTGGATGGGGGGCGGTGCGCACCGAACATCGGTCCAGGTCGGCGCCACGACTGTAGCCGCGCATCCTGCGCCGTGCACACTGGGCCCATGAGCCACGAGAACCTCCTGGACGGCCCCGCCCCGACCCTGCTGCCCACCGACGGCCCCGAGGCCGACGCGCGCGACGCGCTCAGCAGCGGATCGTCGCCGCGCGAGGCCGTGCCGGCTGCACCGGCCTCGTCCCTGCTGTGGGCGCTCCTCGCGGAGCACGCGCTCTCCGAGGAGGGTGACCCGGTGGCGGCGTACGCGTACGCACGCACGGGCTACCACCGCGGTCTGGACGCGTTGCGCCGCGCCGGGTGGCACGGCCGGGGACCCATCCCGGCCGACCACGGCCCCAACCAGGGCTTCCTGCGGGCCCTGCTCGCACTCGCCGAGGCCGCCGAGGCGATCGGGGAGACCGAGGAGGTGCAGCGCTGCCAGACGTTCCTCGTGGACAGCGGCACGTCGGCCGAAGAGGTCGCCGACCTGCGCTGACATGACCCTTTCTTGACGATCCGGTACCCTCTCGGAGGTACTGGGTCGCTGCCGCCCGGTGCTCGGCCCCGGTACACGGGTCCGCACCGTAGGCAGAGTGGGAGTGGTGATCTCGATGCCGGCCGTCGTGGTGCTCGGTGCTCAGTGGGGCGATGAGGGCAAGGGCAAGGCGACCGACCAGCTCGGCTCGCGGACCGACTACGTCGTGAAGTTCAACGGCGGCAACAACGCGGGCCACACGGTCGTCGTGGGCGGGGAGAAGTACGCCCTGCACCTGCTGCCCTCCGGGATCCTGTCGCCCGGTGTCGTCCCGGTCATCGGCAACGGTGTCGTGGTGGACATCGAGGTGCTGTTCGAGGAGATCGACGCGCTCGAGGCGCGCGGCGTGGACACCTCCGCCCTCAAGGTCTCCTCGGCCGCGCACGTGATCGCGCCCTACAACCGCACGCTCGACAAGGTCACCGAGCGGTTCCTGGGCAAGCGACGGATCGGCACCACCGGCCGCGGCATCGGCCCCGCCTACGCCGACAAGATCAACCGCGTCGGCATCCGCGTCCAGGACCTGTTCGACGAGAAGATCCTGCGCGAGAAGGTCGAGGGCGCCCTCGACCAGAAGAACCACCTGCTGGTGAAGGTCTACAACCGCCGGGCCATCACGGTCGACGAGACGGTCGAGGACCTGCTGCGGCACGCCGAGCGCCTGCACCCGATGGTCGCGGACACGCCGCTGCTGCTGAACACGGCCCTCGACCAGGGCAAGACGCTCGTGTTCGAGGCCGGCCAGGCCACGATGCTCGACGTCGACCACGGCACCTACCCGTTCGTCACGTCCTCGTCGGCCACCGCCGGCGGCGCCTGCACCGGCTCCGGGGTCGGGCCGACGAGGATCGACCGCGTCGTCGCCGTCGCCAAGGCGTACACCACGCGCGTCGGCGAGGGCCCGTTCCCCACCGAGCTCCTCGACGACGACGGCGAGTGGCTGCGTCAGACCGGTGGCGAGTTCGGCACCACGACCGGCCGCCCGCGCCGCACCGGCTGGTACGACGCCGTCGTGGTCCGGTACGCCAGCCGTGTCAACGGCCTCACCGACCTGGTGGTCACCAAGCTCGACGTGCTCACCGGCCGGGACAAGATCCCCGTCGCCGTGGCGTACGACGTCAAGGGCCGCCGGTTCGACGAGATGCCGTACGACCAGTCGGACTTCCACCACGCGACGCCGGTCTACGAGTACCTGGACGGCTGGACCGAGGACATCTCCGGGGCCCGGGAGTTCGACGACCTGCCGGCCGCGGCGCAGCGGTACCTGCTGCGCCTCGAGGAGATCTCGGGCGTGCGCATCTCGTCGGTCGGTGTCGGCCCCGGCCGCGAGGCCACGATCGTCCGGCACGAGCTGCTCAGCTGACCTCGGTGTCCCCCGCCACGCGGGCGTGCAGGTGCATGTCGTGCCAGCCGTCCGCGTGCAGGGCGTCGCCCCGCTTGGTGCCCTCGAGGCGATAGCCGGCGCGGGTGGCGACCGCGCACGACGCCGGGTTGTCGACCGAGTGGTCGACCTCGATCCGGTGCAGCCCGAGCACGCCGAACGCCCAGGTGCCCACGGTGCGCAGCGCGGTCGTCGCGACCCCGCGACCGCGCGCCCCCGGCAGGACCCAGTAGGAGACGTCGGAGCGGCCGTCGCCGTGGTCGAGCGACCGGAGGCTGATCTGGCCCACGACCTCCTCGGCCGTCGTGATCGCCCAGCCGCCGCCGGTCTCGTCGCGCCACCGGCCGGCCCACGAGGCCACCCACGCGTCCGCCTCGTCCGCGCTCATGGCGCGGTCGTGCCAGCGCCGGATGCCCGGGTCGTCGTAGGCGGTGGCCACCGTGGCGGCGTCGTCGGCCTGCCACGGGCGCAGCACCACCCCGTCGGCGCGCAGCACCGGCTGGTCCAGGTCGCGCAGGGTTCCGGGGGTGATCGCGGGCGGGGTCAGCCGGGGCACGCGGTCAGTATGCCGACGCGGGGCTCGGCGCGGGCGCGGGGGCGGGGAGCTCGAGCTCGGCGAGCATGCGCTGGCGGACCACCGCGATCGGGTAGCCGGCCGCCACGACGCACACGGCTGTCGCGCCGAGGAAGACCGCGGCCAGGCCCCACTGCTCCGCCACGAGGCCGCCGAGCAGCGCGCCGAGCGGCATGAGCCCGTAGCCGAGGGTCCGGCTGGCACCGCCCACGCGACCGAGCATCCCCGGTGCGACCATCCGCTGGCGCATCGACTGCGAGATCACGTTGCCGTTGGTGTTGAGGAACCCCAGGAAGAACATCGACACCGCGATGGCGGGCACGGTGGGCACCAGGACCGGGACCGCCATGAGCAGGGCGTCGATGAGCCAGCAGCCCAGCAGCAGCCGCACCTCGGGGATGCGGCGCCCCAGCGGCTCGGCGGCGATCGAGCCCACCACCGCGCCGACCGCCAGGACCGCGGTGAGCAGCGGGTAGTGCTCGGGCTCGAGGCCGACGCGGGACCCGGGGCCGACCATCCAGAGCACGAACACCGCGAAGTAGCCGGTGCTGGCCATGTTCATCACGCTGCTGGCCACCAGGAGAGGGCGGAGCACGGGGTGGTGGACCAGGAAGCCGACGCCCTCGCGGATCTCGCTGGTCGCCGAGCGCTTCTGTGCCGCCGCGTGCCGGTAGCTGCCCGGGATCCGGGTCGCGATGAGCAGGAGGGCGAGCACGCCGAGACCGGCCGGCACGCCGAACACCCAGCCCGTACCGAGCGCGAGCATCGCGCCGGCGACGGGTCCGCCGACGAACGTGGCCATGACCTGCTGCGCGGCGAGCGTGCGGCCGTTCGCGGCCTCGAGGCGGGAGCGGGGCACGAGGTCCGGCACGAGCGCGGAGCCGGCGAGGTCGACGAAGACGTCGGTGACCCCGTACAGGAGCACGATCACGGTGAGCGCGACCATCGTCATCTGCCCCGTGGTGACCAGCCAGACGGCTGCGCCGAGCAGGAGCGCGCGGGCGGCGAGGCCGACCACCTGGGTGTACTTGCGGTCGCGCCGGTCGACGACCACCCCGGCGGCCAACCCGAGCACCAGCCAGGGGAGCCACGCCGCGGCGGTGAGCAGGGCGATCTGGCTGGGCGAGCGCGTGAGCGTCAGCGCGTACAGCGGGACGCCCATCTGCACGATGCCGTCCCCGAGGTTGGCGAGGCCCGTCGCCGTCAGGTGCGCGGTGAACCGGCGGCCGAGCGGTTCGCGCGTGGCGGCCTGCTCGCGCATGGGCACTCCCGGGTAGGATCAAAGAGGAAACTCTGCAAAGACAACTCTGCAAAGGTATCTCTGCGAATGTCCGAGAGCAACCCCCTGTCGTTCCGGGCCCGCGCGATCGGGCCGGAGGAGCTGAAGGCGCTGGCACACCCCCTGCGCATGGCCATGTACGACTACCTGGCCGAGCACGGGTCGGCGACCGCCAGCCAGCTCGCCCGGCACCTGGGGGAGAGCAGCGGCCAGACCAGCTACCACCTGCGCCAGCTGGAGAAGCACGGCTTCGTCGAGGACGACCCCGCCCACCAGCGCGGACGGGACCGGTGGTGGCGTGCGGTCGGGTACAGCGTCGACGGCGGGGACATGCTCCGCGACCCCCGGACCGCCGAGGCTGCCAGCGCGCTGCTCCAGGGCGTGGTCGCCGAGCGTGCCCAGGTGCTCGGCCGGTGGATGGCGGAGGGCGACACCCCGCAGTGGGAGGAGGCGTCGCTGAACGACAGGTCCACCGCCGACCTCACTCTCGACGAGATGCGCGAGGTGGTGCACGGGGTCCAGGCGATCATCGACGGGGCCGTCAGGCGGGCCAAGGAGCGCAAGGCCGCCGGCGACACCGAGGGCCGTCGACGCGTCCGCATCTACTTCGACGCCCTGCCCCTGCCCCTGGATGGCGCCTGAGTTGCGGGGATGACAAGAATCCAGGATCTTTCCGGTCCCGGGTGATGGAATGCGGGCGCGATGAGGGCCACGGTGGAAGGAACAGGTTCCTTCCCGGAGGTCGTGATGACGCTCGCCCAGCTGGACCCCCTGCGCTACCCGTCCACCTACCCGTCCGACCGCGGTCCGCACCGCGCGCTGCTGGCATGGGTGCGGGAGGTGGCCGCGCTCACCGAGCCCGACGACATCGTCTGGGTCGACGGCTCGGCGCAGCAGGCTGACGCGCTGGTCGAGGGCATGGTCGAGGCCGGCACCCTGCTGCGGCTCGACGAGGAGCTGCGGCCCGGCTCCTACCTGGCGCGGTCCGACCCGTCCGACGTGGCGCGGGTCGAGGACCGGACGTTCATCTGCTCGGCGGACCCGGACGACGCCGGTCCCACCAACCACTGGCGCGAGCCGCGCACCATGCGCACGGAGCTGGCGGACGTCTTCGCCGGGTCGATGCGGGGCCGGACCATGTACGTGGTCCCGTTCTCGATGGGCCCGCTCGGGGGGCCGATCTCGCAGCTGGGAGTACAGGTCACCGACTCGCCGTACGTGGTGGTCAGCATGCGGGTGATGACGCGGGTGGGCACGCCGGTGCTCGAGCTGCTGGGCGCCGACGGCGACTTCGTACCCGCGGTCCACTCGGTCGGCGCGCCCCTGCAGGACGGGCAGGCCGACGTCCCGTGGCCGTGCAACCCGACGAAGTACATCGTGCACTTCCCGGAGACCCGCGAGATCTGGTCGTACGGCTCGGGCTACGGCGGCAACGCCCTGCTCGGCAAGAAGTGCTTCGCGCTGCGGATCGCGTCGGTCATGGCGCGCGACGAGGGCTGGCTGGCCGAGCACATGCTCGTCCTGCGCGTCACCTCGCCGACGGGCGTCGTGTCGCACGTCGCCGCCGCGTTCCCGTCGGCGTGCGGGAAGACCAACCTCGCGATGCTGCGGCCGGCGATCCCGGGCTGGACGGTCGAGACGATCGGTGACGACATCGCCTGGCTGCGCCCCGGCGGCCCGGGCACCGACGGACGGCTGCGTGCGATCAACCCGGAGGCGGGCTTCTTCGGCGTCGCACCCGGCACCGGCGTCCGCACCAACCCCGCCGCGATCGAGATGCTCGCCCACGACGTCATCTTCACCAACGTCGCGCTCACCGACGACGGTGACGTGTGGTGGGAAGGGCTGACCGAGACGCCGCCCGACCACCTGACCGACTGGCAGGGCAACGACTGGACGCCGACGTCGGGCACGCCGGCGGCCCACCCGAACAGCCGGTTCACCGTGGCCGCGGACCAGTGCCCCACCATCGCCGACGCGTGGGACTCGCCCGAGGGTGTGCCCATCGACGCCATCTGGTTCGGCGGGCGGCGGGCCACGAACGTGCCGCTCGTGGTGCAGGCGAGGGACTGGGCGCACGGCGTATTCCTCGGCGCGACGATCGCCTCCGAGCAGACGGCCGCCGCCGAGGGCCCCGTCGGCACCCTGCGTCGCGACCCGTTCGCGATGCTCCCCTTCTGCGGCTACAACATGGCCGACCACTGGGGCCACTGGCTCCGGCTCGGTGCGCAGCTCGCCGCCCGTGGCGTCCCGCTGCCCGCGGTCTTCGGCGTCAACTGGTTCCGCAAGAGTGCCGACGGGTCGTACCTGTGGCCCGGGTTCGGGGAGAACGCCCGCGTGCTGGCCTGGGCGCTGCAGCGGCTCGACGGGTCCCTGCCCGGCGTCGAGTCGCCGATCGGCCTCCTGCCCGCCGAGGGCGAGCTGGACCTCGACGGGCTGGACCTGCCGCCCGCGGCGAGAGACGAGCTGCTGGCGGTCGACCCCGCCGCGTGGCTCGCCGAGTGCGACCTGACCGAGGAGTTCTTCGCGCAGTTCGGCGACCGGCTTCCGCTGGCGATGGTCGACCAGCTCGACGCCCTCCGGACCCGTCTGCAGGCCGCGGAGGCCGCCCGGTAGGCTCCCGAGCCGTGAAGATCCTCGTCGTCGGCACCGGCGCTCGTGAGCACGCCCTGGTGCGCGCACTGTCCCTCGACCCCGCGGTGACGGCCCTGCACGCGGCGCCGGGCAACCCCGGCATCGGAGGGCTGGCCACGTTGCACGCGGTCGACCCGCTGGACGGTGCCGCGGTCGCCGCGCTGGCCACGGCCCTGGACGCCGACCTCGTGGTCGTCGGCCCCGAGGCGCCGCTGGTGGCCGGTGTCGCCGACGCCGTGCGCGCCGCGGGGATCCCCGCCTTCGGTCCGTCCGCGGCGGGCGCCCGGCTCGAGGGCTCGAAGGCGTTCGCCAAGGAGGTCATGGCCGCCGCGGGCGTCCCGACCGCCGAGCCGCGCGTGGCGACGACGATCGAGGAGGCCGCCGCCGGACTCGATGCGTTCGGTGCCCCCTACGTGGTCAAGGACGACGGTCTGGCCGCCGGCAAGGGCGTCGTCGTCACCGATGACCGGACCGAGGCGCTGGCCCACGCGCGGGCGTGCCTGGCCAAGCCCGACGGGCGCGTCGTCATCGAGGACTACCTCGACGGACCCGAGATCTCCCTGTTCGTGCTGTCGGACGGCGTGGACGTCGTCCCGCTGGTGCCCGCGCAGGACTTCAAGCGCGCGCTCGACGGCGACGCGGGACCGAACACCGGCGGCATGGGCGCGTACTCGCCGCTGCCGTGGGCGCCCGCGGACCTCGTCGACGAGGTGGTCGAGCGCGTCGCGCGGCCGACGATCGCGGAGATGGCCCGCCGCGGCACGCCGTTCGCGGGAGTCCTGTACGTCGGCCTCGCCCTCACGTCGGGCGGCCTGAAGGTCGTCGAGTTCAACGCCCGGTTCGGCGACCCCGAGACGCAGGTCGTCCTCGCGCGGCTGGCCACCCCGCTCGCGGGCGTGCTGCTGGCGAGCGCGACCGGCACGCTCGGCTCGCTGCCGCCGCTGCAGTGGCGCGACGACGCGGCCGTCACGGTCGTCGTCGCGTCCGGCGGCTACCCGGGGGCCGTCCGCTCGGGGGACCCGATCACCGGCATCGAGGACGCCGAGGCGCTCCCCGGGGTGCACGTCCTGCACGCCGGCACCGCGCTGCGGCTGAACGCGGCAGGGGACGACGACGACGCGATCGACGGTGCGCACCTCGTCTCCGCGGGCGGCCGCGTGCTGTCGGTCGTCGGCGTCGGCTCGGACCTGGCCGCCGCCAGGGCCGCGGCCTACGCGGGCGTCGCGCAGATCGAGCTGCCGTTCTCCCACCACCGATCGGACATCGCGCGATGAGCACCACGACGTTCGTGTACGGCGACGGCACCTGGGGCGGCGACGTCGCGGTCACCCCGAGCCTGGCCATCGAGGTCCAGGACGGCGACATCGCCACCGTCGACTACCGCCCGGCGCCGGAGGGCCGAGGTCGGTTCTACCTCGGCTTCCAGCCGCGGGACTTCTTCGACGACCCGACCGAGAGCGACCCCGTGGACCTCGATGCCGAGGCCGAGGCCTTCGCCGAGTGGGCGCTGCTGGTCGGTGCGGTCGACGTGGAGGCCAAGCACGTGCGGCGGCTGCTGGCCGAGGAGCACGTCGACGAGCCCGAGGACACGTTCGTCGAGGAGACGGTGCAGCGGCTCGTCCGGCTGGTCGGGCTGCCCGTCCCCGACGGGCTCGACGGTGGAGACGACCTCGTCTGACCCGGCACACTAGGGGCCGTGACTGCCGCCGCGCCGCTCGAGGGCTGGACCCACACCTACTCCGGAAAGGTCCGCGACCTCTACGTCCCGGACGGCTCGGCGTCGACTGCCGGGCTCGGTGACGTCGTCCTCGTCGTCGCGAGCGACCGGGTGTCGGCCTACGACCACGTGCTGTCCCCGGGCATCCCCGGCAAGGGCGTCGTCCTCACGCAGCTGAGCCTGTGGTGGTTCGAGCAGCTGGCGGACCTGGTGCCCAACCACGTGGTGTCGACCGAAGTCCCGGCCGCTGTCGCCGGTCGCGCGATGGTCTGCCGTCGGCTGGAGATGTTCCCGGTCGAGTGCGTCGCGCGCGGCTACCTCACCGGGTCCGGCCTGGCCGAGTACCGGGTGTCCGGGTCGGTCACCGGGATCGCCCTGCCGGCGGGGCTCGTCGACGGGTCCCGGCTGCCCGAGCCGATCTTCACCCCCGCGACCAAGGCCGAGCTCGGGGCGCACGACGAGAACGTGCCGTTCGACTCGGTGGTCGCCCTGGTCGGGGCCGACACCGCGGAGGCCCTGCGGTCGCTCACGCTCGCGGTCTACGGCCGCGCGGAGGCGATCGCGCGCGAGCGCGGCGTGATCCTGGCGGACACCAAGCTCGAGTTCGGCACCGACCCCGCGACCGGGGCGATCACCCTGGGTGACGAGGTGCTGACGCCGGACTCCTCCCGGTTCTGGCCGGCGGACGAGTGGCGGCCCGGACGCGCCCAGCCGAGCGTCGACAAGCAGGTGCTCCGCGACTGGCTGACCTCACCGGCGTCCGGGTGGGACCGGGCCGGTGACGCGACCCCGCCGTCCCTGCCCGCGGACGTCGTGGCGCGCACCCGCGACCGCTATCTCGACGCGTACGAGCGGCTCACCGGGACGACCCTGTCGGTGTGACGTGCGTCGCCCCTTCGGGGCGTGCTTCTCGTCGGAGAGGAGAGGTTAGGCTTGCCTCATTCCACCCTGACCGAATGGGAGCACCACCGTGCGCATCGCCCGTCGCGTGACAGCCGTGGCAGCCGCCGCAGCAGTCGCACTCACCCTCGCCGCCTGCGGTGACTCGTCCGACGACACCGCGACGGAGCCCTCGGCCGACACCTCGGCGGCGTCCGACGCCTTCCCCGTGTCGATCGAGACGGCTCTCGGCACCGCGGAGATCCCCGCCAGGCCCGAGCGCGTCGTGGCGCTCGGCTGGGGCGCCGCCGACATCGCGTTCTCGCTGGGCACGACGCCGGTCGGCATCGAGTCGGACACCTGGGGCGGCGACGCCGAGGGGTACCAGCCGTGGTTCCGGGAGGCCGTCGAGGCCGCAGGCGACGAGCTGCCCGAGACCATCGCGATGTACCCCGAGCTCGACGTCGACGCGGTCGTCGCGCTCGAGCCGGACCTGGTGCTCGCCCCGCAGTCCGGGATCGACCAGGCGACGTACGACCAGCTCGCCGCCTTCGTCCCGGTCGTGGCCTACCCCGGTGAGCCGTGGCAGACCTCGCTCGAGGACCAGGTGAACCTCGCGGCCGAGGCGCTGGGCGTGCCCGAGAAGGCCGAGCTGCTGCTCGCCGAGCGCCAGGCCGCGATCGACGACGCCGCCGCCGCCAACCCCGAGCTGGCGGGGCTGACCTTCGCCTACGTCTTCGGTGGTGACCAGCCGGGTGCCCTGTCGGTGTACCTGCCCGGCGACCCGCGGGTCGAGCTGCTCACGGGCCTCGGCCTGGAGCTGGCGCCGTCGGTGTCGACGCTGACGTCCTCGCCCGGGACGTTCGTCGCGACCCTCGGCCTGGAGAACGCGGACCAGCTGAACGACGCGCAGCTCCTGTTCACGTGGTTCAACGACGCGGACGAGCAGGCCGCCACCGAGGCGCAGCCGCTGTGGGCCCAGATCCCCGCGTTCGCGTCCGGCGCCTACGTCCCGATGCTCGACCCGAAGCTCGGCATGGCCGTCTCCGTGGCCACCCCGCTGAGCGTCCCGTGGGCCCTCGACGAGTACCTGCCGCTCATCACGGCCGGCGCCCAGAACGTCCAGGGCTGAGACGCCTGATCCGTCCATGAGCGTCGCCGTCGCGCGAGCCCCGCACACCACCCGGGTGCGGGGCTCGCGCGCGCTCGCGCTCGGCCTGGGGCTCGTCGGTGCGGTCGCGCTGCTGACGCTCGTGGTCGGCCTGAGCATCGCCGTCGGCGCCAAGCCGGTCCCCCTCGGCGAGGTCTGGTCCGCCTGGCGGCAGCCCGACGGGTCCTACGTCTCGACGGTCGTCGCGTCGCGGATCCCGCGCACCCAGCTCGGGCTGCTCGTCGGGGCGGCGCTCGCCGTCGCGGGGGTCGTGATCCAGGGGCTGACCCGCAACCCCCTGGGTGATCCCGGCCTGCTGGGCGTCAACGCGGGGGCGTCGGCGTCGCTGGTCGCCACGGCCGCCGTGCTCGGCGGTGCCGCCGGGCGCTCCGTGTGGGCGGCGGTGCCGGGTGCCCTGGTGGCCGCCTTCGCCGTGTACCTCATCGGCTCCGGCGGGCGACGGGCGACGCCCGTGCGGCTCGTGCTCGCCGGCGCGGCCGTCTCCGCGGTCCTCGTGGCGGTCGTCGAGGCCATCACCCTGGCCAACCCCACCGTGTTCGACACCTACCGGTTCTGGGTGGTCGGGTCGCTCGCGGGCCGGCCCGAGTCGACCGTCGACGCCGTGCTGCCGTTCGTCGTCGTGGGCCTCCTGCTGTGCCTGGTCCTCGCCCGGCCGCTGAACGCGCTGGCGCTCGGGGACGAGGCCGCGGTCTCGCTCGGGCTGCGTGCCGGCCGGACCCGCCTGCTCGGTGCCGCCGGGGCGACCCTGCTGTGCGCCGCGGCCGTGGCCGCCGTCGGACCGGTCGCGTTCGTGGGCCTGGCCGTCCCGCACGTCGTGCGCTCGTTCACGGGTGCCGACCACCGCTGGCTCCTGCCCTACTGCCTCGTGCTCGGCCCGGTGCTGCTGCTGGTGGCCGACGTCCTCGGCCGGGTCGTGGCGCGCCCCGGTGAGCTCCCGGTCGGCGCCGTCACGGCGTTCGTCGGTGCGCCGTTCCTCATCCTCGCCGTGCGCCAGGGGCGGGTGGGCCTGTGACCTCCGTGCTGACGCTCGGGCCCGGCGTCGTCGTGCGCTGGCACCGACGCCCGGTCGTGGTCTGCGTGGCCGCGGTCGCGCTCACGCTCGGCGCCATGCTGGTCACGCTCACCGTCGGGCGGCTGGGCATCCCCCTCGCCGAGCTGCCGGCGGTCGTCGCCGGGAACGGGTCCCGGGCGCAGGACTGGGTCCTGTGGACCAACCGCCTGCCGCGCCTGCTCGTGGGCGCCGCCGCAGGGGCGGCCTTCGCCGTCTCGGGGGCGATGTTCCAGTCGGTCACCCGCAACCCCCTCGGCAGTCCGGACGTCATCGGGCTGGGCGCGGGGGCAGCCGCGGGGGCCGCGGCGGCGGGGCTCGTCTGGCCGGGCACGCTGCCGGTCCCGGTGGGTGCGCTGATCGGCGCCGGGATCGCCATCGGCGCGGTCTACCTCGGCTCGGGGGCGGGCTTCCGCGCGCCGTTGCGCATGGTCGTCGTCGGCATCGCCGTCGGTGCGATGTCGCTCGCGTTCGTGCAGCTCGCGCTCGCGCGCGCCACCCGGGAGGACGCGCAGGTCATCGCCGCCTACCTCAACGGCAGCCTGGCGGCGCGGTCGTGGTCGGAGGTGCTCCTGATCGTCGTGGCGCTCGCGGTGCTGCTCCCCGCGGCGCTCGCGCTCACCCGGCCGCTGCAGCTGGTCGAGATGGGCGACGAGGTCGCGGTCGCCGTCGGCGTGCACGCGGACCGCGTCCGCACATGGGCCGTCGTCGTCGGCGTGCTGCTGACCGCCGCCGCCGTGACCGTGAGCGGCCCGATCGCCTTCGTGGCGCTCACCGCGCCACAGATCGCGCGCCGGCTGACCCGCTCGACCGGACCGGGGATGGTCGCCGCCGCCTGCTGCGGCGCCGCGGTGCTCGTCGTCGCGGACCTGGTCGCGCAGTACGCAGTCCCCGGCATCGTCTACCCCGTGGGAGTGGTCACCGCCGCGCTCGGCGGCATCTACCTCGCGTTCCTGCTGGTCCGCGAGTGGAGGAGGAGTCCCGCGTGAACGGTTCACCGCTGCAGGCCGAGGGGCTCACCCTGGCCTACGACCAGCTCGTCGTCGCCCGGGACCTGTCGGTGCAGATCCCGCGGGCGTCCTTCACGGTGATCATCGGACCCAACGGCTGCGGCAAGTCGACGCTGCTGCGCGCGCTCGGCCGCACCCTCAAGCCGCGCGCGGGCCGGGTGCTGCTGGAAGGCACCCCCATCGCCTCGATGAAGAGCAAGGACGTGGCCCGGCGGCTCGCGCTCCTGCCGCAGAGCCCGATCGCGCCGGAGTCCATCACCGTCGGCGATCTCGTGGCGCGGGGACGGTACCCGCACCAGGGGCTGCTGCGGCAGTGGTCCGCCGCCGACGCCCGCGCCGTCGCGGACGCTCTCGACGCCACCGAGGTCGCGGACCTGCGCGACCGGTATGTGTCCGACCTGTCCGGCGGTCAGCGGCAGCGGGTCTGGCTGGCCATGGCCCTGGCGCAGCAGACCGACCTGCTGCTGCTCGACGAGCCGACGACGTTCCTCGACATCGCCCACCAGTTCGAGGTCATGGACCTGTGCGCCCGGCTGCACGAGGAGGGCCGCACGCTGGTCGCGGTGCTGCACGACCTCAACCAGGCCGCCCGGTACGCAACCCACCTGATCGCGATGAAGGACGGCGTGGTCGTCGCGCAGGGGCCCCCGGCCGACGTGGTGACCGAGGACCGCGTCCGGGACGTGTTCGGGCTCACCTGTCGGGTGGTGCCGGACCCCGAGACCGGGACGCCGATGGTCGTGCCCGCCCGCAGGGACGCGCACGTCCGGCACTAGAGAAGGACGTCCCGCACGCTGGCCAGCGGAACCCAGCGGTCCAGCACGTCCGCGGCACGCAGCGGGCCGAGGTCCAGCCCGGTGAGCTCCTCCACGTCCGCGACCGGTACCTGGAACGTGCGGAACGGGCCCAGCGCGGGGACCTCGTCGGCGGCCTGGAGCCCCGCGACCAGGGCCGACTGGTCGAGGACGAACCCGGTCGCCCGCAGCGCGTCCCCCGAGGCCCAGGCGGCGACCTTCCAGAACATCCGCGGGATCCGTACGCCACGGTAGAGCGGGTCGTCGTCGGCCAGCACCGGCCCGGTGAACACGGAGAGCCGGTTGCCCAGCGTCCGCGCGTACTCCAGCACGTGGTCCTCGAGGCCGACCCAGAGCAGCTCGCCCTGGTTGAACGCGGAGGCCTGCGGGGCGGCGTTGGGGTACGCGAACGTCTCGAAGTTGGCCCGCCGCGCGACGGCGAGGTCGCCCCAGACCGGGTCCCGACGACGCACCAGGTGCCCGCGGTCGAGGTCGTTGGCCGCGTAGAGCTCCGGTCCGGCCTGCTCCGAGGCCGGGACACGGTCGTCCAGGTGCCAGTCGTCGCCGCGCTCCAGGTCCACGAGCTGCGCGCCGTCGATGTTCACGGCGGTCGCCGCGGCGAGGCGGCGTTCGGGGTCGAGCAGCACGGTGAAGTGCGTCGACGGCAGCTCGCGGACGGTCTGTGCCGGCACCGGCAGCGGGACCGGCGGGCCGAGGAACGCCGGGTCGTACCCGGCCTCTACGGTGCTCACATGCGGACCGTACTGCTGCGCGAGGCCAGGCTGGTCGACGGCGTCGCCCCTGTCGACATCCTGGTGCGCGACGGGCGGGTCTCCGCCGTGGGCCCCGGGCTCGCGGACGGTGTCCCGTACCGCGTCACGCAGGTGGCGCTCGACGGCCGCTGGGTGATGCCGGGCCTGTGGGACGCGCACGTCCACCTGACCCAGTGGGCGCTCGCGCGGCGCCGGCTCGACGTCTCCGCGGCCACGTCCGCCGCGCACGCCGTCGCGCTCGTCGCCGCCGCACCGCCGCCGACGGCCGGGACCGCGCTCGTCGGCTTCGGGTTCCGCGACGGGCTCTGGCCCGACGTCCCGACCGCGGCACTGCTGGACGCCGCGCTGGGCGACGTGCCGGTCGTCCTCGTCTCCGCCGACCTGCACTGCGCCTGGGCCTCGACGGCGGGCCTGCGGTTCCTCGGGGTGGGCGACCACCCCACGGGGCTGCTGCGCGAGTCCGAGTGGATGCCGCTGCAGGGTGCGGTCGACCAGGTGCCGGACGCGATCGCGGACGCGCTGGTCGACGACGCCTGCGCCGCCGCCGCCGCGCGAGGCGTGGTCGGTGTGGTGGACCTCGAGATCGCCGACAACCTGGCGGTGTGGCGACGGCGGACCGCCCAGGCGCCGGCGCGGCTGCGCGTGCGCGCCGGGGTGTGGGAGGACTTCCTCGACCGCGTGCTGCGCGAGGACCTGCACACGGGCGACAGCCTGGGCGGCCCCGGCTCCCTGGTCGAGCAGGGTCCGCTGAAGGTGATCACCGACGGATCGCTCAACACCAGGACGGCCTACTGCCACGAGCCGTACGCCGGCGTGTCCGGTGCCGGCGCCTGCGGCATGCTCACCGTGCCGCCCTCCCGGCTGGTGCCCCTGATGGCGCACGCCACCCGGCACGGCCTGCGCTGCGCGGTCCACGCGATCGGGGACGCCGCGAACGCCCTGGCCCTCGACGCCTTCGCCTCGTCCGGCGCGACCGGGTCGGTCGAGCACGCGCAGCTGGTGACCTGGGACGACGTGGAACGGTTCGCGGAGCTCGGGGTGGTGGCGAGCGTGCAGCCCGAGCACGCGATGGACGACCGGGACGTCGCCGACCAGTACTGGGCCGGACGCACGGAGCGCGCCTTCGCGTTCGACGCGCTGCACCGGGCCGGCGTGCGGCTGGCCCTCGGGTCGGACGCGCCCGTGGCACCGCTCGATCCCTGGGTCGCCGCCGACGCCGCGGTCACCCGGTCCCGCGACGGCCGCGAGCCGTGGCACCCCGAGCAGGCGCTCGACCGCCGGGTCGCGCTCGAGTCCTCCGTCGACGGCCGCGGGCTCGGCGTGACCGTCGACGGGCCCGCGGACCTCGTCGTGCTCGACGCCGACCCGCTGACCGCCCCGCTGCGTGGGATGCCCGTGGCGGGCACCCTGGTCGCGGGCGGGTGGACGCATCGCACCTTCTGAGGCCGGTCCGCCAGGATGGGCGCCATGCGTGCCGTGGTGATCTCCTCGTTCGGCGTCCTCCCGACCGTCCAGGACGTCCCCGCGCCGACGTGTCCCGACGACGGGGTGGTCCTGCGGGTCACGGCCACCGGCGTCTGCCGCTCGGACTGGCACGGCTGGCAGGGGCACGACGACGACATCCACCTGCCGCACGTCCCGGGTCACGAGCTGGCGGGCGTCGTCACCGAGGTGGGGCCCCTCGTGCGGTCCTGGGCCGTGGGCGACGCGGTCACCGTGCCGTTCGTGTGCGCCTGCGGCACGTGCTCCGCCTGCGTCGCGGGGGAGCAGCAGGTGTGCGAGCGCCAGCGCCAGCCGGGGTTCACCGACGACGGGTCCTTCGCCGAGCGCGTCGCGATCCACCACGCCGACGTGAACCTGGTGCGGCTGCCGCCCGGCATGTCACCCGTCACCGCCGCGGGCCTGGGCTGCCGGTTCGCCACCGCCTACCGGGCGGTCACCGTGCACGGTCGGGCCGCCGCGGGCGAATGGGTGGCGGTGCACGGCTGCGGCGGCGTCGGCCTGTCGGCGGTGATGGTCGCCGTCGCCGCCGGTGCGCGGGTGGTCGCGGTCGACGTCTCCCTGGCCGCGCGGGACGCGGCGCTCGCGATGGGGGCGACCGCGGTGCTCGACGGGTCCGGCGACGTCGCCGCGCGGGTCCACGAGCTGACCGGCGGGGGCGCCGCGGTGTCGCTCGACGCCCTGGGCAGCCGGGCCACCGCGACCGCCTCTGTGCTGTCGCTGCGTCGCCGCGGTCGGCACGTGCAGGTCGGCCTGCTGCTCGGGGACGACACCTCACCGCCGCTCCCCATGGGCAGGGTCATCGCGTGGGAGCTCGAGGTGTACGGGAGCCACGGCATGGCCGCCCACGAGTACCCGGCGATGCTGGCCCGCATCGCGTCCGGCGAGCTCGACCCGTCGCGCCTGGTGGGCCGGACCATCGGGCTCGACGAGGCCCCTGCCGCGCTCGCGACACTGGGCGATGGGTCGAGCGGCCCGGGGATGACGGTCGTCGTCCTCTGACGCCGCCCTATCCTCGGTGCGTCTCCGTCGTCGGCTCGCGGGCCGGCGGTGCGGGGACCGGTGCGTCGTCGACCCCGGACGCCAGCACCGGGGTCGGGCCGTGCTCGGTGCTCGCAGCGTCCGCTGCCCGCACCGCGTCCGCCGCCCGGCGTCGGGCGGCGCCCCACTGCGTGAGCCCGACGCCCGCCAGGACGATCGCACCGCCCACAGGCTCGTACCAGTGCAGGCCCTCGTGGAGCACGACGACGCCGAGCGTCGTCGAGACCAGCGGGATCACGTACGTGACGCTTGCCGTGACGGTCGCGCCCGCGATCGCCAGGACCCGCCAGAACAGGACGTACGCCAGCCCGGTGCCGCCGAGCCCGAGCGCGAGCAGTGCCAGCGCCGGCGCCGGGGCCAGCTCGCCGGTCAGGGGGGTCGACACGGCGAAAGGCAGGATGACCACCGCACCCACGGCGAGCTGGATGGCAGGCAGCGCCACGTTCGTCAGGCCGGTGTCGGTGAGCCGGCGGCGGCTCCACGCGTTGCCGAGGCCGTAGCAGAACGTCGCACCCAGCAGCATGAGCCCGCCCACCAGGTCGATGGCACCCGAGTTCCAGATGCCCAGCAGCACCGCGATGCCGCCGAAGCCGATCAGCAGCCCGCCCACCTGCACGCGGTCCGGCCGCTCGCTGGGGAGCAGGAGGGCGACGAACACGGCGGTGAACAGGGGCGTCGTGGCGTTCACCAGTCCCGCGAGGACCGACGTCACCCGCTGCTCCGCGAGCGCGAACAGCACGAAGGGGATCGCCGTCATCACCGTGCCGACGATCACGAAGTCACCGAGCCGGGCCCGCTCCACCCGGACCCGCTCGCGCCGGACCAGCAGGATCGCGGCGAGCAGCACGAACCCGACCACGATGCGACCGAACGCCACCTGCGTCGGCGCGAACGACTGCAACGCCGTCGCGATGAACAGGAAGCTGCACCCCCACAGCACCGCGAGCAGCAGGTACGAACCGATCCAGCCGCGCGTCGACGAGCCGGGAGGAGTCATGCGCGCATCATGCCCGCCACTACCGACACGGACCGAGCGCTTACTCGGTGGGCGGCGGGGCTGCGGCGACGGGCTGGGCTGCGTCGACTGCGGGGTCGTGGATGGATGCCATGGCATTCGGCACTCGGGCAGCCGACCGTCAGAAGGGTGGGTCGCCGGGGTCGGGTGGTGGGGGTGGTGGGGGTCGGTGGATGGGGGCGGTGGGGGTGGTGTGTACGGGGATGGGGTGGCGGGCGTAGGTCAGGCCGTGCCGGTCGGTCCAGGTGGAGATGCCGGTGTTCTTGTCCCAGGTGACCTGCCACCAGCCCGTGGTCTTGGCCTGGTGGTGGTGCTTGCACAGCGCGTGCAGGTTCTCCAAGCAGGTCTGCGGGTCAGCGTCGTGCTCGCGTCGGGCCTGGGAGTGGGCGTGGTCGTAGGGGATGCGGTGGTCGAGCTCGCAACGGGTGGCGGGTTGGCGGCAGCCGGGGAAGGTGCAGGTGACGTCGCGGGCGATGACGGTGCGGGTCAGGTCCGCTCCGGGCCGGTAGGCGGTGGTGCCCACGGCGCAGACCTGTCCGGCGGGATCGGTGAGGACGCGGCGCCAGGTGGCGTCCTGGGCGAGCTCGCGGGCGACCTGGGCCGGGATCGGGCCGTACGACCCCAACGTGGCCGGCAGCTCGTCGACCCCGGCCAGGGTCGATGCGGCGACGGTGACTTGGATGGACACGCGGCGGCCACGCTTGCGCGGCAGCGGGGTGCCGTCCAGCGTGGCCTGGCGGTCCAGGATCGTGGTGAACACGTCGGCGAACGCGTCGGCGCGGCGTTGGTCGATCGTGCGAGGGTCACCGTCCGGGGCGCCGTGCCCGGCCAGGGCGTCGATCACGGTGAACGCCGCGGTGGCCTCGGCGGCGGGCAGGTAGGCGATCAGGCGGGCCATCGCGTCGGGGGCCAGGTCCAGGAACACCCCGCGCCGCTCGCGCTCGGTGACCCGCCGCCTCTCCGCCGCGGCCGGGTCGCTGCCGATGACGCTCGCCCGCAGGTGACGGGTCAGCTGGGCAGCGGTGAGCTCGACCGCCTGCTCGACGGCGTCCGCGACCACCGCGCGCACGGCACCCGCCTCGACCTGAGCCGCCTCGGCCAGGATCACGTCGACCTTGCGCGCGTCGATGGCGCCGGCCGCCCACGCGTCGGCCACAGCGGGATGCTGCCCGGCGCCCCAGGCGCGCAGGAACAGGTCCTGCGCGGCCCTGCGGGTGCACACCAGCGCGCACGCGAGCTCGTCGGGAACCCGTGCCAGAGCATCGACCGTGCGAGCCTCGATCTCGCGAACCACCTCCGCCTGCGCCGCCTGCGCCATCGCGATCACCTGCCCCCAGGCAGCGACCGCGTTGACCAGCGCCACGTCCGACAGGTCCGCGACAGGAACCGACCCCAGCATCGTGGCCAGCACGCCCACATCCCCGCCAGCGACCGACCGCTCGGGACGATCAGCCAGGCCCGCCACGCCGACGTCCTGGGAACCGACCGCGTCACGGACGCCCGGCACGTCATCGGGCACCGTGGTGGGGAGGTCCGAGCGAGCCGGGCGGGACCGCCAGCCCGAGTCGCGCCATGCCGGCACCGCTGCGTCGCGGGCATCGCGCGAGGCAGGGCGGGATGCCGTGTCGAGCACCTGCTCGAGAACCGTCGTCATCCGTTCCACCTCCGCGTCGTATCGAACAAGTGTACGAGCGACGGCCGACATGCGTTCCGGTTGTGCACAGGCTGGCCCGCCCAGGCACGTCGACCTCGGACGTGAGATCGATGGGACCCTTGCCCGGATAGGTCGCCAGCCGATATATATCGGCAGTGGCATTCGGGATGAGCGAGCAGGCGTACTTCGTCCTGCTGTCGCTCGCGGAGGAGCCCCGCCACGGCTACGGCGTCGTCCAGGCGGTCAAGGCGATGTCGGACGGCCGCGTCCGGCTCGGCGCGGGCACGCTCTACGGCATCCTCGACCGCCTGGTCGAGGCGGGTTACATCGAGGCGTCCGGGGAGCTCGTCGTCGACGGCCGGCTGCGCCGCTACTACCGCCTCACCCCCGACGGCCGGGCGGCCCTTGCCGCAGAGACCGCCCGACTGACCGACCTCGCCTCCCTGGCCAGGCGTGTGCTCGCCGCCCGGCCGCCGCGCGCAGCGCTCGGACCCGCCTGATGCGCGGTCTCGAACGGTCCGCCGCCTTCTGGCTGCGGGCGTACCCGCCGGCCTGGCGCGAGCAGCGCGGTGCGGAGGTCACGGCACTGCTGCTGGACCTCGCACCGGACGGCGCCCGTCGGCTGGACGCCCGCACGGCGCTGGGCCTGCTTCGTGGCGGGATCGCGGCCCGCTGCCGGCAGACTCCGCCCCTGCGGTACTACCTTCCGTACCGGCTGTTCGACCTGCGCGTCCCGGCCCAGTACCGCGAGTGGGTCCGGCGGGACATCTGCTCGCCGGGAAACGTGCGCCGCAACCTGATGGGCCGGGCGTGGCTGCTTCTCCTGCCGCTCTACAGCACCGCGGTCACCCAGGACCCGCGCGGGTTCTTGTCGATGTGGACGGTATTCGGCGTCATGGCCGTGGCGATGAGCCTGAGCGTCCGTTCGGACGCGGGGGAGCGCAGGAGGTTGCAGCACCACGCACGGCCCGCTCCGGGCGGGCCGCGGACGCTGGGCGAGTTCGTCTGGGTGCGGACGTCGCGCGTGCGGATCGCCGCGGAGCCGGGCTCGCGCGTTCTCGTCCTCCTGCTGGCCGCCGGTGCCCTGGCGTGGTCCGCGGCCGCAGTCGTCGCGCCCAGTCGGACGGGCGTGGTGCCCTGCCCGGGACAGGGGCAGTGCTTCGAGCTCGTGGCCGAGGATCGGGAGAGCTCGACGCTCCTGGTTGCCGTACTCGCCGGCGCTCTCCTGGCCGGCGTCATCCTCGCCGCCGCCGTCGCGCGCCGCCTGGCCCGCCGGCTCCCGGACAGGCCCGGCCAGCCCGCCCGCCACCTGGTCGGCCTGCCGCCCCGCGCCGGCGTCGCCATCGCGCTGTGGACCGGCCTCATCGCCACCGAGGCACTCGCCGAGGCGACCGGGGCGTGGGTCCTGTCGCTCTCGGCGGTCGCCGCGCCCGCGTGCCTGGTCCTGCTCCCGTCCGCCGTCGTCCTGTGGGCCCGTGCGACGCCCGACACCGCCTTCGTCGACCTGCGGCACGTCGCGTGGACGGGCCGACCGGTCGAGGTCGACCGCTACGACACCGAGCTGGTGCCGGCACTGGTCCAGGAGGCGCGATGAGCGTCGACCCCCGCTTCGAGCGCTCCGTCCAGTGCTGGCTCCGCGCCTACCCGCGGCGCTGGCGCTCGCAGCGGGCCGACGAGGTCACCGCCGTGCTGGCCGACCTGGCCGATCCCGGTGCGACGCGCCTGGATGCGCGGACCGCCACAGGGCTCGTGCTCGCGGGGTGGCGCACCAGGGCGCGCACGCGACCGCCGCTGCCTGCGCTCCTGGCGTACCGGATCGCCGATCGACGCCTGCCCGCGCGGTACCGCGGGTGGGTCCGCGACGACGTCGAAGGCGCACTCTTCTCCCTCCGGGCCGCCCTCGCGGCCCTGTGGGGCGTCGGTCTGGTCCTGGTGGTCCAGGCACTCGGCGCCGACGAGGTCGCCGTGCCGTGGGACCTCGTCGCAGTCTTCCTGCTGGTGGCGGTGCTCGGCATGGCCCTGCACGGACCTCGCTGGCGCCGCAAGCACGCGCGCAAGCACCTCGTCCCTGACGAGGAGGAGGAGCTCACCGCCGACTCGCTGATGTTCGGCTGGATCATGCGCGACCGGCTGACCGCGCGGCGCAGCACGGGGATGCTGACGCTCGGGCTCGCCGTCGCCGGGGTGGTGACTGCCCCCCACGCCCCGCCGGCCGTGCTCGGCGTCGCGCTCCTGACCGGCGCCCTGCTCGCGGTGCTCGCACGGCTCCGTCTGCGCAGGGTGGTCGCCGGCCGACCTCCGCAGCCCGCCCGACGCCTGGTCGGCCCGACCGTGCGGCATGTCGTGCTCACGGCCGCGGGGGTGGCGGTGGCGTCCGTCGGCACGTCCTGGCTGGGGCGTCCGGACGTCCTCTCCGTGGCGGCCCTGGCCGTACTCCCGGGGATGGTGGTGACCTGGCACGCAGCGCGATCCGGCCCCGACGACCTCGCGCTCGTCGACGTGCTGACCATCGCCGTGACCGGGGGACCTCCGCCCGTCGACACCTTCCGTGAGGGCCTCGTCCCGGCGCTGGTCTCCACCGACTGAACATGGGCGCGGGACCGCGCGGAGCACTCGCTAGAATCGCCGCGACCCCCCAGCGCCGCGCGAACACCTGGAGCCCTTTCGTGGGACGAGTCGTCGTCGATGTCATGCCGAAGCCCGAGATCCTCGACCCGCAGGGCAAGGCCGTCGCCGGCGCCCTGCCGCGCCTCGGGTTCGGCCAGTTCGCGTCCGTCCGTCAGGGCAAGCGGTTCGAGCTCGAGGTCGACGGGCCGGTGACCGAGGAGATCCTCGCCGCGGCCCGCGCGGCCGGCGAGCACGTGCTGTCCAACCCCGTGATCGAGGACGTGGTCGCGGTCTACGAGGACGTCCAGGCATGACGCGGATCGGTGTCGTCACCTTCCCCGGCACGCTCGACGACCGCGACGCCGCCCGTGCGATCCGCCTGGCGGGTGGCGAGGCCGTCAGCCTCTGGCACGGCGACGCCGACCTGCACGGCGTCGACGCGGTGGTCCTGCCCGGCGGCTTCTCCTACGGCGACTACCTGCGCGCCGGCGCCATCAGCAGGTTCGCGCCGGTGATGGGCGAGATCGTCGACGCCGCGCACAAAGGGCTGCCGGTGCTGGGCATCTGCAACGGCTTCCAGGTGCTCACGGAGGCCCACCTGCTGCCGGGCTCGATGATCAAGAACGACCACCTGCACTTCGTGTGCCGTGAGCAGGTGCTGTCGGTCGACAACGTCGACACCGCCTGGACCCGCGACTACACGGTCGGCGAGAAGATCACGATCCCGCTGAAGAACCAGGACGGGCAGTACGTCGCCGACGAGCTCACGCTCGACGAGCTCGAGGGCGAGGGCCGCGTGGTCTTCCGGTACGAGGGCTGGAACCCGAACGGGTCCCGCCGCGGCATCGCCGGCGTCTCGAACGCGGCGGGCAACGTCGTCGGCCTGATGCCGCACCCGGAGCACGCGGTCGAGGCGGGCTTCGGCCCGGACGGCGCGAACGGTCCCCGCACGGGCACCGACGGACTGCGGTTCTTCACGTCGGTCCTCACCGCGCTCGTCGGCTGACGCCTTGACGACGACGACCACGATCGAGCTCGTCGGCTGGGACGACCCGGACGCGGCGCGCCTGCGTACCGCGCAGCAGGCCGAGCTGCGCGACCTGTACGGCGACGACGACATCGGCCACGCGATGACCGGCGAGACCATCGTCGCGATGCTGCTGCTGCGGGCCGACGGCGAGGCCGTGGCGTGCGGCGCGATCCGCGACGCGTCCGACGAGCTCGGCGAGGGCGTCGGTGAGCTGAAGCGGATGTACGTGCTGCCGGCCCACCGCGGGCGGGGCCACTCCCGCGCGGTGCTGCGCGAGCTGGAGCGGCTCGCGGAGCAGAAGGGCTTCCGCCGGCTCGTCCTGGAGACCGGTGTGCTCCAGGCGTCGGCGATCGGGCTCTACCTGAGCGAGGGGTACCGCTCGATCCCGAACTTCGGCCAGTACGCGGCCGAGGCCGAGTCCCGCTGCTTCGCCAAGGACCTGGGCGGCACGACGCAGCGGCCGCCGCGCACGGGCGAGCGCCCGACGGTCACGCTCACCCGGACGCACTGGGACGACCCCGTCGCCACGGCGCTGCGGCTGGCGATGTGGCACGACATCGAGGTGCGCTACCCCGAGCTCGTCGCCCGCACGCCGGGGGGCTTCGCGGCCGACGACCCGCAACAGGGCGTCGGCGCCCTGTCCACCGTCATCGCCTGGCTGGACGGCCGGCCCGTCGGCTGCGCGACCCTGCGCGCGGCCCGCGACGGCTACCCCGCCGGCTCCGGCGAGCTGAAGAAGGTCTGGGTCGACGACGACGCCCGAGGCTCCGGTGCTGCCCGCGCCCTGCTCGCCGCCGTCGAGGACGACGCCCGCGCGCACGGCCTGACGAGCGTGGTGCTGCAGACCGGCATCCGCCAGCCGGAGGCGGTCTCGCTCTACCTGTCCGCCGGCTACCGCCCGGTCGTCCCGTTCTTCGACCCCACCGGCGACTTCCTGTCGCTGTGGATGGCCAAGGACCTCTAGGTCGCCCGCAGCCGAGCGAGCTCGGCGAACCGCATCCACTCGTCCTCGAGCGCCGCGGGCAGCGCGACCCAGTCCTTGAACTGCCGGCCGCTGTCGCCCGGCTCCCACACCGTCGCGCCGGGCAGCGCGAGCGCCTCGGCGAACGCGTCGGTGTCCCGGCCGAGCCTGACCACCAGCCGGTCGCCGCCGACGTGCCCCGCGAACATCGTCGAGCCCACCTTGAGGATCGGCCGGCCCATCATCTGCGCACGCGTGGCGCCGCGGGCCACCAGGTCGTCCGCCATCGCCTCGTAGTCCGAGTCCGCCATCACCCGAGCATGCAGCATCGGTACGACATGCCTACGGTGGCCGGACCGCGGAGTACTGGCACGCCACGGGTGGCCGCCTCACCACCGCGTTCAGCCTGGTCAAGGCCAAGGTCACCGGCGAGCGCTTCGACGGCGGCGAGAACGAGACCGTGCAGCTCTGAGCCTCACAGCGCGGCGACGATGTTCACCACCACCGCGATGATCACGGTGCCGAACAGGTAGCTGAGCAGCGCGTGGAACAGCGCGACCCGGCGCAGGGCCGAGGTCTGCAGATCCGGGTCCGAGACCGCGAAGCTCATCCCGATGGTCAGGGCGAGGTAGGCGAAGTCGGTGTACACCGGCGACTCGTCCTGGTGGAAGTCGACCCCGCCGTCCGTGCCCTCGAAGTACATCCGCGCGTAGCGCAGCGTGAAGACCGTGTTGATCGCCGCCCATGACGCGATGACGCTGCCGAGGATCGCCACGGTCGGCGACAGCTTGCCGACCTGGTGGTTGAGCAGGACGACGGCGACGCCGACGAGCGCGACGACCGCGGCCGCGAGCACGATCAGGTGCGCCCCGGCCCGGGTCGGCTCCTCGCGGGTCGCGTGGGTCGCGGTGTCGTCCGCGCCCATCGGCGTGATGACCGCCCAGGTCCAGACGACGAACACCGTGGCGACGGCGGCCCATGCGGCCAGCAGGGCGGTGACGACCGAGGACCAGGGGACGAGCGTGGCGACGAGGGCGCCCGCGACGAGGCCGACGAGCAGCCGCACCAGCGACGAGGACCAGCCGTCGTCGAGTCCCTCCGGCGGCTGCGTGGTCATGACGTCAGTCAACCGCGCCCGGGCGCCGCGGTCAGTCCGAGAGCGTGTCGAGCGCCTGCGCGAGGTCCTCGATCAGGTCGGCGGGGTCCTCGAGGCCCACCGACAGCCGGACCGTGGACTCGCCGATGCCGACCGCCGCGCGGCCGTCGGGACCGAGCTTGCGGTGCGTCGTCGTGGCGGGGTGGGTGACCAGCGACTTGGCGTCGCCCAGGTTGTTGGAGATGTCGACGACCCGCAGGGCGTCGAGCACGCCGAAGGTGACCTTCTTGGCGACGTCGGCCGTCGCGTCGTCCGGCACCACCAGGTTGAACGTGACCACCGTGCCGCCACCGGACTGCTGCGCGAGCGCGAGCGCGTGCTGCGGGTGCGAGGGCAGGTACGGGTAGCGGACGAGCGCGACGCCGGGCTGCTGCTCCAGCCAGGTCGCCACCCGCAGGGCCGACGCGGTCTGGTGGCGCACCCGCAGGGAGAGCGTCTCCAGGCCCTTGAGCAGCACCCACGCGTTGAAGGCCGACAGCGACGGACCCGTGTTGCGGATGAGCGTCTGGACGGGCCCGTGGATGTACTCGTCGCTGCCCAGGATCGCGCCGCCGAGCACGCGGCCCTGCCCGTCGATGTGCTTGGTGGCCGAGTACACGACCACGTCGGCGCCCAGCTCCAGCGGGCGGGACAGCACCGGTGTCGCGAAGACGTTGTCGACGACCACCGTCGCGCCCGCCGCGTGCGCGAGCCGACTGACGGCCGCGACGTCGACCAGGTCCTGCATCGGGTTGGACGGCGTCTCGAAGAACACGACGTCCGCGGGCGTCGCCAGCGCCTCCTGCCACTGCGCCAGCTCGTGTCCGTCGACGTAGTCGGTGGTCACACCCCACTTGGCCAGGATCTCCTCGAAGATCACGACGGTGGACCCGAACAGCGCCCGCGCGGACACGATCCGCGATCCCGACTGCACGAGGGCCGCGAGCGAGGTGAACACCGCCGACATGCCGGTGGCGGTCGCGTACGCCGCCTCGGCGCCCTCGAGCAGCCTCAGGCGCTCCTCGAAGGTGGACACGGTCGGGTTGCCGTAGCGGGAGTACAGGAACCGGTCCGCCTGGCCGGCGAAGGCGGCCTCGGCCTCGGCGGCCGTGTCGTACACGTAGCCCTGCGTGAGGAACAGCGCCTCGGACGTCTCGTTGAACTGCGAGCGCACGAGCCCGCCGCGCACGGCGAGCGTGTCGGGGCGCAGCTGGTCGTGCGGGCTGCGGCGGTCGTCCCAGTCGGCCGGGCCGGGGACGCGCCGACCGCTCGCACCTGCCGGGCTCACACCTGCCGCCAGGGCAGGCCGGCCGCGCGCCAACCCTCGTGTCCGCGGTGGCCGTCGGGTCCGACGTCGCCCTCGAAGCCGTGCAGGACGTTGTACGCCGGACCGAGGCCCGCAGCGGTCGCCGCCTGCGCGGCCGCGATCGAGCGCACGCCCGAGCGGCACAGGAACACGACGGGTCGGCCGGCCGTGACACCCGCGTCGGCGAGCTGGTCGAGGAACCGCGGGTTGGGCCGGCCGCTCGGGTACGACACCCACTCGACGAGCGCTGCCCGCCCGTCGATCGGCCCGGCGTCGGGGATGCCGACGTAGCGCCACTCGGCGTCGGTCCGCACGTCGACGAGGACGGCGTTCTCGTCGGACGTCAACAGGTCCCAGGCCTGCTCGGGGGTCAGGTCACCGGCGTAGCTCATGGAAAGCCTCGTCTCATCGGTCCTGGCGGTAGCACCCTGCACCGGGCACGTGGTGCCCGCGGGTTGCTGCGGCGTCGTCGAGCCAGATCTCTCGGCCGCTCTGGATGGTGCGGCGATGCTACGCGCGGCGGGGACCGCCTTCCAAGTGGTGGACAAGCCGTCCCGGCTGGCGAGACGACGGCCGAGCCTCGTTGACAGGTCGCCGACGGTGCCGGGAGGCTCGACCCAGGTCATGAGCGCCAGCGTCAAGCCCCGGCTCGCTGGCCGGCAACCCTCCTCCGCGGTGGGGTGCCCCGGGTGACGACCTGGCCGTGCCCCGTCCGGGGCCGGCAAGCGCGGGGTCCCACCACACCTGGTGTTCCCCCGGATCTGTCGGAGGACCCACCATGTCCGTCATCGCCGAGCGACTCACGCGCACCCCCACCGACGAGGTGAGCGCCCTGCTGCCCGTGGTCGGGGGAGCCACCACCGTCCCGCTCGTGGACGGCACCCACCGCGTCTACGCGAACCTCGACTACGCCGCGAGCGCGCCCGCGCTGGAGGCCGTCGCAGCCCGCGTGACCGAGGTGCTCCCGCTGTACGCGTCCGTGCACCGCGGGGCCGGGTACCTGTCCCAGGTGTCGACCGCGCTCTACGAGTCGGCGCGCGAGACGATCGCGCGGTTCGTGGACGCGCGTCCCGACGACGTCGCCATCGTCACGCGCAACACCACCGACTCGCTCAACCTGCTGGCCGGGGTGGTGCCGGACGGCGGTCGCGTCCTGGTGCTGGACGCCGAGCACCACGCCAACCTGCTGCCCTGGGTGCAGTCGTCCGAGCGGCACGGCAACCGCACGACGATCCTGCCCATCAAGGACACGGTGGCCGGCACGCTCGTCGCCCTGGGGAGCGAGCTCGCCCGCCTGCCGTACGCGCTGCTGACGATCACCGGCGCCTCGAACGTCACGGGCGAGGCGCTGCCGATCGACCGGGTGGTCGCGCTCGCCCACGCCGCCGGTACACGGGTGGCCGTCGACGGCGCCCAGCTGGTGCCGCACCGCGGCTTCTCCCTGGCGCAGACCGACGTCGACTACGTCGCGTTCTCGGGCCACAAGACCTACGCACCGTTCGGCGCGGGGGCCCTCGTCGGCCGCCGCGACTGGCTCGACACGGGCACGCCGTACCTCGCAGGGGGAGGTGCGGTGCGCGACGTGCGGGCCGATCGGACGGTGTGGCAGCCGGCGCCGGCGCGGCACGAGGCCGGGTCGCCCAACGTGATCGGGGCGATCGCGCTCGCGGAGGCGTGCGACCGGCTGGCGGCCCTGCCGGCCGGTGCGCTCGCCGCGCACGAGGAGGCGCTCCGCGCGCGCCTGGTCGCGGGGCTGTCGGGGATCGACGGCGTCGAGGTCGCGCGGATCTGGCCGGACTCCGACGCACCCGTCGGCGTGCTCACCTTCACCGTGCCGGGTCACGACCCGGGCCTGGTCGCCGCATTCCTGGCGGCCGAGCACGGCATCGGGGTGCGTGACGGCCGCTTCTGCGCGCACCCGTTGCTCGCGCACCTCGGGGCCACGGGTGGGGCGATCCGCGCGTCGGTGGGCGTGGGCACCACGAGCGAGGCGGTCGACCGCCTGGTCACCGCGCTGACCGCGTACCTGGCGACCGGTCCGGCGGTCCGGTACGAGGTGGTGGACGGCTGCTGGGCGGTCGTCGACGACACCCGCCCGCTGCTCGCGGTGCACGGCCTCGACCGCCTGGCGGCCACCGCGGCAGCCGCCTGCGGCCCGGCCCTGGACGACTGACCGCCCACTCCTGCATCCACGGGGCGGGTGTCGGGCGAAGAAGGTCACAGGGCGCTGTCCGGGCGCCCGCGCGGTGCGGCGCAGGGCGTCGGCCGTGACCGTCGTCCGCAAGGAGTCACCATGAGGATCCGTCGCACGCTCTCCGCCCTCCTCGCCACCGGCCTGGTCGGTGCGGGAGCCGCACTCGCACCCAGCGCGAGCGCCGCCCCCACGGGCACGTCCAGCCTGGCTGCCCTGCTCGCCTCGGACGGGGACACCTTCGATCGGAGCTGGCGCGACTTCGACATCCTGGACCAGGCCGTCGGTGCGGTGCTCGCCGCCAAGCCGACCAGCCCGGTCGCCGTGCTCGCCGACGGCACCGTCCCGCTGACCGCGTTCCTGCCCAACGACCGCGCGTTCCAGTTCCTGGCCAAGGACCTCACGCACCGGTGGTACGGCTCCGAGGAGCAGGTGCTGACCGCGCTGGCCGGTGCCGTCGGCATCGACGCGATCGAGCAGGTGCTGCTCTACCACGTGGTGCCGGGCGCGACCATCGACTCCGGCACGGCGCTGGCCAGCGACAACGCTGACCTCACGACCGCCCAGGGCGGAACCTTCCGGGTCGACGTGATCTCGAAGCGGTTCGGCGTCGTGCAGCTGCGGGACCAGGACCGCAACGACCTGAACCCGTTCCTCGTCCCCGGCAAGCTCGACCTGAACGCCGGCAACGTGCAGATCGCGCACGGGATCACGGCGGTGCTGCGTCCGGCCGACCTCTGATCGTCTCGACCGCGCGGTCGCCCGCGCGGCTGAGTCCGCTGTCCCGGGTCAAGAAGCGGCCCGGGACAGCGGACTCAGGCGAGCGGGACGACCGATCCGGTGAGGTACGGCTTGCCGGAGCGCGCGTTCCAGCCGGCGAACGTGAACCCCTCGCCGGATCGAGCGATGCGGACGGTCACGGTCCCGGGCAGGAGCACCGGCTTGGCGAAGTCGACGGTCCAGTCGAAGGCGTCGCCGCGGCGGGCGCCGACGTCGGCCAGCGCCCGGGACGCCGTGTACATGCCGTGCGCGATGGCCCGCGGGAACCCGAGCGCCTTCGCCGACAGCGCGGACAGGTGGATGGGGTTGCGGTCTCCCGAGACGGCTGCGTACCGGCGACCGGTCCCGGCGTCGAGCGACCAGCGGCCGGTCGGCACCGGCGGGACGAACGGCTCCGGCGCCTCGTCCGAGGCGGTCCCGGCCGGCTGCACGCCGCGGGCCAGGTAGGTGGAGACCCCGCGCCAGGCCACGGTGCCGTCGACCGACACCTCCGTCACCAGGTCGACCTGCGTCCCCGACCGGTGGGGGCGCAGGTCGGCCGCGGTCGCCCGCACGTCGAACGGTGTGCCGAGCGACAAGGGCCGCAGCTGCGTCACCCGGTTGGCCAGGTGCACCAGCCCGACCAGCGGCAGGGGGAAGTCGGGCCGGGCCATGACGGCGGTGGCCACGGGGAACGCCAGCACGTGCACGAAGCCCGCCGGGAGCAGGTCCGAGGCGGACTCCCCGACCAGGTGCTGGTACGCGGTCAGGTGCTCCGCGTCGGCCGTGACCCCGCGGACCACGTACTCCACGTCCGGCAGGGTTCGGGCGCCGGGTCGGATGCGATGCGCCACCGACAGGGCGGCCCCGCGGGCGTACAGCCCGCCGAGCCCGGGCACGCCCGGCAGGACGACGGTCGTCGTCACTGGCCCACCATGTTCTGGCCGCAGACGCGCAGCACGCGCCCCACGACGCCGCCCGCGGCCGGGGAGGCCAGGA
This sequence comes from Cellulomonas fengjieae, assembly GCF_018388465.1. Lineage (NCBI taxonomy): Bacteria > Bacillati > Actinomycetota > Actinomycetes > Micrococcales > Cellulomonadaceae > Cellulomonas > Cellulomonas fengjieae. The sequence continues at coordinate 3,197,687 of NZ_CP074404.1, read as the reverse complement.
AGGCGACCGTCTCGGCCACGTCGACCGGCTGACCGCCCTGCTGCAGGGAGTTCAGCCGACGGGCCACCTGGCGCGTCAGGGCGGGGATCCGGGCGGTCATCTCGGTCTCGATGAACCCGGGGGCGACCGCGTTCGCGGTTCCGCCGAACGCCTCGAGCAGGGGTGCGGTGGCCCGGACCATGCCGATGACGCCGCCCTTGGACGCCGCGTAGTTGGTCTGCCCGCGGTTGCCGGCGATGCCCGACGTCGAGGCCAGCGACACGATCCGCGGCGCGTCCGTGAAGTCGCCGGACGTCAGCAGCGCCTCGTTGATCCGCAGCTGCGACGCGATGTTCACGGCGAGGACCGAGTCCCACTTGTCGGGGGACATGTTGGCCAGCAGCTTGTCGCGGGTGATCCCGGCGTTGTGCACCACGATGTCGAGCCGCCCGTGCCGCTGGAGGGCGTGCTCGAGGATCCGGGCCCCCGCATCGGGAGCGGTGACGTCGAGCTGGAGGGCCGTGCCCTTCACGCGGTTGGCGACCGTGGTCAGCTGCTCCCCGGCGGCCGGTACGTCGACCGCGATGACGGTGGCGCCGTCACGAGCCAGGGTGTCGGCGATCGAGGCGCCGATCCCACGGGCCGCACCGGTGACGACCGCGACCCGGCCGGCCAGCGGCTGGTCCCAGTCGGGCACGGAGCCGGCCGCGGAGTCCACGCCCAGCAGCTGGCCGTCGACGAACGCGGACTTGGCGGACAGGAAGAACCGCAGCGCACCGAGCACCGACGGGGCGGTCACGGGGACGTCGGCGGCGAGCACGATGCCGTTGCCCGTGGACCCGCCGCGCAGCTCCTTGGCCAGCGACCGCAGCAGCCCGTCGACGCCCTGACGTGCCGCCGCGACCGCGGGGGCGTCGTCGGCGACCGCGGACCGGGACAGCGTGACCACCCGGCTGCCGCGGGGGAGCGACTTCAGGACGGTGCCGGCCTCGAGCACCGGCTCCGACAGCTGGTCCGGGTGGGTCAGCTCGGTGAGGGCCAGCACGACGGCGGCGTAGCGCGTGCCGGGCGTCGGGTGGCGGTGCACGTCGAGGTCCCAGTCGCCGGAGAGCACCCCGGCGAGGGCGTCCGACTCCGGTCCGCGCCCGAGCACCAGCACGGAGCCGGTCAGCAGCGGCTGCCCGGGCTCGTACCGGCGCAGGGGAGCGGGCTGGGGCAGCCCGAGCTGCTTGGCCAGCTTCTTGGTGACGCCGCTGTTGACCAGGTTCAGGTAGGTGTCCGTCATGATCAGGCCGCCTCGAGGATCGCGGTGAGGCCCAGGCCGCCGGCCGCGCACACGGACACGAGCGCACGCACGGGCGCGTCGGAGCCGGACTCCCGCTTGCGGCGGTGCAGCTCCTTGCTGATCGTGGCGACGATCCGACCGCCGGTCGCGGCGAACGGGTGCCCGGCGGCGAGCGACGAGCCGTGCACGTTGAGCTTCGCGCGGTCGACCTTGCCGAAGGCGCCCTCCAGCCCGAGGCGCTCGCGCCCGAACTCCTCGGACTCCCACGCGGCCAGCGTCGTGAGCACGGTGGCGGCGAACGCCTCGTGGATCTCGACGTAGTCGAAGTCGTCCAGCGTCAGCCCGTTGCGGGCCAGCAGCCTGGGCACGGCGAACGCGGGGGCCATCAGCAGCCCGTCGTCGCCGTGCACGAAGTCCACCGCGCCGGCCTCGGCGTCCACCAGTGACGCGAGCGGCACCAGGTCGTGCGCCGCGGCCCACTCGGCGGACCCCAGCAGCACCGTCGACGCGCCGTCCGACAGCGGCGTGGAGTTGCCGGCCGTCATCGTCGCGGGCGTGTCCAGCCCGAGCCCGAAGGCGGGCTTGAGCTTGGCCAGCTTCTCCGGCGAGGAGTCGGCGCGCAGGTTGGCGTCGCGCGTCAGCCCGCGGAACGGGGTGACCAGGTCGTCGAAGAACCCGGAGTCGTACGCGGCGGCGAGCCGCTGGTGGCTGGCCAGCGCGACCTCGTCCTGCGCCTCGCGGGCGATGCCCCACTGCGCGGTGGTCAGCGCCTGGTGCTCGCCCATCGACAGGTGCGTGCGCGGCTCACCGGTGCTCGGGGCCGACGGCGCGAGGTCCTTGGGGCGGATCTGGGCCAGGGCCGCGAGCTTCTGCGGGACCGTGCGTGCCCGCGACAGGTCGAGCAGCGCGCGGCGCAGCCGGTTGCTCACCGCGATGGGAGCGTCCGACGTGGAGTCGACGCCACCGGCGATCGCGGACTCGAGCTGGCCGAGGCGGATCTGGTTGCTCAGGGAGATGACGGTCTCCAGGCCGGTCGCGCAGGCCTGCTGCACGTCGTACGCGGGGGTCTCGGCGGACAGGGCGGACCCGAGGACCGACTCGCGCGTGAGGTTGAAGTCCTTGCTGTGCTTGAGGACGGCACCGGCGGCGACCTCTCCGATGCGCTCGCCCTGCAGGCCGTACCGCGCGACCAGGCCGTCGATCGCGGCGGTGAGCATGTCCTGGTTGCTGGCGCGGACGTACGGTCCGCCGGCGCGGGCGAACGGGATCCGGTTGCCACCGAGCACGTAGGCCCGGCGTACGTCGGAGGTGGGGGAGGGGCTCGTGATGGGGCGTGCCATGGGGCGCGTTCCTCTCGCTTCGTCGTCGAGCGGGGGATGACCTGATCTGACGTGGTGTCCGAAACCCACAGTACCTGATACCTTCGGTTTCGTGAGCCCTGTCACACCGGGCCCGTCGAAGGCGACGGCCCTCACGCTGCTGAACTCCGAAGCCGGTCGTGCTCGACCGGCTCTCCCGACTGCGCCCGGGACCCGTCGACCCCCCGAGGACCCGTTCGCCGCCGACGGCCGGTCCACCCGCTGGGCCGACCACCGCGAGGCCCGTCGTGCCGAGCTCGTGCGCGTCGCCCGCAAGACCGTGCACCACCGCGGTCCCGACGTCTCGATGGAGGAGATCGCCGCCGCGGCGGGCACATCGAAGTCGATCGTCTACCGCTACTTCGCGGACAAGACCGGCCTGCAGATCGCGGTCGCCGAGGCCGTCGTGCTGCAGATCCAGGGCGCCCTCGAGGGCGTGCTGCGGATCTCGCCGACCCCCCGCGAGGGCCTGCGCGCCATGGTGGCCGTCTACCTCGAGATGATCGAGTCGTCGCCCAACGTCTACGCGTTCGTGACCCGCAACGGCTCGGTCGAGTCCGGCGGGCCGCTCGGCCACTTCCTCGACTCGGTGACCGCGCTCGTCGCCGCCCCGTTCGCGCGAGGCCTGACCGAGGAGCACGCGGACGGGCATCGCACGGCCCGTCGACCCGAGGGGGACGCGTCGGCCGACGACGAGGCGCTCGCCGCTCGGGTCGCGCTGGCCGAGTCCTGGGCCGCCGGAGGCGTCGGATTCGTCCGCGGCGCCGGCGAGTGGTGGCTGGCCCACCGCCACGAGCCCGCGAGCCCGGACCGCGAAGAGCTCACCGTCCAGGTCGCCGCATGGCTCTGGGCTGGACCCGTCGGGCTGCTCGCCCGTGACCGCAACCGCACAACTGCCGAGGAGTCCCGATGACCACCACCACGCCGCGCCCCCTGGTCGATGCCCCCCAGGCCGGTGACCCCCGCCTCGACGCGGACGTCACCAACGTCGACATCGCGCACCTGAGCCAGGTCCTGCTGGGCCACTACCCCGAGCTGCGCCTCGCTGCGCGCAACCTGATGGCCGACGAGCGGTTCCACCAGGTCGACGGCCTGTCGCCCGCGGAGCACCGCGAGCGGGTCCTCGGCCAGCTCCGCCTGCTCGCCGTCGAGGGCGACGTCCACCGGTCGTTCCCCACGCGGTTCGGTGGTCTCGAGGACCACGGCGGCTTCCTCTCCCGGTACGAAGAGCTCACGCATGCGGACCCGTCGCTGCAGATCAAGGTCGGGGTGCAGTGGGGTCTGTTCGCGTCGGCGATCTACCACCTGGGCACCGAGGGCAACCACGACGAGTTCCTGCCCGACGCCCTGTCCCTGGCGGTCCCGGGCGCCTTCGCGATGACCGAGACCGGGCACGGCTCGGACGTCGCCGCCATCGGCACCACCGCGACGTACGACCCTGCGACGCAGGAGTTCGTCATCCACACGCCGTTCCGCGCGGCGTGGAAGGACTACCTGGGCAACGCGGGCCTGCACGGCACCGCCGCGACCGTCTTCGCGCGGCTGATCACCTCACCCCCGGGCGGGCGCGCGGTCGACCACGGCGTGCACGCGTTCTATGTCCCGATCCGCGACGCGGTCACCATGGAGTTCCTGCCCGGCGTCGGCGGCGAGGACGACGGGCTCAAGGGCGGTCTGAACGGCATCGACAACGGCAGGCTCTGGTTCGACCAGGTTCGCGTGCCGCGCACGAACCTGCTCAACCGGTACGGCGACGTCGCGGAGGACGGCACGTACTCCTCGCCCATCCCGAGCCCGGGCCGCCGGTTCTTCACGATGCTCGGCACGCTCGTGCAGGGCCGCGTCTCGCTCGACGGCGCCGCGGTCAGCGCCGCCCGCGTGGGCCTGACCATCGCGATCACGTACGGCAACCAGCGCCGCCAGTTCAGCTCGGCGTCGCCCACCGACGAGGTCGTGCTCCTCGACTACGCCGAGCACCAGCGTCGGCTGCTCCCGCTTCTCGCGGAGACCTACGCCGCCGGGTTCGCGCACGAGGACCTGCTCGCCGCGTTCGACGACGTGTTCTCCGGCCGCAACGACACCCCGGACAGCCGCGCGGACCTCGAGACGCTCGCCGCCGCGCTCAAGCCGGCGTCGACGTGGCACGCGCTGAACACCCTGCAGGTCGCGCGCGAGGCGTGCGGCGGAGCCGGGTACCTCACGGAGAACCGGCTCACCGGGCTGCGCGCCGACCTCGACGTGTTCACCACGTTCGAGGGCGACAACACGGTCCTGCTGCAGCTCGTCGGCAAGCGCCTGCTCACCGACTACTCGAAGACCTTCAAGGGCCTGGACGCGACGAAGGTGGCCCGGCTGGTGGCCGAGCGCGCCTCCGACGCCGCCCGGTACCGCACCCCGCTGCACCGTGCCATCCAGACGATCGCCGACGTGGGCGACCCCCGCCGCTCGGCCGGGCAGCTGCGCGAGACCGCGACCCAGCGCGAGCTGCTCGTCGACCGCGTCGAGACGATGGTCGCCGAGATCGCCCAGGCCCTGCGCCCGGCGCAGAAGGCCGACCCGGCGACCGCCGCGGCGATCTTCAACGCCCACCAGCACGAGCTCATCGAAGCCGCCCGCGCGCACGCCGAGCTGGTCCAGTGGGAGTCGTTCACGGCGGCGCTCGAGCGCGTGACCGACCCCGGCACCCGGCAGATCCTCACCTGGGTGCGGGACCTGTTCGGGCTCACGGTCATCGAGCGCAACCTCACCTGGTACCTGCTCAACGGCCGGCTGTCCGCCGGCCGCGCCCGGACGGTCACGTCGTACATCGACCGGCTGCTGGCCCGCCTGCGCCCGCACGCGCAGTCGCTGGTCGACGCGTTCGGCTACGAGCAGGCGCACCTGCGGGCGCCCATCGCGTCCGGCGCGGAGCAGGTCCGTCAGGACGAGGCGCGCGCGTACTACCGGGCGCAGCGCGCGTCCGGTGACGCACCCGTCCCGGAGAAGTACAAGCGCTGACCGCGCCGCCCCGGCCCGCCGCCTCGCGTACCCCGCAGGCGGCGGGCCGGACGCGTGCTCAGGGGTTGCAGCGCGCGCTGATCATCTCGAGCGCGCCGACCTCGGGCCGCCACGGCTCCAGGTTCCAGGTGTCCTTGTCCGGGGCGCCGAGCTCGTGGCACTCCAGCTGGTCCCGCATGCCCGGGACGTCGGCGTCGGGAGCGAGTGCGACGACCTGCGTCCAGAGCCCGTCCTGCGCGGCCAGGCTCCCGGCGCGCGCCCAGGCGCTGGGGGTGACCGCGAGCGAGCGCCCGCCCTCCGCCTCGCCCCACACGGCGCTCTGCACCGCGGTGGAGGTGAACCAGATGCTCGCCTCGCCGTCGGCCGTGAGCCGGACCACCTCCGGGTCCACCTGGACGAGCCGGGAGCCCCACGGCTGCGCGGTGAGGCCGGCGACGAACGCTCCGCTGGCGTCGCGGACGACCGCCGAGCCGTCGGAGAGGGCCTCCAGGGTCATGCCCTCGGGGGCGACGACCAGGGCACCGGGGGCGTCGACGAGCAACGAGCCGTCGTCCTGCGCCGTCACGGAGACGTCGGCGGCAGCCACGGTGAGCGTCACCGGACCGGAGATGACCGGCAGACCCGTGGTGCGGAGCGCGACGGGATCGGTGACCTCGACCGACGGGCTCGGGGAGGGCGTCGCCGTCGCGGCGGGGGCCGGCGTCGGCTCGTCGACGCGCGGGGTGCACCCCGCGAGGACCAGGACGACCAGGGTCGCGACGACGGCTCCCGCTCTCACCCTGGGAAAGGTACCGGCCCGTCGGGTCCGGCCCCGCGCGCTCCCCGGTATCGTGTGCGCGTCTGCCGACGTCGGCGGGGCTTGCCGGCGCCTACGGACCGCGCAGCCCGGCCCACGGGTCTCCACCGAGGGAATCGATGACCACCGCACCTGCGCGCGCCCCCCAGACCGACACCGTCGACGTCGCCGCCGCGACCCCGGACCAGGACCAGCCGTTCGCGGAGCTGGGCCTGAAGCCGGACGAGTACCAGCGGATCCGCGACATCCTCGGCCGCCGCCCCACGGCCGCCGAGCTCGCGATGTACTCGGTGATGTGGTCGGAGCACTGCTCGTACAAGTCGAGCAAGAACCACCTGCGCCAGTTCGGTGACAAGACCACCGACGCCATGCGCGAGCACCTGCTCGTCGGCATCGGCGAGAACGCGGGCGTCGTCGACATCGGCGACGGCTGGGCGGTGACCTTCAAGGTCGAGTCGCACAACCACCCGTCCTACGTCGAGCCGTACCAGGGCGCGGCCACGGGCGTCGGCGGCATCGTGCGCGACATCATCTCGATGGGCGCGCGCCCGGTCGCCGTCATGGACCAGCTGCGCTTCGGCGCGGTCGACCACCCCGACACCGCGCGGGTGGTGCACGGCGTGGTGGCAGGCGTCGGCGGCTACGGCAACTCGCTCGGCCTGCCCAACATCGGCGGCGAGCTGGTGTTCGACGCGTCCTACCAGGGCAACCCGCTGGTCAACGCGCTGTGCCTCGGCGTGCTGCGGCACGAGGACATCCACCTGGCCAACGCCTCGGGCGCTGGCAACAAGGTCGTCCTGTTCGGTGCCCGCACGGGTGGGGACGGCATCGGCGGCGCGTCGATCCTCGCATCCGAGACGTTCGACGACACCAAGCCCTCCAAGCGGCCGTCGGTGCAGGTGGGCGACCCCTTCATGGAGAAGGTGCTCATCGAGTGCTGCCTCGAGCTGTACGCGGCGCGCGTGGTCGAGGGCATCCAGGACCTGGGCGCGGCCGGCATCTCCTGCGCGACCAGCGAGCTGGCCTCCAACGGTGACGGCGGCATGCACGTCGACCTGGAGAACGTCCTGCTGCGCGACCCGTCCCTGACCGCCGGCGAGATCCTCATGTCGGAGTCGCAGGAGCGCATGATGGCCGTCGTCCGGCCGGACCAGCTGGACGAGTTCCTGGAGATCACCGGCAGGTGGGACGTCGAGACCGCCGTGATCGGCGAGGTCACCGGCAGCGGCCGACTGACCATCGACCACCACGGCCTGCGCATCGTCGACGTGGACCCCAAGACGGTCGCGCACGAGGGCCCCGTCTACGACCGCCCCTACGCGCGGCCGGCCTGGCAGGACGCGCTCAACGCGGACACCGTCGCGGGCCACGCCCGACCGACCACCGCGGCGGAGATCCGCGCGACCGTCCTGCGGCTGCTGGGCAGCCCCAACCTGGCCTCCAAGGCGTGGGTGACCAGCCAGTACGACCGCTTCGTGCAGGGCAACACCGCGCTCGCGCAGCCCGACGACTCCGGCGTGATCCGGGTCGACGAGTCCACCGGCCTCGGCGTCGCCCTGGCCACCGACGCCAGCGGCCGGTACGCCAAGCTCGACCCGTACACGGGCGCGCAGCTCGCCCTGGCGGAGGCGTACCGCAACGTCGCGACGACGGGCGCGCGCCCGCTCGCCGTGACCGACTGCCTCAACTTCGGCAGCCCCGAGCACCCCGACTCCATGTGGCAGCTGGTCGAGGCCATCCGCGGCCTGGCCGACGCGTGCCAGGTGCTCGAGGTCCCGGTCACCGGCGGCAACGTCTCGCTGTACAACGGCACGGGGGAGCCCGGCCTGATCGACTCCGCGATCCACCCGACGCCGGTCGTGGGCGTCCTCGGCGTGCTCGACGACGTCGCCGACGCCACCTCGTCGGGCTGGACCGCGCCCGGCCAGGCCGTCTACCTGCTGGGCACCACGCGTGCCGAGCTCGACGGCTCCGCCTGGGCCGACGTCGTGCACGGCCACCTCGGTGGCCTGCCGCCCGCGGTGGACCTGGACGCCGAGCGCCGGCTCGCCAGGGTGCTGGCGCACGCCGGCCGCGACCACGTGGTCGATGCCGCGCACGACCTGTCCGAGGGCGGTCTGGCGCAGGCGCTCGTCGAGTCGAGCCTGCGCTTCGGCATCGGCGTCCAGGTGTCGCTGGACCCGATCTGCGAGCGCGACGGCGTCACGCCGTTCGAGGCCCTGTTCTCCGAGTCGACCGCGCGGGTGCTCGTCGCGGTCCCGCGCTCGGAGGAGGTCCGGCTGGTCGACCTGTGCGGCGCGCGCGGGGTCCCGGCCCTGCGCCTGGGGGAGACGGCCGAGTCCTGCTCGGCGGGTGCCGGCACGCCGGTCGACGAGGCCGACCACGTGCACGGTCCCGCGGTCGAGGTGCAGGGTCTGTTCACGCTGCCCCTGGCCGAGGCCCGCGAGGTGCACGAGGCGACGCTTCCGCACTGGTTCGGCTGACCTCACCGGTCGCTGTTCTGGACGACCGCTATTTCCGTGGCCCGGCGGACCCGGCGCTCCTACCGTCGGGAACGTGCCGACTGATCTGTTCCGGGTGGTCCGCGCCGACAGGGGCGCGGTCCTGGTGCTGCCCGCGGACGGTCTGGACGGTGAGCACGAGCCCCGCCGGGTGGTCGTGGACCGCGACGGACTGGTGGCAGGCGACGACGGCGAGCGGGTGGCGCCGACGGTCGGCGACTGGCTGCGTCTCGACGAGACCGGCGCGCTGACCTCGCTGGCCCCGCGCACGACGGTGCTGGTCCGCGACACCGCCGGCGCGACCTCCCGCGTGCAGGCCCTCGCCGCCAACATCGACGTCGTCCTGGTGGTCGAGCACCTCGAGCCGGAGCCCGACCTCGGCCGCATCGAGCGGCTGCTCACGCTGGCCTGGCGCTCGGGTGCCACCCCGGTGGTCGTGCTGACCAAGGCCGACCTGGTGCCGGACCCGGAGGGGATGACCGCCGAGGTCGTGGCGGTGGCCCTCGCGGTCGACGTGCACACGGTCGGCGTCCCGACCGGCCGGGGCATCGACGCCCTGCGCGCACTCCTGGTGCCCGGTGCCACGCTCGTCGCCGTCGGTCCCTCGGGCGCGGGCAAGTCCACCCTGGTCAACGCGCTGGCCGGCCGCGAGGTGATGGAGATCGGCGAGCGCCGGGCCGACGGGCGCGGTCGGCACACCACCACGCACCGCGAGCTGGTCCCGCTCGCCGGCGGGGCGATGCTCATCGACACCCCGGGCATCCGGGGGGTCGGTGTGGTGGCCGACGTCGACGCGCTGGACACCACGTTCGCGGACGTCGCGGCGCTGGCGGACGCGTGCCGGTTCGCCGACTGTCATCACACGGGGGAGCCCGGCTGCGCCATCCGGGCCGCGCTCGACAGCGGGGAGCTCGCCGAGCGACGGTTCGACAGCTGGCGCAGGCTGGCGCGGGAGGCGGCCTACCAGGCGCGGCGGCACGACGCCCGGCTTCGCGCCGAGGAGCGCGACCGATGGAAGAAGGTCACCAAGGAGTACCAGCGCGGGCTGCGCGGACCGGGTCGGCCGCGGGTCTGAGGTGCGCGGAAGCGCATCGACGGACCCGTTCGAGGCACTAAACGTTTCAGGTCCCGCCCAGCGCTCGCCTGACCCCCGGGCGGTCGGGTTTCCTCGACGGGACCGGGCGCAGCCGCCGTCATCGCCGACGCCGCGCCCGCCCCGACACCGGACGTCCGAGGAGATCCATGCCCACCCGCAGAAGTGCCACCGCGTTGCTCGCCGCCGCGGCCGTCGCGGTCGCCGGCCTGACCGCCGTCACCGCCGCGACCGCCGCGCAGGCCGCCCCCGGCTGCAAGGTCGAGTACAAGATCACGAACCAGTGGGGCGGCGGCTTCGGTGCCGACGTCACGATCATCAACCTGGGTGACCCGATCAGCTCGTGGACCGCGGGCTGGACGTTCACGGCCGGTCAGCGGATCACCCAGCTCTGGAACGGCACGGCCAGCCAGAGCGGCTCGGCGGTCTCCGTCGCGAGCCTCCCGTGGAACGGCTCACTGGCGACCAACGGCCGGACGAGCTTCGGCTTCAACGGCTCGTGGAGCGGCTCCAACCCCGTGCCCGGCTCCTTCACGCTCAACGGGACCGTGTGCACCGGCACGGCCCCGACGCCGACCACCCCGCCTCCGACACCGACGGATCCCGTGACGCCCAACCCGACCCCGACCGTGACGACACCCCCGCCGGCCACGGGCAACTTCTACGTCGACCCGACCACGCAGGCCTACCGTGCGTGGCAGGCGGCCGGTGGCTCCGACAAGGCGCTGCTGGAGAAGATCGCGCTGACCCCGCAGGCGTACTGGGTGGGCAACTGGGCCGACGCCTCCCACGCGCGCTCGGAGGTCGCCGACTACACCGGCCGCGCCGTGGCCGCGGGCAGGACGGCCGTGCTGGTCGTCTACGCCATCCCGGGCCGCGACTGCGGCTCCTACTCCGGAGGCGGCGTGGCGGAGAGCGCGTACGCGGCCTGGATCGACACCGTGGCCTCCGGTATCCAGGGCAACCCGTACGTGATCCTGGAGCCGGATGCGCTCGCCCAGCTGGGTGACTGCAGCGGTCAGGGCGACCGGATCGGCTTCCTCAAGTACGCGGCCAAGGCGCTGACCCTGAAGGGCGCCCGCGTCTACATCGACGCCGGTCACTCGTCGTGGCTCCCCGTGAGCACCGCCGTGAGCCGGCTCAACCAGGTCGGCTTCGAGTACGCGGTCGGGTTCGCGCTGAACACGTCGAACTACCAGACCACCGCGGCGTCCAAGTCGTACGGCCAGCAGATCTCGCAGCAGCTGGGCGGCAAGAGGTTCGTCATCGACACCTCGCGCAACGGCAACGGCTCCAACGGCGAGTGGTGCAACCCGCGCGGCCGGGCGCTCGGCGAGCGGCCGACGCTGGTGAACGACGGGTCGGGCCTCGACGCCCTCCTGTGGGTCAAGCTGCCCGGCGAGTCGGACGGCACCTGCAACGGCGGCCCGTCGGCCGGTGCCTGGTTCCAGGAGATCGCACTGGAGCTGGCCCGCAACGCGAAGTGGTGACCGCTCAGCGGTAGGTCATCCCCATGAGCTCGCGGACGTCACGGATCGTGGCGTCCGCGAGTTCATGGTCAGGATGCTGGCGCCGCAGAGGGGAGAATCGTGCCCATGCCGCCGCGCCGACGCACCGACCCTGCCGACGGCCGCGCCGCGCTCGCGCTCTGGCGCGCGGACCCGGCCGGCGTGTCCACGCCGGTACGCCGCACGGCGGTCCGGTTCACGCTCGAGGAGCTGGCCGAGGTGGCGCCCGGCAACGCGGTGGAGGTGCGCGTCCCGCCGGACGGGGCGGTGCAGGCGGTCGAGGGACCTCGTCACACGCGCGGCACCCCGCCGAACGTCGTGGAGACCGATCCGCGGACCTGGCTCGAGTTGGCGTCCGGCGTGCTGACCTGGCAGGACGCGGCGGCGGCGGGGCGGATCCACGCCTCGGGGGAGCGCGCCGACCTGCGTGCGTGGCTCCCGCTCCAGGCCGCCCGGGCCCGGCGCTGAGCACCGGCTGACCTAGGATCGAGGCGTGCCAGACGACACGCAGCCCGACCGGACGCCGCCCCCGGTCCCCTCCGAGGCCGAGCTCGAGCGGGTCGCGGAGCCGGCCACCGTCCGCCGCGCCCCCAAGTTCAGCGCGTTCATCACGGTCGGCGCGCTCGTCGGCATCGTCGTCGCCCTGGTCCTGGTGGCGCTCGTGCGTCCCGAGGTCCCCTCGGTGGCGGACGGGTCGGGGTTCATCTCGTTCCTCGACGGCGAGGGTGCCGTGCGCACGGTGATGGCCGTGGCCGGAGCCGTGCTCGGCGGCCTGGTCGGCGGGGCCCTCGCGGTGCTGGCCGACCGACGCAGCGTCCGCCGGGCGGGGCGCGCCGACATCTGAACCGTGGGCGGACCCCCTGTGACCCGGAGGGCGTGTGCAACCATGGTCGCGTGGCCCCCCGCGCAGACGGACGTCTGAACCACGACCTCCTCCCCAACGAAAAAGGACCGCAGGACGCATGTGGCGTCTTCGGTGTCTGGGCACCCGGTGAGGAAGTCTCCAAGCTCACCTACTTCGGCCTGTACGCGTTGCAGCACCGCGGCCAGGAGTCGGCGGGCATCGCGACCTCGAACGGCGAGCAGCTCCTGGTCTACAAGGACATGGGCCTCGTCTCCCAGGTCTTCGACGAGACCGCGCTGAACGCCCTGCAGGGGCACATCGCCATCGGGCACGCGCGCTACTCGACGACCGGTGGCAGCACCTGGGAGAACGCGCAGCCGACCCTGGGCGCCACCGCCGCCGGCACGGTCGCGCTCGGCCACAACGGCAACCTCACCAACACCGCGGAGCTGGTCGACCTCGTCGCCGAGCGCTACGGCAGCCAGCGGCGCGGCGAGCTCGCGCGCGGCAACACCACCGACACGGCCCTGATCACGGCCCTCCTCGCCGGGGACCCGGACCACACGCTCGAGGCCACCGCGCTCGAGGTCCTCCCGCGCCTGCGCGGGGCCTTCAGCCTGGTCTTCATGGACGAGCAGACGCTGTACGCGGCGCGCGACCCCCAGGGCGTCCGTCCGCTCGTGCTCGGCCGGCTCGAGCGCGGCTGGGTCGTGGCCAGCGAGACGCCCGCGCTCGACATCGTCGGCGCCTCCTTCGTCCGCGAGGTCGAGCCCGGCGAGTTCATCGCCATCGACGCCGACGGCCTGCGCAGCAGCCGCTTCGCGCCGGTGGACCGCGCCGGCTGCGTCTTCGAGTACGTCTACCTCGCCCGCCCCGACACCTCCATCGCCGGCCGCTCGGTGCACGCCGCACGCGTCGCGATGGGCCGCCGCCTGGCCGTCGAGCACCCCGTCGAGGCCGACCTGGTGATCCCCGTCCCCGAGTCCGGCACCCCCGCCGCGGTCGGCTACGCCGCCGAGTCCGGCATCACGTTCGGGCAGGGGCTGACCAAGAACGCGTACGTCGGGCGGACCTTCATCCAGCCGTCGCAGACGCTGCGCCAGCTCGGCATCCGGCTCAAGCTCAACCCGCTCAAGGACGTGATCCGGGGCAAGCGGCTGGTGGTCGTGGACGACTCGATCGTCCGCGGCAACACCCAGCGCGCGCTCATCCGCATGCTGCGGGAGGCGGGCGCCGCGGAGGTGCACGTGCGGATCAGCTCCCCGCCGGTGAAGTGGCCCTGCTTCTACGGCATCGACTTCGCGTCCCGCGCCGAGCTCATCGCCAACGGCCTGGGGGTCGACGAGATCGCCGCCTCGCTGGGTGCCGACTCGCTGGGCTACATCTCCCCGGAGGGCATGATCGCCGCCACCGAGCAACCGGCGTCGCAGCTGTGCGCCGCCTGCTTCACGGGCCAGTACCCCATCGAGCTGCCCCCGGCGGAGCGGACGGGCAAGTACCTGCTCGAGCAGAACGAGCTGCCGCTGGGCGCACCGGAGGATGGGTTGCTGTCCATCGTGCCGAGCGCCGGTGGCGCGAGCGCCCTGGACCACCCGTGAGCGCCCCGCAGGTCACGTACGCGGCCGCCGGTGTGGACACCGAGGCGGGCGACAAGGCCGTCGAGCTGATGAAGGACGCCGTGCGCGCGACGCACGGTCCGCAGGTGCTCGGCGGGGTCGGCGGGTTCGCCGGCCTCTACGACGCCGGGGCGCTGCTGGCGTACCGCAAGCCGCTGCTGGCCACGTCGACCGACGGGGTCGGCACCAAGGTCGCGATCGCGCAGGCGCTCGACATCCACGACACCATCGGCTTCGACCTGGTGGGCATGGTCGTCGACGACATCGTCGTGGTCGGCGCCACGCCCCTCTTCATGACGGACTACATCGCCTGCGGTCGGGTGGTGCCCGAGCGCATCGCCGGCATCGTGCGCGGCATCGCGGCGGCCTGCTCGGTGGCCGGGACGGCGCTGGTGGGCGGCGAGACTGCCGAGCACCCGGGGCTCCTGGGCCCCGACGAGTACGACGTGGCCGGTGCCGCGACCGGCGTGGTCGAGGCCGACAGGCTGCTCGGTCCCGAGCGTGTGCGTGCCGGGGACGTGCTGCTCGCCCTGGGCTCGAGCGGCCTGCACTCGAACGGCTACTCGCTGGTGCGCAAGGTGGTGTCCGTGGCCGGCTGGTCGCTGGAGCGGCACGTCGACGAGCTCGGGCGGACGCTGGGGGAGGAGCTCCTGGAGCCCACCCGCGTCTACGCGAGCGACTGCCTGGCGCTGGCGGAGCGTGCGGGCGTCGCCGGGCTGCACGCCTTCAGCCACGTCACCGGCGGCGGCCTCGCGTCGAACGTCGCGCGCGTGCTGCCGCCCGGGCTGGTGGCGGAGATCGACCGTGGCGGCTGGACGCTGCCGCCGGTGTTCGGGCTCGTGCAGGCCCTCGGTCAGGTGCCGTGGACGGACCTGGAGGGCACCCTCAACCTGGGCATCGGCATGGTCGCGATCGTCGCCCCGGAGGCCGTGGGCGGCGTGCTCGCGCACGCCGCCGAACTGGCGCTGCCCGCGTGGGAGCTCGGCGTCGTGCGCCCCGCGGACCCCGACCGGGACGTCGCCGGCGCACCGGGGTTCGTCGCAGGCACCAAGGGAGTCGACGGTGGAGCGGTCCAGCTCAGCGGCTCCTACCGGGTCTGATCACGCCGGGCCCGCTCGAACGACAACAGTCGCCGTGCTGTGCACGACGACTGTCGTCGGTGTTCGAGAAGTCGGCGGCGACCGCGGTCAGCGGTCGTCGTCGGACCAGCGGCGGTAGTCGTCGCTGTCGTCGTCAGTGTCCGTCTCCACAACCGCACGAGGGCGGTTGTCGGTGACGACATCGTTGTGGCCGTGCGACGTGAGCTCCTGCTCCAGAGCTCTGTAGTTGGTCTCCGGGCTGAAGTACTTCAGCTCCCGGGCCACCTTCGTCTGCTTAGCCTTCTGACGGCCGCGCCCCATGGCATCGACCCCCTCTTACGTGGATGCGGGGCGGCTCCGTGCTGACACGTGCGGCCCCGGGGTGCTGAATCGTCTCTTCGAGGGGCAACGGTACATGCTCGTTCGCTATTCCGACCACCCGCGTCGGGCGATCCACGTCACGTCCCGGCTGGGCGCGTCGCGCGCCGCTCATCTGCAGGACTGCTGTCCAGCGCGCTGTGGACCTTCTCGCGCGTCGGCGCGTGTGACCGAATGGTCGGGTTTAGGCTGGTGCCACGACCCCAGGGTCGCGATCGACGGGAGTCGTGCGCAGACTGCGGTCCTCGTCGGTGCACGAGAGCGATGCCCCGACCTGCAGAAGTTGCTCGTAGGCTCGTCAGATAGAACGTTTCACACGGTAGGCCCTGCACGACACCGCTCAAGAACTGGCCGGTCGCCGACCTCGTCGGCAGCACTGGCCGCACGCTCGCCAGGAGGCAGCTGATGAACGCACACCCCGTCGATGCCGAACCGCTGCTCACGCCCTCCGAGGTCGCGACGCTGTTCCGGGTGGACCCGAAGACCGTCACCCGCTGGGCCAAGGCCGGCAAGCTGTCGTCGATCCGGACCCTCGGTGGCCACCGTCGGTACCGCGAGTCCGAGGTGCGCGAGCTGCTGAACGGCATCCCGCAGCAGCGCCCGTCGGACGGCTGAGCCGCCCGACCGGACTGCCCCGAGCGCACACGACTGCGAGGGCCGCATCGCGGCGGCCCTCGCAGTCGTCATGTTCGGGGTCGAGAGCCCGCGCGTCAGCCCTTGCGACGGGCTGCGGCGACGACGACCGCCAGGAGCGCCGCCACGCCCGCCGCGGCGCCGCCGAGCACCATGCGGGCCTTCTTGCGGGCGTCCGGGGCCGCGTCGCCGCTCGTCGCGTCGCTCAGGAGCTGCCGGCCCGACTCGACGGCCCGGCCGGCCTGGGCGCGGGGGTCGAGGCGGGCGGCCAGCTCGTCGACGGTCGACGCCAGCTGGGCTCGCGTCGCGGCGAGCTCGGCCTCGAGCGCCACCATCTCCGGGGTGCTGAACGGCTTCTGCGTGCTCTGGGGCTTCTGAACCGACTCGTCGCTCATGCTGTGAATCCCGCCTTGACCGCCGCGATGTCCTGCTGGACGTTGTCGATCGCCCTCGCGGGCGTCGGGGGGGCACCGGCCTTGATCCGCTTGATGCCGAGGAGGACGAGGATCGCGATCACCACCAGCAGGAGGACGCACACGATCAGCGCCGCGAGCCACAGGTCCAGCCACAGGTCGAGCACGATGATGACCGTGGCGATCCCTGCGCCGAGCAGGTAGAGCCCGAGCAGAGCACCGGCGGCGACGAGCGCGGCACCGAGGCCCAGCTTCTGCACCCGGCCGGTGATCTCCGCCTTCGCCAGGTCGATCTCGGCGCGGACGAGCCGCGCTCCTTGCTCACTGAGCTCGGACACCAGCTGGCCGAGCGACTTCTCGTCACCCGGCGGTCCCGACTGCGTGGTCATGGGCACTGCCTCTCGTCTGCACATCTGTCGGCACTCAGTCTGCTGGTCGGCGATCCTCGCCGCGAGGGGAGCGGTCAGTCGGCCCAGGGATGCACCTGCTCCTCGGCGGGGTGGACCGGCTCGTGCACGCGCACGGAGAGCGGCGGGCCGGCGGGCAGCCGGCGCTTGGCCCACGCGGCGAGCCCGCCGGCGACGAGCAGCAGCGCGACGCCGACGAGGAGCGCCGAGAGCCAGGGCTCGACCGCGTGGGACAGCCCCAGCACCGCGGAGGTGATCAGCAGGCTGAGCCCGAAGAAGCCCAGCAACGACGCGGCGGCGAAGCCGACGGCCGAGGGGCGGACCTCGATGGCCCGGGTCCGCACGCTGCGTGTCACGGCGTCGATCTCGCTCTGCAGCGCCTCGCGGACGTGGTCCTCGGCCTGCTCGAACTTCTCGCGTGCCCGGTCGGCGATCGGCTCGGTGAGCCGGTCGAAGAATCGGCGGGGTCGGTCGGCACCGGGTGCGGCGGCCATGGGTTCTCCTCGTGCGACGGCGGTGCGCCCAGACTAGGAGCAACGGCCCTGGTCGCGCGGTTGCGGCGCGCTCTGACCTGCCACGACGAAGCCCCGCGCCGGAGATCCGGGCGGGGCTTCTGATGTGGCCACTGGCAGGGTCGAACTGCCGACCTTTCGATTTTCAGTCGAACGCTCTACCAACTGAGCTAAGTGGCCATACGTATCGAGCGACCCCGACGGGACTTGAACCCGCGACCTCCGCCGTGACAGGGCGGCGCGCTAACCAACTGCGCTACGGGGCCTTGGAAACTGCTGCAAGGCCTTTGCTGCTGAACTGCTGAACTGCTCGTACCCCCAACGGGATTCGAACCCGTGCTACCGCCGTGAAAGGGCGGGGTCCTAGGCCGCTAGACGATGGGGGCATGTCCAACCCCTGACGTCGAGGCGCCGGATGACCGGTGATGAGCATACGGGGTGATCGGCCCGTTCTCCAAAGCGGTGCACTGTGCGCGCCGTCACCCACCCTGGAACGGGCAGGATGGACCCATGGTCGACATGACTCTCGCCGAGTTCGAGGACGCCGTCCGCGACGCGCTCGACGAGGTTCCCGAGGAGCTCGCCGCGATGATGGACAACGTCGTGGTGCTCGTCGAGGACGCCCCGCCCGAGGGTGAGGCGGAGCTGCTCGGCCTCTACGAGGGGACGCCGCTGACAGAGCGCGGCGAGTTCTGGGCCGCCGGGTCGCTGCCCGACCGGATCACCATCTTTCGGTTGCCGACGCTGGCCATCTGCGAGGACCGCGACGAGGTGGTCGAGGAGGTCGCCGTCACCGTCGTGCACGAGATCGCGCACCACTTCGGCATCGACGACGAGCGGCTGCACGCGCTCGGCTGGGGCTGAGGGTGAGCCGGGGCACCCACGGTCACGGTCACGCCACCGCCGCACAGGCGCACCGCGGCCGGCTCCTCGGCGTGCTCGTCCTGACGCTCGTCGTGCTCGTCGTCGAGGTGGTCGGCGGAGTCCTGTCCGGCTCGTTCGCGCTGGTCGCGGACGCCGGGCACATGCTCACGGATGCCGCCGGGGTCGGGCTCGCGCTCGGTGCGACCGCCCTGGCGGCCCGGCCGGCGACGGCCACCCGCACGTTCGGATGGCAGCGGGCGGAGATCCTCGCGGCGCTCGTGAACGGTCTCGTGGTCGCGGCGGTGGGGGTCGCCGTGATCGTCGGGGGCGTCGCGCGCATCGCGTCCCCGGGCGAGGTCGAGGCGCCCCTGATGCTGGCCGTGGCCGTCGTCGGCCTGGTGGCCAACGCGGTGGGGCTGGCGCTGCTGCGCCCCGGCCAGCAGGAGTCGCTCACCGTGCGCGGCGCCTACCTGGAGGTGCTGGGCGACCTGCTGGGGTCGGCGGCGGTCGTGGTGGCGGCCGTGGTCGTCCTGGCCACGGGGTTCGTGCGGGCCGACGGCATCGTGTCCGTCCTCATCGGGCTGCTGATCGTGCCGCGTGCGGTCGCGCTGCTGCGGGAGGTGGGGGCCGTGCTCCTCGAGGCCACTCCGCGTGGCGTGGACCTGGACGCCGTGCGCGCGCACATCTGCCGGGTCCCGGGCGTGCTGGGCGTGCACGACCTGCACGCCTGGACGATCACCTCGGGCGTGCCGGTCCTGTCCGCGCACGTCGAGGTGCCGGACGCGCTCCTGTCGGCGGGGGAGGCCGGGCGGGTGCTCGACGACCTGCGGCACTGCCTGGCCGGCCACTTCGACGTCGACCACTGCACGTTCCAGCTGGAACCGCCGTCGAGCGGACGCGAGCGGCACGCGCACGCATAGGCTCGGCCCATGGTTGCCGTGGGGATCGTGCTGCTGCCGCAGGAGCGGTGGGCGTCGGCTCGTCGCAAGTGGCGGGCCGTCGAGGAGTGGGGCTTCGACCACGCCTGGACGTACGACCACCTGGCGTGGCGCACGCTCGTCGACGAGCCGTGGTTCGCGACCGTCCCGCTGCTCGCCGCGGCCGCCGCCGTCACGGAGCGGATCGGCCTGGGCACGTGGGTCGCGTCACCGAACTTCCGCCATCCCGTGCCGTTCGCCAAGGACGTGCTGGGCCTCGACGACGTGAGCAACGGCAGGTTCCTGCTCGGCCTCGGCGCGGGCGGCGAGGGGTTCGACGCCTCGGTCACCGGGGACCCGCCCACCCGCGGCGAGCGGACCCGGCGGTTCGAGGAGTTCGTGGGGCTGCTGGACGAGCTGCTGACGCACCCGGTCACCTCCCACCAGGGCACGTTCTACCGTGCCGACGAGGCGCGGATGATCCCGGGCACCGTCGCGCGGCCGCGGACCCCGTTCGTCGTCGCTGCCAACGGCCCCCGCACCATGGCGCTGGCCGCCCGCTACGGGCAGGGCTGGGCCACCTACGGTCCCGCCTACGCGACCGAGGACCTCCCGGACGATCCGGCCGCCGCGCAGGAGCAGTGGTGGGCGGGGCTGGCGACGATGGTCGGGCAGCTCGACGCCGTCGAGGCCGCGCACCGCCCCGCGGGGCAACCGCCGCTGCGCCGGTACCTCAGCCTCGACGGTGCGCCGGTCTACTCCATGACGTCGTTCGACCTGGTCACCGAGGGCATCGAGCGCGCGGCAGCGCTCGGGTTCGCCGACGTGGTGGTCCACTGGCCGCGCGCCGAGGGCATCTACGCGGGCAAGGAGTCGGTCCTGGAGGCCCTCGTCGACGATCTGCCGCGGCTCCAAACCCTCTAGCCCGACGTCCGAGTAGATGTACGCCAGGGCCCACATCTACTCGGACGTCAGGGGTGGGCAGGAGCTAACGTCCGAGCAGATGGCGGCTATAGCGCTCATCTGCTCGGACGTTGCGTTCTAGTGGGCCTGGCGGGCCTGCCAGGCGCTGGTGACCATGTCCAGGAGGGTGTGGCGCATCTGCCAGCCGAGGTCGCGGGCCGCCAGCTCGCCCGACGCCACGATGCGCGCCGGGTCGCCCGGCCGGCGCTCGGCGGTCTCGGGCTCGAACTCGATACCGGTGCCCTGCGCCATCGCGGTCATGATCTGCCGCACGGAGACGCCGTCCCCGGAGCCGAGGTTGTAGACCGGCTCGAGGGTCCGACCGCTCGCGAGGGCCTGCGCCGCCGCGACGTGCGAGTCGGCCAGGTCGGCGACGTGGATGTAGTCGCGGACGCAGGTGCCGTCCGGCGTCGGGTAGTCGGTGCCGTTGATGCGGGGCGTGCGACCCTCCACCAGGGCGTCGAGCACCAGCGGGAAGAGGTTGTGCGGGCTCGTGTCGTACAGCTCGGGGGTGGCCGAGCCGACGACGTTGAAGTACCGCAGCGACGTGTGCCGCAGGCCCGCGGCCCGGCCCTGGTCCCGCAGCAGCCACTCGCCGATGAGCTTGGACTCGCCGTACGGGGACTCGGGGGCGGTCGCGGTGGTCTCGGTGACCAGGTCGACGTCCGGGGTGCCGTAGACGGCCGCCGACGACGAGAAGACGATCGCGTCGACGCCCTGCGAGGCCATGGCCTCGAGCAGGTGGGCGGTGCCCGTGACGTTCTGCTCGTACGTGTGCAGCGGGCGGTCGACGGAGACGCCGGCGTACTTGAACCCCGCCAGGTGCACCACGCCGACGACGCCGTGCTGGACGAGCATGTCCGCGACGAGGTCGGTGTCGAGGATCGACCCCTCCACCAGGGGCACGTCCTCGGGGACGAATCCCCGGTGCCCGCTCGACAGGTCGTCGAGCACCACCGTCTCCAGACCCACTTGCCCGAACGCGCGCACCACGTGCGACCCGATGTACCCGGCACCGCCGGTGACCAGCCATGTCATGCGCCGAGCGTACCGATCACCGGACGCGGTGGCGGTCGCCGGAATGCTCAGTATGCTGAGTATTTCGACGGCGAAGGGGGTAGGCAGGTGGAGTCGCGGGTGACCACGAACACGTCGCAACGGGCGGGGGCGGCCGACCTGGCGCAGGCCGTGGAGTGCGCGATGACGCAGACCGCGTCCGTGCTCCGGACCTTCCTCGACGGGCGGGTGCGGGCCGCCTCGATCCGTTCCGACGACGCCGCGCGGCTGTGGACGGACCTGGCGGACGGGGTCGGCGGCAAGCTGATGCGCCCCCGTCTCGCCGTCGCCGCGTACCTGGGGCTGGGTGGTCGCGACGACGCGGTGATCGCCCCCGTGGCCGCCGCGATCGAGGTGCTGCACACCGCGATGCTCGTGCACGACGACCTGCTCGACCACGACGAGGTGCGCCGGGGCCGCCCGAACGTCGCGGGAGCCACCCGGGCGCGGCTGGAGGGCCGCGGCGTGGCCGAGCGGGTGGTCGGCGACCAGGTGCTCGCCGCCGGCCTCCTGGCGGGGGACCTGGCGATCGCGTCGGCGTTCTCGCTCGTGGTGAGCGCCCCGGCCGAGCGCGAGGCGCTGCTGCGGGTGGTGGGGCTGCTGGCCGAGGGGATCGAGACCACGGTGGTGGGGGAGCTGCTGGACGTCACCGCGGCGCTGTCCTCGCCGCGCGACGTCGACGCGCTCGCGGTCGCGGAGCTCAAGACGGCCGCGTACTCGGGGAGCCTGCCGCTGGTCGTCGGGGCGATCCTCGCCGGCGCGGCCGAGGCCCGGATCGCGCAGCTTGCCGCGGTCGGGTCGGCTCTCGGGGTGGCGTTCCAGCTCACCGACGACGAGCTGGGTGTGTTCGGGGACCCCGCGGTGACCGGCAAGTCGGTGGTGTCGGACCTGCGTGAGGGCAAGCGCACCGAGCTGCTGCGACGGGCCTACGCGATGGCCGACGAGGCGGGGTGCGCGGTGCTCGACGCGCACGTGGGCCGCGCCGACCTCGACGAGCCGGGCGCTGCCGCCGTGCGCGCCGTCATGGTCTCGAGCGGGGCGCTGGACACCGTGCGCGAGCTGACGCGCACGACCGGCCTGCAGGCGCGGGGACTGGCCCTCGCCGGTGTGCCCGGGCCGCTGGGGGACTACCTTGTGGGCGTTGTCGACGATCTCGTCGGACGGGGCCACTGAGTGCTGGGGGAGCCGATGTCGGAGGCGCGATCCGCCCGTGAGCGGGCGCTCCGGCTGTACGACGCCACGGCCGCACGCACGAGCGCCGGCGTGCTGGCCGCGTACTCCACGTCGTTCGGGCTGGGCACGCGGCTGCTCGGGCGGCGGGCGCAGCAGGACATCCGCGCGGTGTACGCCCTGGTCAGGCTGGCCGACGAGGTGGTCGACACCTATCGCGGCCAGGACGCGGGGGCGGAGCTGGACGAGCTCGAGGAGCAGACCGCCCGCGCGCTGCGCACGGGCTACTCGACCAACCTGGTGGTGCACGCGTTCGCCCGCACCGCCCGGCGGACCGGGATCACGGCAGCGGAGACCGGTCCCTTCTTCGCCTCGATGCGCACGGACCTGACGGTGCGGGCGCACGACCGGGCGAGCTACGACGCCTACGTCTACGGGTCCGCCGAGGTGGTGGGGCTCATGTGCGTGCGGGCGTTCCTCAACGAGGACCGTCGGCCAGACGAGCCCGTGCGCCACCCCGACGACCTGCAGGTGGCCGGCGCGCGGGCCCTCGGTGCCGCGTTCCAGAAGATCAACTTCCTGCGCGACCTCGGCGCCGACACCGAGGAGCTGGGCCGCACGTACTTCCCCGGGACCACGCCCGGCCGGCTCGACCACGCGCAGCTGCGGGCGATCCTCGCCGAGATCACCGCCGACGTGGCCGTCGCGCGCTCGGCGGTCCCGCGCCTGCCCCGGCGGGCTCGCTACGCGGTCGGGGCCACGCTCGGGCTCTACCAGCGCCTGCTCGACGAGATCGCGACGCGACCGCCCGAGTCGCTGCTGGTGGGCCGAGTGCGGCTGCCCACCCCGGTGAAGCTGCTCGTGGTGGGCGAGTCCGTGCTGGCGGAGGCGCGCGCCGGCCGGGCCGTCGACGCATGAGCCCCGGTCGGGTCGTCGTCGTCGGTGGGGGCATCGCGGGCCTGACCACCGCCGCGCTGCTGGCACGCGGGGGAGCGCTGGTGACCCTCGTCGAGCGGCACGACCAGCTGGGCGGGCGGACCGCGACGCTGTCGCTCGACGGGTTCCGGTTCGACACCGGACCGTCCTGGTACTTCATGCCCGAGGTGTTCGAGCACGCCTTCGCGCTCCTGGGCGAGCGGATCGAGGACCACGTCGAGCTGGAGCGGCTCGACCCGGCGTACCGGCTCTTCCCGGAGCCCGTCGACGGGGGACCGTCGCAGCCCTTCGACGTCGTCGCGGACCCCGAGGCCAACTGGGCGACGTTCGAGGCGCGCGAGCCGGGCGCGGGGGAGGCCGTCCGCCGCTACACCCAGGACTCGACGCGGGCGTACCGGACGGCGCTCGAGTCGTTCCTCTACACCACGTTCGCCCGGCCGGACCGGCTGCTGTCCCTCGACCTCGCGCGCCAGGCGGGCACGCTGGCGGGCCTGCTGACGCGCACCCTGGCGGACAAGGTGGCCGCGACGGTCACGGACCCGGTGCTGCGGCAGGTGCTGGGCTACCACGCGGTGTTCCTGGGCTCCTCGCCGTACCGGGTGCCCGCGCTGTACTCGCTGATGAGCCACCTCGACCTGGTCGACGGCGTCCGTTTCCCGCGCGGCGGGATGTACACGGTCATCCAGGCCCTGGAGCGGATCGCGCGGGCGCAG
The DNA here is from genome assembly GCF_018388465.1 of Cellulomonas fengjieae. NCBI lineage: Bacteria > Bacillati > Actinomycetota > Actinomycetes > Micrococcales > Cellulomonadaceae > Cellulomonas > Cellulomonas fengjieae. The sequence continues at coordinate 3,173,669 of NZ_CP074404.1, read as the reverse complement.
GGCGTCGAGGTGCGCACCGGCGCGGACGTGGCGACGATCGAGGTCGACGACGCGTCCCCCTCGCTGCGCCACCCGCGCAGGTCGGGCCAGGCGCGCGGGGTGCGGCTGACGGACGGGACGTTCCTGCCCGCCGACGTCGTCGTGTCCGCGGCCGACCGCCACCACACGGAGACCGTGCTGCTGGGTGCCCACCGCGACCTGCCGGAGTCGTGGTGGGAGGACCGGGGGCCGGGCATCTCGTCGCTGCTGGTCATGGCGGGGGTGCGGGGGGCGCTGCCCGAGCTCGCGCACCACTCGCTGTTCTTCACGCGGGACTGGCCGGGCAACTTCGAGGACATCCTGGGCACCGGCCGGTCGACGCCGCCGGAGGACCTGCGGATCCCGGAGGCGGCGTCGATGTACGTGTCCCGGACCACCGCGACCGACCCCGACGCGGCGCCGCCGGGTCACGAGAACCTGTTCGTGCTCGTCCCGTTCCCGGCGGACCCGGCCCTGGGCGGGCGGGACCGCGAGGTCGTCGAGCGGCACGCCGACCGGTACCTGGACCAGGTCGGTGCCTGGGCGGGGATCCCCGGCCTGCGCGAGCGCGTGGTGACCCGACGCGTCGTCGCCCCCGCCGACTTCGCCCGCGACTTCTCCGCCTGGCGCGGGTCGGCGCTCGGCATGGAGCACACGCTGGCGCAGAGCGCGATGTTCCGGCCGGGCGACGCGTCGTCGCGCGTGCCCAACGTGCTGCACGTCGGTGGTGGCACGATCCCTGGTGTGGGACTGCCGATGTGCCTGATCAGCGCCGAGCTGGTGGTCAAGCGGATGCTCGGGGAGACGTCGTCGCGCCCCCTGCCCGCCCCGCTGCGGCCGGGCTACCTGGCGGCGGCGCGACCGCGCGGCGTGTGGAGCGAGTCCGTCGGATGACCGTCGCGTACCTCGGTGCCCTGCTGCTCTCGCTGGGCGGCCTCACCCTGCTGGACCGCCGGTTCCGGCTCGCGTTCTGGGCGGAGCCGGCCCGCGCGGCCTGGACGGTCGGCATCGGCGTCGTCGGCTTCCTGCTGTGGGACGGCCTCGGGCTGGTGCTCGGCATCTTCGCGCGCGGGGACTCACCGCACATGACCGGCCTGCTGCTGGCCCCGGAGCTGCCGGTCGAGGAGGCGTTCTTCCTCGCGCTGCTCTGCTACACGGGCCTGCTCACGTGGCGGGCGCTGGACCGGTGGCGCGGGCGGCCCTCGTGACCAACATCGTGCTCAACGGGATCGTCCTGGCCCTGCTCGGGGCGGTGTGCTGGCCCGTGCTGCGGCGGATGCGCGTGCTGCCGGTCGTCGTGACCGTGCTCGTGCTGTGCGTGCTCACGGCCGTGTTCGACACACTCATGATCGCCGCGGACCTCTACGTGTTCGACCCGGACAAGATCCTCGGGTGGTACGTCTGGGGCGCGCCGGTGGAGGACTTCGCCTATGCGGTCGCGGCGGCCGTCGGGATGCCGGTGCTGTGGGTCGTGCTGGGCCGACGCCGGGAACGGAAGGCTCCGTGAGGGAGGTCCTGGCGGCGTCCCGGCCGTTCTCGTGGATCAACACCGCCTACCCGTTCGCGGCCGGCTACCTGCTGGCCACGGGGGGCCGCATCGACGTCACGTTCGTCGTCGGCACCCTGTTCTTCCTCGGCCCGTACAACCTGCTGATGTACGGCATCAACGACGTCTTCGACTACGCCTCGGACCTGCGCAACCCGCGCAAGGGCGGCATCGAGGGCGGCCTGGTGGAGCCCGCCCGGGCGCGGCAGGTGCACCGCCGGATCCTGTGGGCCTGCCTGGTCAGCACCGTGCCGTTCGTGGTGTACCTGCTGCTCGTCGGCGGGGCTGCCGCGAACGCCACGCTGGCCCTCGTCCTGTTCCTCGTCGTCGCCTACTCGGCGCCCGTGCTCCGGTTCAAGGAGCGGCCGGTGCTGGACTCGTTGACGTCCGCGATGCACTTCGTCGGCCCGCTGCTGTACGCGCTCGTGCTGGTGGGCGCGGACCTCGGTGCGCCGACCGTGTGGCCGGTGCTGGTCGCGTTCGTCCTCTGGGGCATGGCGTCGCACGCGTTCGGCGCGGTGCAGGACGTGCGGGCCGACCGAGAGGGCGGCATCGCGTCGGTGGCCACGGCGCTCGGCGCGCACCCCACCGTCGTCGTGGCCACCGTGCTCTACGTCCTCGCGGCGGCCGTGCTGCTCGCCGTCCCGTGGCCCGGGACGCTCGCCGCCGTGCTGCCGATCCCCTACGCCCTCAGCACGGCGGCGTTCTGGTCGGTGCGCGACGAGGACTGCGAGCGCGCGAACACCGGCTGGCGGCGGTTCCTGTGGCTCAACCTGGTCACCGGCTTCCTGGTGACCATGCTGCTCATCGCGATCAGTCGGTCGTCGTGACGTCCCACGTCGCGTCGGCGTCCTCCCGCACCACCAGGTAGCCGCCGGGGACGACCCGCACGCCGTTGTCGGTGCGGTCCCCGCCCACCAGGTCGAGACCGGGTCCGGAAACGCGCGCCGGGGCGCCCGAGTGGTTGAGCACGAACAGGTAGTCGTGGTCGGCGCCGCGGCGGCGCACCACCTCGACGTCCGCGGGCCGGTCCGCCACGACCGGGGCGATGCCGGCGCCCGAGGCGATCTCCTCGAGCAGCGCGCGCGTCGCCGCCAGGTCCAGGTGCGTCGAGACGTAGGTGACCGTGCCCGCACCCCGCTGCACGCGGGTGACCGCCGGCCGGCCGTCCAGGTCGCCGCCGCGGTAGCGCCGCAGCACGGCCGCGTCGTCGGGCTGCACCAGCTCGGACCACACCGAGCCGGTGGAGCCGTCGTCCAGGGTGACGGTCTCGCCGGGCGCGAGCGGCGCCAGGTGCTCGACGCGCAGGCCGACCAGGTCGCGCAGCCGCCCCGGGTAGCCACCGGTGACCACGTGCAGGTTCTCGTCGGCGATGCCGGTGAACGGCCAGACGACCAGGTGGCCGCCGGCCGCGACGAACGCCTCGGCGGACCGGACGGCGTCGTCGTCCATCGCGAACATGCTGGGCACGAGCAGCACGCGGTAGCCGGCCAGGTCGGCACCGGGCCGCGCGAAGTCGACCGGCAGCCCGGCGTGCCACGCCGCACGGTGCACCGAGCGCACGGCGTCGGGGTAGCTGAGGTGGTCCGACGGAAGGCCCGCGTTGTCCAGCGCCCACCAGCCGTCCGCGTGCCACCAGATGGCGATGCCGCTGTCCGTCACGCGCCCGTCAGCGGGCGGGCGGACCACCTCGGCGATGGAGTCGAGCACCGCACCCAGCTCGCACACCGCACGGAACGTCGCGGAGTCGGCACCGGCGTGCGGGACCATCGCGCCGTGCCAGGCCTCGGAGCCTGCCGCCGATGCCCGCCACTGGAAGAACAGCGACGACTGGGAGCCGCGCGCCACGTAGCCGAGCGAGTTGCGCACGGCGCGCGCCGGGTCCTTGAACGCGACGCGGCCCTCGACCGAGATCGAGCTGATCGACTGCTCCATGAGCAGCCACGGGCCGCCGTCCGCCCAGCCTCGGGTCACGTCCCCCGCGTAGGCGACGTGCGCCTCGCCGTCGGGGCCGGTGGTGTCGAGGTAGTGGTCGACCGACGGCACGTCGAGCTCGGCGGACCAGCCCCACTGCTCCAGGTGGTTCCACGTGGGGAGCATGAAGTTGGTGGTGACCGGGGCCGACGAGCCGGCGGCGCGGATCTGCTCCTTCTGCTCACGCAGGGCGTCCAGCATCTCGTCGGAGAAGAAGCGCCGGAAGTCGACCGCCTGGGTCGGGTTGTGCAGGTACTGGGTCGCGCGCGGCGGCACCACCTGGTCCCAGGACTCGTAGTGCTGGCTCCAGAACGTCGTCCACCACACCTCGTTCAGCGCCTCGAGGGTGCCGTACCGGCCCTGGAGCCACGTCCGGAACGCCGTCGCGACGTGGTCGCACCAGCAGTACGTGCCGTACTCGTTGTGGATGTGCCAGGCCTGGAGCGCCGGGTGGGAGCCGTAGCGCTCGGCCAGGACGCCCGCGATCGACCGGGACGCCTCGCGGTACGCGGGGGCGCAGACGCAGTAGGTGTCGCGGCTGCCGTGCCACAGCCGCGTGCCGTCGGCCAGCACCGGCAGCGCGTCGGGGTGGGCCGCGGTGAACCACGGCGGCGGGGACGCGGTCGGGGTCGCCAGGACGACGCCGATGCCGCCGGCGTGCAGCATCTCGATGACGTCGTCGAGCCAGCCGAGGTCGTACCGGCCCTCCTCGGGCTCGAGGAGCGCCCACGAGAAGACGCCGATCGTCGCGGTGGTCACGCCGGCGCGCTGCATGAGCTCGACGTCCTGCGCCCAGACCTCGCGCGGCCACTGCTCGGGGTTGTAGTCGCCGCCGAACCAGAACCGGTCGGGGACGAAGGGGGTGCGGGTCATCGGGTCTCCTGGGCGGGGCGCGTCGGTCGAGGTCCCCTCGGGAACCTAGGCGAAGCGCTTCGATGAAGCAGGCGCGTCATCGTGGGTCAGCGTCGGCGCGCCTGTCAAACAGGTCGAGGGCATCCGTTCGACCAGGTCCGGGCACCCCCGGGAGGCCGACAGGGTGACGACCGACGAGCCCGGCGCCCCTACGTCCGCAGGCTCCGCCAGGCCTCGCGCCGCGCGGCCTGCTCCACCGGGTCCGGCACGGGCAGGGAAGCCAGCAGGCGCTGCGTGTAGGGGTGCTTCGGCGCGCCGAGCACCTCGTCGCCCGTGCCCTCCTCGACCAGGACCCCGCGGTGCAGGACCGCGATGCGGTGGGCGAGCAGGTCGACGACGGCCAGGTCGTGGCTGATGAACAGGCACGCGAAGCCCAGCTCGGCCTGCAGGCGGGCGAACAGGTCCAGCACCCGGGCCTGCACGGAGACGTCGAGCGCGCTCGTCGGCTCGTCGGCGACGAGCAGCTCGGGCCCGAGGATGAGCGCGCGCGCCAGGCTCGCACGCTGGCGCTGGCCGCCGGACAGCTCGTGCGGGAACCGGTCACCGAACGCCCTGGGCAGCTGGACCGCCTCCAGCAGCTCGTCGACCCGCGGCCGCGCCTCGACCGGGTTGGGTGCCAGGCCGTGCACGACCATGGGCTCGGCCACGCACTGCGCGATGGTGAGCAGCGGGTTGAAGCTCGTCGCGGGGTCCTGGAAGACGAACCCGATGCGCTTGCGGACGGGGCGGAAGACCTTCTCCTTGACGTCCAGCATCTCGACGCCGTGCACCTTCAGCGAACCACCGCTGATCGAGGTGAGCCCGGCGATCGCGCGCCCGATCGTGGTCTTGCCGCTGCCCGACTCGCCCACCAGCCCGAGGACCTCACCGGGCCGGATCACCAGGTCGACGCCGTCGACCGCGGTGAACGCGGGCTGCCGCAGCCGGCCGGGGTAGACGACGCGCAGCTCCTTCGCCTCGACGACCGGCGTCGCGGACTCGTCGACGACCATCGCCTCGAGCTCACCCACCGCCCGCGCGCGGTCGCGCAGGCGGCTGCCACCCACGCGCGGCACCGCGTCGAGCAGCCGCCGGGTGTACGGGTGCTGCGGCGACGAGAACAGCGTGCGCACGTCGGCCTGCTCGACGATCTCGCCCTCGTACATGACCGCGACCCGGTCGGCGAGGTCGGCGACGACGCCCATGTTGTGCGTGATCAGCACGATCGCGGAGCCGAACTCCTGCGGCAGGCGGCGCAGCAGGTCCAGGATCTCGGCCTGCACGGTGACGTCGAGCGCGGTGGTCGGCTCGTCGGCGATGATCAGGCCCGGGTCGAGGACCAGCGCCTGCGCGATCACGATGCGCTGCTTCTGGCCGCCCGAGAACTGGTGCGGGTAGTGGTCGACGCGGTGCTCCGGGTCCGGGATGCCGACCAGGCGCAGGACGTCGATCGCGCGGGCGCGTGCGTCCTTGTCCGAGAGGCGACCGTGGGCGCGCAGGCCCTCCGCGATCTGCCAGCCCACCGGGAAGACCGGGTTGAGCGCGGTCGACGGCTCCTGGAACACCATGGCGGCGTCCCGGCCGCGCACGTCGCGCAGGTCGCTGCCGCGCAGCGTGACGATGTCGTGCGTAGCCGAGCCGTCCTTGCGGGTCAGCAGCACGACGCCGCTGGTCAGCGCGGTCTCCGGCAGCAGGCCGAGGAGGGAGCGGGCGGTCACGGTCTTGCCCGAGCCGGACTCGCCCACGATGGCGAGGACCTCCCCCGCGGCCACCTGGAGGGTGACACCCTCGACGGCCCGGACGGTGCCGGCGTCGGTGGCGAACGAGACGCGCAGGTCCCGGATGTCGACGACGTTCTCGGTGGTCATGCGCGTTCCCCTCGTCCGTCGAACAGATCGTCCGGGGCCTCGAGCTCGTCGACGGCGTCGAGCTCGTCGGTGAGCGCGCCGCCCGGAACCGCCACGACAGGGCTGGTCACGGCGGCCTTGGCGGCCCGGCGCGTGCGCAGGCGCGGGTCCGCGAGGTCGTTGAGCGACTCCCCGACCAGGGTGGCCCCCAGCACGGTGAGCACGATCGCGACGCCCGCGGGCATCGCGGTCCACCAGATGCCGGAGGTGACGTCGGACAGCGACTTGGACAGGTCGTAGCCCCAGTCGGCGGCGGCGGTCGGCTCGATCCCGAACCCGAGGAACCCGAGGCCGGCCAGCGTGAGCACCGCCTCCGAGCAGTTCAGGGTGAGGATCAGCGGCAGCGTCCGGGTCGAGTTGCGCAGCACGTGCCGGCCCATGATGCGCAGGTGGCCGGAGCCGATGACCCGCGCGGACTCGACGAACGCCTCGGCCTTCACGCGCACGACCTCGGCGCGGACCACGCGGAAGTACTGCGGGATCATCACGACGCTCAGCGAGATGGCGGCCGCCATCACCCCGCCCCACATCGACGACTGCCCGCCGCTGATGACGATCGCGACGACGATGGCCAGCAGCAGGGACGGGAACGCGAAGAGCGCGTCCGCGATGACCACCAGCACGCGGTCCACCCAGCCGCCGAAGTAGCCGGAGACCAGGCCGAGCGCCACACCGAGGAAGATCGACAGCACGACGGCCACGATGATGACGAGCAGCGCCGGGCGGGCGCCCCAGATGGTGCGCGACAGCACGTCGTAGCCGCCCACCGTGGTGCCCAGCCAGTGCTCGGCCGACGGCGGCTGCTGCGCGCCGAAGCTCTGGTCGCCCGAGCTCAGCTGGCTGAAGCCGTAGGGCGCCAGCAGGGGAGCGAAGACGGCGGTGATGATGAACACGAGCGTCAGCACGATGCCGATGACCAGCATGGTGCGCTGCAGGCCGACGCTCGTGCGGACGTGGCGCACGACGGGCAGGCGCTTCCACAGTGCGGTGTGCTCGGGCGCGGGCGGCGCCGCGTGGACGGCGTCTGGGCCGTCGAGGGGGGTCAGTGCAGTCATGGTCAGTACCTGATCCTCGGGTCGACGAGCGCGGCGATGACGTCGACGACGAAGTTCGTCAGCGCCACCACCACGGCGAGCAGGACCACCAGGCCCTGCACTGCGACGAAGTCGCGGGCCAGCAGGTACTGGACCAGCTGGAAGCCGAGCCCCTTCCACTCGAAGGTCTTCTCGGTCAGGACCGCACCGCTGAGCAGCATCGCGACCTGCAGGCCGATCACCGTGATGATGGGCACGAGGGCGGGGCGCCAGGCGTGCTGGCGCAGCAGCCGCCGCTCGTTGACCCCGCGGGAACGGGCCGCCTCGACGTACCCCGTGGACAGGGTGCCGATGACGTTGGTGCGCACCAGCCGCAGGAAGATGCCGCCCGTCAGCAGGCCGAGGGCCAGCGCCGGCAGGATCGCGTGCTCGAGCACGTCGAGGACCACGGCGGGGTCGCCCGTGCTGATGGCGTCGATCAGGAAGATGCCGGTCCCGGCGCCGTGGCGCTGGAGGTCGATCTGGGTGTCCGTCGACGCGCGCCCGGCGACCGGGAGCCAGCCGAGCCAGACGGAGAAGACGAGCTTGAGCAGGATGCCGGCGAAGAACACGGGCGTCGCGTACGCCAGGATCCCGGAGATGCGCAGGGTCGCGTCGACGCCCTTGTCGCGGCGCGCGGCCGCCATGCGGCCCAGGGGGATCCCGACCAGGAGCGCGACGAGCAGCGCGTAGAACGCCAGCTCGACGGTGGCCGCCCCGTACGTCATGACCACCTCGGTGACCGGGCGGTTGTCGGAGATCGTGGTGCCGAAGTCGCCGCGCAGCACGTTGCCCAGGTACTCGAGGTACTGGACGAGGATCGGCCGGTCGTAGCCCGCCGCGTGGATCCGCTCCTGCAGCTGGTCGTGCGTCAGCCGGCCGCCGAGCGAGGCGGTGATCGGGTCGCCCGTCGCCCGCATGAGCACGAAGACGGTGGTGACCAGGATGAAGATGGTGGGGAAGATCAGCAGGAACCGGGCCAGCAGGTAGCTGCCCAGGTGCCCCCCCGATCGCCTGCTCTTCGCGGCCGGAGCCGCCGTCGTGGGCTCGGGCGTGACGCCCGTGGGTGCTCCGGTGGTGGTGGAGGTCATGGTTCCTGCCTGTCGCGGTGCGGACGAGCCCGACGGTCCCGCCCCCGTGGGGGACGGGACCGTCGGCCTGCGATGCGGGGTCAGCTCGTGGCGAGTGCGCCGTAGCGGAACTTGAACGACGCGTCGAGGGTGTCCTCGGTGCCCGTCACGTCCGTGCCCACGACCGCCACCTGGGCGCCCTGCAGGTACGGCACCGTCGAGAGGTCCGCGGCCACGGCGTCCTGGATGCCCTCGAGGAGCGCGGTGCGGGCGTCGGCGTCGGCCGTCGTCGCCTGCTCCAGGATCATGTCGTTGACCGCCTGGTTGGCGTAGTGGTTGGACAGGAAGTTCTCCGTGAGGAAGAACGGCGTGAGGTAGTTGTCGGCGTCGGAGTAGTCCGGGAACCAGCCGAGCTGGTAGGACGGGTAGACGTCCGACGTGCGGTCCTTGGAGTACTGGACCCACTCGGTGGTCTGCAGGTCGACCGCGAACAGGCCGTCCTTCTCCAGCTGGTCCTTGATGAGGGCGTACTCGTCGGCCGACGAGGGACCGTAGTGGTCGTTCGAGTACTGCAGGCTCAGCGCGACCGGGGTCGTGACGCCCGCGGCCTCGAGCGCCGCCTTGGCCTTGGCGGCGTCGGGACCGCCGTCGCCGTCGCCGTACATGCCCTTGAGCGACTCGGTCGCACCCGTCAGGCCGTCCGGCACGTAGGAGTACAGGGGCGTGTAGGTGCCCTTGTAGACCTGCTCCGACAGCGGCTCCCGGTCGATCAGGTGGGCGACCGCCTGGCGGACCGCGAGGGCCTTGGCCGGGTCCGCGCCGTCGGCCTTGGCTCCGAACGGCTGCGTGTCGAAGTTGAAGACGATGTAGCGGATCTCCCCGCCGGGACCGTCGACGACCTTGACGTTGTCGTCCGTGGCCAGGTCGGCGACGTCCGTCGCCGAGAGGCTGCGGAACGCCACGTCGATGTTGCCCTCCTGGATGTCCAGCTTGAGGTTCGACGAGTCGGCGTAGTACTTGACGTTGACCTCGGAGGTCTTGGCCGCCGGCAGCACGCCCGCGTAGTCGTCGTACGCCTCGTAGGAGACCAGCTCGTTGAACGCGTAGCTGGTGATGACGTACTGGCCCGCGAACGCGTTCGCGTCGACGATCTCGTTGTCCGGGGTCAGCGAGTCGGCCGACATGACCTCCTCGTCGACGATCGGGCCCGCGGGGCTGGACAGGATCTGCGGGAAGATCTGGTCGTTCTCGGACTTCAGGTGGAACACGACGGTGGTGTCGTCGACCACCTCGGTGCTCTCCAGGTTGTAGAGCAGCGAGGACGGCCCGTTCTCGTCCGCGATCGCGAGCTGGCGGTCGAACGTGAACTTCACGTCCGAGGCCGTCAGGTCGTGGCCGTTGGCCCACTTCAGGTCGGGCTTGAGCGTGACCGTGTACTCGGTGGGTGCCGTGAACTCAGCGGAGACCGCGATGTCGGGCTCGACGTCCGGGCTGCCGTAGGGGGTGTTCATGAGGAACGGGAACACCTGGTTCTGCACGGCGAACGAGCCGTTGTCGTACGAGCCCGCCGGGTCGAGCGAGGTGACCTTGTCCGTGGTGCCGATGGTGAGCGAGGTGCCGGAGCCGCTGTCGCCGCCGTCGGCGCCGCCCTCGTCGTCGGTGCCCGAGCAGGCGGTCAGCACGAGAGCGGTCGCCGCGAGTCCGGCGGTCGCCGCGAGGACGCGGCGTCGATGTGGTGCGAGGGAGGACATGCGCTACCTCTTCTGTCGGAGCCGCGGACGCGCAGGGGCACAGCCGCCGGCTGGGTTCTCAGTGGGCTATGGGTAGCACACCGATGTGTCCGGTTTCACGAGGGTCTTACCGGTAAGTAACATCCAGATCTCGGGATGGTCACGATCGGAGCGTGTCAGCGCCCGCTCGAGAGCTCCTTGCGCATGACCACGCGCGGTCGGCCGCCGCTGTGGCCCGTCGTGGCCGCGGCCCTGGTGAAGCCCGCCGACTCGAACAGCCGGGCGGTGCCCACGTACCCCGAGCCGAGTTCGACCCGGTCACCGCCGTCGATCTCGACGGGGTAGCCCTCCACCACCTCGGCGCCGTTCGTGGCGGCGTGCGCGACCGCACCCTCGAGCAGCTCGTGCATCAGCCCGCGACGCCGGAACGCCGGTCGCACGACGAAGCAGACGATGCTCCACGGGTCCCGCTCGTCGACGAACGGGATGGTCCGGGAGCGCATCAGCCGGCGGTAGGTGCTGCGAGGGGCGACCGAGCACCAGCCCGCGACCACGCCGTCCACGAACGCCAGCACGCCCGGTCCGGGCGCCGTGGCGCACTCGTCACGCATGTACGCGCCCCGGGCGTCGTTCGGCACCCGGCTGTCCCGGTACGCCATGCACCAGCAGCCCCCGCCGCCGGGCTTCTTGACCCCGACGACCTCGAAGAAGTCGTCGTAGCGTCCGAGTGCGGGCAGTACCTCCACGGCCATGCCGCCGAGGCTAGACCAGCCCACCCACAGGTCACCCGGAAACGCCGCCCGGAGGTGGCAGCGTGGCCGCTACGATCGCGCCAGCGCGCGCCCGCGCTGACGAGGGAGGCCGTCGTGAGAGTGCCCGGTGCCGTCCGACGATGGCTCGTCGCGGGGATCTGTGTCCTCACCGTGCTCACCGGAACCGCCCCCGCGGTCGCCGCGCCGCTGGCGTCCGCGACGGCCCAGGAGGTGGCAGTCGAGCGCTACGTGGTCCGGGTGTACCGGGACCTGTTCGGCCGCGCGCCGGACCCGACCGGGCTGGGGACGTGGCGGGCAGCGATCCTCGACGGTCGGCCGCGCGTGGAGGTGGCGAACGCGATCACGTCCAGCCACGAGTACCGCACGCGGCTGATCACCGGGACGTACGAGCGGTTCCTGGGTCGCGGCCCCGACGCCGTGGGCCTGAGCAACTGGGTGGACGCGCTGGCCTCCGGCTGGACGGTCTCCCACGTCAGTGCGGGCTTCCTGGCGTCCGACGAGCACTACCAGCAGGCCGGTTCCACGCGCGCGGGCTGGGTGGTGCGCCTGTACGACGACGTGCTCGGTCGCACCCCCGGGCAGTCCGAGGTGGACTTCTGGGTGCGGGAGCTGGCGCGCGGGGCGAGCCGCTGGGACGTCTCGCTGGGCTTCCTGCTGTCCTGGGAGCACCTGTCGACCGTCGTGGACGGGTACTACGAGCAGCTGCTCGGGCGGCACCTGGACCCGACCGGCCAGCGCACCTGGGTCTCCGCGCTGCAGGGCGGCGTGCACGACGAGGAGATCATCGGCGGCATCATCGCCAGCGCCGAGTACTGGAACACCGCCACGGCCGCCACGCCCGCCTCCGTCGTCGTGTCGGTCCGGCCCGAGCGGGCGACGGCCGGACAGCCGGTCGCCGTCACCGTCACCTCGCACGACGTCCTCGGCTCGCTGCTCGCCGACGTCACCGGCGAGGCGGTGCTCACCGTCGACGGGTCCGGCGCGTGGTGCGTCCGAGCAAGCTGCACCATCCCCGAGGCCGGTCCGCAGGTTATCGAGGCCTCCTGGCGCGGGTTGACGGCCTCCGTCCCCGTGGTCGTCGACGCCGGCCCGGCGGCGTCGCTGACGGTCACGCCGGCGACCGCGTCGGTCGCCGACGGTGCCTCGGTGGTCTTCTCCGCGGCCGGGCGCGACGCGTTCGGGAACGCCGGCGCCGACCTGACGGCGCAGGCGGACTTCGCGGTCGACGGCAACCCGGCGGCGTGCGTCGGCGCGCGGTGCCGCCCGGTGGGCGCGGGTGCTCACCAGGTGACGGCGTCGCTCACGAGCTCCCCGGCGGTCACGGGGTCGGCGACGATCCAGGTCGCCGCGCCCGGGCCGGTGCGGTACCGCGCGTTCGAGTGGGGCGGCTACGGCCAGGATCGACCCGGGTACGTCGACGGTGGGGTGCTCGGGGCGACGGCGCAGTGGGCAGCCGTCTCGGTCAGCACCTCGCACACGCTCGGGATCAAGACCGACGGCTCCCTGTGGTCCTGGGGCGACAACCGGCTGGGTCAGCTCGGCGACGGGACCACCACCGATCGCGAGCTCCCGGAGCCGCTCGGGACCCGGACCGACTGGGCGTCGGTGTCCGCGGGCGACGAGTTCTCGCTCGCGGTGGCGAAGGACGGGACCCTGTGGGCCTGGGGGTACGCCAGCCAGGGTCATCCAGGGGACGCCACGACCGTCAGGTGGTCGCCGGAGCGGATCGGGACGAGCACGGACTGGGCCTCCGCGGTCGCCAGCGGCGGGTTCGCTGTGGCGACGAAGCGGGACGGGTCCCTCTGGGCCTGGGGCGACAACTACGCGGGACAGCTGGGCGACGGCACCACCACCGACCGCGTCGCGCCTGCGCGGGTGGGGACGGGTACCTGGTCGTCGGTGGCCGTGGGCTTCGACCACGTGGTCGGGATCGCGTCGGACGGCACCCTGTGGGCGTGGGGCGTGCGATCCCGAAGGGGGATGGTCACCGAGTCGGCGCTCTCGCCGGTGCAACTGGGGACGGCGAACGACTGGCGGACGGTCGCGGCCGGGTACGAGGTGTCCGGCGCGATCCGCGCGGACGGCTCGCTGTGGACGTGGGGCACCAGCGCGAGCACCGAACTGCTCGGCGACGGCAGCACCGCCGGACGGGTCGACCCCGTCCAGGTCGGCGCGGGCACGTCGTGGACGTCCGTGAGCTTCGGCTATGAGCACGCGGTGGCGCTCGACAGCGCCGGCGGCCTGTGGCGGTGGGGTGTGCCCGAGCTCGCGCCGCACGGCAGCGCCGGGGTCCCGCTCCCCGCCCGGGTCGGCACGGACACCGGCTGGACGTCAGCCGGCGCCGGGTACGGCTACACGATCGCCCTGCGTCCCTGAGCGGGCGGGGCGCGTCGGCGGACGCGCCCCGCACCGTCACGGCAGGACGACCAGCAGTCGCCAGGTGTCCGAGCCCTGCACGGTGGCCGACCCGGCGTACCTGGTGTCGACCGCGTAGAGACCGATCGGCAGCCGCGGCAGCTGCAGCGTGGCGCTCGACGACCTCGACGCGCCGGGTGTCAGGTCGCGCGTGACGTGCGCGACGACCGGGGCGTCACCGTGCAGGCGCAGCGGCCGCACCGTCGCGGTCACCTCGCCGGTGGGCGCCGGTCCGGTCGCGGCCCGGACCGTGGCGACGACCGTGGCCTGCATGGACCGCCGGACCAGCCACGGCTCGATCCGGACCGACGTCGTCGAGCGGACGGCGCTCGCGGCCGGGACGGCGGTGCTCGTCGTCGGGCCGACGTTGCCCACCCGGTCGACCGCCCGGTGCTCCACCGTGGTGGCGGAGGCACCGACCTGGACCGGGTCGGCGTAGACGGTCCACGGCCCGGTTCCCAGCCGGTACTCGATCCGCTCCACGCCGGAGCCCTCGTCGGCGCCCGTGAGCGTGACGCGCCGCTGGGCGTCGACGCTCGCGGACGTCGTCGGGGCGACCGCGTCGAGCGCGAACGTCACGGAGCGCTCGTCGGAGACGTTGCCCGCGGCGTCCGTCGCGCGGACCGCGACGATGTGCTCGCCGTGGCCCTCGACCTGCACCGACACCGTGGCCGGGTCGGCGGACGCCGTCCAGGCGCCGCCGTCGACCGAGGTCTCGAGCGTGGCCACGGCGCGGTCGTCGGACGCGGTCGCCACGACGGTGGCCGGCGCCGCCCGCCAGTCACCCACGGGGTCGGGGGAGACCAGCAGCGAGTCGACCGTCGGAGCCGTCGAGTCGGCGGGCACCGTGTGCATCGTCAGGAACGTCACCGAGTACGGCGGCAGGTCGTAGCCGAAGGACGGCGACAGCCCGTCGACCTCCCGCGTGACCGGCTCGACGGTGCTCGGCGCCGACTTGGTGTTCGTGGCTCCGGGCGGGGCGACGATCTCGGTCACCGACCCCGTCGGCGCGACGTCGGCGTCGGACACCTCGATCTGCGTGCGCTGCGTCACGGCCGAGACGTTGACCATCTTCGCGACGAGGTCACCGCTGTCCTCGTCGCGCGTGACCACCTGGAACACGTCCGCCGCGGGCGCCGGGTCGTCGTAGGACATCTGCAGCACGCCGTCGAGGTAGAGCTCGATGTGCCGGCCCTCCACGACGACCTTGACGCGGTAGGTCTGGTCGGTCGCGATGCTGTGGCCCTCGACCGCCTCCACCTCACCGGCACCCCCGCCGTCCGCCTTCTGCAGGGCCTGGCGGGTGTTGTTCCAGCCGCCCAGGTTCCACCAGAAGTAGTCGTTCGGGCCACCGGCGGCGAACCCGACGAGGAAGCCCTCGGAGCCGGCCGACTTGCGGGCGTCGAGCTCGAGCGTGTAGCTGCTCCAGTCCTGCTCGTAGGCGCCGGCCGGGATGCTGCGGGCGTCGGTCGTCGTCGTGCTCGACTGCACGTACTCACCGTCGACCACCGACCAGTCCCCCGTCTGCGGGGACCAGGCCGACGCGTCCGCGAAGTCGTCCTGGAACAGGACGTCACCGCCGTCGTTGCTGGTCACGCGCACGTTGTCGTAGGCCGCGGCGGTGTTCCAGGTGGACAGGAACACCCCGCCGTCCAGCGGCTGCGGCTCGACCGACGGCGTCGTCAGCGTGCTGGGCACCACCTGGTCGCCTACCTGGTTCGAGAACAGGTGCTGCACCCAGTAGTTGGCGCTGGCCCACGACTCGTCGTTGTCGAACCAGATGGCGTCCGGCGACCACTGCACGTACGACTCGTTGGCCAGCAGCGGGGCGTACGACGCGAGCTCGACCAGGTCGCCGTTGCGCTCCAGCCCGGTCATGAACGCGGCCTCGGTCAGGCCGTTCCACCAGGTGTTCCCGCGGGACGCGTACTCGCCGAGGAACACGTGCGGACCCTCGCGGTCGTAGGAGTCGTACCGCTCGGTGTTGGTGAGGAACCAGCTCGGGTCGTTGTAGTAGTGCTCGTCGACCAGGTCCACCTCCTGCTCGCGGTTGAACTCCCAGAGGGCGTCGAACCGGGCGCCGGTGTCGTCGGGACCGGAGTTGGAGATGATCTCGATGTCCGGGTAGGCGGCGACGATCGCGTCCCGGAACTGCGGGAAGTTGGCCTCGAACGTGGTCGTGTTCTCCTCGTTGCCGAGACCGATGTACGGCAGCTCGAACGGCTCCGGGTGTCCCAGCTCTGCGCGCTCGGCGCCCCACGTGGTGGACACGTCACCCGTGGCGAACTCGATGAGGTCGAGCGTGTCCTGCACCCACCGGTCGATCTGCGCGGGGTCGGTCATCTCGGGGATCGTGCTGCCGCAGCCGTTGGCGCCGACCGACAGCACGGGCAGCGGGATGGCGTCCAGGTCCTCGGCGAGCTCCATGTACTCCAGGTACCCGATGCCGTACGACTGGTTGTAGCCCCAGAAGTTCCAGTTGGTGGCGCGCTCCTCGACCGGTCCGATGGTCTCCTTCCACTGGTACGCGCGTCGCCGGTCGGTGTACCCGGACTCCTCGTAGGTGCGGAACGTGCCGACGTTGGTCACGCAGCCGCCCGGGAACCGCAGGAACGACGGGTCGAGCGCCGCGATCTTCTCGGCCAGGTCCCTGCGCAGGGGCGACTTCCCGTTCACCGGTCCCACCCAGGTGTCCTGCGGGAACAGCGACACCTGGTCGAGGTGCAGCGTGGACGGGGCGCCGGCCAGCACGACGAAGCGGCCCGCGTCGGTGGTGGCGCTCGCGGTCAGCGTGGCCTCGTACTTCCGCCAGGCGTCCGAGCCGTCGACGTCCACGGTGCCCGATGCGATCGGCGACCCGTCGGCCCCCTCGACCGCGAGGGTCAGCGTCTGCGCGGTGGTGGTCCGCACCCAGACGCTCGCGTCGTAGGACTCTCCGTCGCGGACCGCGACGCCCGTGTTGTAGCTCGCGTTGCGCAGCCCGTCGCCCGCCGCCGCGGCGACGAGCACGGCCCGGTTGCGGTTGGTGGCGTTGAGCCGCCCGTCGTCGTCGACCACGCCGACCGTGGTGCCCGCGCCGCTGCGGTCGAGCACGTCCCACGCGGTGAGGCCGGTGAAGCTCGCGTTGTCGGAAGCGTTGAACTCGAAGGAGCGGTTGCGCACCAGCTCGGCGTACAGCCCGCCGTCGGCGGCGTAGTTGATGTCCTCGTAGAAGATCCCGTAGAGCCGGTCGGAGATCTCGGCGTCGGTGCCGTCGCCGTCGATGGCGATCGTCGTGCCCTCGCCCACGGCGAACGGCTCGAGGACGAAGCCGGCGGCGTCGTCGGGATCACCCAGGAGCAGCCCGCCGTCCACGATGCCGACGGCCTGCGACGCGTCGGCGGTGGTCAGGTGCAGCCTGCCGCCGCCCGCGTCGGTCAGCCGCAGGACCGTCGGCTCGTCGCCGAGGGCGAGTCGCCCGTCGGGCAGCACGGCGACCGGTCGGTCGCCGGCCGTGAGGGTGATCCCGCCGGTGACCTCGGTGGCCTCCAGCACGAACGCGTCGCCGGGCCTCTGCTCGGCGACCACGATCGCGTCGTCGGCGCCGGTGGTCAGGTGCGGGGCGGTGCCCGGGGCGCGCAGCGTGAACGGTCCGTCCGGGATCACGTCCTGCCCCGGGGACGCCACGAGGGTGACGTCGTCGAACACGGCGGGGAACGTCGTTCCGTCCTGCGCGGCGAGCGCGTACAGGCCCAGGTGCTCGATCGGGAACGTGACCTCGACGGCGTTCACGTCGACCCATGTGGTGGTCGGCTCGTCCCAGCGTGCCGTGGTCACGGTGTCACCGGCGCGGGTCAGGCGCAGGGTCTCCTCCGTCGAGCCGGGTCGGTCCTCGAAGTCGTCGGCGGCGAAGATCGCCGCGGTCTCGATGTCGGTCTCGATCGCGACGCCCGACGGCGACAGGTCACCGACGAACGTCAGCCCGGACCGCACGTAGTTGTCGAGGTCCTGGTAGGCGATGAGGCCGGCGCCCTGGAAGACGCGCTCGACCGGTGCCTGCACGGTGACGGCGATCGAGAAGTCGCCGTCCGGGATGTCGAGCGTCATGACGTTGCGTGCGGAGTTGTTGCCCTGCCAGGTGTCGCCGGGCAGCGCGGTCAGGGTCAGCGCGCCGGGGGTGGCGGTCAGGGAGCGTGCCGACGGCTCGTCGTTGAGCACGTTCCAGCGCGGGCCGAGCGTCGCCGAGTCGAACCCGTCGGTCCACGCGCCGTCGGGCACCGGTGGCGCGGCGCCCGCCGGGGTCGCCACGACGATGCCGATGGGCACCACGAGCGCGGCGGTCAGTGCGGCGGTCAGTGCGCGCCGGACGGGACGGGACCTGCGGGACACCTGCTGCGCTGCGACGCCCATGGCTGCCTCCCTGTGCGCACGTCGTCGTGCGCCTCGCCCGGGGCTCGGCCGCTCTCGATGTGAGCGCTAACATCCCGGGGATGGGACGACCATAGGACGGTCGGGCGAAGCGCGGCAAGAGTCCGGAAAGCCCGTTCCGCGGCGCCGACCGCGTAGGGCGGCGCCGCGGACGGTCGGTCAGTGGGCCGCGACGGGCTTCTTGCGCTTGGGGATCACGTGCATGATCGCGACGACGACCGCGCCCACCAGGGCGCCGACGATGGCCGACCCGAGGGTGTCGATCAGCCACGCGAGGAAGCCGCCGACGCCCGGCACGCCGTCGACCAGGTGCTCGAGCTGGTGCAGGAGGTCGATCGGCGCGTGCCAGCCGAGGTCGTCGACCCCCACGAGCAGGATGTGCCCGCCGACCCAGAGCATCGCGACGATGCCGACGGTCGACAGCACCGACAGGACCTTGGGCATCGCCTTGACCAGGCCACGCCCGATCGCCGAGGCGGCACGGCTGGACCGCTCGGCGAGGTGCAGCCCGATGTCGTCCATCTTCACGATGAGCGCCACGACGCCGTAGACGACGGCCGTGATCAGGAGCGCCACGACCGCGAGGATGATCGTGCGGGCCAGGAACGGCTCGTGGGAGACCTCGTTGAGCGCGATCACCATGATCTCGGTGGACAGGATCAGGTCGGTGCGGATCGCGCCGCCCACCATCGACTTCTCGCTGTCCTCGCCCTTGGCCGCCACCGGGACGGTGGTGTGCTCCTTGGCGTGACCGCTGATCAGCTCCCAGATCTTCTCGGCACCCTCGAACGCGAGGTACGTGCCGCCGACCATGAGGATCGGCGTGAGCAGCCACGGGACGAACTGACTGAGCAGCAGTGCCGCGGGCAGGATGAACAGCAGCTTGTTGCGCAGCGACCCCTTGGCGATCTTCCACACGATCGGGAGCTCGCGGGCAGGGCTGAACCCGTGCACGTAGCGCGGGGTCACGGCGGTGTCGTCGATGACCACGCCGACGGCCTTCGCGCTCGCCCGGCCGGCTGCCGCGCTGACGTCGTCGACGGACGCCGCGGCGAGCTTCGCGATCGCGGCGATGTCGTCCAGCAGTGCGGCGAGACCGCCAGCCATCAGTTCTCCTCGGTAGGTGGTGCGTGTGCTCGGGCGATCCTGGCACACGCCGCTGTCATCGGCCGTCCGGCCTCAGTTGAGGCTGGCATCTTCGGCGTAGGTGGACACGATGGCCAGGTCACCGCCCTGGCGGCGCAGCACGCGCCGCCACAGCTGCGTCGGGTCGGGGGTCAGCACGTCGTCGGCCACCGCGTCGACCACGAACCAGGACCGCTCGGCCAGCTCGTCCTCCAGCTGGCCCTCGCCCCAGCCCGCGTGCCCGGCGAACACCCGGACGCCACCCACGTGCTGCGTGACCGACTCCGGCGGTGCGTCCAGGTCCACGAGCCCGAACCGGCCGGTGAGCCGGTCCACGTCGGGGGACTGGTCGGCGCTGCGCTGGATCGGCGCGACGCCCATCGCCCCGTCCAGCCCGACCGGCCCGCCGTGGAACAGCCGCGGCGGATCGCTCACGTGCGCGTGCCACTCGGGCAGGACCGCGCCCACGTCGACCGCGGACGGCCGGTTGAGCACCACGCCGACCGCACCGTCCGGGCCGTGGTCGAGCAGCAGGATCACGGTCCGGTGGAAGGTGGGGTCGCGCAGGCTCGGGGTTGCGACGAGGAGTCGACCCCGCAGGGCGGTGTCGTCGGTCATCGCTCCATCATCGCCGAGCGGTCAGTCGTCCGTCTTCTCGTCGATACGGTGGCGCTCGTCGTGGATCACGGCACCCGCGGCGACCAGCTTGGGCTCGTGGGCCCGGAAGTGGTGACCGCAGAAGAGCAGCTCGAGCCCGTCGGCGGCGGGCAGCGTGGCCCGCACGTACGCCTGCGCACCGCAGCGGTCGCACCGGTCCTGGTGGGTGAGCTCGGTGGTTGTGGTGGTGGTCGGAAGGTCGACAGTCGTGGCGGTCACGGGCAGGTACCTCGTCTCGGGGGAGGGGGCGCTCGCCGGACGGGCGAGCACCAGGGGTGCTGCCCATCTGAACGACCGCACGACTGTCGACCATTCCTGATCGGTGTTCGCTGAGCGGGAACCTCAGCGGCACCGTCCAACCGGCGGTGCTAGGACTTCGAGAAGGTGCGCGTCCAGATCAGCGATCCGTCGGCGTTGTAATAGGTGTAGATCACCTTCGGGTCGATGGTGATACCGGCGGACTCCATCTCCGGGAACATCGTGGAGTCGCACGTGGCCTGCAGCGTCTCGGCCATGGAGTCGAGGCCGCTCGCGGTCGCGGCGGCGTCGAGCTGCTCCAGGTAGACGTAGCTGAACTCGACCGCGTCCGGCTGCACGCCGACGATGTCGATCTTGGAGTACATGTCGTCGAACGCCGACTGGAGCTCGGGGATCTGCGCCTGCAGCTGCGCGACGTAGGTGTCGAGGGCGACGGCCTGCTCCTCGAGCGGGTCAGGCGTCGCGCTCTCCTTCTCCTCGGGGGCTGCGCTCGTCGACTCCTTGGTCGTCGGCTCCTGCTCGTCGGCCGAGGACGAGCACCCGGTCATCGTGACCGCGACGAGCGCGGCGACGGCGACTCGGGTGAGGTTGGTGGTGCGGGCCGTGCGAGACATGCGTCCTCCGTGGTTGTGCTGTGCGAGGTCACATCGTCCCTGTGCGTTTCCTGTGCCGCGAACCCGGATCGGGTGAAGTTGCAGCGGTGTGACTTGCAACACTGCAGGTCAGCCGGTCGACACGGCACAAAACGGGACCGGCCGCAGCCGCGGCTCCCGGGGTCGGGCAGCTGGCTCGGGCGGCCTGCTCGGGTGGGCCCCGTGGGGATCGAACCCACAACCCGCGGATTAAAAGTCCGCTGCTCTGCCAATTGAGCTAGAGGCCCGGGGATCAGGGGTTGATCCGTGGAACCCTCCGGACAAAACTCCGATGTCGTTCCGCCTGCTCCCGCCCGCCGATGGTAGTCGGCGTGAAGGGTT
The DNA here is from genome assembly GCF_018388465.1 of Cellulomonas fengjieae. Taxonomy (NCBI): domain Bacteria; kingdom Bacillati; phylum Actinomycetota; class Actinomycetes; order Micrococcales; family Cellulomonadaceae; genus Cellulomonas; species Cellulomonas fengjieae. The sequence continues at coordinate 3,152,851 of NZ_CP074404.1, read as the reverse complement.
GCAGGGGGTGCCGCTCCTCGCCAGCAACACGGGGCCGCGCGCGCTCGCCCCGTGTTCAGGTGTCGTGGTCGGAGCGGGCCCGCTCCGACAGCGACGACAGTGCGTGCCGAGGAGTCGGCGCAATCTCCTTCTCTATCGAGAGCGGGTGCACCGAACACGCTGACCAGGCACGAGTCGTGCGCCACACTGTCCGAGTGCCGAGCCGCCGACCCGTCCGCGTCGTGCTGACCGCCGCAGCCGCGATGCTCATCGTGCTCGCGGTCGGGCTCGTGCTTGCCGAACGGGGCGTGCTGTGGCCCAACCGCCTCGTCGCGGCAGGGTACGAGGTCCGCGGGATCGATGTCTCCTCGTACCAGGGCACCATCGACTGGCCCACGATCGCCCGGCAGGACGTCGACTTCGCGTACGTGAAAGCCACCGAGGGCTCCTCATTCATAGACCGGCGCTTCGAGGCGAACCTGCGCGGAGCTCGCGAGGCCGGGCTGCTGGTCGGCGCGTACCACTTCTTCAGCTTCGAGAGCAGCGGCCGGGCGCAGGCTGCGCACGTGCTCGCGACGGTGCCGGACGACGAGGACCTCCTCCCGGTCGCGATCGACGTCGAGTCGTACGGGTCGTTCCACGCCAACCCCCCTGACGCGGCGGCAGTCCGGACGGAGCTTTCCGCGCTCGTCGAGACCCTGCGCGGGCGCGGGACCGAGCCCGTCATCTACGCGACCCGGAGTGCGTACGACAGGTACATCGCCGACGGGTTCCCGGACACGCCGATCTGGATCCGGTCGGTGTACGTGCCGCCGAGCATGTCGGACGGTCGAGCGTGGACGTTCTGGCAGTACTCGCACAAGGATCGCCTCGATGGGTACGACGGCGACGAGGCGTTCGTCGACATGAACGTCTTCCACGGAGACCTCGGCGACCTGCGCGCCCTGAGGTGAGCCTCAGGCGTGGCCCGCGGGGAAGAACCGCTGGGAGACCTGACCCGCGCGTGGTTCAGCGATCTGCACGGACTGCGTCGGACGCTGTGATCCGGGCGACATAAGGGCCGTCGGGTGGACCCGCCGGCACGCGCGAATGCCCAGGTGACGACGCCGAGGACCGTCCGACGGGCGCGCCCGGGTGCTCGGCGGCGGCCGTAGCCGATTGCTCAGATCATCTAATATTGATGGCTGGTTCTTGACCAGGGCAGAGGACGAAGTGGTGGTGAGCGACATGCGCACCGGATCGACCGATAGTCAGTCCGCCCGAACCTCGGCCGCCCAGCGCGCACGCGCTGCGCGGATCCTGAAGGAGGTCAACTCTCCCGACCTCCTCGGCAGTCCGCACCCTGCGCTGCTGCCCGGGATCGGCGTCGAGCAGACGCGCATCTCCTTCCGGATCGACAAGGTGGTGTTCGTCGTCGCGGCGGCCGTCGCGTTCGCCGTGATCGCCTGGGGCCTGCTGCGCCCGGCCGGTCTGGCGGAGTTCGCGGTCGCGGCCTTCGAGATCGTCACCGTGGACTTCGGATGGTTCTTCGGCGTCCTGATCGTCGTCGTGCTGGTGTTCATGATGTGGCTGGGTTTCGGTCGGCACCGGGCCGTCCGCCTGGGCCAGGACGACGAGAAGCCCGAGTTCTCCACGGTCTCCTGGGTGGCGATGCTGTTCTCGGCGGGCATCGGGATCGGGCTGCTGTTCTACGGCCCGCTGGAGCCGATGGCGTTCTTCCTCAGCCCTCCGCCCGCGTTCGTGGGCATCGAGCCGGGCAGCGGCCAGGCGATGCACGTCGCGCTCGCGCAGACGGTGTTCCACTGGGGGCCGGCCGCCTGGGCGTTGTACGCGCTGGTCGGCGGTGCCGTCGCCTACGCGGCGTACCGCAAGGGCCGCAGGCCGCTGATGTCCGCGCTGCTCGAGCCCGTCTTCGGGGAACGCAGCCACGGCATCCTCGGCAAGGTCGTCGACGTGTTCGCGATCGTGGTGACGCTGTTCGGCACCGCCGTCTCGCTGGGCATCGGCGCGCTGCAGATCGGCCGCGGGATCGAGATCGTGAGCGGCGTCGGCCCCCTCGGCAACGCGGTGATCGTCGGCATCATCACCGTTCTCGCCGTCGCCTTCATCTTCTCGGCGGTCTCCGGGCTCAAGCGCGGCATCCGCGCGCTGTCGAATATCAACATGGTCCTCGCCGGCCTGCTGGGGTTGTTCATCCTGATCGTCGGCCCGACGATCCTCCTGCTGAACCTCGTGCCGGGCGTCCTGATGACGTTCGTGAGCGAGCTGCCGGTGATGATGGGCCAGTCCGCGGCCACGTCGCCCGACGCGCAGGAGTTCATGAGCGCCTGGAGCACCTACTACTGGGCGTGGTGGGTGTCGTGGACGCCGTTCGTCGGGATGTTCATCGCCAAGATCAGCCGCGGCCGGACACTGCGGGAGTTCGTCACCGCCGTCATCGTCGTGCCGAGCGCGTTGTGCCTGGTCTGGTTCACGGTCGTCGGCGGCACCGCCATGTGGCTCGAGCAGACCAGGTCGGCGATGAACGCGAGCGAGTCCGGGCAGGACATGCTGTTCGCGCTGCTGCGTGAGCTGCCGTTCGGCGCGGTGACCTCGGTCCTCGCGATGATCTCGGTCGTCATCTTCTTCGTCACCAGCGCCGACTCCGCCTCCATCGTGATGGCCAGCCTGTCCGAGCAGGGCAACCCCGCCCCGCAGCGGTGGACGACGGTTGTGTGGGGAGCGACGCTCGCAGCCGTCGCGGCTGTCCTGCTGGTGGGCGGGGGGCAGGTCGCGCTCTCGGGCCTGCAGAGCCTCATGATGGTCTCGGCCCTGCCGTTCGCCGTGGTGCTCATCCTCGTCATGGTCGCGTGGGCCAAGGACCTGGCGCGTGATCCGCTGACGCTGCGGCGCCGCTACGCGCGCGAGGCTCTCGACCAGGGCGTGCGGGCCGGCATCGAGGAGCACGGCGACGACTTCGTGATCGGTGTCGTTCCGACCGCGCCGGACGAGGGCGCGGGCTCCTGGCTCGACACCGAGGACCCCGCCCTCAGCGACTGGTACCGGCCCGACGAGGGAGGCGCCGAACCTCCGCCGGCCCGGCCCACCCCGCCGTCCGCTCCACTGTCCCGGGACTAGGCGTCGGCGGTCTAGCGGCGATGCTCACACCGCGGCGGGGGCGGTGTACGTCGTCCAGGCGGGCTCCCGAAGGGCTGGGCAGTGCTCGGGAGTCGGATGGTGGGCGATCTCGATCACGTGGTCGAGGGCGTCCCGCGCGGCGGCGAGGTCGGACATGGCGGCGGTGATCCGCGCGCGCTCCTTCGCCATGAGCTCGAACACCTCCGGGGAGGCGGTCCCGGCGTCGATGCACGGCATGAGCAGCAGGATCGTTCGGCTGGGCAGGCCTGCGGTGAACAGCTGCTGGATCAGCCGGACACGTTCGACCGCCGACTCGGGGTAGGTGCGCTGGCCGCTGTGGGTGCGTTCCGAGGCGAGCAGCCCCTGCTCCTCGTAGTAGCGCAGGGCCCGGGCGCTCACCCCGGCCCGCCGTGCGACCTCGCCGATGCGCACCTGTGGCCTCCTGTCTCGTCGACTTGACGTTGACGCCAACGTGAGGTTTTAGCGTACGCGTTGGCGAGCCGACCTCGGACCGCCGGACACCACACCACTCGACGGAAGCACGGTCCCCATGAACGTCACCCAGCAGGTCGCCCTCGTCACCGGCGCCAACCGCGGCATCGGCCGGCAGTTCGTGCTCGAGCTGCTCGAGCGCGGGGCGAGCAAGGTCTACGCGACTGCGCGCCACCCAGAGACCCTCGAGTTCGACGACGCCCGCGTGGTGCCGCTGCGCCTCGACCTGCTCGACCACGAGTCCGTCGTCGCGGCCGCGTCGACCGCGCCGGACGTCGCCCTCGTGGTGAACAACGCCGGAATCTCCACCGGCACGTCGCTCGTGACGGGCGACGAGGCGGAGATCCGGCGCGAGATGGACACGCACTTCTGGGGCACGCTCGACGTGATCCGCGCGTTCAGCCCGATCTTGGCGGCCAACGGCGGCGGGGCGATCGTGAACGTCCTGTCCGCGCTGTCGTGGTTCGCGAGCCCCGGCTCCAGCGCCTACGCCGCAGCGAAGGCCGCGGAGTGGAACATGACGAACGGCGTCCGTCTCGAGCTGGCCGCCCAGGGCACCTTCGTCCAGGGAGTCCTCCTCGGCGCCGCCGACACCGATCTCATGGCCGGGTACGACGGACCGAAGATCGACCCCCGCGACGTGCCTCGCGCCGCGCTCGACGGCCTGGCCACCGGGGCGATCGAGGTGGTCGTCGACGACTGGACCGCCATGGTCAAGGCGTCGTTCCAGGGCGACCCCGCCGTGTTCTACGCGAAGATCACCGAGCTGCTCGGCGCGTAGCCGTCCGGGGTCGGCGCTTCTCGGGCCGTCAGGTGCGCCCGACAAGGGTGGCATGCCCGGAATGCGGGTCGCTCGTTACCTGAACGGGATGGTCGCGTGACCGAGCCGTGCTGGTCGGGGCCGTCGGCGACCGCAACGCTTCAGTCCTCTCGATCGACGGAGGCACTGATGCGCGGTTGGTCACTGGCGGGCACCCCGGCTGCACTGCGGCGGCGTGCGCGCGGCAGCGTTCGTACGACGACACCGGCACGCCTGGTCGCGGCCGCGGCGGCGGTTGCTGTCGTCGCCGTGCTCGGTGCCTGTACCGCGGACGGGGGCGCGGATGCGACCTACGCCCAGGACGGCGCCTACGACGACTCCTACGCGCCCGAGGTGCGGCCGGCCCCGGTCGACGGGCAGGAGGAGTACGACGACTCCCCGGAGCAGCCGTTCCAGGACGTGACGACGAGCCCGTTGTCGACGTTCGCGTCCGACGTCGACACCGCGTCGTACAGCAACCTGCGCCGCCAGCTGGTCCAGGGCGTCGCGCCGGAAGGGGTCCGGATCGAGGAGATGGTCAACTACTTCGACTACGACTACACCGCCCCGGATCCCGGTGCGGCGGACCCGTTCACCGTCACGACGCAGATCGCCGACTCGCCGTGGGCGCCCGACCACCAGCTGGCCATGATCGGCGTCCAGGCCACGGCCGCGAAGCCCACCACCCGTGGCAACAACATCGTCTTCCTGCTCGACGTGTCCGGGTCGATGGACGAGCCGAACAAGCTGCCGCTGCTCGCCGACTCGTTCGAGCTGCTGGTGGAGCGGCTCGACGAGGACGACACCGTCTCGATCGTGACCTACGCCGGCAGCGAGCAGGTGCTCGCCGACTCGGTGCCGGGCGACCGGCGCGGCGAGCTGGTGCGGATCCTGCGCGGGCTCCGGGCCGGCGGGTCGACCGGCGGTGCGTCGGGCCTGAAGACCGCGTACGAGCTGGCGACGAGCAACTTCGTCGAGGGAGGGAACAACCGGGTGATCCTGGCGACCGACGGCGACTTCAACGTCGGCCCGTCCACCCCCGAGCAGCTCACCGAGCTGATCGAGGAGCACGCCCGGACCGGGGTCTACATCTCGGTGCTCGGCTTCGGGATGGGGAACCTCAAGGACAACACGATGGAGGCGATCGCCGACCACGGGAACGGCAACTACGCCTACATCGACACCCTCGACGAGGCCCGCAAGGTCCTGGTGGACGAGTTCGACTCGACGATGTTCGTCGTCGCCCAGGACCTCAAGGTCCAGGTCGAGTTCAACCCGGCGACCGTCGCCGAGTACCGGCTGCTGGGCTACGACAACCGCCGCCTGGAGGACGAGGAGTTCACCGACGACACCAAGGACGCCGGCGACGTCGGAGCGGGCCACGCGGTCACGGCGTTCTACGAGCTGGTCCCCGCCCGGGGCGACGTGCAGGACGACGGCCTGGACTACCAGGACGTCGACGCGGGGCACTCCAGTGACTTCCTGACCGTGCACGTGCGCTACAAGGACCCGGGTGCCGCCACGAGCACCGAGGTCGTCGTCCCGGCCCGAGCCGGTGCGTACACGAGCAGGCCCACGAGCGACTTCAGGTTCGCGTCCGCCGTCGTCGAGTTCGGGCTCGCGGTGACCGGCTCGCCGCACGCCGAGGGCGCCGACCCGGGCCGGGCACGTGAACGCGCCGAAGCGGCGCTCGGCGAGGACCCGTACGGCCTCCGGTCGGAGTTCGTCACGCTGGTCGACACCTACCAGCGCCTGACCGGCTGACGAGCGGGACGCGGACGACCGGGACGAGCCCCGGCGCGGACCTCCCCGCGCCGGGGCTCGACCGTCACTCGCCCTGCAGCCCTGTGGGTCGCGTCAGGCGGCCCACCAGCGGCAGGGTCGCCGCCGTCGCGAGCAGCACGACGATCGCCGCGCCGCTCGCCGTGAACGTGATGCCCGCCCAGTCGATGCTCAGCGGCATACCCGACCCGGCCTGCAGGAGGAGCGCCAGGCCGGCGCCGACGACCACGGCGAGCGTCAGCCCGAGCGCCACGGGGACGGTGACCTGGTAGAGCACCGACAGCCCGAGCGTGCTGCGTCGGGTGCCGAAGGCGGCGAGCACGGCGAGCGGGCGGCGCCGCTCGCGCAGCTGCTCGGCGACGTTGACCAGCAGGCTGGCCCCGACGACGGTGAGCAGCGCGACGGTTCCGAGCAGCAGGCCCTGGCGGATGGCGGCGCCCATCGGGCTGATGGCCTCCGGGTCGTTGACGGCGACCATGGCCGACGGGTCGATCTTCGCCACCGCGGTGCGCACGTGCTCGGCGGCGTCCTCGACGTCGCGGTCGAGCACGACCACCACGTTGGCCTGGAAGTTCGAGTCGGACGGGACGACACCGGCGTCCGCGAGCGCCCCCGGCGTGGCGAACAGGTAGGCGGGCGGGCCCTCGAACTCGTGCTCCGTCGGTTCGACGGTGGCGGTGTCGGCGGGCAGGGTCCACGTCGGGGAGCCGGGTTCGCCGACCACGTAGGCGGTCCCGGCCGCGGGGGCGTCTGCGCCCGGGGGCGCGACCACCATCGCGTCGCCGTCGGCGCAGCCCGGTACGCCGGTCCTCGACGTGAAGGCCGCGCAGCTGCCGACGACGAGCATGATTGCCTCGCCGTCCGCCACGGGTTCGACGTGCCCGATCAGCTGCGTCTCGACGCCCACCACGCCGGCCGTGCCCGCGAGCTCCGTCGCCCACTGCGCGCCGTTGGACCCCGGGCGGTCGTCGTACACCTGGGCCTCGAACCGGTCGCCGTCGAGGCCAGGCATCCCCATGTCGGCGGCGAGCATGCCGTGCATCGCGATGAGCGAGGCGACGGACACCACCACGGCCGAGACGGCGCGGACCGCCGTCCCGCTCTCAAGCTGCAGGCGGCGCACGGCGAGGTCCCACGCGAGCCCGCCGGGCCGCAGCCGGTGGACGGTGACGTCGACGAACCACGGCAGCAGCAGGGCGACGCCGACGAGCAGCAGCACCATGCCGGGCAGCACCAGCTGCTGGCCGTCCCCGACGTAGGCCCCCCTGCCGCCGGTCACGAGCGGCAGCACCAGGAGCGCCAGCCCGGCGACCGGCAGGGCGACCCGCCACCACAGCCTGCGGCGCACGACCGTGCTGCGCCGCACGACACCCAGCGGCTCGACGACGACGTGCCGCAGCGCCGAGCGCGTGACGAGCACGGATGCCACGGGGACGAGCACGGCCACCAGTGCCGCCAGCGCGGGTGCCGGACGCAGGTGGTCGCCGTGGAACGACAGCGACGGCGGGATCAGCGGCGGGATCACGGCGCGGACGGCGGCGAAGAGCGCGGCCCCGACCACGAGCCCGCCGAGCGCGCCGACGAGGGTCTCGCCGGCGGCGATCCGCCGGGTGGTCGCCGCGTCCGCACCCACGAGCCGCACGGCCGCCAGCCGCCGGTCGCGCGACTCTCCGCCGAACCGGACGGCCGTGGTGATGAACCCGGCGACGGGCACGAGCAGAGCCGTGAGCCCGACGAGCGCGACCAGGAGGCCTGCGGCGTCGGTCCCGCCCGCGCCGGCGAGCCCCTTCCCGAACCTGTCGACGCGGGTGGCGTTCGCCTCGGTCAGCTGGTCGGTGCCGACGTAGACCCGCAGCTCCTGGGGGCCGACGAGCCCGTCGGGGGCGATCGTCCCGACGACCCGGTCCCCCCATCGCCCCTCCAGCACATCGCCGCCGGGTCCCTCCAGGAGGCGCAGCAGGGCGGGTGACAGCAGCGCCTCACCCGGTGCGAGGCTGCGGTCCACGCCCGGCGGCAGCGGGGCGCGCGGGCCCTCGGGCTGCAGGAGGTGGCCGACGACGTTCTCGGCACCGACCTCGCTGAACATCCGCTTGACGAGGATCGTGTCGTCGCCGCGCTCGGCGACCGGCGTGCCGGGGGACCGGGCGGCGTCGCGCGTGGCCCGCGTGTCGAGCACGTTCGGCACCGACGCCACGAGCAGGAGCATCGCCACCCCGATCCCGATGCCGGTCGCGACGAGGGCGAGCCGCGCCCACCCCGACCGGCCCCCGCTGACGCTCATGCGCATGCCGAGCGTGAGCTCGGTCAGCCGGCTGCTGCGCCCGCGGCTCATGCGCGCACCTGCTCGCGCACGCGGCCGTCACGGACCACGGCCTCGCGGTCCGAGTACGCGGCGACGCGCGCCTCGTGCGTCACGAGCACCACGGCGGCCCCCGTGTCCCGCGCGGCCGCGACGAGCAGCTGCATGACGCGCTCGCCGTTGAGCGAGTCGAGCGCACCCGTCGGCTCGTCGGCGAAGACGACCCGCGGCCGCGTGATCAGCGCACGCGCGACCGCGGCGCGCTGCCCCTGCCCGCCCGAGACCTGGCCGGGCCGCTTGTCGGCGATGTCCGGCACCTCGAGCCGGCTGAGCCAGTCGCGCGCGGTGCGGTGCGCCTCGCGCCGCGTGACGCCCGCAAGGCGGAGCGGCAGGGCCACGTTCTCCTCGCACGTCAGCTCCGGCACCAGCTGGCCGAACTGGAAGACGAAGCCGAACTCCGAGCGCCGCAGCGCGCTGCGCTCGGCGTCCGACATCGAGGTGACGTCGCGCCCCTGGTAGGCGACCGTGCCGGAGTCCGGCCGCAGGATGCCGGCCAGGCAGTGCAGGAGCGTCGACTTGCCGGACCCCGAGGGGCCCATGAGGGCGAGGACCTCGCCGGGGTTCACCTCGAGGGACGCGTCGGCCAGGGCGGTCGTCGGGCCGAACGCGACGTGGACGCCCTTCGCGACCAGCAGCGCCCCGGGAGGCTGCACGTGGGTGGCGGTGCGGTCGGTGGGCATGGGCGGCACAGCGGTCACGGGGTCCCCCTGAGGTCGGTGGTGAGCGGGCGTGAGGCAGTGCGGTCGGGGCGCGTCACGCGCGGACCGCGGAGGCGAGCTGGTCGAGCCGTGCCGCGGTGAGCTCGAGCCAGCGCAGGTCCGCCTCGAGGTGGAACAGGGCGTGGTCGCAGATGAGCTGGTCCGCAAGGTCGCCGTCGGCCTTGCGCCGCGTGAGCTCGCGCATGAGGCGCAGGTGCTCGGCGCGCTGGGTGTCGAGGACGTCGGCGGGGTCGTGCCCCGTGAGCAGCGCGAGGACGACCTTGGTGTAGAGCGTGCTGTGCAGGTAGGGCTCGGGCTTCTCGGGGTGGGAGAGCCACTGCTCGACGTCGCTGACGCCGGCGTCGGTGATCGCGTACCGCTTGCGGTCCGGGCCGTCGCCGGGCTCGGACTCGACCTCGACGAGCCCGTTCTTCAGCAGGCGGGCCAGGGTGGCGTAGACCTGGCCGTAAGCGAGGGGGCGATCCTGGCCGAAGCGCTCGTCGTACGCCCGCTTGAGGTCGTAGCCGTGCCGGGGGCCGGCCTGCAGGAGCCCGAGGAGGGCGGGGGCGATGCTCATGGCGCCACTATACACACGAGGTATACACGCCGTGTCTAGTCCTGGTCGGGCCAGATCGGCTCCGCACGATGACCAGTCGGCGTCGCCGTCTCACACGGGACCAGCGCCGGCCGATGGGAGGGCGTGACCTCCACCGACTTCCGTGTGCACCCTGCGGCGCCGCGAGGGCTCGACGACGCGCTGCACGGGCTGCTGACCGGCGCGGACGAGGAGTTCGTACCGCCGCTGTCGTCGCGCACCGGCACCCTGCAGTCAGCGCTCGGGCCCGCGACCGCGCGAGCGGGCATCGACGCGTACCTGGCTGCGGTCCTGGACCAGGAGCTGCTCGTCGCGCAGGACGCGGACGGGGTGCTCGGCTTCCTGTCCTACCGCCCGGACCACGTCGTGGCAGTCGACGGTCGGCTCCCGATCGGCCCCGTGGCCTACGTGACGACCATCGTCGTCGCGCCGACCGCGCGCGGGCGAGGGGTGGGACGCGCCCTGTACCGGGCGCTGCTCGACGGTCCGGCCGGCCGCGCGGTGGCCACGCGCACCTGGTCGGGGAACGCCTCGCACCTCGCGCTGCTCGCGAGCCTCGGGTTCGCCGAGGTCATCCGGCTGCCGGACGACCGAGGACCCGGGCTCGACACCGTCTACCTGCTCCTGGAACAGGGATCCCGATGAGCGAACGCCTCACCGTGCACCGCCGCCTGCGCGCGTACCGGTTGCACCACAACCTGTACGTCCTGGTCCTGCTCGTCCTCGGCATGGCCGGGGCGGTGGTCGCGTACGGCCGGACCCACGACCAGGACGGGTTCCTGCCGGAGCTCGCTCTCGCAATCGCCACGTCGCTGCTGGCCTCGGTCCTGGTGCTCCTGTCCGAGACCTACGTGAAGTTCAAGGAGCACACGAACGACATCTTCCTGGAGGGCATCGAGAAGCTGGGCATCTCGAACCTGCACTTCCAGAAGGGCGAGCTGCTCGGCGGGCTGATGGACCGGTGCGAGCACACCTTCTGGGCGTCGGGGTACCGCCTGATCCTCACCCGCGGCCTCGTGCCGCAGATCGAGTCGCTCGCGCGCCGGGGCGTCACCTGCCGGCTGTTGGTCAGCCCGCCGTGGTTCGAGGCGTACCGGTCCGTGTACGGCGAGCAGGAGCGCGTGATGCAGAACTACTTCGCCGTGCTCGACGCGTTCGCGCGCGGCGCCGAGCAGGGGCTGCCGACGTGCGAGGTGCGCTTCACCGACAAGCCGCTGTTCTCCGACACGTACAAGGTGGACTCCCAGCTGGTCACGGGCCCGTACATGCACAACCGCGACCCGGTGCACGGACGCATCACGGCGAACGACTTCTTCACCTACGAGCTGCACCGGCACTCGCGGTTGTACGAGCTGGTCAACGGCGAGTACGAGACGCTCTGGAGCGACGCCGGCGAGGTGCTCGACTGGGACAGGTACCGCGCCGCGTCGGCGGGTGCGCGCGCCCGGGACCTCAACGACCAGCAGCTGCAGGACGTGCTGCGCCAGGCGTGCGCGCCTCTGTCGCCCGCCACCGACGCGGCCGACGAGGTCCCGCAGCGGCTGGCGGCCCTCGGTCGCTGACCGTCAGGCCGGCGGGATGTTGGCGTTGAGCGCGAAGACGTTGTCCGGGTCCCACTGCGACTTGACCGCCCGCAGGCGCGCGTAGGAGCTCCCGTAGGCCCGGCGCACCTCGGCGTCCTCGCTCTCGGCGACCGCGTTGACGTACACGCCGGTGCTCCAGGGCCCGAGGCCCGCCGCCAGCGCGCGGCACGTCCCCACGTGGCGTTCGTCGTCCGCGGGGTCGTCCCAGGCCGCCCCGGCGTCGTACTCGAACCGTGCTCCACGGTGCGGGAACGCCGTCGCCGCGGGGTCGACGTCCGCGATGGCGCCGCCGTACGTCATGAGGCTCGCCGCTCCGATCTCGGCGTCGGCGTGCGCGAGGAAGGCGGTCAGCGCCGCGTCCGGCAGCTCGGCGACCAGATGGCTCTTCGCGTAGCGGCGGCGGCCGTGGGCCGTGGGAAGGTCGAAGCGGCGCTGCAGGTCCAGGTAGCTCAGCGGCTCGACGCGTCGGGTCAGCGGCGTGCCGAGGGCGTCGAGCCGGGCCACGAGCGGGTCGGCGGCGTCGGGCGGCCCCACCCAGACGAACCCGAGCGTGAGCGGGCCGCCGGCCAGCACCTCCGCGTGGAACGTCGCCGGCCGCGGCGCGTCCACCGCCCCGCCGAGCCACTCCTGCAGCGCGCCGAACCCGTCGGCGGCGCGCAGGTCGACCTCGGCCGAGAGCGCCTGCGTACCGACGTCGTGCAGCGCGACGTCGAACCGGGTGACCACACCGAAGTTCCCGCCGCCGCCCCGCAGGGCCCAGAACAGGTCGGGGTGCTCGTCGGCCGAGGCCCGGACGAGCTCGCCCGCCGCCGTCACGACCTCGAACCCGACCACGTTGTCGCACAGCAGTCCGAGCTGCCGCGCGAGCCAGCCGACGCCGCCGCCGAGCGCGAGGCCACCGATGCCGGTGTGCGAGACGATGCCGGCCGTCGTCGCGAGCCCGAACGGCTGCGTGGCGGCGTCCATGGCACCCAGCAGCGCCCCGCCCTGGACCTGTGCGGTCCGGGCGGGCGGATCGACGACGACCCCGGCCATCCGGGACAGGTCGATCATGAGCCCGCCGTCGGGGACGGCGTGCCCCGCGGCGCTGTGCCCGCCGCCCCGGACCCCGATCGGCAGGCCCAGCCGACGCGCGACGGTGACCGCGGCGCGCACGTCCTGCGGGTCGGCGCAGCGGACCACGTACGCCGGTCGGCGGTCGACGGCGCCGTTCCAGACGGCGCGCGCCTCGTCGTACCCGGGCGAGCCCGGGACGAGGACCTCGCCGGTGAACGCGACGGGCAGGGCTGCGGCTGCGGGCATGGCAACGACTCTGGCGCGACGCACGCGCGTTGCCAAGGGTCCGCGGCGCCGTGTGGTGCCGTGCCGTGCCCGCCCCGACGTATCCATCGGCGCGGGGGCGCCTCCTCCCGTGCAGGACAGTTCCTCGTCGCCGACGCCCGGAGCGCCGGCCGACCGACTCGTGGGGGAGACATGCCGATCCATCTGGTCGCCATCGACGTCAACGGCACGACCTGGCACGCGGAGCGGGACGACGGCGGACGGTGGACGCCGTTCGCTTCAGCGGGCCTGACCATCGCGGAGCCGTACTCGGTGAGCTGCGCGCTGACCGACCGCGGGCTCCAGGTGTGCGCGACCGGTGCGGGGCGATACGTGCACACGATCCGGTTCGACTCGTCGACCTGGCAGGCCGGGTGGGGGAACTTCCTGCCCGAGGGGTGGCCGGACGGGGGCGCCGACCTGGCGTTTGTGTCCGTCGCGGGGTTCGGCCCCCGCCTCGACGTGTGCGCGAGCGGCACGTACGGCGACCGGGCCTGGGACCGCGTGTGGGTCTCGACGCGCACCGACGGGGGATGGACGAGGGCGAGCGCCGCGACCTCGAAGTACCGGCCCGGGATGACCGGCGTGGCCGCCGCGAACGTCGGCGGCGACCTGCACGTGCTCGTCCGCGCCATGGACCCGGACGGGACGTCCCACCTGGTGCACACGATCCGCCGAGCGCGCACCGGCGCGCTGCAGGGCGACCACTTCCTGGAGGCCCTCTACCCGAACGAGCAGCGGGTCTTGGGCGGCTTCCCTTTCCTTGCGGCGGCCGGCGTCGCGGGGCAGCTGCACGTCGTCGCCGGCGACGACCGGGAGCTGCGGCACACCATCCGGATCGACGACAGCTCCTGGCAGAACACCTTCGGCTCCGTCCGTGCGGCGGTGGACCCGACGTTCGCCGGACCGCTCACGCGCCCGGCGATCACGGGGTCGGTCGGCAACCTGCACGTGTTCGCGGTCAGCGACGGGCGCATCAAGCACACGATCCGCCTGACGCGGGAGTATCGGTGGCAGCACCCCGACGACGCGTCGCGCAGCGGCTTCGGCGACGTGCTGGACAGGATGCCGGCGTCGTCGGGCACGCGGCCTGCCGCCATCCGCATGGTCGCCGCCGCCGGCGTGTAGCCACGCGCCCGCCCCACACGGCGGCGCCTGCGGACCCGTCAGGAGAGCGCGCCGCCGGGGCCGAACGCCAGCCGCGCGAAGCGCTCGCCGATGATCCGGTGCGTCGCCGCGTCGGGGTGCAGCGCATCGGGCAGCGGGTGGTCCGTCGCGTCGTCGGGCCCGTACAGCTCGCGCCCGTCGAGGTAGGCGAGGGCGGGGTCGTCCTGGCGGCGCTGGGCCACGATGCGGCTCAGCTCGTCGCGGACGACGGTCAGGGTCAGCTTGCCCGCGGCGACCTCCGCCGGGTCACCGGTGGCGATGAAGCGCACGGTGCCCGAGCCGAACGAGCTCGGGTCGAACGCGCCCGGTCCGGGGGTGTGCTCGTGGATCGGGCACAGGATGGGGGACACGACGAGCAGCGGCGTCTCCGGGTGGCCGTCGCGGAGAGTGTCGAGGAAGCCGTGCACCGCCGCGGTGAACGTGCGCAGCCGCATGGTGTCGCCGTTGACGATGTTGATGCCGATCTTCACGCTGATCAGGTCGGCGGGGGTGTCGCGCATGGTGCGGGCGGTCTGCGGGTCGAGCAGCGCGCTGCCGCCGAACCCGAGGTTGACCAGCTCCACGCCGGCCGCCCGCGGGGCGAGCGCCGGCCAGGTGCCCGTCGGCGTCAGGGCGTTGGAGCCGTGGCTGATCGACGAGCCGTGGTGCAGCCAGACCGGGCGGTCGCCGGGGGACACGGGCTCGACGGGGGCGTCGGTACGCAGCTCGACCAGTACGGCGAGCTCGTTGTGCGGGAGCCAGAGCTCCACGGTCTTGTCCCGGTCCGGCAGGCCGCCGAACGACACCGTGCCGGGCTCACCCGGACGGACCTCTCGCGCGCCGGTGATCGGGTCGATCGACAGCACGTCGCCGCCGTCGACCGTCGCGCTGCCCACGTGCTCCCCGTCGACGAGCAGCTCGTAGACGCCGTCCGGGCGCGCGGGCGCCCCGACGTAGGAGACGCGGGTCGGCCGGGAGTCGAGCGCGATCCGCGTCGCGCGCGTGCGGAAGACCAGCCGCACGCCGGACGGCTGCGCCTCGGCCATGAGCAGCTGCGGGTCCGGCAGCTGGCGCCGGACCCAGCCCGGCAGCCGGTGCGGCTGCACGCCGCGGTCGGTCCGCTCGATCTCGAGCGCGCCGCGGAAGAGGTCGTCGGTCAGCGGGATGCGGGTCAGGGTGCTCATGGTCTCGCTCCTGTGGTGGGGTGCGCGCCGGGCCACGCGCGCAGGGCGCCGTCGAGCGCGTCGGCCATCCGGGCCCAGGAATGCTCGGGGTCGGGGACGGAGTTGTCGAAGCCGCCGATCGCCCGCAGGTGCAGGAAGCCGTTGACGGTGCTCCCGACGAACCGCACCGCGTGCGGCAGCTCCGTGGGAGCCAGTCCGTAGCCGTGCAGCGCGCCCGTCATGAGGGCGGAGACCCGGGCGCCGACGGCGGCCGCCTGCGTGATGTCGACGCGCACCTGCGTGGCGGCCCACCGACCGGGGTGCGCATGGGCGTACTCCCGCATCACGTCGATCAGCGCCTGCAGCGCCTCCCGACCGGCGCGACCGGCCAGCGCGACCGCCAGGCGGTCCCCGAGCTCACCGAGAGCGAGCACGCTGATCCGGGTGCGCAGGTCGTCGGAGCCGCGCAGGTGGGCGTACAGGCTGGCGGGCTGAACGCCGACGCGGCGGGCCAGTGCGGAGACCGTGACCTGGTCGAAGCCCACCTCGTCGGCGAGCTCCGCGGCGGCGGTCGTCAGCACCGGGACGGTGAGTCCCGCACGGGCGTTCATGGGCGCGCCTTCCTATAGAGCGATGTCCTAAGCCTACGAGCTGTAGGCAACTAGCGCGGACAGGTGGTTCTGCTGGGAAGCAGGTCTGTGAGCGGCGTCGCGCGGTTACTGTGCGCGTCAACCCCAGGAGGCCGTGTTGACCGCCGTAGCCCGTACCCGCCGCATCCAGCCCGGCTCGCGGATCCGCTGGATCGACGTCGAGCGCGCCGCCTTCCACGCGCACCGGCCCGTCTTCGACGCGCTTCCTCCGCCGCGGCGCCGGATCGGCACGGGGGAGTGGGCGGCGATGGCCGGCGCGACGATCGTCGTCGTCTTCTTCTGGCTGGCATCGATCGTCGGGTACGCGGTGCTGTACAACGGCTACCGCTTCGGCGCGACCACGCCCGACTACGAGCGGATGATCCCCGTGTCGGGCGTCCTGTACCTCGGCGCTCTGGTGTATCTGATCGGTGCAGCGCTGGTGTGGGTGTTCGGCGGGCGCGTGCCGACGTACATGAACACGGTCACCGCGTTCACGACCGGCATCCTCGGGGCCCTGGCGGCGTTCTCCATCGTGCAGCACGGCCGCGCTGAGGGGGTCGAGAACTGGGCCGTGTGGGCGACAGTGGTCGCCGGGGTCGCGCTCGTCGGCTTCGTCGTCGGGACGATGTTCCAGCTCGGCAGCCGCAGGCGCGTGAAGGAAGGTCCCGAGGCGGAGCGGCGGCGCGCCGGGATCGAGAGCCTGTCGCCCGAGGAACGTGTTGCCATCCGGGCCGACCTCGACGCGGCGATCGGTGAGCTCGCGGAGCGCGGGCTGATCGACCAGGCGGCCGCGGCGGCGGCGCGGGACGCCGAGCTCGGCTTCCTCGCCGAGACGATGCGGGCGGCCGGGCACGCCCAGCGCTGACGCGGCATCGATAGGGTCGCCGCTGTGACCGCCGAGCCGCCCGCCGTCGCCCGGAAGGGCCTGGTCGCTGCGGTCGTGCTCCTGCTGATCGCGGTGCTGGGCGCGCTCGTGGTGCGCCTGACGCCGCTCGGCGAGCTGGCCGGGTGGCCACCCGTCTGCACGGTCGTGACGGGGGAGCGGGACGTGCGCCCGCCCTCCGAGGTGACGGAGGCGGCAGCGCGGGCGCACGACGAGCTGGACGGGGCCGTGTCGTCGGTGACGACGGTCTGCAGCCTGGCCGACGTGGCCGAGCCGGTCGCGCCGGACGGTCCGGACCCGGCCGACGACCCCGCGCAGTGGGTCGTCGCGGTGGACGCCCAGGCCGGCGACGTGGACGCGGTGGCAGTCGCGGCCGCCGCCGTGCTGGCGGCCGCGTCACCCGCGGCGCCGTTCTCCTGGCGCCTCGACGTGCACGACGCCGCGCGGTCCCTGGCCGTGGTGCTCACCCCGGGCGGAGACACGGACCTCGTCGAGGACGCGGTCGCGTTGCGCCGCACACCGGGCGTCGCCGAGGTCTGGTTCGGGCCCGACAGCGGCCGGGTCGCCGTCGCCACCGGAGCGGACGTCGCCCCCGTCCTGGCGGCGACCGCCGGGCGCGACCTGCCGGTCACGACGGTCGAGTCGCGTGACGACTGGCTGGAGGTGCAGCAGATCCATCCCGGCACGTGGCCGGACGCGGACTCCGTCGCGCTCGCGGCCGACGTGGCCGGGTGGGAGGGCGTCTGGCGGGTCGTGCTGAGCGGTGGCGAGCCCGCGTCGCCGGACCTGACGGTCGAGGCGGACGACGACGCCCACCGCGCGCACGTCGCGTCACGGCTCGCAGCGACGGTGCACCGGGGTCCGGCCGTGCCCTTCCACGTGCTGGCTCAGCAGGTCGCGCTCGACGGCGTCGTCGGAGGGGTCGCCGCCGAGCCGGACCGGGCGAGTGCCACGCCAGGGCTGGAGGGTGTCCCGGCGTGCACCGGAGACGAGCTGCGCGTGGAGGTGGCAGGCACCGACGCCGCGCTCGGCACCCGGTACCTGATGCTCCGTGCCACGCACACCGGGACCGCGCCGTGCGTCCTGGTGGGGATGCCCGAGCTCGCGTTCACCCGGCAGTCGGGCACCCGGACCCCTGACCTCACCCAGCTCCCGGAGAGCGTCACGCCGCCCGCGTCGGGGGTGCTGCTGCAGCCCGGGGCCGCCGCGGGATCGCAGGTGCGGTGGCGTGCCATGTCCACGACACAGGACCCCGACCTCGCCGTCGGGGTCACCGTGCGCGCCGTGGAGGGCGGACCTGCGGTCGAGCTGGTGCTGCCGGACCCGCTCGACGTGCTCGCGGGCGCGACCCTCAAGGTCGGCCAGTGGAGCACGTCCGAGGCAGGCTGATCCGAGCTGCCAGGTCCGGGTCGCGCTCGTGCCGCCGAGGCTCGGATCGGACCGGTCAGAAGGAGATGCCGGACCGCGCCCGCCCGAGGTGGCGTCGCGCGGCGGCCGGACCCGACACGTTGAACCACAGCGACGCGACGGCCAACGGGATGCTGAGCGCGAACGGCGCGACGTCACCGCCCGGCAGGACGAACGCGAGGAAGAACCCCAGCAGCGCCGGGCCCTCCGCGACCGCGGCACCGAGGAAGACGGCGGACCGCACGACGCCGGCGACCGACCCGGGTGCAACCCCCTGACGCGCTCCGCCGGCGAGCACCCTGCGGATCACGACCGTGGGGAGGAACCAGGCGGCCAGGCCGAGCGCCGCGCCCAGCGCCAGCCCGGTCGGGGTCACGGTCGGCTCCGGCACGATGACGAACACCCCGAGCAGGCCGACCATGAGCAGCGCACCGCAGAAGCCGTACGTGAGCGGGGTCAGGGAGCGGACGAGCTGGTCGTCGTCGACTGTCTGCGGCGTGGTCACCAGGTGACCCTAACGTCGTGCCAGGTCACAGCGCGATCAGCCGGTCCGGGCGCAGCGTCCGTCTGCCGTCGGTGCCGAAGTCGACGGTGACGTTCCCGGCGCGGACGTCGACCACCCGGCCCAGCCCGTGGCTGTCGTGCGTGACGCGCTGACCGACGGTGAACCTGGTCGGCGGCGCAGCGGGCTCCTGGGTCGGACGAGTGGGGACGAGCTGCGACAGGTACGGGGACGGGCGCCCCGGCCGGCCCCCGGGACGGTCGGCGGCCCAGGTGGCGACGAGGTGCCGCTTGGCGCGGGTCGTCGCGACGTACATGAGCCGGCGCTCCTCGGCGAGCTCGGCCGCGGTCGTCGCGTAGACCGACGGCAGCGACCCGTCGGCGGCGCGAGCGATCAGGCATGCCTCCCACTCGAGCCCCTTGGCCCGGTGGATCGTGGTCACGGTGACGGCGCCCCGCCCGGGTGGGACGTGGTCCTCGGCGGCGCGCCGGTCCAGGTCGGCGGACAGGGTCCGGACGGTGCCGGTCAGGGTCGGCGGCAGCGACGCGACCAGCGCGCGCAGCGCGTCGAGGGCGTCCCAGCGCTCCCGCGCGGCACCGGTGCCGTCCGGCGGGTCCTGCGGGTGGTACCCGACCCGGGCGAGGACCTGGCCGAGCGCGTCGAGCGCGTCGTCGTCCGGCGCCTGGGCGGCGTGACCGCGCAGCAGCGCGAGGACCTGGACGATCTCGCGCCGGTCGAAGTACGCGGACCCGTCGCCGACCACCGCGATCCCCCCGTCGCGCAGCGCCGCCGTGAGCTTGACGGCCTGCGCGTTGAACCTGTGCAGGATCGCGACCTGCTCGGCGGGCACACCTGTGCGCAGCCAACCCCGGACCGTCCGCAGGATCGTCGCGTCCTCGTCGTCCTCGTCCGCGCACCGGATCACGACGGGTTCCGGGCCCTCGCCGAGCATCCCGACGAGCTGCGGGCCCGCGGCCTCCGGCCTCCCGGCCATCAGCCGGTTCGCGGCGTCGACCACCGGGACGGTCGACCGGTAGTCCTTGACCAGGTCGACCGCGACCGCGTGCGGGAACCTGACGGTGAAGTCCCGGATCAGCGACGTCTGCGCGCCCTTGAAGGCGTAGACCGCCTGTCGCGCGTCGCCGACCACGGCGATGTTGTCGCGTCCACCGAGCCAGGCGTCGAGCAGCCGCTGCTGGGCCGGGTCGGTGTCCTGGTACTCGTCGACGACGAACGCCGCGTACTGGGCACGGATGGTGGCGGCCACCTGGTCGTCCTGCTCGATGAGCCGGGCGCAGAACGCGAGCAGGTCCGCGAAGTCGAGGACCCCGTCGTGCCGCTTGGCGGACGTGTACCGCTCGATCGCGCCGGCGACGACGGCGAGGTCCATCCCGGGCCGTCGGCCGGCCGCCTTCGCCGCGCCGAGGTACTGCTCCGCGGTGAGGTCCCGGGCGGCGGCCCACGTGAGCTCGGTCGACAGGTCGCTGACCAGGGTCGCGTCGACGTCCGTGCCGGGCGCGCGGAGCACGGTGCCCAGCGCGGCGCGCAGGTACCGGTAGTAGGCGCCCCGGCCGTCGGCGTCGAGCAGCACCGGTCCGTCCCCGGGCAGCCCTGTCGCGGGCCAGAAGTAGCGCAGCTGGCGCAGCGCGGCCGCGTGGAACGTGCGCGCCTGGACACTGGGGACCCCCAGGCGACCGAGCCGGTCGCGCATCTCGCCCGCGGCCTTGGTGGAGTGGGTCACGGCCAGCAGCAGGTGGGCGGGCACCGCGCCGACGAGGTGCTGGTAGGCGACCCGGTGCGTCAGGGTCCGGGTCTTGCCCGTGCCGGCGCCGGCCGTGATCCGCACGGGCCCCGCAGGTGCCAGGACGGCCGCCGCCTGCTGCTCGTCCACACCCGCGAGGACGCGCACCGCTGCTGCGCTGCTCACTGCATCCCCCACCTGTGCCGACCGGTCCAGCAGTCATCCTGCCGTGCCCCGAGGACCGCGACCGACCGGGAGGGGGACGAATCGGCATTCCGTTCCTCCTGACCGAGTGGCATGCTCGGACGCGTGCCCTGGGCGCCCGAGCTGTTCTCCGCCCCGGTCCTGCAGCGCCTGCTCGACAAGTACCACCGTGACCGCCTGAGGTCGGTTCCGTTCTTCGACGGCGTCGTGACCGGGGAGGTCGATGCTCTCGTCGGGTCGTTCGCGGGAACGCCCGAGGTTCACGACCCCGTACGGGGCCGCATCCGAGGTGAACGCAGCTTCCGGCGGTACCTGGCCGACCTGGCCACCTGGATGGCGTCGCGCGGGGTCGAGGTGGAGGACGTGAACGTCCTGCTCACCCCACCGCGCGGGATCGAGGAGGTGGTTCTCCACCTCGGCACGGACGGCCGGCTCCCGCTGGCGGTCGTGGCCGACCACGACGAGCGCGAGCGCATCGTCGAGATGCGGATCTACTTCAGTGCCGTGCCGCTGATGGGTCGCCGGGTCCACCGGCCCCCGCTGCTCGGGCCCGGGACCGATCGGGTGCCCGACGTCGTCGGCAGGCTCCGCAGCGCGCTCGCGGCGGGGGACGTCGAGGCGACCCTGGCCGCGTTCGAGCCGGACGGGTGCGTCCGCCGAGCCGACGGTGGCGTGCACCGCGGGCGGGACGCGCTCCGGGAGCTCTACCAGGGCCGCGTGCTCGGGGACGACCCCGCCGTGCTGGAGCTCTGCACGGTCACGGAGGGTGACGCCGTCTGCGCCGTGGAGCACAACGTGCTCGGTGGCCCGTCGGTCCCGCCCCGAGCCGCCCTGACGGTGCTCGATCTGGGCACTGACCGCACGATCGCGACGGCGCGCATCTACGACGACGCCGGACCGCCCGAGGGCGCTCTCGCCTGACCGGCCAACGAGACGCCCTGCGTACGCGCAGCGGCGCAGCAGCATCCCATCGAGATCCTCGGAGGTGCACGATGTCGCACGTCTCAGAACGACCTGCAGGTCAGCCGCTGGAGTACAAGCTGGAGGTCGTGGTCCTACCCGTCGCGCACGTGGACCGCGCCAAGGCCTTCTACTCGTCGCTCGGCTGGCGCGAGGACGCCGACTTCTCGACGGGCGACGGTTTCCGCGTCGCGCAGCTCACCCCGCCGGGGTCGGAGGCGTCCGTCATCTTCGGCACCGGCGTGACGGCGGCGCAGCCCGGGTCGGTGGAGGACCTCCAGCTCACCGTCTTCGACATCGACGCCGCGCGGGCCGACCTGGTCTCACGCGGCGTCGACGTCAGCGAGGTCTGGCACGACGAGGGCGGCGTGTTCCACCACGCGGGGACGACGGCACGGGTGCCGGGCCCGGCACCGGAGCACGCCGACTACGGCTCGTACGCCTCGTTCCGCGACCCCGACGGGAACGGCTGGATCCTCCAGGAGGTGCAGGTCCGCCTGCCGGGGCGGGTCGCGGTGACCACGCGGTACACCGGCGCCGACGACCTGGCCGACGCCTTGCGACGTGCCGCCACGGCGCACGGTGAGCACGAGGCGCGCACGGGGCAGGAGGACCCGGACTGGCCGGCCTGGTACGCCGACTACATGGTCCGCGAGCGGGCGGGTCAGGAGCTGCCGGTATGAGCGACTTCGACGTCATCGTGATCGGTGGGGGCTCGCCCGGCGAGCACTGCGCCGGCGCGCTCGCCGAGGGGGGAGTGCGCGTCGCGCTCGTCGAGCGGGAGCTGGTGGGCGGGGAGTGCTCGTACTGGGCGTGCATCCCGTCCAAGACCCTGCTGCGTCCCGGGACCGCCGTCCATGCCGCGCGGGATGCGGCGGCGACGGCGCAGGTCGACGTCGAGGCGGCCCTCGCGTGGCGGGACTTCATGGTCTCCGACTACTCGGACGCCGGGCAGGAGCGCTGGCTCGCGGACGCCGGGATCACGCTCCTGCGCGGCTCCGGGAGGCTGGTCGGGACCGGCGCCGTGGACGTCGACGGCACCACCCACACCGCCACGCACGTGGTCGTCGCCACGGGGTCCGAGCCGGTCATCCCGCCGGTACCGGGTCTGCGCGACCTCGACGGCATCTGGACCAACCGGGAGGCGACGGGGATGACGGCGGTGCCGCGTCGCCTGGTCGTGCTCGGTGGCGGGGCGGTCGGGGTGGAGATGGCGCAGGCCGTCCGCCGGCTCGGCGGCGACGTGGTGCTGGTCAGCGACCGCGTGCTCGCGCGGGAACCGGCGCCGCTCGGCGACGCGCTGGCGGAGGTGCTGCGGCGCGACGGCATCGAGGTGATCCTCGGGGCGCGGGCCACCGGCGCCCGGCGGGAGGATGGGGAGTACGTCCTCACGCTCGACGGCGGACGCGAGCTGCGGGGCGACCGCCTGCTGGTGGCCACCGGCCGGCGGCCGCGTACCCGGGGCATCGGTCTGGAGAGCGTCGGCATCGACCCCGAGGGGCCCGGTATCCCCGTCGACGACGCGATGCGTGCCGGGGACCGGCTGTGGGCGGTGGGCGACGTGACGGGCCTGCTGCTGTTCACGCACGTGGGCAAGTACCAGGGTGACGTCGCGGCGGCCAACATCCTGGGGCAGCCGCGGACGGCGAGCTACGACGCGGTCCCGCGGGTGGTCTACACCGACCCCGAGGCGGCGGCCGTCGGCGCGACCGAGGCCAGGTTCAGCGCCACGGCGGCGCTCGCGGACGTGCCGCGCACCGCCACCTACACGCGTGCCTACGCGGAGTCCAACGGCTTCCTCACCCTGCTGTCCGACGGTGACCGGCTGACCGGCGCCTACGCGCTGGGTGCCGAGGCGGGGGAGTGGCTGCAGCAGGCGACGCTCGCGATCCGCGCCCGGGTGCCGCTCGACGTGCTGCGCGACACCATCCAGCCGTTCCCGTCGTTCTCGGAGATCTACAACGCCGCCCTGAAGACGTTGCTGGGTGTCATCGCCGAGGCGACGCACGAGGTCGGGGCGGGGGGCGACGCGTGACCGGCCGCCTCGGCGGCCAGACCGTGGTCGTCCTCGGCGGCAGCGCCGGCATCGGGCTCGCGGTCGCGCGGCTGGCCCGCGCCGAGGGCGCCGAGGTGGTGCTCACCGCGCGGGACCCGGAGCGGCTGGCGGCTGCGGCGGACGAGCTCGGGGGCGTGCGCCACGCCGCGTTCGACGCGGCCGACCCCGCCGCCCTGGAGGCGTTCGTCGCCGGGCTGCCCACGCCGGTCGACCACGTGATGGTCACGGCCGGGCGCCCGTACTACGCGCCCCTGGCGGAGATGGACTTCGCGCAGGCCGGCCGCAACCTCGACGAGCACCTGCTGCTGCCGTTCCGGCTCGCCCGGCTCGCGGCGCCCCGGATGCGGGCCGGCGGGACTCTGCTGTTCATGGGGGGCACCGGTGCGCGCCACGCGGGGGTCGGCCTGGGGATCATCGCGGCCGCCACCGCGGCGCTGCCCGCCATCGTCGCCAACCTGGCGCTCGAGGTCAGGCCGGTGCGGGTGAACCTGATCGCCGCGGGCTTCGTCGACACGCCGTTGTCGGCGTCGCTCCTGGGCGACCGGCTCGACGAGCGCCGCCAGGAGCTGCGGGACACGCTGCCGATCGGTCGCGTGGTCGGCGCCGAGGACGTCGCGGAGCTCGCCGTCCATCTCATGGCGAACACCGCCGTGACCGGCTCGACCGTCGACATCGACGGCGGCCAGCAGCTCCTGTGACGGACAGCCGTGCCGGACCGCCCCGGTCCCGGACGTGGCTCCCGGATGTTGCTGCCCGACGTGTCTACCCTGGGCCGCATGCCGGCCAACCGCACACGTCAGGTCCGGTACGCCAAGCGCCGCCAGCGCCGGATGGCGGCGGTGGAGCACGACCTCAGCCCCGCGCAGTGGGCCGCGCTGACGTCGGCGTGGGGCGGGTGCGCGTACTGCGGCGCCACGGACCGGCCGCTGCAGCGCGACTGCGTGCTGCCCATCTCTCGCGGAGGCCGCTACACGCTCGACAACATCGCCCCGGCCTGCGGGTCGTGCAACGCGAGCAAGTGCAACGACGAGGTCACCGGGTGGCTGCGGCGCAAGCGGCTGGACGAGCGCGCGTTCCTGGAGCAGCACGTCCGCATCCAGGCCGACCTGGCCGTGCTCTTTGCCGATGGGACCGTCACTCCGGGGGCGTGAACTGGCTCGCGGTGAACACGGCGCCCTGCGGGTCCCGGACCGTCACCGTGCGGGCCCAGTGCGTGTCCTGGGTCCCGAGCACCTGGCCACCGTGCGCCACCGCGAGCTGCGCCGTCCGGTCCCGGTCTGCGACCGCGAACGACACGTGCCAGTGCGCCGGCCGGTCCGCGTCCGCGGGGGCGACCCAGCCGATGGCGTCGGCGAACCCGGGCGGGACCGCGACGGCGGCCTGGCGCGCGTAGATGTCGGGGTCGCTGGTCGCGGCCAGGTGGTCGCCGTAGCCGGGCACCCGGATCATCGTCCCGAAGTCCACCTCGTCGAACTGCCAGCCGAGCACCGTCGAGTAGAACGCGGTCGCCGGGTCGTCGGCGTGCAGGTCGCTGAAGTTCCAGGTGCCGGGCGCGTTGACGACCTGCGCCCCCAGGCGGCGTCGGGGTTGCCACAGGCGCAGGAGCGCGCCGGACGGGTCGGTGAGCTCCGCCCAGGTGCCGCCCTCACCGGCGACGGTCGGGCCGACGGTGACCTGGCCGCCCGCGGCCCTGACCCGGTCGAGCGTGACCCCGACGTCAGCGACGGAGACGTAGGTGTGCCAGTCGGGCCCGGCGGAGCCCGCGCTGCCGACGCCCGCCACGTCGAGGCCGTCGACCTGCGCGATCACGTAGCGCGTCGGCGAGCCGGGCGGGGCCGCCTCGTGGAACGTCCAGCCCAGCACGGCGGAGTAGAACGCAAGCGCCGCCTCGACGTCCGCCTGCTCGATGTCCACCCAGGACGGCACGCCCTGCGGGTAGGTCCGATCGGTCATGCTCCGACTCTACGAAGCGGCGCCCACACGCAGCTCGAGCAGTGTGCAGGAGAAGTCGGCGAAGTCGCGCTGGCCGACCGCCTGGAACCCGTAGCCCTCGTAGTAGGCGCGCAGCGCGGGGTTGGTGGTCCGGCAGTCGAGCCGGAACAGGCCCACGCCTGCGGCGCGCCCCTGGGCCGCGGCCCAGTCGAGGAGCGCGGTGCCGATCCCGCGGCCCGTGGCGGCCCGGTCCACCATGAGCCCGTGCACGTAGACCGCGGGCGTGTCGTCGTCGCCCCAGAAGTCGGGGTCCGCCCACAGCAGGCGGACGGTGCCGACGACGCGGAGGTCGTCGACCAGGACGTGCCACTGGCCCGCGTCGACCTGCGCGGCGATGCGTTCCCGGGGGAGCGAGCCCGGCGGCCACTGCACGATGCCGCGGGCGGCCATCCAGTCCTCCAGCGACCGGCGCAGGGCGTGGATGGCGTCGACGTCCGCCCTGGTCGCCGGCCGGAGCCCGTCGACAGTCACCACTAGCGCCCGGCGATGACCCTCGCCTTGGCCTCCGCGTACTCCAGGTCGGTGAGGTGGCCGTCGTGGTGCAGCTGGCTGAGGCGCTCGAGGCGGGTGGTCACGTCCTCCTCCGACACCTCGTCCCCTACCGCGTCGGTGGGCGCGGCAGCGGCAGCCTGTCCGGAGGCGTCGGTCGGGGCGTCGGTCGGGGTTCCGGGCTCCGCGCCGGCCGACGCGCTCGCGTACTCCTGGCGGGTCCGCTGGAACGTCTCGGCGCCGTCCTTGGCCGCGGTGACCGCGCCCTTGGCCAGCGCGACGCCGGTCTCACCGACCACCACGACGGCTGTGGCGCTCTTCGACGTCAGCGAGGTCTTGGTCTCCTCGCTCACGGGGAGCTTGTCGATCCCGGCAGCGACCGCGCGCTGCAGGTCCTGGGCGATGCCGAGGCGTCGCAGTCGCTCGTCGAGGGATGCGTTCTGGTCAGGGGACACAGGAGAACCTCCGGGCTCGTCGTCGGTCGCCCATCTTGCCCCAAGACGCGCCCGCGCGCGTTCGCCAGGAGGCGAAAACGTCGGCCGAATGCCGCCTGACCAGCGCTGTCATGTGCACCGCGTGCTAGTGTCCCGTGAGGACGATTTGACCATTCCATGACCATTGAGGAGCGGGCGATCCGCCCTCGGCGCCGAGCTGGACGTGAAGGACGACGATGACCGACGCAGCTCCCCTGCGGCCCCCCGCACCGCAGTCCGTGTTCGCGCTCGAGGCCCCTGCCCCGGTCTCCCCGGTGGCCACCACGCAGGCCCCGGCGATGGCTCCGCAGATCCCCGAGGCCGCTCTGCCCGGTCTCGACGCCAAGGTCAGCTCGTACGTCGAGGGCCTGATGGCCGCGCAGGTGGGCTCGCCCGAGCTGGCGGGCAAGGCCGACGACATCCGCACGATGGGTGACACCGACATCCGGGCCGCCGCCGAGACGTCCAACCGGCTGCTCCAGATGCCCGTCAAGGAGCTGCGCGAGGGCGGCGTCTCCGGGACGTCGCAGGTGAGCAAGTCTCTTCTCGACCTGCGCAAGACCGTCGAGAGCCTGGACCCCAGCGAGGCCACGATCGGCAAGAAGCTGCTCGGGCTCATCCCGTTCGGCGACTCCATCACCGACTACTTCCGCCGCTACGAGAGCTCGCAGAAGCAGATCGACGGGATCGTGCGGGCGCTCTACAACGGCCAGGACGAGCTGCGCAAGGACAACGCCGCGCTCAACCTGGAGAAGCAGCACCTCTGGGACACGATGGCCCGCCTGCACCAGTACATCTACGTGGCGGAGTCGCTCGACACGCGCCTGTCGGCGACCATCGCGGAGCTCGACGCGACGGACCCCGCACGCGCCAAGTCGCTGCGCGAGGACGTCCTGTTCTACGTGCGCCAGAAGCACCAGGACCTGCTCACGCAGCTCGCCGTCTCGATCCAGGGCTACCTGGCGATCGACATCATCATCAAGAACAACGTCGAGCTCATCAAGGGCGTCGACCGCGCGACGACCACCACCGTCGCCGCCCTGCGCACCGCGGTCATCGTCGCCCAGGCGCTGAACAACCAGCGGCTCGTCCTCGACCAGATCACGGCGCTGAACACCACGACCACCGGGCTGATCGCGTCGACCGCCAAGATGCTCAAGGAGCAGTCGGCCGGCATCCAGGAGCAGGCCGCCGGCGCGACCGTCGGCCTGCCGCAGCTGCAGCAGGCGTTCTCGGACATCTACGCGACCATGGACTCGATCGACACCTTCAAGGTCAAGGCGCTCGATTCGATGGCCACCACCATCGGCGTGCTCGAGACGGAGACGACGAAGGCCCGCGGCTACCTCGACCGGGTCAAGCGGGGCGACACCACCGATGTGGCGAGCGGTTCGCTCGACCTCGGATGAGCTGGTTCGCACGCCTGAGGGGGCGCCGGCAGGAGCCCGACGTCGCCGCGGCGCCTCCCGCGCCGACGACGGCCGACATCGTCGCGTCCGCGCACCGGGTCGAGCAGCAGATCGCGGGCAAGGTCCCGGCCGCCGTCACCGCACGCGTCCTGCGGATCACCCGCACGGTCGACGACATGGCGCCGCGGCTCGACCGCCTCGGAGCCGGCAGCCGGCAGGCCCACACCGTGGTCGCCACGGCCACCAGCTACCTGCCGGAGGCCGTCGGCGGGTACCTGCGCCTGCCGCGTGACTTCGCCGACCGTCGCGTGGTCTCCAAGGGCAAGACCTCGCTGATGGTGCTGTGCGACCAGCTGGACCTGCTCGGCGTCACCCTGGACAAGATCTCCGACGCCGTCTCGCGCGAGGACGCCAACGCCCTCGTCGCCCACGGTGCGTTCCTGGCGGAGAAGTTCGGCGGCTCGTCCCTCGCGCTGGCCCCGGAGGCCGGCCTCGACACCCCGCAGGTGGAGCAGCCGTGAGCGCGACCCTGGCCGCGGCGCTCGACGGGCTGGTGGCGGCCGGCGCCGGTGCCGGGCTGGACGGCGACGCCGTGCGTGACGAGGGCGCGCGGCTCGCTGCTGCCGTTGCCGAGTCCATCCCCGGTGCGGCCACGGGCTGGCTCGCGGCGGTGGGCGCGCCCGAGGCCACGTTCGGGGCGTTCTTCGCGGCGGCCTCCAGCGCCCGCCGCTGGCGTACCTCCCCGACGGACCTGCTCGCCGGGCTCGTCGGCACACCGCAGGCAGCGGGCTATGCCGCCGCCCTGGCCGACGTCGTCTCCGCCGCCTGCGACCTCGGTCCCGCGGAGATCGACGTGATCGCCCGGGCGTCCGCGACGGCCGCGGTGCAGCGTGCGGCCGCCCGTGGTCCCGAGCCCGCCGCCGGTGCGCCCGCGAACGCGGCCAGGCTCGACGTGGCCGCGTTCGACGTGCCCGCGTTCGACCTGCCCGCGTTCGACCTGTCGGGGCTCGCCCTGCCGGCGCTTCCGGGGACCGAGCCCGAGGCCGAGGGCGGTGTCCGGACGCAGGGCACGGTGGCGTCGGCCGCGCCGCCCGCCGCCGAGCAGAAGCCCGCCAAGACCCTGGAGGAGCTGCTCGCCGAGCTCGACGCGCTCGTGGGCCTGGACCGGGTCAAGCGCGAGATCCGTCAGCAGACCCAGCTGCTGCGGGTCGAGCGCCTGCGCACCGAGGCCGGTCTGACCGCGCCGACGCTGACCCGGCACCTGGTGTTCCTGGGCAACCCCGGCACGGGCAAGACGACGGTCGCGCGGCTGGTCGCGGGCATCTACCGGGCGCTCGGGCTGCTGAGCACGGGGCACCTGGTGGAGGTGGACCGCTCCGAGCTGGTCGCCGGGTACCTCGGGCAGACGGCGGTCAAGACGTCGGAGGTGGTCGCCACCGCGCTGGGCGGCGTGCTGTTCATCGACGAGGCCTACGGGCTGGCGGAGGACCAGTACGGCGCCGAGGCGGTGAACACGCTGGTCAAGGACATGGAGGACCACCGCGACGACCTCGTGGTGATCGTGGCGGGCTATCCCGCTCCGATGGCGACGTTCCTGGCCACCAACCCCGGGCTCGAGAGCCGCTTCTCCACGACCGTCGAGTTCGACGACTACTCGGACGGCGAGCTGCGCGAGATCTTCGCGCGGTCCGCCGCCGCGGCGGACTTCGCCCCGACGCCCGAGTGCCTGGCGCGGTTCGAGGAGCTGGCCTCGCTCCAGATCCGCGACGCCGGGTTCGGCAACGGCCGCTACGCCCGCAACGTGCTCGACCAGGCGATCACCCGGCACGCCTGGCGCCTCCGGGACGTCGAGCAGCCGACCGTGGACCAGCTGCGCCAGCTCCTCCCGGAGGACCTGGTCACGCCGACCGAGCCGGCCGAGCCGGCTGAGCCGCACGAGCCGGACGGCACCGACACGCTCGCGCCCCACCACATCGAGGAGTCCGCGTGACGCAGACCATCACCCCGCCGACGGCGTCGCCGACCCCCGCGACCCCGGCGCACCGCACCGGGCTGCGCGGGCTGCTGAGCCGCACGCCGGGCAAGATGCGCGCCGCCGGCGTGGTCGCCGTCCTCGCCGCCGCGGCCGTCGGGGTGATCGGCCTGAACGCGGGCCTCGCGCAGTCGCAGGCGCTCTCCGACGCCGACGCCGACACCACGCAGCTGGTGGGCATCCAGGACGTCCGCAACGACCTGGTGGTCGCCGACGCCACCGCGACCAACGCGTTCCTGGTCGGCGGGCTCGAGCCTCCGCAGCAGCGCGAGCGGTACGACGAGGCCGTCGCGTCCGCCGCCAACGGGCTCGCGCGGCTGGCCGGGTCCAACGCCGCCGACGCGGAGCTGCTGGGCCAGGCGACCGCCGGCCTGACCACGTACACCGGGCTGGTCGAGCAGGCGCGCGCCAACAACCGGCAGGGCTTCCCCGTCGGGGCGGCCTACCTCGACCAGGCGTCCTCGGTGCTGCGCACCGACGTGCTTCCGCAGCTCGACGCGCTGGTGCAGGCCAACACCGACCGGGTGGACGGCTCCTTCAACTCCGTCGGCTCGGTGCCGTGGCTGCTCGCGCTCTGCGTCGTCGCGCTCGCGCTGCTCGTCGTCGTGCAGGTGTGGCTGGCCAAGCGCACGCACCGCCGGCTGAACGCGGGGCTGTTCTGGGCCACCGTGCTGGCCCTCGCGGCCACGCTCGGCGGTGCCGTGGTGCTGGGCTCGGCCGCGCAGAAGGCGGGGGACGCGCGCAACGGTCCGTACGACGCCACGGTCGCGGTGTCCCAGGCGTACTCGCTGGCCAACGACGCGAAGTCCCAGGAGTCGTTCACGCTCATCAAGCGCGGCTCCGGGGCGGCGTACGAGGAGGAGTTCGTCCTCAAGACCGACGAGGCGCGTGAGCTCCTCGCCCGGGACACCGTCGATCCGGGTCTGACGCCGCTGCTCGAGGACTGGGTCACCTCGCACCAGGAGATCCGCGCCCTCGACGACGGCGGCGACTGGGACTCCGCGGTCGCGCTCGCGGTCAGCGAGGAGCCTGGTGCCCCGAACGACGTCTTCGAGACGTTCTCGACCGCGGCGTCCAGCAGCCTGGAGGCCAGCGCCGCCGAGACGCACGACGCACTGTCCGGCTCCGGCGGGTCATCCGTCCTGGTCGGCTGGCTGATGCTCGTCGCGGGCGTGCTGGCCGCGGCCCTGGCCTGGCGCGGCATCTCGACCCGAGTGGAGGAGTACCGGTGACCACGACCATCGCACGCACCCTGGGCGCCGCCGTCGCCGCGCTCGCCCTCCTCGCGGGCTGCGCCGGCGCCCCGGCAGCGGCACCGGCTGCGCCGCAGCAGCGGGCCGCGTCCGTCACGCTCCCCGCCGCGCCCGTCTGCGACGACGCCAACGAGTCCACGACGTCCTACGCCCCGGTGCCCGGGGAGGCCGCGCCGAACGTCGACGCCATCCGGGCGCGCGGCGCGCTGCGGGTCGGGGTCTCGGCGGACACCCTGCTGATGGGCTCACGCAACCCGCTGACCGGACAGATCGAGGGCTTCGACGTCGACATGCTGCGCGCCGTCTCGGCCGCCATCTTCGGCGACCCGGACCGCCTGCAGTTCCGGGTCATCACCTCGGCCCAGCGGCTCGAGGTGCTCGAGAGCCACGAGGTCGACCTGGTGGCGCGCGCGTTCACGGTGAACTGCGAGCGCTGGGAGACCATCGCGTTCTCCGCCGAGTACCTCACCGCGGGGCAGAAGGTGCTGGTCACTCGGGACTCCGACGCCGGTGGCATCGAGGACCTGGCCGGCGAGCGCGTCTGCGCGCCGGAGGGGACCACGACCCTGGAGCGCCTCGAGGAGACGTACCCCGACGTCACGGCCGTCAGCGCCCCGACGCACACGGGCTGCCTGGTGCTGTTCCAGCAGGGCAGGGTCGACGCGATCACGGGCGACGACACGATCCTCGCGGGCTTCGCCGCGCAGGACCCGTACGCCAAGGTCGTCGGTGAGGCGTTCAGCGCGGAGCCGTACGGCATCGGCGTCGCGGCCGACCAGGTGGACCTCGTCCGGTTCGTCAACGGGGTCCTCGACCAGTCGAAGGCGGACGGCACCTGGGCGGCCTCCTACGACCGCTGGCTCGGCGCCCTCGGTCCCGCCCCCGTCCCGCCGGTCTCGGTGTACGGCCGGTGAGCGGACCCGACGCGCCAGAGGCGCCGGGCCGCCTCGGCGAGCCGATCCCCGCACCGCAGCTGCTGCGCTACCTCAGCGGGCTCGAGGCGTGGCTGGCGCACCGGCGCACCGAGCTGGACCGGCTGGACACCGCCGCGCAGGAGTCGCCCGCCGCGGAGAGCTACACCGACGACGTGCTCCTGGCGCTGACCATGTGGCAGGCCATCCGCAGCCGCACGGACGAGCTGGTCGAGGTCTGGGACTCCGGCCGGGCCGACGCGGTCGACCGGGAGAAGATGTCGCAGCTGGTCTGGGGCCGGCTGGACTCGGGGCTCGGGGCCGCGCTGGTCTCGCTGGTCGAGGCGGTCACGCTGTGCGACGCGATGATCTCCCAGGTCAGGGCCCGCCTGTCGTTCGACCCGGACACCGCCGACCAGGCAGCGCGGCTGCGCGGGCTGCGGGCGGGCCTGGTGCGCTGCGAGGACCTGGCGGGCATCGACCCGACGGCGCGCGAGCTGGTCGCGACGCTGCGCACGCGCGAGCAGAAGCTGGCCGCCCAGGCGGCCCGCGGTGCCGACGTGGCCGGTCCGCTCGCCGAGCTCGAGGCGCGCGCGGCGCTGGCCGAGCGCGACCTCATCGTGCAGGTGTCCCAGCGGCGCACGCTCGAGAAGGGCCGGGCCGACGCCGCCGAGACCATGGCCGCGCTGGAGCGGCGCGAGCCGACGCTGCACGAGCTGGCGCAGCGGTGCCGCCGGGAGATCGCGCGTCCTCCCCGCCTGGCGGTGCCGGACGTGTCCCGGCTGGGCGCGGTGCCGACGACCCGCACGGAGCTCGACGCGTTCGTCGACCGGCTCGCCGCGGTGGGCCGGGCGTTCGACGCGGTCGCCGACGCCTACAGCGCACCGCTGCGCGAACGCGCCGAGCTGCGCTACCGGCTCGAGGGCGCGCACGCCGCGGCCGACGCGAACGGCCGCAGCTCCTCACCGACGGTCCGTGCGGGCTACGACGAGGCCCGCGCGGTCGTCGCCGTCACCCCGTGCGACCTCACCCTGACCCGCTTCCTCGTGGAGCAGTACGAGTACCTCACCCGCGACCTGCCGACGGCAGCTCAGGAGGGACGACACCGATGACCGCCTGCACCGAACCCGGCTGCACCGGCACCTACGAGGACGGCTACTGCAACGTCTGCGGCTCACCGCAGACCGCGACGGCCCCCGCCGGTGCACCCGCGTCCGCCACGTCGCTGCTCGGCACGGGGGTCGCCCAGGCGAGCCCCGACCGTGCCGCTGCGCAGGGCGCCGCCACGGACCCCGACGCCGAGCGGTCCACCCGCACCGGGCGGACGAGCTCGAGCCGGCTGGCCACGGCCGCGCTCGGCTCGGCGCGCACGTCGGCCATCGGGGGCAGCCGGCCCACCCGCCGCGTCGGCACGTCGTCGACCCGGCTGCGCGGCGCACGGCTCGGCGCGGGGCTGACCACGGTCCCGCCCGCCCCGGTCCAGGACCCGCTGCAGGCGGTCATGGCCGTGGCCGAGGTGCCCGAGCGCAAGCGCTTCTGCCCGGCCTGCGGCGCCGAGGTGGGCCGCTCGCGCGACGGGGTGCCCGGCCGGACCGCGGGGTTCTGCCCGAAGTGCGGCAACAAGTTCGACTTCACGCCCGCGCTGTCACCCGGCGACGTGGTCGGCGGCCAGTACGAGGTCGTGGGCTGCCTGGCGCACGGCGGCCTGGGCTGGATCTACCTGGCGCGCGACCGCAACGTCTCGGGCCGGTGGGTGGTGCTCAAGGGCCTGCTGAACTCCGGCGACCCGGACGCCTACGCCGCGGCGATCTCCGAGCGGCAGTTCCTCGCCGAGGTCGAGCACCCGCTGATCGTCGAGATCTACAACTTCGCCATGCACGACGGCGCCGGCTACACCGTCATGGAGTTCGTCGGCGGCCGGTCGCTCAAGCAGATCCTGCAGGACCGCCGCGACGCCGCCGGCGGGGTCAACACGCCCCTGCCGGTGGACCAGGCGCTCGCCTTCGTCCTGGAGATCCTGCCCGCGTTCGCCTACCTGCACGACGTGGGCCTGCTGTTCTGCGACTTCAAGCCGGACAACGTGATCCAGCAGGGCGACGCGGTCAAGCTCATCGACCTCGGCGGCGTGCGCCGGATCGACGACCTCGACTCGGCGATCTTCGGGACCGTGGGCTACCAGGCGCCCGAGGTGGCGGAGGTCGGCCCGTCCGTGGCGTCCGACATCTACACGATCGGTCGCACGCTGGCCACGCTGGTGCTGGACTTCCGCGGGAACACGAGCACCTACGTGGCCTCGCTGCCCGCGGTGTCCGACACCCCGGTGTTCCAGGCCTACGACTCGTTCTACCGGCTGCTGGCCAAGGCCTGCGCGCTTGACCCGTCGGACCGGTTCGGCACGGTCGACGAGCTGCGCGCGCAGACCCTCGGCGTGCTGCGCGAGGTCGTCGCCACCGACCGCGGCCCGGGCAGCCCGGCGCTGCACTCGGCGGCCTCCGTGCTGTTCGACGCACCGACGTCCGACGAGGCCGGCCATCCCCTGGACTGGGACCAGCTGCCCACCCTGAAGGTGGACGCGAGCGACCCGGCCGCGAGCTGGCTGGCCGGGGTCAACGTGAGCGACCCGGCGCAGCGCATCGCGGCCCTGGCCGACGCACCGCAGGAGACCGTCGAGGTGCGGCTGCGCCGCGCGACCGCGGCCGTCGAGGCGGGCGACCAGCGGCTGGTCGACGAGACGATCGCACAGATCCTCGAGGACGACCCGTGGGAGTGGCGGGCGGCATGGCTGGGTGGCCTCGCCCAGCTGAGCGCGGGGGACCCGGTGGCGGCTCGGGGGTCGTTCAACGCCGTCTACGGCCAGGTGCCCGGTGAGCTGGCGCCCAAGCTGGCGCTGGCCACCGCGTGCGAGCTGAGCGGCGAGCCGGACATCGCCGAGTCGCTCTACGTCATCTGCGCCCGATCGGATGCCAACTACACCGCGCCGGCGGCCTTCGGCCTCGCCCGGATCCGCCGGGCGCGCGGCGACCTGGCGGGGGCGCTCGCGGCCCTCGACCTGGTGACCGCGACGCGCAGCTCCTACGTGGACGCGCGGATGATGCGGGCGCAGCTGCTGGCGGCGTCGAGCGGTGACCTCACCGCGCTGTCCGACGCGCTCGCGAGCGTGCAGACCGTGTCGATCGCCCCCCGGGTCCGGGCCGCGCTGCGGGTCGACGTCCTGGGCTCGGCCCTGGCCGCCGTGCTGGAGAAGGGACCGTCGCGCACCGTCCAGGTGGGCGGGGTGCCCGCGCAGGAGCCGGACCTGCGGGACGCCCTCGAGGCGGCGCTGCGGGAGTCGGCCACGCTGTCCGAGAGCCACGACGAGCGGATCGCGCTCGTCGACCGGGCCAACGACGTCCGTCGGTGGACCACGTGGTGACCTGCAGCGCGTGCGGCACGGTCGCCGAGCCGGAGTCGAGGTTCTGCGAGCACTGCGGCACCCCGCTCGGCGGCACGGCCCCGCCCGCGCCGGCTCCGGCGCCCGCGGCGGTCGTCGAGGCCCCCGAGGAGCCGACCGTTCCCGTCTGCCGCGCATGCGGCGGCACGATCGCGGCCGACGGCTACTGCGAGCACTGCGGCGAGCCCGCGGTCAACGAGCGGGACCACTGGAGCGAGCTGCCGTCCCCGCTGGTGGGCGGCGTCTGCGACCGGGGACGACGGCACACGCGCAACGAGGACGCGATGGCGCTCGGCGTGGTGGGGACGACCGCGGTGCTCGTCGTCTGCGACGGCGTGTCCACGGTGCCCGACTCGGACATCGCGAGCCTCGCCGCCGCGCGCGCCGCCCGGGACGTGCTGTCCACGGACGCACCGCAGACCGTCCCGTCCTGGTCCGCGCTGCTGGTCGGTGCCGCCGCGTCCGCCGACACGGCCATCACCGAGGCGATCGGCGGCGACATGGCCGGCCGCGCCGAGCCGCCGTCGTGCACGTTCGTCGCCGCCGTCGTCGACGGCCCGACGGTCGTCGCCGGGTGGCTCGGGGACTCGCGCGTGTACTGGCTCCCCGACGAGGGGCAGGCGCTGCAGGTCAGCGTCGACGACTCCGCGGCGAACGAGATGATCGCCCGCGGGGTGCCCCGGGCGACGGCCGAGGCGTCCCGCGAGGGGCACGCGATCACGCGGTGGCTCGGGCCGGACGCGCAGACCGTCGTGCCCAGCACCGCCACGACGCGCGCGCAGGGCCCGGGCTGGGTGCTTGTGTGCTCCGACGGCCTGTGGAACTACTGCTCCGAGGCGGACGACGTGGCCGACCTCGTGCACCGCACCGTGGCGCAGGTGGGCACGGCGCCCGACGCCGTCGCGGCCGAGCTGGTCCGCTGGGCGAACGCGCAGGGCGGCCACGACAACATCACCGCGGCGCTGGCCCGGGTCGCGGTGGCCATCGATACTGTCCAGACCGACGAAGCCTGACCGAGGAGCCACAGTGGCCGACTTCCGCACCGAGGTGTTCCAGAACGAGTTCCTCTCCGACGGCGCCACGGACGTGCACGCGATCGTCACCGTGACGAGCTCGGGGGCCGGGACCGCGGACACCAGTGCCGGCGGCGTCGCCGAGATCGTCATCATCGACACGTCCGGCTCCATGAGCGGGCCGAACATGGAGGCCGCCAAGTACGCGGCGCAGGTCGCCGTCGACCAGATCGCGGACGGCACGTGGTTCGCCGTGGTCGGCGGGAGCCATGTGGCCAACCGGGCGTTCCCGTACCCGAACGCGCCGGTGGCCATCGTGCAGATGGAGCCGGGCGCGCGCGAGGAGGCCAAGCGCGCCATCTCGTACATGCGACCCTCCGGCGGCACCGCGATGAGCACCTGGCTGCGCCTCGCGGACGCGATCTTCGCCGAGGTGCCGCAGGTGGCACAGAAGCACGCGATCCTGCTGACCGACGGGCGCAACGAGTCGGAGCCGCGCGGCGAGCTGTCCAAGGCGATCTCGGACGTGACGGGCCACTTCCAGTGCGACGCGCGCGGTGTGGGATCGAGCTGGGAGGTCGCCGAGCTGCGCGAGATCGCCACGGCGCTGCTGGGCACGGTCGACCTGATCCGCGACCCCGCCGACATCGCGGACGACTTCAAGGCGCTGGTCAGCGCGTCGATGTCCAAGGGTGTCGCCGATGCCGAGCTACGGGTCTGGGCCCCGCAGGGGGCGCAGGTGCTGTTCGTGCGCCGGGTGGCTCCCACGGTCGAGGACCTCACGTCGCGGCGCACGGAGGTCAACGCGCTCACCGGCGCGTACCCGACGGGGTCGTGGGGCGACGAGTCCCGCGACTACCACGTGGCCGTGCGTGTGGCCTCGAAGCCGGTCGGCTCCGAGCAGCTCGCGGCGCGCGTGCAGCTCGCGGTGGGCGGCGAGGTCGTGGCGTCCGGCCTGGTCAAGGCGCGCTGGTCCGACGACAGCTCGCTGACCGCCCGCATCAACCCCGAGGTCGCGCACTACACCGGGCAGACCGAGCTCGCGTCCGCCATCCAGGAGGGGCTGGCGGCCAAGGCGGCCGGCGACGAGGCGACCGCCACGGTCAAGCTCGGCCGCGCGGTGCAGCTGGCCGCCGAGACGGGGAACGGTGAGGCGACGTCCCGGTTGCGCCGGGTGGTCGAGATCGACGACGAGGAGCACGGCACCGTGCGGCTCAAGCGCAACACGGACAAGCTCGACGAGATGGCGCTCGACACGGCGT
Organism: Cellulomonas fengjieae; assembly: GCF_018388465.1. Lineage (NCBI taxonomy): Bacteria > Bacillati > Actinomycetota > Actinomycetes > Micrococcales > Cellulomonadaceae > Cellulomonas > Cellulomonas fengjieae. The sequence goes on along the minus strand of NZ_CP074404.1, from coordinate 3,115,169 downwards.
CCACCAAGACCACCCGGGTCCGCCGGTGAGCACCGTCGTCTGCCCCGCCGGCCACACGTCGACCTCGACGGACTACTGCGACGTCTGCGGAGCCCCGATCGAGGCCGGCGCCCCGGTCGAGGCCACCGCGCAGGCGCCGGCGGCCACGGCGACCACGTGCCCGCACTGCGGCGCACCGGCGTCGTCGCTGGCCCTGTTCTGCGAGGTCTGCGGCTATGACTTCACGACGGGCACCGCGCCGGCAGCAGCCGAGCCCGCGCCGGCACCCGCGCCCGCCCCGGAGCCGGCCGCCCTCCCGACGCCGGCGCCCGACGGCGAGGAGTCCTGGGTCGCCGAGATCTGGATCGACCCGGACTGGTACGCCGCGCAGCAGCCGGAGGACCCGATGCCGTCGGCCGGACTGCCCTGGCTGGTCCCGCTGCGGGAGCGCAGCGTGCTCGTCGGGCGCCCGTCGGCCTCGCGCAACATCCACCCCGCGGTCGACTGCGGCACGGACTCCGGGGTCTCGCGGCGGCACTGCCAGCTCAACACCGACGGCCAGCGCTGGTGGGTGGAGGACCTGCAGTCCGCCAACGGCACCTACGTGAGCCGCGCGGGTGACCCGCTGCCGACGACCCCGATCCCCGCCGGTCAGCGTCGCGAGATCGAGGACGGGGACCGCCTGTACCTGGGGGCCTGGACGCGGATCGTGGTCCGCACGGCGCTGCCGGGCGAGGTCTAGTCGCGGCTGCCCGGCCGGGTCAGGGCCGTTCGGCCCGGGCCCGCCGGTCGGCCGCGACGGTCCGGGCGGCGACCAGCGCGATCAGCAGCCCGATGACCAGGGCGCTCACGTGGCCCGCGTCGGTGAACGTCCGGCTGAACGCGCCCGGCACCAGCCAGCAGGCGGCGACGGCGGCCAGGTACCACCAGCGCAGGCGCGCCGAGACGGCCAGCACCAGGAAGCCCGTCGTGGACGCCAGGACGTAGCTGACGCCGACGTCGGTGGCCTCGGCGAGCCGCTCGTCGAGCAGCCCGCGGAAGATCCCGTTGGACAGCCCCGCGGCCACCACCAGGCCGGCACCCACGTGGCCCGCCAGGCCCACCACCAGCGAGGCGAGCCGGCCGACGAACCGTTGCAGGTACGCGAGCGCCACGAGCAGCGGCACGACGAGCGCCAGGCCGGGCACGCTCTCGACGACGAGTGCGCTGGCGAGCTGGGAGACCAGGGGGTCCGACAGCAGGTTCTCGACGTTGCCGCTGACCCGATCGAGGATCGCGTCGGCGTGCGGCCCGAGCAGGACGACGAGCGACACCGCGGTCACCGTCGCGCAGTAGGCGAGGGCCAGATCGGCGCGGGCGACGGTCCGGCCGACGTCGCGCAGCACGGCCCGGGCGTCGAGGCGAGCGGGGTGCCGGTCCGGCGCCGCCTGCCCGTCCGTCATGCGGCCACGCTACCGCCGGGGTCGCGGGTGCAGCCCGGCCCAACCGGGCTCAGCATCGATTCAGCGCTCGACGCGACACCGCGGTCGCCGGGCACGGTCCGAGCGTGAAGGCGGATGCAGCTCCCGAGCCTCAGGGAGCGCCGAGGTCCCCGCGGAACGCTGGGAGGAGGCCGTGCGCACGGAAGACACGGTAGAGGATCTCGCGGATCGTCGGCGCCTTGAGCTCGTTGTAGTCGATCGCCGGGCCGCCGTCCTGTCGCAGCCGGTCCGCCGCCGTCTTCTTGGCCGCCGCGTACGCCTCGCGGTCCTCCGGGTGCTCGCGCAGCCAGTCGCGCAGGAGCAGGTGCCGGACCGCCTCCGGGCAGTCGGGGCTCCAGACGTGCAGGTGCGCGCGCGGCTCGTCGGCCAGGTGCATGCGGTGCTGGTGCCACGCGCGCTCGCGCAGGACCAGCGTGAAGCCCGCGGCCTCGAGCTGCGGGCGGTAGCGCGACTCGTCGGTGGAGTCGGCCACGGTCAGGTCGAGGTCGATGATCGGCTTGGCCGCCAGGCCCGGCACGGACGTGGACCCGACGTGGTCCAGCGCGAGCACGTCGTCGCCGAGCGCCGCTCGGACCCGGTTGGCCAGCAGCGCGTACGTCGCAGGCCATGTGGGGTCGTACTCGACGACCGTGATGTCACCGGGCTGCGGCGGTACCACCCACTCGACGCCGTCCGGGTCGAAGGGATGCTGACGGACGATCTCCTCGGCGCTGACCACCTTCCGAGGCTAGCGACCAGAGGGACCCGCGGTCCCCGGACGACGACACCTTCTGGATCGGCGCCGCGCGGCGGCTCGCCGCCCCCGCACGAGGCCGCCGAGCGGGCGGGTGCCGGGGGGCTGGTGCTAGCGTCCGAAGCAGGGGCAGGCATCGACGCCTGTCGCGGGTGTTGGCGCAGGGGGATGCCATGGCACCGAGCTCGGAGTCGAGGATGGCGGTACGCGTCCTCGTCCTGTCGACGACCGGCTTTCTGCTGAACTTCTGGGCGTGGGCGCTGATCAGCCCGCTCGGCGGGGCGTACCGAGAGTCGCTCGACCTGACCGGCGTCCAGCAGTCGGTGCTCGTCGCCGTCCCGGTGATCGTGGGGTCGCTGGGCCGGATCCCGATCGGCGCGCTGACCGACCGCATCGGCTCCCGGACGATGTTCCCGGTGGTGACCGTGGCGACGATCGTGCCCGTGCTGTTCATCGGGTTCGTCGCCGAGACCTACGCGGCGATGCTCGTCGGCGGCTTCTTCCTCGGGCTCGGCGGCACCGCGTTCGCGATCGGGGTCCCGGCGGTGAACCAGTGGTTCGCCCCGGAGCGCCGCGGGACGGCGCTGGGCATCTTCGGCCTGGGCATGGGCGGCACCGCGATCTCCGCGTTCACCACCGTCCGGCTCACCGACACGTACGGTCCGGAGGCCCCGTTCGTGCTCGTCGCGTGCGTGCTGGCCGTCTACGCGGTCGTCGCGGCGCTGTTCCTGCGTGACAAGCCCGGCCGGGCGGCGCCGCAGGGGTCGTTCCTCGCCCGGACGTGGGCGACGGCGAAGATCCCCGCGACCGGGCAGCTCTCGCTGCTGTACGCGCTGGGGTTCGGCGGCTTCGTGGCCTTCAGCGTCTACCTGCCGACGTACCTGGTGAACGCCTACGACCTCACGGCCGGCGACGCTGCCGCTCGGACCGCCGGGTTCGTCGTGCTGGCGGTCGCGATGCGACCCGTGGGCGGCAGCCTCTCGGACAGGATCGGGCCCGTCCCGGTCCTCCTGGTCTCGTTCGCCGCGGTGGGGGTCCTGGCCCTCGTCGCCGCGCTCGAGCTGTCGCTGATGCCGCTCGGCACCATCGCGTTCCTCGGGCTCGCCGCTGCGCTCGGCGCGTCGTCCGGTGCGGTGTTCGCCCTGGTGGCCCAGGTGGCGCCCGCGGACAAGGTCGGCGCTGTGACCGGCATCGTCGGCGCGGCCGGTGGCCTCGGCGGCTTCTTCCCGCCCCTGGTCATGGGGGCCGTCTACGACCGGACCGGCGACTACAGCCTCGGCTACGTGCTGCTCGCCGTCAGCGCGCTGGCCGTCGCGTGGTTCACCTGGGGGCCCGTCCGCCGGGCCGCACGAGCGAGGGAGTCGGTATGACGACGGAGCAGGAGCGCCGACCGGGCCTGGACGAGGGGGTCGTCGAGGCGCTGCTCAAGACGCGACGGTTCCTGCAGAAGAACGAGGTGTCGGCCGACCTCCGCACCCTGCACCAGATCGGCGGGCGGGACGCGGACACGTTCTACCGGGACCGGTGGAGCCACGACAAGGTCGTCCGCTCGACCCACGGCGTGAACTGCACCGGGTCGTGCTCGTGGAAGGTGTTCGTCAAGGACGGCATCATCACGTGGGAGGCGCAGCAGACCGACTACCCGTCGACCGGCCCGGACCGGCCGGAGTACGAGCCCCGGGGCTGCCCGCGCGGCGCGGCGTTCTCCTGGTACACCTACTCGCCCACCCGGGTCCGGTACCCCTACGTGCGCGGCATGCTGCTGGAGATGTACCGCGAGGCCAAGGCGCGGCTCGGTGATCCGGTGCTGGCCTGGGCCGACGTGGTCGGTGACCCGGTGCGCTCGGCCCGGTACAAGGCGGCGCGCGGCAAGGGCGGGCTCGTGCGGGCGTCCTGGGCCGAGGCCGTCGAGATGGTGGCCGCGGCCCACGTGCACACGATCAAGGAGCACGGACCGGACCGCATCGCGGGATTCTCGCCCATCCCGGCCATGTCGATGGTCTCCCACGGCGTCGGCTCGCGGTTCTACGCGCTGCTGGGCGCCCCGATGCTCTCGTTCTACGACTGGTACGCAGACCTGCCGGTGGCCTCGCCGCAGGTGTTCGGGGACCAGACGGACGTGCCGGAGTCGGGGGACTGGTGGGACGCGGGCTACCTGGTCATGTGGGGCTCGAACGTGCCGGTCACCCGCACGCCGGACGCGCACTGGATGGTCGAGGCGCGGTACCGGGGCCAGAAGGTGGTCGCGGTGTCCCCGGACTACGCGGACAACGTGAAGTTCGCCGACGAGTGGCTGGCGCCGGCCCCGGGCACCGACGGCGCGCTCGCGATGGCGATGGGGCACGTGATCCTGCGTGAGTTCTTCGTCGAGCGCACCACGCCGTACTTCGCGCAGTACGTGAAGCAGTACACCGACCTGCCGTTCCTGGTCGCCTTGGAGCCGGACGGTGACGGGTTCCTGCCCGGCAAGTTCCTCACCGCCGCGGAGCTGGGGGAGACGTCGCAGAACGCGCAGTTCAAGACCGTGCTGCTCGACGAGACGACGGGCGAGCCGGTGGTGCCCAACGGGTCGCTGGGCTTCCGGTTCGGCACCGAGGGCGAGGGCCGTTGGAACCTGGACCTGGTCGACGTGTCCCCGCAGCTCAGCGCGGCGGGCACGGGATCGGGGACCGCCGCGGTCACGCTGCCCCGGTTCGACGCGGCGGACGGCTCCGCCGGGAGCATCGTGCGCGGGGTCCCGACGAGGCAGGTGGCCGGTCGGACCGTCACGACCGTGTTCGACCTGCTGCTCGCGCAGTACGGCGTCGCCCGCCCCGGGCTGCCGGGGACCTGGCCGACGGGGTACGACGACCCGAGCTCACCGTGCACGCCCGCCTGGCAGGAGGGGATCACCGGCGTGCCCGCCGCCAAGGCGGAGAGGATCGGGCGCGAGTTCGCCGCCAACGCGGAGGAGTCCAAGGGCCGGTCGATGATCATCATGGGCGCCGGTGCCAACCACTGGTTCCACGCGGACACCATCTACCGAGCCTTCCTCACCCTGACCACGCTCTGCGGGACGCAGGGCGTCAACGGTGGCGGCTGGGCGCACTACGTCGGCCAGGAGAAGGTCCGCCCGATCACCGGGTACGGCCTGTACGCCAACGCGCTCGACTGGTCGCGGCCACCGCGGCACATGGTCCAGACCGCGTACTGGTACCTGCACACCGACCAGTTCCGCTACGACCAGTTCGGCGCCGACGCGCTCGCGGCCGCCACCGGGGGCGGCCGGTGGGCGGGGATGACGACCGCCGACGTGCTCGCGCAGTCGGCACGGCTCGGCTGGATGCCGTCCTACCCCACCTTCGACCGCAACCCACTGACGCTCGCCGACGACGTCGCGGCCGCCGGCGTCCCGGCCGCCGAGTACGTCCCGGCGGCGCTGCAGGACGGGTCGCTGCGGTTCGCCGGCGAGGACCCGGACGCGCCGGAGAACTTCCCGCGCGTGCTGACCATCTGGCGCTCGAACCTGCTGGGCAGCTCCGCCAAGGGCAACGAGTACTTCCTCGAGCACCTTCTGGGTACCGACTCGTCGCTGCGCGCGCAGGAGGCGCCGCCCGAGAAGCGGCCCCGGGACGTGGTCTGGCGGGAGGAGGCGCCGCGCGGCAAGCTCGACCTGCTCCTCACGCTCGACTTCCGCATGACGTCCACCACCGTGTTCAGCGACGTCGTCCTGCCTGCGGCCACCTGGTACGAGAAGTACGACCTGAGCAGCACGGACATGCACCCGTTCGTGCACTCGTTCAACCCGGCCATCGCACCGCCGTGGCAGACCCGCACCGACTTCGACGCGTTCCACGAGATCGCGCGGGCGTTCAGCACGCTGGCCGCGACGCACCTCGGAGTCCGGCAGGACGTCGTGGCGGTCCCGCTCATGCACGACACCCCGGACGAGCTGGCGACCCCCTCGGGGGTGGTGCGCGACTGGAAGGCGGGGGAGGGCGACCCGGTGCCGGGGGCGACGATGCCGAAGCTGGTGCTCGTCGAGAGGGACTACCCGGCGGTCGCCGACAAGCTCGGCGCGCTCGGCCCCCTGGCGTCGTCGCTGGGGGCGACCACCAAGGGCGTCACGTTCGACCTGACCAGGCCGGTCGACTACCTGGGACACAAGAACGGGCTGGTCCGCGGGGGAGCCGGCGACGGACGGCCGTCGCTGCAGCGCGACGTGCACGTGTGCGAGGCGATCCTCGCGCTGTCGGGCACCACGAACGGGCACCTGGCCACCGACGGGTTCCACAGCCTCGAGAAGCGCACCGGGCGGCCGCTGGCGGACCTCGCCGCCGAGCACGAGGGCAAGCAGGTGACCTTCGCGGACACCCAGGCCGCGCCGACGTCGGTCATCACCTCGCCCGAGTGGTCGGGGTCGGAGTCCGGCGGCCGGCGGTACTCGCCCTTCACCATCAACGTCGAGCGGCTCAAGCCCTGGCACACCCTCACGGGACGCCAGCACTTCTTCCTCGACCACGACTGGATCGCCGAGCTCGGGGAGAACCTGCCGGTGTTCCGGCCTCCGCTGAACATGGCGGCCCTGTTCGGTGAGCCGCAGGTCGGGTCCGACGGCGCGCTCGGCATCGCGGTGCGCTACCTGACCCCGCACAACAAGTGGTCGATCCACTCGGAGTACCAGGACAACCTGCTGATGCTCAGCCTGTCGCGCGGCGGTCCGGGCATCTGGATGAGCCAGAAGGACGCGGACAAGATCGGGGTCACCGACAACGACTGGGTCGAGGCGGTCAACCGCAACGGCGTCGTGGTGGCCCGCGCGATCGTCTCGCACCGCATGCCGGAGGGGACCGTGTACATGTACCACGCCCAGGACCGGCTCATCGACGTCCCGCGGTCGGAGGCCTCCGGCAAGCGCGGCGGCATCCACAACTCGCTGACCCGGATCCTCATGAAGCCGAGCCACCTGATCGGCGGGTACGCGCAGCTGTCCTTCGCCTTCAACTACCTCGGCCCGACGGGCAACCAGCGTGACGAGGTCACGGTGGTCCGTCGGCGCTCGCAGGAGGTGCAGTACTGATGCGGATCATGGCCCAGATGTCGATGGTGATGAACCTCGACAAGTGCATCGGCTGTCACACGTGCTCGGTGACCTGCAAGCAGGCGTGGACCAACCGGGCCGGGACCGAGTACGTCTGGTTCAACAACGTGGAGACGCGCCCCGGGCAGGGCTACCCCAGGACGTACCAGGACCAGGAGCGCTGGCAGGGCGGCTGGAAGCTGACCCGGCGCGGTCGCCTGCAGCTCAAGGCCGGCGGGCGGCTGAAGAACCTCATGACCATCTTCGCCAGCCCCAAGATGCCCTCGATGGACGACTACTACGAGCCGTGGACCTACGACTACGAGACGCTGACCACCGCACCGCTGCAGGAGCACACGCCGGTGGCCCGCCCGCGCTCGCTGATCAGCGGCGAGCCCCTGCAGATCGGGTGGAGCGCCAACTGGGACGACGACCTCGGCGGCAGCGCCGCGACGGCGGTGCACGACCCGGTGCTGGCCAAGGTGTCCGAGAAGATCAAGCTCGAGTTCGAGCAGACGTTCATGTTCTACCTGCCGCGCATCTGCGAGCACTGCCTCAACCCCTCCTGCGCCGCGTCGTGCCCCTCGGGGGCCATCTACAAGCGGGCCGAGGACGGGATCGTGCTGGTCGACCAGGACCAGTGCAAGGGGTGGCGCAAGTGCGTGACCGGCTGCCCGTACAAGAAGGTCTACTTCAACCACCGCACGGGCAAGGCCGAGAAGTGCACGTTCTGCTTCCCGCGCATCGAGGTCGGCCTGCCGACGGTCTGCTCGGAGACGTGCGTCGGCCGTCTGCGCTACCTCGGCCTGGTCCTCTACGACGCCGACAAGGTGCTGGCGGCCGCGTCGGTGACCGACGAGCACGCGCTGCTGGAGGCCCAGCGCGGCGTGTTCTGCGACCCGCACGACCCCGTCGTGGTGCGCGAGGCCGAGCGCGCGGGCATCCCGCACGACTGGATCGAGGCCGCGCAGCGCTCACCGATCTGGTCGCTGATCAGCACCTACAAGGTCGCCCTGCCGCTGCACCCCGAGTACCGGACGATGCCGATGGTCTGGTACATCCCGCCGCTGTCCCCGGTGGTGGACGCGGTGGCGGAGACCGGTGAGGACGCCGAGGCCACGGGCAACCTGTTCGCGGCGATCGACCAGCTGCGCATCCCGGTGGAGTACCTGGCCGAGCTGTTCACGGCGGGGGACACCGTGCCGGTGACGGGCGTGCTGAGGAAGCTCGCCGCCATGCGGTCGTACATGCGGGACATCTCGATGGGCCGCGACGCCGACCCCGCGATCCCCGCGGCGGTCGGCATGACGGACCAGGACATGCTCGACATGTACCGCCTGCTGGCCATCGCCAAGTACGACGAGCGCTACGTCATCCCGCCCGCGCACGCGGAGGCCGCGCACGACCTGGAGGAGCTGGCCACCGAGTGCAGCCTCGACTACGAGGGCGGTCCCGGGATGGGCGGCTCCGGGCCGTTCGGTGAGGGCTCGGGGACCAACACGCCCCTGGCGGTCGAGAACTTCCGGGCGCTCAAGGACCGGCAGACCGCGGACGAGGTGACCGCCACGGGCGGGCAGGGTGGACGCGTCAACCTCCTGAACTGGGACGGCAAGGGTGCGCCGCCTCCCGGGCTGTTCCCCGAGCGGAAGGACCCGTCATGATGCGCGACGACCACACCAGGGCGCTCACCCACCGGGTCGCGGCGCTCCTGCTGGAGTACCCGACCGCCGAGCTGGTCGCCCAGGTGCCCGACCTGCGGGCCGTCGCGTCGGGACTGCCGACCCGCGCCTTCGACCCCCTGCTCGACCACCTGGCCCGGACCCCGCTGGACGGCCCCGGAGGGCTGGCGGCCGAGTACGTCGAGACCTTCGACCTGCGACGCAAGGCCTGCCCGTACCTGACCTACTACGCGTACGGCGACACCCGGGAGCGGGGGATGGCCCTGCTCGGGTTCAAGCGCGCCTTCCGCGCGGCGGGCCTGGAGGTCAGCCCTGACGAGCTGCCGGACCACCTCTGCGTCGTGCTCGAGTTCAGCGCGACGGCCGACGTCGAGGCCGGTACCCGGCTGCTGCTCGAGCACAGAGCCGGCCTGGAGCTGCTGCGCCTGGCGCTGGTGGACCACGGCTCGCCGTGGGCCGGGGCGTTGACCGCGGTCTGCTCGACGCTGCCACCCCTGCGCGGCGACGAGCGCGAGGCCGTCGCCCGCCTGGCCGCCGAGGGCCCCCCGGGCGAGTCGGTCGGCCTCGAGCCGTACGGGGCCATGGCGGCGGTGCCGCGATGAGTGCGTTCGTGCTGTGGTCGGTGGTACCCGCGGGGTGCCGGGTGAAGGACGAGGTGCCGCGATGAGGGAGATCCTGCTCTGGGTCGTGATCCCGTACCTGTGCCTGGCCTTCTTCGTGTTCGGCCACATCTGGCGCTACCGCTACGACAAGTTCGGGTGGACCACGCGCTCGTCGCAGCTCTACGAGAGCCGGCTGCTGCGCTGGGGGAGTCCGCTGTTCCACTTCGGGATCCTCGCGGTGTTCCTGGGGCACGTCATGGGCCTGGGCATCCCGGAGAGCTGGACCACCGCGATGGGCATCTCCGACGCGCAGTACCACGTCCTCGCGGTCTCGATCGGCTCCGTCGCGGGGTTCTGCACGCTCGTCGGGCTCACCCTGCTCATCTACCGACGCCGCACCGTGGGGCCCGTGTTCAGCGCCACGACGCGGATGGACAAGGTGATGTACCTGTTCCTGGCGCTGGTCATCGTGCTCGGGGTCTGGAACACCGCGGCGGGTTCGATCCTGAACCTCAACGGCGACTACGACTACCGCACCGGTGTCTCCGAGTGGTTCCGCAGCATCTTCCTGTTCCAGCCGCGACCGGAGCTCATGGTCGACGCACCGTTCGGGTTCCAGGCGCACGCCATGGTCGCCATGCTGCTGTTCGCGCTGTGGCCGTTCACGCGGCTGGTGCATGTGCTGAGCGTGCCGGTCTTCTATCTGTGGCGGCCGTACGTCGTGTACCGCAGCCGGTCCGATCGCCCGGGCAACCGGGCACCGCGCCCGGGCTGGGACCCGGCCGACGCCAAGGCCCGCCGCTAGCACTGCCCGGCAGCGAGACCCGGCCGGGGCCGCGCCGGCGGCTGGGTCCTCGGGTGGCGGGTTCCTGAGCCCGCCGGCGTCAGGCCCGCGGGTGCAGGCGTTCGGTCGCCTCGGCCAGCAGGTGCTCGAGCACGGTGTGCCGGTCGAGCGCGCGGAGCACGGCCTCGTCGTCATGCCCGCGCCGGGTGTCGTCGAGCGCGTGGTGCGCCCGGCTGGTGGCTGACGCCAGCTCGAACCAGGTCGCACCGGCGAGCTCGTGCCGCAGCTGTGCCTCGACCGCGGGGGCGACCCGGTGGTGCTGATCGGTCACCGTCATGTCGTCGGCTCCTCTCGTCCTCGCTCTCCTCCATGGTGCGCGCGGGGTCCGACAGGTCTCGGACGACACGCGGCCCTCGTAGACGAGGAGCGGTGAGTCGGCGCTGACGGACATCGGCTCGAGCCCGCTGCCGACTTCCGGAGAAGCGCTCCCGGCATTCCTCCAGAATGCAGGGCGCCGCGGCCGTGAATGTGTGAACAAATGCACTCGTGAATGCGTTTCCGCCGTACGTGACCTGCTGGTGAGTAGGAGGCCGGGGCTGGTGCTGGCGTCGGTGACACGTGTCCTACCTGCGTTGTCGGATTCTGGGGTGTGTCCCGAGGTGAGCGCATTTCCGATGGCATGGGGAATGTCCGCCCCGTCCGGGAGGCCCCGAACTCTTCCCTCGCGGACTGTTGACTTCACCCTGTGACGGTTGTTAGCGTCGCTGTGAACCATTAGTACACACTCCTTACATATTCCACGCTCCGACGATGGACAGGGGAAAGCACGATGGCTCTCGACAGCTCCACCAGCCACGCTCGGCCGGGACGACGACGTCCCGTCCTGATCACCACCGCGCTCGCCGCGGTGCTCACGCTGCTCGCGGGTCTGGTTGCCACGCAGCCCGCGTTCGCCGCGGGCACGATCGGCGCCACCTTCACCTCCGCCGGCGACTGGGGGAACGGGCACCAGGTCAACGTCAAGGTGACCAACTCCGGGTCCACCCCCGTCAACGGCTGGACCCTCGAGTTCGACCTCCCCGCCGGGGACACCATCAGCAGCTCGTGGGACGCCGACGTCACGCGGGCGGGCAACCACTACACGGCCAAGAACAAGAGCTGGGCCGGCACGCTCGCGCCGGGCGCCTCGTTCACCTGGGGCTACGTGGCGACGGGCCCGTACAAGAACCCCACCTCGTGCAGCATCAACGGCGTCGCGTGCACGGGCGGCACCCCGACCAGCTCGCCGACGACCCCGACCCCCACGCCGACCACCCCCACCCCGACGCCGACCGACACCACGCCGCCGCCCCCGGGAGGCAAGAAGCTCGTCGGGTACTTCGCCGAGTGGGGCGTCTACGGGCGCAACTACCACGTGAAGAACATCGAGACGAGCGGCTCGGCCTCGAAGCTGACCCACATCCTCTACGCGTTCGGCAACACGACCGGCGGCCAGTGCTCGATCGGTGACTCCTACGCCGCGTACGACAAGGCGTACACCGCCGCGGACTCGGTCGACGGCGTCGCGGACACGTGGGACCAGCCGCTGCGCGGCAACTTCAACCAGCTGAAGAAGCTCAAGGCCATGCACCCCGGCCTGAAGGTCATCTGGTCGTTCGGCGGCTGGACCTGGTCGTCCGGCTTCACGCAGGCGGCGGCCAACCCGACCGCGTTCGCCGACTCCTGCTACAACCTGCTCAACGACCCCCGCTGGGCCGGCGTCTTCGACGGCATCGACATCGACTGGGAGTACCCGAACGCGTGCGGGCTGTCGTGCGACTCGAGCGGTCCGGCGGCGTTCAACAACGTCATCACGGCGCTCCGGAACAAGTTCGGCAGCAGCAAGCTGATCACGGCGGCCATCACGGGCGACGGCAGCACCGGCGGCAAGATCGACGCCACCGACTACGCCGGGGCGGCGCAGAAGCTCGACTGGATCATGCCGATGTCCTACGACTACTTCGGTGCGTTCAACCCGACCGGCCCGACGGCGCCGCACTCGCCGTTGACCTCCTACGCGGGCATCCCGCAGGCGGGGTTCAACACCGAGGCGGCCGTGAACAAGCTGATCAGCAAGGGCGTCCCTGCCAACAAGATCCTGCTCGGGGTCGGGTTCTACGGACGCGGCTGGACCGGCGTCACGCAGACCGCCCCCGGTGGGTCGGCGACGGGCGCGGCACCCGGCACCTACGAGGCAGGGATCGAGGACTACAAGGTGCTCAAGACCAGGTGCCCCGCGACGGGCACGGTCGGCGGCACCGCGTACGCCAAGTGCGGGTCGGAGTGGTGGGGCTACGACACCCCCAGCACCCTGGCCGGCAAGACCTCGTGGGCCAAGGGCAAGGGCCTGGGCGGCGCCTTCTTCTGGGAGCTGTCCGGTGACACCTCCAACGGCGAGCTGATCAGCGCGCTGTCCAACGGTCTGCGGTAGCCCGCCCGACAGCCAGTCAGCTGGGCACTCTCACGATGCCCGGTCGCCGGATCCCTCCATCCGGCGGCCGGGCGTCGGCGCGCGCCGACTTTCACCCGTTATGTCCGGTCGAACCGGCCTAAACTGGGCGATCGGGCGTCCATCCGAGAGGCCCGCGCGACGAGGGGGTCGTGCCGTGAGACGAGCATTCCTGTCGGTCGTGCTGCTGGTCAGCGCGTTCCTGATCCTGCCGGCGTCGCCTGCCACGGCGGCGCCCTACTGCGGCCTCGTGTGGGGGTCGCTCGTGAAGTCGGCGCCGGGCCTCTCGCAGGCACCCGTGACCGACGTCCGTACCGGCCGGCACGCCTGCTACGACCGCCTCGTCGTGGACGTCGCGGGGGACGCCGGCGGGTACACCGTGAGCTACGTGCCCCAGGTGGTCCAGGACGGCTCCGGCTACCCGATCGCGACCCGCGGCGGCGCGGCGCTGCAGATCACGGTGAACGACCCCGCGCACGACACGAGCTACGCGCCGACGTACAGCCCGGCGAACGCTCTCGAGCTCACGGACGTGGCGGGTTACGGCACGTTCCGCCAGGTCGTGTTCGCGGGGTCGTACGAGGGCTACACGAGCCTGGGTCTCGGCGTGCGGGCGCGGTTGCCGTTCCGGGCGTTCGTCCTCGACGGTCCCGGCACGTCCTCACGACTGGTGGTGGACGTCGCGCACCGGTGGTGACGACGCCAGCAGGTCGCGCACGGCCGCGGGGTGCTCTCCGCGGGGATCCCGTGGTCGGCACCGCCGGCGCCCCAGGTTCGAGGCGAGCGTCGAGTCGTAGACCATGCTGTGCGGCCGAGCGCGCCGACCTCGAACGGCACCTGAGCGATGTGAGTGCCGGGCTCAGCGCAGGGCGTCGATCGCGGCCATCTCCTCGGACGACAGCGTGAACCCGAGGATGTCCAGGTTGCTCTCGATGCGCTCCCGGGTGGTCGACTTCGGGATGACGACGACGTCGTGCTGCACGTGCCAGCGCAGCACCACCTGCGCCGCACTGACCCCGTGGGCGGCGGCTGCGTCGGTGAGCGCCGGGGACTCGAGGTTCGTCCGCTTGAGCGGGCTGTAGCCCTCGACGACCACGCCACGCTCGCGGTGGGCCGCCAGCAGGTCGGGGTCGTGGTCGCGGGGGCTGTACGGGATCTGGTTCACCGCGGGGGCCTCGCCGGTGGCCGCGATGAGCTCGTCGATCTGCGCGATCGAGTAGTTGGACACGCCGATCGACCGGACCAGTCCCTCGTCGCGCACCTCGCGGAACACCTGCCACGTCTCGGGGGAGGCCTGGCGGTTCGGTGGCCAGTGGATCAGCCAGAGGTCCAGGTGGTCCGTGACCAGAGCGGTCAGGGACTCGGTGAGCGTGCGACGCGCGCGGTCGGCGTGGTCGGGCGGCAGCTTGGTGGTGACGAAGACGTCGTCGCGGTCGATGCCGACCGTGGTGAGCGCCCGGCCGACCTCGGCCTCGTTGCCGTAGCCGGTCGCGGTGTCGATGTGCCGGTAGCCCAGCTGGAGCGCTGCGCTGACCGCGCGCTCGGCCGCGCCGCCCTCGGACTGCCAGGTGCCCAGGCCGACGACGGGGATCTGCCCGCCGGGCAGGGGCAGGGTGGGGATCGGTGGGGTGATCATGGGTCCAGTGTTCCCGGACCTGCCTGCGACTGCGACCGGGTTCGCCACCCTCCCCAGACGGTCGTCGACGTCGGGGCGGTCAGGTGCTGGCCTGCGACGGGCCGCGCGGCACCTGGGCCGCGGTGTGGGACGAGGTCACCACCTGTCCGCGTGGGACCCGGCGCTCCTCACGGTGCGACGACGGCCCAGCCATGGGGTGCGACCACACCGGGCGTCGCGCGACTGGCGTCGTCGCAGGCCCGGACGTCACCTGCTGGCAGCGACAGGGGTTCGTCGTCGAGGTTGAGCGCCACGACGAGCGCGTCGTCGCCGTCGCGCACCTCGTACACGAAGGCAGTGTTGGTGAGCTCCACCTGCGTGGTCCGCGCCCGGTGCAGCCACGGGTGTCGCCGCCGCAGGCCGATGAGCTCCCGGTGCAGGCGCAGCACCGGGTTGTCGGCGTCGTCGGGTCCGCCGGCCGCGAGCTCCTGCCGGACGGCGTCGTCGCCGCCCTCGCGCTCCTCCTTGACGCCAGTGAGCCCGAGCTCGTCGCCCGCGTAGACCGTCGGGGTGCCGCCCACCGTGCACAGGACCACGACCGCGTGCGGCCGGTGGCGGGGGTCCGTGATCATGCTGGCGATGCGGGTGGTGTCGTGGTTGCCGACGAAGGTCTGCGGAGCGAAGGACTCGAGGAACCCGTCGTGCCGGGTGAGCGCCCAGGCGAGCTCCCACAGGTTGGCGTCGTTGATCGAGCTCCAGATCGCCTTCCACAGCTCGTACTGGGTCACCGAGTCGGCCGTCGACTCCGCCACGAACGCGCCGTAGTCACCGTGGATGACCTCGGCGACGAACCAGGCGTCGGGGTGCTCGGCCCGGACGCGGGGCAGGACCTGTGCCCAGAAGCTCGTCGGCACCGCGTAGGCGGCGTCCAGGCGCCAGCCGTCCGCGCCCCGCTCGAGCCAGTGGTTCATCACCCGGACCACGTAGTCGACGACGCTCGGCAGGCTGTGGTCGAGGGTGACCAGGGCGTCGTGGCCCTCGAAGCCGACGAAGCCGCCGTCGGCGTCGCGCAGGAGCCAGACCTCGTCGTCGGACCGCCCCTCGATCGCGTCCACGGAGCGCCGCGCGATCGCCGACTCCCGGCCGACGTGGTTGAACACCCCGTCCAGGAGGACCTTGAGCCCGCGCTTGTGCGCCTCGGCGACGAGCGTGTCGACGTCGCCCTCGTCGCCGAGCCGGGGGTCGACCCGCAGGTGGTCCACGGTGTCGTAGCCGTGCGTGCTGGACGCGAAGACCGGTCCGAGCGCGATGCCGGACGCACCGAGCGTCACGACGTGGTCGAGCCAGGGGACCAGCCGGAGCAGGCGGTGCTCGTCGGGGCCGGGTCGTTGCCCGTGGTCCGGCACTGCCCCGACCGCGCCCAGCGGGTAGACGTGCCACCAGATCGCGTGCCGGACCCAGTCCGGCTCGGTCGTTCCCATGGGTCGACAGTAGGCCGGTCACCCGCTGGACCCGTCACCGGCGCCGCGGACCTAGGCCTCCGGCGGCGGTCCCAGGTCCGGGTACCGCCGCCTCAGGACCGGTGGGGCGGCCCACCACCACGACTCCGCCAGGTGCGAGCTCAGGTCGTCCGCGGCCACGACGTCGAGCGCGATCAGCACGAGGTTCGTGCCGGCGTGGTGGTCGGTGCTCGAGTAGAGCGACGGGTCCTGCTCCACGAGCGCCAGCCGCTCGCCGTCGTCCTCGACCCGGACGGTCAACCGGTCCGCGTCCCACATCCGCGCGACCAGGTTCCGGTGGAACCAGGCGGGCTGGCCCCAGCTCTGGCGCTCCGCCACCTCGGGCAGTGCGAGCGCCGACCGACGCACGTCGTGCAGGTCCATCCGTCCATCGTGGCGCACCGTCCACGGACCGGACAGGGCGTGAGGAGAACGCGATGCTCGCACCCGCAACCTGTTGCCGGGGCGACCTGACGCGCCTGCGCGAGGCGGGACTCGCCGTTGGAGCCCTGCCCGCCGGTGTCGCGCCGCTGACGCCGCTGCCCCCTGGGCCGCCGTCGGTCCAGCCGGCGTGCGCTGGGGGCACGACCAGGAGGCTGATGCTCAGGGCAAGGGTCAGCGCGGCGACCAACCACTTGGCCAGTCGTGCGTGAGTGGGCAGGGGGTCTCCTCGTGGATGTCCTTCGATGCCGTACCGATCCGGCACGGCTCCTTCCGGCAACTACGTGGAGACGGGCGCCGGCCCCTTGGGAGCAGCCGCGATGCCTGGCGAGGTCACGTCACCGGTCCTTCACCCGGTCGGCGGTCACCGGGTCCTGGCAGGCATCGGTACGTTGCCGGACACAACGATGTCTTCAGGGTGAGGGCGCCATGCGCTGGTCGAATCGTGTGATGGCCCCCGCCGGGCTGATCGTGGCCTCGCTCCTTACGTCGCTGCCACAAGCGGGGTGAAATGACCGTGGCTGTGGATCTGTTCTCCTCGCGCAGGCGCGGTGGGGTGCTCTACCGCCCTGACAGGACGGTTCTGGCCGTCAACGTTCCTACGGTCGCTGACGACTTCCCGGAGGTCGTCCAGTGGTGGTCCACGCTGTTTGCGCGTCGGCGCCACGACCTGGAACGCATCAGAAGAAGAATGGGTCACGGACGAGACACTCGTCCCCGACGATCTGCTCCACAACCCGCTCGCATATCAGTCGCTCAGTGGAAGTCCGCGAGAGAGGTTCCGTCCGCTGTCCGACTTCTGAGGCACCTGGTGCTGGCGCTGCGAGCGGGACCAAATTGACCACAGAGCGTGGCCAGATCGGCCACCGTCGTGGCTGCGGTGGGCGAGCCGCAGCTTGTCCCGTGCCGGGTTGGCCTTGACGTGGGCAGCGAGGCCACACCACCTGAACCCTGCCGACATCGCACGCCGTGGCGCGCAGCCGGCCCTAGGGCCGGCCGCGCGCACCTGCGTCAGGAGGTGTAGATGACGCTGTCGTGGACCCAGCCGACGGAGACGTCCATGACGATGCCGGGTTGGCGACGGAGAACCCGACGCTGAACGTGGCCTCGCGGCCCGGCAGGAGCGAGTCGAGGGTCCTGTGTCGGCGGGTGCGAGCGCGCGACAGAGTCGGGCGATGGTGCGGCGGTGCCCTCGGATCAGAACGGTGGGTCGCCCCAGTCCTTCGGCGGGGGCGGAGGGGGCGCGTGTCGGACCGAGGAGGGTGCCGCCAGCAGGACGACCGGATGGCGCGCATAGGTCAGGCCGTGGCGATCGGTCCAGGTGGAGACGCCCGTCCGGCGGTCGTAGGAGACCCGCCACCACCCCTTGGTCTTGGCCTGGTGATGGTGCTTGCACAGGGCGTGCAGGTTCGCTTCGCTGGTCTGGACGCCGTCAGACAGAGTGGAGTTGCCGCCGCTCTCGCTGTCGTCTCCGGCCCACGACCGGTGGTGGTCGTAGGGGATGCGGTGGTCGAGCTCGCACCGCGTGGCCGGCTGGCGGCAGCCGGGGAAGGTGCAGGTCACGTCGCGGGCCTGGACCGTGCGGGTCAGATCGGCACCGGGACGGTAGGTGGTGGTCCCCACCGAGCTGACCCGACCGATCGGGTCGGTCAGCAGGCGGCGCCACGTGGCGTCCTGGGCCAGCTCGCGTGCGACCTGGGCGGGGATCGGACCGTACGAGCCGAGCAGGCCCGGCTGGTCGTCCAGGCCGGCCAGCGTGGTCGCGGCGACCGTCACCTGCAGGGCCACACGCTGCCCGTGCCGGGTGGGCAGCGGTGTCCCGTCGGGCGTCGCCTGCCGGTCGAGGATCCCGGTGAACACGTCCGCGAACGCGTCCGCGCGCCGCTGGCCGACGCTGCGGTCGTCGCCGTCCGTGGCGGCGTGCCCCGCGAGAGCGTCCACCGCCGTGAAGGCGGCGGTCGCGACCTCGGCGGGCAGATAGGCCATGAACCAGGCCATCGCGTGGCCGGCCGGCCGCAGCTCGACACCCCGGTCGGCGCGCTCCTTGACCCGGCGACGCTCGGCCGCCGCGGCGTCGGCACCGATCACCGCGGCGCGCACGTGGTGAGCCAGCTGGCGGGCGGTGAGCTCCCCGGCACGCTGCACAGCGTCGGCGATCACCAGGTCGGCGGTGTCGCGCTCGGCGGACAGCGACTCGGCGAGGATCACGTCGACCTTGCGCGCGTCGAGGGCGCCCGCGGCCCAGGCGTCGGCCAGCGCCGGGTGCCGTGCCACGTTCGAGGCGCGCAGGAACAGGTCCTGTGCTGCCCTGCCGGTGCAGGCCAGTGCGCACGCCAGCTCGTCGGGCACCCGGGCGAGGGCGTCGACGGTGCGCGCCTCGATCTCGCGGACGGCCACCGCCTGGGCGGCCTGCGCCATCGCGATGACCTGCTGCCACGCCGTGACCGTGTTGACCAGCGCCGTGTCCGAGACGTCCGCGACCTGGACGGACTCCAGCATCCCGGCGAGCCCGGCGACGCTGACCTCCGGGATCGGGAACGCGTCGATGTGCCGCAGGTTCACCACCCGCTGCGTGACCGACGCCGGCGTATCCGCACAGGACGCAGCCACACCGGACGCAGCCACCCGCGAAGCGCCTGCGCCGGTCGCACGGGGACGGGGCGAGATCCATTCCGGCTCGTCCCGCCAGCCGGGCTGCGACCAGCCGGATGCGCGACCGGCGTCTGCCTCCACACGTGCGTGCTCGAGCACCGCCGTCACGATCCTCACCTCCCGCGCGTGTCATCAGCCCGTTGATCCGCTAGAACAAATGTACGACCAGGGTCTGACACTCGCCCGCAGCCCCACGGTGGCTGACGCTCGACCCGTCCCGGAGTTCGTACACTTGTTCGATGGTCCGCGACATCGACTGGTCGAAGTGGCAGCGCACGCCACGCGGCTGGGTGCGGGTGCCGCCGTCGGGCTGCCCCGCGGGGCACCGGTGGACCACGAACGGTCCGGGCCGGCCGTCGGAACGGTTCGTCACCTGCGGCTGCACGGTGGACCGGCACCACACGCTGTGGGTCTGCCCCGCCTGTGGCATGCACTGCGCCGAGGGGTGCGCGGACCCGGCACTGTGGGCGGGGACGACGGTCTCGTCGGGGATCGTCGGCGACCGCCGCGGAGTGGTGTAGTGGTGCGCATGCGAGGCGGCGGGCTCATCGGGGTGGCGGTGCTGGTGCTCGCGGGCTGTGCCGCGCCCGACGTCCCCCGGTCGAGCCCGTCGCCGACCCCGGTGCAGGTGAGCGCGCCCGCCGAGGTCGCGCCGGAGCCGGCGGACGCCCCGGTGGTGGCGAGCGCGCCGGCCTTCACGTCGGCGATCAGCGAGATCACCCCGGAGCTCGCCGCCCGCATGGAGCCGTCGTGGCGTCCGGGCTGCCCCGTGCCGCTCGAGGACCTGCGCTACGTGTCGGTCACGCACCGTGGCTTCGACGGGCTGGACCGGCAGGGCGAGCTGGTGGTGCACGCCGACGCCGCGCAGGACATGGTCACCGTGTTCCGCGCCCTCTTCGACGCCGGGTACCCGGTCCGCTCGATGCGGCTGGTGGACGACTTCGACGCGAGCGACGACGACTCCATGGCGGCGGACAACACCTCGGCGTTCAACTGCCGGGCCATCACGGGCGGCTCCGAGTGGTCGGAGCACGCCTACGGTCGGGCCATCGACCTCAACCCCGTGGAGAACCCGTACGTCCGCGGCTCGTCGGTCGCGCCGCCGGGAGGTCGCGAGTTCGCCGGCCGCCCCGACCTGCCCGGGGTCATCCACGCCGACGACGAGGTGGTCCGCGCGTTCGCCTCGGTCGGCTGGCTGTGGGGCGGCGACTGGGAGTCGCCGATCGACTACCAGCACTTCTCGGCGTCGGGGCGCTGAGCGGGAGCGGCCAGGGCTGTCTCGGCTCCGGACCTCACCCGAGCTGCGCGTCGACCTCGGCCATGCGCAGCTGCGCGATCAGCCGCACGGTGTCGGCGCTCAACGGAGCGTCGGCGTCGAACCGCAGCGTGGCCCCCGACAGCGTGCCCTCGGTCAGGACGTCGGCCAGCTCGACCGCCACGGGTGGGCTCATGAGGTGCAGGCTGCAGTGCGACGTCGCGGCCGACAGCGCGATCAGGCCCCGGCCGCGGTACCGGATGGTGGGCACCTGGTAGGAGATCACCTGCTCGGCATCGGGCACGACGTCGACGATCCTGTCCCGCACGGTGCGCAGCGCGGCGCCCTGGGCGGTCGGGACGGCGTCGAGGTACTCCTCGACGGTGCTCGCGGGATAGCCCTCGCGGACCATGTCTCCTCCGGGGGTCTAGCCGTGGACGGGAACGGCGGCGAGCTCGACGAAGTCGTCGACCCGCATGAAGCGGAGCCCCGCCCGGATGACGCGCGGGACCAGCCGGGCGCCGGCCTCGCCGTGGAGCCGGACCGGATCGCCGACCGCGAGGACCTGCCCGCGTCGGACCAGGCGCGCCTCGCCGCCCGCCTCGAGGTTGCGCAGCCACTGCACCTGCGGCCCGTAGGTGAGCGCGATGACCACGCCGCGCGGCGTGCCGAACGCGAAGACCGGCGTGCTGAACCGCCGGCCGGTGCGACGCCCCACGTGGTGCAGCGTCGCCAGCGGGGGGAGCCGGTCCGAGAGCGTCCCCAGCACGGGGTTGGTCACCTTCCGGTTGACCCGGGTGACCCACATCGGGATCGGCATGGCTCCGACGCTAGCCCGGACCTCCGGAGCGGGCGAGGGCGAACCGTAGAGGCACCGCGGCGACCGCATGATCCCCGACCCGCCCGTGGCGCCGACGGTCTCGCCCAGCGGACCCCGAGTTGCGGCCCGCGCGCGGACCGGGACACGGTGGACGACGTCCGACGAGCCGCCCGCACAGGGTGGCGCCCCGGCAACGAAAGGAGAGCCTCGTGCTCACCCTGACCGACAGCGCCCGCACCGCCGTCCAGACGCTCACCACGTCCGCTGGTCTGCCCGACGAGACCGGTGGTCTGCGGATCGCACAGCAGGAGGCCGGTGGCTTCGAGCTCGCCCTGGTCGCGGAGCCGCTGCCCGGCGATGACGTGGTGGGCGACGAGTCCGCCCGCGTCTACGTCGACCCCGAGGCGTCCCTGACCCTCGCCGACCAGCGCCTGGACGTGGAGCCGGGTGTGACCGGCACCGCCTTCACGCTCACCCCGCAGTAACGCGGCTGCCTGCGCGCGGCGGGGCATGACCGGCCCGTCGCGCGGGGACGACGAAGCGGCCCGACGCACGCGCGTCGGGCCGCTGTGTAACCGGCTGCGGTCAGGCCCCGCCGAGCAGCTGCTCGAACGAGGGGACCGCGTCGTAGAGACCCACGGGGGCCGACGGCTCGCGGTCGGCCACCATCTCGGCGAGCTCGCGGCCCGCGCGGCGGATGCGGTCGGGCAGCGGGTTGACGTCGTCACCGCCGCCGTCGGCCCAGTCGTCGGTGGCCGCGAACACGGCCGTCCCGGCGACGTCGGCCCGCAGGTAGGCGAACAGGGGGCGCAGCGCGTACTCGAGCGCGAGCGAGTGCCGGCCGGTGCCTCCGGTCGCACCGACGAGCACGGGCCGGCCGACGAGCGCGTCCTTGTCGAGGATGTCGACGAACGACTTGAACAGCCCGGAGTAGGAGGCCGAGAAGATCGGCGTGACCGCGATGACGCCGTCCGCGGCCGTGACCTTCTCGAGCACCTCCTTGAGGGCACCCGACGGGAAGCCCGAGAGCGTCATGTTGACCACCTCGTGGGCGACGTCCCTCAGCTCCACGTGCTCGACGTGGGCGGTGATGCCCCGCGCGGTGAGCTCGGTGACCGTGGCGTCGGCCAGGCGGTCGGCCAGCAGGCGCGTCGACGAGGGCTGGGACAGCCCCGCCGAGACGACGACGATCGAGCGGTCGCTCATCGTGGTCCCTTCCCCGGCGGCAGTCATGAGGACAGCGAGTCCTCGGCCCGCAGGCCGGTGTACGTGTCGTGCGCGACGACCTGGTCATGGACGGTACCCGCGGCACGCGCGGCCGCCACCCGGTCGGCGTGCATGGGCGGGTTGGCCGGAACGTGCGCCGGACGTGCGGACTCGGCCTCGGCGCGCAGCACGGGGACGACCTCGCCCGCCAGGATGTCGATCTGCTCGAGCACCGTCTTGAGCGGCAGCCCGGCGTGGTCCATGAGGAACATCTGGCGCTGGTAGTGCCCGACCTGCTCGCGGAACTTCCCGTAGCGGTCGATGACCTCCTGCGGGCTGCCGACGGTCAGCGGGGTGTCGCGCGTGAAGTCCTCCAGCGACGGTCCGTGCCCGTAGACGGGCGCGTTGTCGAAGTACGGCCGGAACTCCTTGACCGCGTCCTGCGACCGGGGACGCATGAACACCTGGCCCCCGAGCCCGACGATCGCCTGGTCGGCCTGCCCGTGCCCGTAGTGCTCGAAGCGCTCGCGGTAGAACGTCACCATCTGCGCGGCGTGCTCCAGCGGCCAGAAGATCGCGTTGTGCAGGAACCCGTCACCGTAGTAGGCGGCCTGCTCGGCGATCTCGGGGCTGCGGATCGAGCCGTGCCAGACGAACGGCGGGACGCCGTCGAGCGGGCGGGGGGTCGAGGTGAACCCCTGCAGGGGCGTGCGGAACTTGCCCTGCCAGTCCACGACCTCCTCGTCCCAGAGGCGGCGCAGCAGCGCGTAGTTCTCGATCGCGAGCGGGATGCCCTGGCGGATGTCCTGGCCGAACCACGGGTAGACGGGGCCGGTGTTGCCGCGGCCCATCATCAGGTCCATCCGCCCGTCGGAGATGACCTGGAGCATCGCGTACTCCTCGGCCAGCCGGACGGGGTCGTTGGTGGTGATCAGCGTGGTGGCGGTCGACAGGATGATGTCCTTCGTCGTGCCCGCGAGGTAGCCCAGCATGGTGGTGGGCGACGACGGCACGAACGGCGGGTTGTGGTGCTCGCCCGTCGCGAAGACGTCCAGTCCCGCCTGGTCGGCGTGCTGGGCGATGGTGAGCATGTTGCGCACCCGCTCGGTGTCGTCCGGCGTCCGGCCGGTGGTCGGATCGGTGGTGACGTCACCGACGGTGAAGATCCCGAACTGCATCTCGCGCCTCGCTAAGTGAAGAGGTCCATGCGTTTGCATGTACCTGCCGCTCAACAGGGCGCGCCCGGTTCCTATTCCCTCCGACGAGCCGCACGGGATGTATCACGCGCACGCGACCCGTCCCTTTCTGCCCGTGCGCCCACGACGGTGCCGCGCCAGGACAGCGCACGGGACCCCGTGCCGGACGACGAAGGAACGCCATGACCCTCATCAGCTCGCAGCTCAGCGACCACCGCCCGGCGACCGACGCCGCCGTGCGGGCGCTCACCGGCTCCGGCATCCCCGTGCACCTGCCGGGCACCGACCCGTACACGGCGCTCACCGCCACGAGCAACCTCACCAAGGCGATCCGGCCGGTGGCCGTCGTCGCCGCCCGGGGCTCCGCGGACGTCTCGCACACGCTGCGCGTCGCGGCCGCCACCGGGCTGCAGGTCGCCGTGCAGGGCACGGGACACGGCGCGACCGAGACCATGCAGGACGCGATCCTGGTGAGCACGGCTGCCCTCGACGAGCTGACGGTGCACGCCGACGCGCGCTGGGCACGGATCGGCGCGGGCGTGCGGTGGGCCGCGGTCCTGGAGGCCTGTGCTCCGTACGGGCTGGCCGCCCTGGCCGGCTCGTCGCCGCACGTGGGCGTCGTGGGCTACCTCACGGGCGGCGGGCTCGGCCCCGTCGCCCGCACGCACGGGCTCGCATCGGACACGGTCCGCGCGTTCGACGTCGTCACCGGCGACGGCGTGGCCCACCGCGTGACCGCGACGAGCGACCCCGACCTGTTCTGGGGGCTGCGCGGCGGTAAGGGCACGCTCGGCATCGTCACCGCCGTCGAGATCGACCTGGGGGAGCAGGCCGAGCTCTACGCCGGCGCCGTCTGGTTCGCGGGTGCCGACGCCGCCGCGGTGGTCCGCACCTGGAGCCGGTGGTGCGAGCTGCTGCCGCAGGAGGGCACCACGTCGATCGCCGTCATGCGCCTGCCCGACCTGCCGATGTTCCCCGCGCCGCTGCGCGGCACGACGTCGGTCACGGTGCGGTTCGCGTGGACGGGTGACCCGGCGACGGGGGAGGAGATGATCCGCGCGATCCGCTCGGTCGCGACACCGATCATCGACACCGTGCGGGTCATGGCGTACGCCGAGCTCGGCGACGTGCACACCGACCCCACCGACCCGATGCCGCTGCACGAGCACCACAGCCTGCTCGACTCGTTCCCGGGCGAGGCGGCCGACCGGCTGCTCGAGCTGGTCGGCCCGGACGCGCAGTGCGCCCAGGCCGTGGTGGAGGTGCGCCAGCTGGGCGGCCGCGTCCGTGACGACCGCGGCGTGCCGAGCGCCTTCGCGCACCGCGACGCCGCGTTCTCGGTCTTCTCCGCGGCCCTGCTGCTGCCCGAGCTCGCCGAGCTCGTCGCGCAGGACACGGTGCGCGTGCACGACGGGCTCGCCCCGTGGGCGCGCGACGGCGGCCTGCCCAACTTCACCGACTCGGCCGGGCCCCAGTGGGCCGGGCGCGTGTTCACCGCCGACGTGGCGCAGCGACTGCGGGCGCTCTCGCTGGCCCACGACCCCGCCGGCGTCCTGCTCGGCGCCCGGGGCGTCCGGTCCTGACCCGGAGGGCTACGAGGGCTGGCTCGGTGCGGGAGCAGGCGTGACGGTCGGTGTCGGCGTCGGTGTCACCACGAACGTGATCGCGACCTGCGGGTTGTCCGTGAAGTGCGCGGACGTCGACCCGATCGACGGGCTCAGCAACGCGGCGACGCCGAACGCCAGCGCGACGGCGAGCCGCACGAGGCCGCCCCGGTCGACGGACAGGAAGCCGCGAGGCGCCTGTGCGACGACCTCGGCGCCGGGCTCAGTCGAGGAGGAGCTCATCCATCCTCCTGTCGGCTGTCTCGGCTGCGGGGCGGGCTCGGCGGGCACGCCTGGCGTCACCGATCGAGAGCAGCTCGAGCGTAGCGAGTGCCAGCAGCGGAGGGACGAGCATCACCGCGCGTCCCTGCGCGGATCCCGCCCACTGCAGCACCCAGCCCCAGCCCTTGTGCACCGCGAGCTGCACACCGCGCACCCGGCCGACCGGGGTGGCGTTCACGTCCGCCTCGGCGTTGGCGTCGCCCTTGGTCACCACGTACGACTTCGTCCGCTGCTCCCCGTTCGCGTCGAGCTGGGCGACCATCCTCCCGGTCGTCTCGTCCTGACGCAGGTCGGGCAGCTTGCGCAGCGCGACGATCCGGTGGGTGACCAGGTCGTCGGAGCCGATCGGCCAGAACGAGATGATCTGGCCGACCTTCAGGTCCGACTCCTCGGAGATCGCGCGCAGCACGACGGCGTCGCCCGCGTCGAACTTGGGCGCCATCGAGCCGGACGTCACGATGAGCAGGCGCTGCTGGTGGAGCTGGAACCAGAGGGGCACGGCCAGGGACGTGGCGTAGGCGAGGCCGCAGACCACCACGACCGTCCAGAGGGCGACGTCGAGCACGCGCCGCCACACCGGCTTGGGGGCGCGGGCTCGCCGCCGACCGGTCGTGCGTGGCGCGCGCCGGTCGACGGTGGGGCTCGCGCGTCCGTCCGACCAGGAGGTCATGGGTCTCAGTTGTTGGCCGTCTGCTCGGCGTTGAAGGTCAGGTCCAGCCGCACCGCGGCGTCCTGGTACTCGTTGCCGGCGGAGGCCGGGAAGTCGACCCGGAAGCACAGCCACTCCTCCGGCGTGCCCACCGCGAGCACCCGGTCGCCCTCCTGGGACCCCTGGGCGCTGCTGCCCACGAGCGGTCGGGCCGTCCCGGGCCACGGCTTCTCGGCCCCCGACGGGTCGAGCGGCTGCAGCGCGGCCACGCCGGCCGCGTTGCAGCCTGCCTCCGGGACCGCGTAGACGAACAGGTCGAGGACGTCGCGCAGGTCACCGGCCGCCGGGGCGGGGTCGAGCGTGGGGTCGGGCAGCGGGTTGGTCGTCTGCGTCGCCGCGAACGAGATCGAGTACCGCAGCTCGAGAGAGCCGGCGCTGGCCACCCGCAGCGGTGCGTACGTGCTGGTGCCGGGACTCAGGTTCTGCGGCGCGAACGCGAACCCGGCCGTCGAGCCGATGACGAGGTCGACGGTGCCGCTGTGGATCTCGGCCGACACCGCGTCGTTGTCGGTGAAGATGGCCGACGTCGTCAGCGTCGTGGCGCCTACGACCGCCAGCCCGACGATGGCGACGGTGGTCCACAGCCGCCGCCGGCGCGGTGCGTCGCGGTGCACCGGGGCGGGGTCGATCATCTCGTGCAGCAGGTCATCCATCATCGCGAAACCCCTAGAGTCGAAACTCTTCTATCGGCACCGGGGCGCCGGACTTGAGCGAAACGCACGATACTCATCCGTTCGGGCGTTCTGTGCCTGGTGACCTGGGTGGACGCGTGTGGCGTGTCGTGCTCGTCCGGGGCCGGGCGACCGCGACGCCGACCCGCGCGCCGCGCCGCCGGGGCCGGGGCACCGACTGCGTGAGCCCCAGGTCGTGCGCCGGCACGGCCTGCGAGTACAGGAAGCCCTGGGCCTGGTCGACGCCGAGCCGCCGCAGGATCGCGGCGGTCGGCTCGTCCTCGACGCCCTCGGCGACCACGCGCAGGTCGAAGGAGTGCGCGAGGTCGACCATCGCCTGGACCACCACCTCGGACCCCTCGCGCTCCTGCGCGCCCAGGTCGGCGACGAACAGGCGGTCGATCTTCAGCTCGTCCACGGGCAGGTCGCGCAGCTGCGAGATCGACGTGTTGCCGATCCCGAAGTCGTCGATGGCCACCCGGATGCCCAGCGCACCCAGCCGCTCCAGCACGGGCACCACCCGCGACGGGTCGGCCACCAGCGCGGTCTCCGTGATCTCGACCTCGAGCAGGTCGGCGGGCACCCCGTGCTCCTCGAGCAGCGCCTCGATGAGGTCCACCACGGCGAGGGTCGTGACGTCGTGCGCGGAGAGGTTGACGGCCACGGGCGTCGCCCGGCCCTCGACCCGCCAGGCGGCCAGCTGCGTGACGCACTCGCTGAGGGCGTACCGCGTGACGTCGTGGATGAGGCCCGACTGCTCGGCCAGCGGGATGAAGGTGGCGGGCGGCAGGACCCCGCGCGTGGGGTGCACCCAGCGCATGAGCGCCTCGAGCCCCACGGTCTGCCCCGTCGCGAGCTCGATCTTGGGCTGGTAGTGCATCCGCAGCTCGCGCGCCGCCCCGGCTGCGGGCGTCAGTGCGCGGTGCAGGTCACCCAGGAGCACCAGACGGGCGGGCGACGAGTCGTCCTCGTCCGCCGAGTACACCGAGACGCCGGTGCGGTGGTGCTTGGCCGCGTACATCGCCACGTCCGCGGTGCGCATGAGGGACGACGGGTCGGCGGCATGGTCGGGCAGGCACGCGACGCCGACCGACGTGTCCACGTGCAGGGGCAGCTCGCCGAGCAGGAAGGGCGGCACGAACAGCGCGCGCACCCGCCGCGCGAGCCGCTCGGCGTTGGCCACCGAGCGCACGTCGGGCAGCAGGATCGCGAACTCGTCGCCGCCCAGCCGCGCGACGATGTCCTCGCCGCGCAGCGCGCCCCGCAGCCGCTCCGCGACCTGCTCGAGCAGCTCGTCCCCACGGTCGTGACCGAGCGAGTCGTTGATGTCCTTGAACCGGTCGATGTCCAGCAGCATGAGGCCGACGCGGGAGCCGGTCTCCTGCGCCTCGAGGATCGTGCGGCGCATCCGCTCGGCCAGCATCCGGCGGTTCGGCAGGCCGGTGAGCGAGTCGAGCAGCGCAAGCCTGGCGTTCTCGAGCGCGGTCGCCTGCAGCCTGCGGGACGCCGTCCACACCGTCCGGAACAGCACCAGCCACAGCAGGAACATCCCGAGCGCCACCACCAGGGACACCGTGCGCACCCCCTGCGCGAGCGCGGCACCCGCGGCGGTGTGGTCGAGCATGACCTCGGCCGCGCCGACGATCTGGCCGTCCACCGCCACGGGGACGTAGACGTCGAGCACGCGCCGCTCGGTCCCACCCTCGGAGCCGTCCGCCGAGCCGCGCACGTCGGTCTGCACGCGCGCGCTCGGGTCGCCGCCGGTGGTCACCAGGTCCAGTCGGTCCCCGTCGGGGAACCCCGTCTCGGTGCGCTCGGCCGAGCTGTAGATCATGGAGCCGTCGAGGGCCCACAGGCGCAGCTCGACCAGCTGCGGCCCGAAGCCGGCGGTGGCGGCGCGCACGGCGTCCTTCTGCTCCGGGTCGAGCGCGTCGGGCAGGAGGAACGACTCGGTGGGGACGACGGCCGTCGCGTAGGCCGTGACCGTCTGCGCGGATGCGGTCCCGTCGCGCTCCGACTGCTGCCCCATGACGCTCCAGGTCACGGCGACGAGCGCACACCCGAGCACCGCCATGGCGGCGACGCTGATGACGGCGAACGACCGGGTCAGCGGCCAGCGGCGTCGGGTGGCTCTGGGCACGCGGACCTCACGGGCTCGGCGAGCGCCGGCCAGGAGGGGCCGGCGCTGAGCCGAGACTAGGGCGAACGCCCGTCCCGGAGCGACATTCCGGGCGCGGCGGTTCTGGCGCGTCGGGAACGTCCCCGGCCCCGCGGCGGTTGCACCGGACGCCATCGCACATCCAGGAGGATCCGAATGACCTACGACGTGACCAAGTCCGACGAGCAGTGGGCCCTGGAGCTGGAGCCCCAGGAGTTCGCCGTGCTGCGCCGCGCCGGCACCGAGCGGCCGTGGACCGGTGAGCTGCTCGACGAGACGCGCGCCGGCGTGTACCGCTGCCGGGCGTGCCGCAACGAGCTGTTCCGGTCCGACACCAAGTTCGACTCGCACTGCGGCTGGCCCAGCTTCTTCTCCCCGCTCGCGGGTGACCGCGTGGAGCTGATCACCGACCGCAGCCTCGGCATGGTCCGCACCGAGGTCCGCTGCGCACGGTGCGGCTCGCACCTCGGGCACGTGTTCGACGACGCCCCGCAGACCCCGACGGGCGACCGGTTCTGCATGAACTCGGTGAGTCTGACCTTCGAGCCCGACGCCTGAACGGACCTCGCACGACCGAGTGACGTCCACATGGTCGACAGGAGTGAAGTCGGGGGGTCCGCGTGCCGATAATGCACCCGTGGAAGGTCTCCTGACGGTGCGGCGGTGGCGGCGGTACGGCGCCGATCGCCTGTATGTCACGCAGGAGACCGGCGCGCGCGTGGGGTCCGTGGACCTCCAGTCCGGTGAGATCGACGTCGACGACCCGCTCCTCGAGGGCGGTCTGCGCCGGGCGGCCCAGGCGTACCTGCGCGCGGACGTCCCCGAGCTGGCGCTGAGCCTGCCGGAGCCCGGCGTCGGTGCCCTCGACCCCCGCGACGAGGCGGCGCTGCAGGCGTGGCTCGGCGGGGAGGACTGGGACACGATCGACCTGGACGCCCTCCGCCGCGAGCGCGGCAGCTCGGTGCGGACGCGGCTCGAGCGGCTGTGCGACGAGGGGTGGCAGGTGGTGCACGACGTGCCGCTCGGCCGCCAGGGCAGCCTGGTCGAGCACCTGCTGGTCGGCCCGGCCGGCATCTTCACGCTCTCCGAGCACCGCCACCCCGGGCAGCGCGTCGTCGTCGAGGGGCGCACCCTCGAGGTCGACGGGCGGTCGATGTCCTACCTGCGCGACGCGCGGCTCGAGGCCACCCGGGTCCAGGGCGCCCTGCTCGCGGCGGCCTGCGCGGCCATCACCGTCCGCGGTGTGGTGGTGGTGCACGGCGATCTCGAGGTCCGCACGGTGGTCCCGGAGCACGACGCGTTCGCCATCACCCGGCAGGACGTCCAGTCCGTCTTCCGCGCGATGCCGGTGCGGTTGGACCCTGCGCGCATCGCCGCCGTCGCCCACGTCGCCCGCCAGCGGGCCACCTGGTCCCACTGATGTCCCACTGATGACCCACTGGCGCCCAGGGTGTTGACACCTCCGCGTCGCCGGTGGTCTGCTGACAAGCCCCCACCCGTTCGGACCGTGCGGGGCGATCTCTACGGCTTCCGTCAGGACGTGCGCACGTGGTCGATGATGACTTGTTCCGACAGCTCGAGCGCGAGCTCGGCCTCCTTCTCCGGCGCGCTCAGGCGTCGTCGACGTCCATCGCCAAGGACGTGCACCCGGACCTCGAGCCCTCCGCGTATGCGCTGCTGGCGCTGATCGCCGTCACACCGGGCGTGCGAGCCAGCGACCTCGCGGCCACGATCGGCGTCGGGCGCGGCACGATGTCGCGCCAGCTCGCCAGGCTGGGCACCACCGGGCTGGTGGCGCGGCAGCCGGACCCCGACGACTACCGCGGTCAGCTGCTCGAGCTCACCGACGAGGGGAAGCGCCGCTTCGAGGCGGCCCAGCAGGCGCGCCGGGCGTACCTGAACCGTGCGCTGGGGGCGTGGAGCGAGGGCGAGGTGTCGGCGCTGGCCACCCAGCTGGGGCGGCTCAACGACGACCTCGCCGCCTTCACCCTCGCGCACCCCGCTCACTGACGGGCGCGTCCGCAGCGTCCGCCGCGTTGGAGTCGTCGGCGGTTGCGGGGGCGAGCATCTCGGCCTCGCGCTCCAGCAGCTGCTCGATCCCCGAGCGGGTGCCGAGCGGCACCTCCTTGAGGAACAGCACGGCGATCAGCGAGATGAGCGCGACCGGCGCGGCGAGCAGGAAGAGGTCCGCGACGGTGTTGCCGAAGGCCTGCTCGACGACGACCCGCACCTCCGGGGGGAGCGTCGCCAGGTCGGGGATCGCCCCGCTGGCGCCGACCACGGACGGGTCGATGCCCAGCGAGCCGAGGCCGCGCGCCACCAGGTCGGTGACCTGGTGCGAGAGGACGACGCCGAGCGCCGACACCCCGAGCGCACCGCCCAGGGTGCGGAAGAACGCGACGGTGGACGTCCCGGACCCCACCTCCCGCACGTCCAGCGTGTTCTGCACGGCGAGCACGAGGTTCTGCATGAGCATCCCGACGCCCGAGCCGATGATCACCATGTAGAGGGAGATCAGGAGGAACGAGGTGTCGAAGTGGATGGTGCCCATGAGGCCCAGTCCCGCGGTGAGCAGGACGGCACCGACTATCATGAACCGGCGGTACTTGCCGGTGCGGCTGATGATGCGTCCGGAGACGGTCGAGGCCACCAGCATGCCCACGATCTGCGGGATCGTCAGCAGCCCGGACTCCGTCGGCGTCTTGCCGCGCGCCAGCTGCATGTACTGGCTGAGGAACACCGAGGTGCCGAACAGCGCGATGCCGACGGCGATGCTCGCGACGACCGAGAGCACCAGCGTGCGGTTCTTGAACAGGTGCAGGGGGATCATCGGCTCGCTCGCGCGGCTCTCGACCCAGACCGCGACGGCCAGGGCCAGGGCCGAGCCACCGACCATGGCGGCCGTCTGCCAGGACGCCCACGGGAACGAGGTGCCGGCGAACGTGATCCACAGCAGCAGGGTCGCGATCCCGACGGAGAGCAGCGTGGCGCCCGCGTAGTCGATCTTCACCTTGCGCGACTTCCGGGCGGGCAGGCGCAGCGTGCGCTGCAGGACGATGATCGCCGCCACCGCGATCGGCAGCCCGACGAAGAAGTTCCACCGCCAGCCCACGCTGTCAGTGATGACCCCGCCGAGCAGCGGGCCGCCGACCATGGCGACGCCCATGACGGCCCCCATGAGGCCCATGTACTTGCCGCGCTCGCGCGGGCTGATGATGTCGGCGATGAGGACCGTGCCGAGCGCGGTCAGACCGCCGGCGCCGATGCCCTGCAGGGCGCGCATGCCGATGAGCATGCCGCTGTCGTGCGCCAGACCGGCCAGCGCGGAGGAGACCACGGAGATGGCGAGCGCGAGCTGGATGAGCAGCTTGCGGTCGACGAGGTCGGAGAGCTTGCCCCAGATCGGTGTCGAGATGGTGGTGGTGAGCAGGGTCGCCGTGACGACCCAGGTGAAGGCGGACTGCGTGCCGCCGAGGTCGGCGATGATGCGCGGCAGCGACGACGACACGACGCTCGTCGCGAGGATCGAGACGAACATCCCGAGCAGGATGCCCGAGAGGGCCTCGAGGACCTCGCGGTGGGTCATGCCCGTCCTGGGCTCGGCGGTGCTGGTGGGAACTGGCGTGGACATGGTCTCGCTCTCGTGGTGCTGGCGGGGGAGACCCGGCGTCGTCGGCAGGTCGGGCAGGTTCAGGTTCTGGTCAGGCGGGGGTGAGCACGTCGGTGGCGGCGGGTGCCAGCGGGGCGACGGTCGCGGAGATCCGCTGCAGCGTCGCGGTCGCGTGGAGCAGGTCGTCGGCCGACCAGTCGGCGAACACCTCGGTGGCGCGCCGGGCGTACGCCGCGGCGATCTCGAGCGCCAGGTCACGGCCCGCGGGGGAGAGCCGGATGGAGCGGGCTCGCCGGTCCGCGTCGTCGACCGCACGCTCGACCAGCCCGTCATCGACCAGCTGGCTGACCTGACGGCTGGCCACGGAGATGTCGACGCGCAGGGCGTGCGCGATGTCGCTCACCTGGAGCGATCCGTGGCGCTCGAGGATGCGGACGATCGAGACGGCACCCCGCGAGCGCCCGACGTCACGGGCCACGACACCGGAGGTCTCGCGCAGCGTGCGGCTGAACTCCTCGACGGCGCGCAGCAGGGCGAGGGCGGGTGCCTCGGACGACATGGGGACTCCTTTTGTTGCCGAGTGCAAGCATAAAGTCTGTGCTTGCTGCAAGCAACTTACGTCCTGGATTGTTCCCGGGACAGCGACGCGGCCGGGCACGTGGGTGCCCGGCCGCGTACGGAGGGTCGTGTCAGGTGGCGTCGGCGGTGCCGCGTCGGTGGCGGTCCACCTTGACACCCTCCATGTCCTCGAGCTCGACGCCCCGGGTCTCGGGAACCTTCCAGAGCGTGAAGAAGAAGGAGAGTGCGGCGAAGATCGCGTACATCAGGTACGGGATGGACGCGCCGAACGCCTCGAGCATGGGCGGGAACGAGATCGTGATGAGGAAGTTCGCGATCCACTGCGCGGCCGCGGCCACACCGAGGGCCGCCGCGCGGATGCGGTTGGGGAACATCTCACCCAGCAGCACCCAGACCAGCGGACCCCACGTGGCGCCGAAGAACACGACGAACAGGTTGGCCGCGACCAGGGCGATCACGCCCCACGACCCGTCGAGCCGCAGGTCCTCACCTGTGCCAGACGACTGCGTGAACGCGACGGCCATGATGCCGAGCGTGACCGCCATGCCCGCGGAACCGGTGAGCAGCAGCGGCCGGCGCCCGACCTTGTCGATCAGGGCGATCGCGATGAACGTCACCAGCACGTTGGTGACGGACGTGATGGTGGAGACCATGAACGACTGGCTCTCCTCGAACCCGACGGCCTGCCACAGCGTCGTCGAGTAGTAGAAGATCACGTTGATCCCGACGAACTGCTGGAAGACGGACAGCAGGATCCCGATCCACACCACCGGGAGCAGGCCGAACCGCGGACCCTTGAGGCTCGCCTGCGACTCGAGCTTCTTGTCGGTCTCGATCGTCCGCTCGATCTGCACGATGTACGCCTCGACGTCATCCCCCTGGGGGAGCGTCGTGGCCAGGACCTTCTTCGCGGCCTCGCGCTTGCCCGCGGCGATGAGGTAGCGGGGCGACTCCGGGATGCGCAGCGCGAGGATGCCGTACACGGCGGCGGGCACCACGGCGACGATGAACATCCACCGCCAGGCCTCGAGCCCGAGCCACAGCTCCTGGGCCGCACCACCCGCGACCGTCGCCAGGATCTGGTCCGACAGGAGCGCCGCGAAGATACCGAGCGTGATCGCGAGCTGCTGGAGCGACCCCAGCCGCCCACGCATCGCCGCGGGCGCGATCTCCGCGATGTACGCGGGTGCGATGACCGACGCGATGCCGATGCCCACGCCGGCGAGCACCCGCCACAGCGCCAGGTCCCAGGCGCTGAACGCGAGACCCGACAGGATGGAGGAGACGAAGAAGAGGACCGAGCCGAGGAACATCACCCGGGTGCGGCCCCAGCGGTCCGCGAGCTTGCCGCCCAGCCACGCACCGAAGGCGCACCCGAGCAGGGCGACGGCGACGACGAAGCCGGTCAGCGTGGCGCCGATGTCGAAGTTGCCCTGGACGGCGTCGACGGCGCCGTTGATGACCGAGCTGTCGAACCCGAACAGGAAGCCACCGACGGCGGCGGCGACCGCGAGGCCGATCGCCTTGTTCTTGTACGGGCTCGGCGGGGCGGCCGACCCTCCCGTCGCCCCCTGCGGCGACCCTGACGCGTGGGACATGGCCTGCACCTCCGTGGGGCCCCGGGCCGTTCCCGGGGCGGTCATCCCACCTTGGCCCCGACCGGGTGACCGCGCATGTCGGAGACGTCCCTGGCACGATCGTCCGATGGACGCGAGAGGCAGCGAGCCGAGGAGGCCGCGGCGGCCCGCCATGATGGATCCCGCGCAGGCGGACGAGATCCCGGGCGGCTACGACCCGGCGATGCGCAACGAGGCCGCGCACACGACCGCAGCCGCCCTGGTGCACCAGGGGAGGGCGAACACGGACCCGGAGGTCGTGGCCCGACTGGTGTCCCTGGTCGAGCGCGAGGGCCTCGACGTCGTCGCGGCGCTGTGGTCGGAGAGCCCGGCCGACAGCCTCCCCGGGGCGCTGTGGCGGCTGTACGTGCTGCGCGAGTGGGTGCGGCGCGACCCGACGACCGTGGCCGACCGGTACCGGCTCGGCGTCGCCGCCGCCCCCGTGCACGACGTCGTCGCGGGCGTCGCGGACGCACCCGGACCGGCGGACGTCCTGGCGGTGGCCGACGCGGTCCTGTCGGGGGTCTACACGGGGGACCTGGACGTCGCCCTCGAGCGTGCGGCGGCGTTCAGCCGGGTGCTCGCCGTGGGTGCCGCCTTCGACGCGGACCACCTGGACGACGCCGACCCCGGTGGCGCCGTCAAGCTGACCCGGGCGGCGTCGTCGCTCGTGCGCACTGCGGAGGAGCTGGAGCACGCCGCGGCCCTGTGGCGGGCCGGTCGCCTGGAGTGACGTCGCCCACGCCCACCCGGGCCCTGCGCGGTGAACGCGCACGTCGGGGGAACGTGCTCACGCCGCACGATGGTGGTGGCTGCGTCCGTGCGTGCGGGCGGCGTACGATGAGCGGCGACGTCGGGCCGCGGTAGCCCCGGGCTCCATCTCAAGCCGCTTCGAGCGGCCCCGCGCCGAGAGGCGCTCCGCGGTCCGGCGTCGTTCACCGGGGTGGCACCATGGTGGCGTCGGCGCGACTCCACGCGTTAGGCATTCGACCGACGGTGTCCTAGCCTGATCCCGCCCTTCCCCCCCTTCTCCGGAGCCCGCTGTGCGCCTGCGCCTCACCCCGCGCGACACCACGTTCTTCGACCTCTTCGCCGCTCAGGCGATCCATCTCGTCACCGGCGCGAACCTGCTCGGCGAGATGCTCGGGGCCGACCGCTCCACCCGCAAGGAGATCGGCAAGCGGATCGCCGACGCCGAGCACGCCGCCGACGACGCGACGCACTCGATCATGCGGCGCCTCAACCAGACGTTCGTCACCCCGTTCGACCGGGACGACATCTACACGCTGGCCTCGGGCCTGGACGACTGCATGGACTTCATGGAGGAGGCCGCGGACCTCATCGTCCTGTACAAGGTCGACGCGCTCCCGCCGCGGGTGTCGGACCAGGTCCAGGTGCTGCAGCGCGCCGCCGAGCTGACCGCCGAGGCCATGCCGCGGCTGCGCTCCATGGACTCGCTGTCCGAGTACTGGGTCGAGATCAACCGCCTGGAGAACCAGGCCGACAAGATCCACCGCAAGCTCTTGGCGCAGCTGTTCGACGAGGTCACCGACCCGATCCAGCTGATGAAGGTCAAGGAGATCGTCGAGAAGCTCGAGGATGCCGCTGACGCCTTCGAGAAGGTGGCGAACACCGTCGAGACCATCGCGCTCAAGGAGTCCTGAGCGCGGTGGAACTCGCGCTCGTCATCATCGTCGTCGCCTTCGCGCTCGGGTTCGACTACACCAACGGTTTCCACGACGCGGCCAACGCGATCGCGACCTCGGTCTCGACCCGCGCGCTGACGCCCCGTGCCGCGCTCATCATGGCGGCGGTCTTCAACCTGGTCGGCGCCCTGCTGGGCACCCAGGTGGCGACCACCATCGCCGAGGACATCGTCAGCATCGGGTCGGTGGGCTCCCAGGAGGCCCTGGTCATCGTGCT
Organism: Cellulomonas fengjieae; assembly: GCF_018388465.1. Classification (NCBI taxonomy): domain Bacteria; kingdom Bacillati; phylum Actinomycetota; class Actinomycetes; order Micrococcales; family Cellulomonadaceae; genus Cellulomonas; species Cellulomonas fengjieae. The sequence continues at coordinate 3,078,528 of NZ_CP074404.1, read as the reverse complement.
CTCCGGGTTGATCGGGGCAATCACGTGGAACCTGATCACCTGGTGGCTCGGCCTGCCCTCGTCCTCGACGCACGCACTCATCGGCGGCCTGACCGGTGTCGGCATCGCCTCCGGCGTCACCGTGCACTGGGACGCGATCCTGGACAAGGTCGTCATCCCGATGATCCTGTCGCCCCTCGTCGGGTTCTCGCTCGCGTTCGCCCTGATGGTCGGCGTGCTCTGGCTGGTCCGTAACAGCGCCCCCGCGCGGACCATGCGGCGCTTCCGCCTCGCGCAGACCGCCTCCGCGGCCGCGATGGCGCTCGGCCACGGCCTGCAGGACGCGCAGAAGACGATGGGCGTCATCATGCTCGCCCTCGTCGCGGGCGGCTTCTACACGCAGGGCGACGGCATCCCGCTGTGGGTCAAGCTCGCCGCGGCCGGCGCGATCTCGGCCGGCACGTACGCGGGCGGCTGGCGCATCATGCGCACGCTCGGGCGCAAGATCATCGAGCTCGACCCGGCCCGCGGCTTCGTCGCCGAGTCGGTCGCCGCGTCGGTGCTCTACGCCAGCGCGTACCTGCTGCACGCGCCCATCTCGACCACGCACACCATCACGTCCGCGATCATGGGCGTGGGCGCCACCAAGCGCCTGTCCGCGGTGCGCTGGGGCGTCGCCGGGAACATCGGTGTGGCGTGGGTGCTGACGATCCCGATGGCCGCCCTGGTGGCGGCCTGCGTCTACTGGATCCTCAACCCGATCCTCGCCTAGGTGCAGGTCCGCGCGACGGCCAGCCCTCTGCGCGACCGTCAGCTCTCTGCGGGGCGGTGCGTCTCGACGGCCACCACGCGCGGGCCCTTCGCCGTCTGAGCGACGTGCGCCACCAGCACCTGGGCAGGGTGCAGGAACGGGTCCGTCGACGGCAGTGCGTCCGCGATCGGGCGCCGCGCGTGCTGGGCGAGCACGTCGACCACGGTGGGCAGCACCGGCCGGTGGGTGCACAGCACCGCGTCGCCCGTCTGCTCGAGCAGCGTCAGCACCTCGGCGGCCACCCGCGCGGGTGACGAGGAGTGCTCCGCCTCGGTCAGCACCGGCAGGACCTCGGGCGTGATCTGGGCGGCGTTCGCGTACGGCGCCACCGTGCTCACGCAGCGCGCCCAGGCGCTCGTGACCACGCGGGCGACGCCGAACGTGGACAGCACCGACACGAGCGCCCGGGCCTGCCGCTCGCCCTGCGCCGTCAGGGGGCGGTCCAGCTCGCTGCCCTTCCAGTCCGCGCGGCGGCGCGCGGTGCCGTGCCGGGCGACCAGGAGCGCCCGCGTGTCCAGCCGGCCCTTCTCGTAGGCCTCGACCAGCTCGGCCAGGGGCCCGCGGTCGTCGTCGCGGGTCAGCCGCTTGGCGGCCGTCCCGACGTCGAACCACCGGAGCCGGTCGATCTCCTTCGTCGACGCCGGGGGGACGGGCGGACGAGCGCGCAGCGCGGCCGCGTCGGGGCGGCCGGCCACCTGGGCGGCCCAGTAGTGCACACGTTTGCGCCGGCCGTCGGACAACGCGTACTCCAGCCCGGGCAGGGGTATGCCGAGCACCACGTCGTGACCGGTCTCCTCGGCCACCTCGCGCGTGGCCGCGGCGAGGATCGTCTCGCCCGGGTCGACCTTGCCCTTGGGCCAGGACCAGTCGTCGTAGCGGGGTCGGTGCACGAGCACGACCTGCAGCCGGTCGAGCCGGACGCGCCACACGAGGGCCCCGGCCGCCTCCACGACGACCGGTTCGTGGGCAGGGGTCACCGGGGGCCCGGCCGGCGACGCTGCCGGGCGATCAGCGTGGCCTGGAGGTCGACGAGGGGGCCGTCGGGGCCGACGTGATGCCGGTGCCACAGCCCGTCCTGGTCGAGGTGCCACGACGCCGTGCCGTCGTCCGTCGACTCGTCGAGCAGCTCGATGAGCTCCTTGACCTGGTCGGGGTCGGCGATCCGGACCAGCGCCTCGACGCGTCGGTCGAGGTTGCGGTGCATGAGGTCCGCGGAGCCGATGTAGACCTCGGGGCCCTCGAAGCCGGCGTCGCTCGGCGGCGTCGAGTTGGCGAAGGCGAAGATGCGTGAGTGCTCGAGGAACCTGCCGAGGATGGAGCGCACCCGGATGGTCTCGGACAGGCCCGGCACCCCGGGCCGCAGCGCGCAGATGCCCCGCACCACCATGTCGATCGGGACGCCGGCCCGCGACGCGCGGTAGAGCGCGTCGATGGTGGCCTCGTCGACCATCGAGTTGACCTTGATCTTGATCCACGCCGGCTGGCCGGTGCGGGCGGCGTCCGCCTCGCGGTCGATGCGCTCGATGAGCCCTGTGCGCACCGAGCGGGGGGCGACGAGCAGCCGGTGGAAGCGCGACTTGGGGGCGTACCCCGACAGCTGGTTGAACAGGCGCGTGAGGTCCTGCCCCACCTCGGGGTCGCTGGTGAGCAGCCCGTGGTCGGTGTACAGCCGGGCGGTCTTGGGGTTGTAGTTGCCCGTGCCGATGTGGCAGTAGCGGCGCAGCCCGTCGGACTCCTGGCGGACCACCAGCGACAGCTTGCAGTGCGTCTTGAGGCCGACGATGCCGTAGACGACGTGCACACCGGCCTGCTCGAGCTTGCGTGCCCAGGAGATGTTGTTCTGCTCGTCGAACCGCGCCTTGATCTCGACGAGGGCCAGCACCTGCTTGCCCGCCTCGGCGGCGTCGATCAGCGCGTCGACGATGGGCGAGTCGCCGGACGTGCGGTACAGCGTCTGCTTGATGGCCAGCACCTGAGGGTCGGCCGCCGCCTGCTGCAGGAACGTCTGCACCGAGGTCGAGAACGAGTCGTACGGGTGGTGCAGCAGGATGTCCCGCTCGCGGATCTTGGCGAACATGTCGGCCGGCGTCGCGCTCTCCACCTCCGCCAGCTGGCGGGGCGTCGAGGCGATGAACCGCGGGAACTGCAGGGACGGCCGGTCCAGGTCCGCGATGAGGTTGAGCCCGGTCGCGTCCAGCGGCGCCGGCAGCTGGTAGACCTCGTCCTCTGCGACGTCGAGCTCGCGGATGAGCAGGCTGCGGATCCGCGGGCTGATGCCGTCCGCGATCTCCAGGCGGACCGGCGGACCGAAACGACGGCGCAGCAGCTCCTTCTCCATCGCCTTGAGGAGGTTCTCGGCGTCGTCCTCCTCGACCTCCACGTCCTCGTTGCGGGTCACCCGGAACGTGTGGTGCTCCTGGACGACCATGCCGGGGAAGAGCTGCTCCAGGTGCTCGGAGATCACGTCCTCGACCGGCACGAAGGACATGGGCCCCTTGTCGGGCGACGCGGCCTGCATGTCGGGAGCGCTCGGGCGGCCCGACGCGTCCACGGCGATGAACCGGGGCAGCAGCGGTGGCACCTTGACGCGGGCGAAGTGCTCCTTGCCGGTGGTGGGGTTGGTGACCACGACCGCCAGGTTGAGCGAGAGCCCGGAGATGTACGGGAAGGGGTGCGCCGGATCCACGGCGAGCGGCGTGAGCACCGGGAAGATCTGCCGGCGGAAGAACTTGCGCAGCCGGTCCTGCTCGCTCTCGCCCAGCTCGTCCCAGCGGACGAGCGTGATGCCCTCGTGGGCGAGCGCGGGCTGCACCTGCTCGGCGAAGACCGTGGCGTGGCGGGCCATGAGCCGGTGCGCCTCGTCGCTGATGGCCTCGAGGACCTGCCGCGGCGACCGGCCGGAGGCGGCCGTGACGGCGATCCCGGTGGCGATGCGTCGCTTGAGCCCGGCCACCCGCACCATGAAGAACTCGTCGAGGTTCGACGCGAAGATGGCCAGGAACCGGACCCGCTCCAGCAGGGGCATGTCGGTGTCCTCGGCCAGCTCCAGCACGCGCTGGTTGAACGCGAGCCAGGAGAGCTCGCGGTCGAGGAAACGGTCGGCCGGCAGCGGCACCGTGACCTCGACGGGCGCGACGAGGTCGCTCTGGGCGATGTGCTCCGCGATGTGCGCTGCCAGGGACGGGTCGAGGGCGGTGGCGTCCGTCATGCTCCCATCGTGACACCCGCAGCGGAGCTCGGGGTATTCGAACCGAACATGACGTCGACGGCGGAGCGCACGAAGCCGGCGCTCTCGTAGGTGTGCACCGCGACCGTGTTGTCCGCGTCGGTGTAGAGGATGGCCGCGCTCAGCCCTCGCGCGGCCAGGTGGTCGAGGCCGAGCGCGGTCAGCGCGCGCCCCAGACCGAGGCCCTGGGCGTCGGGATCGACGCCCACGACGTAGATCTCGCCGACCGGCTCGGGACCGTGCTCGCCCGCGGGGTGCACCTTGGTCCACACCGAACCGAGCAGGATCCCGTCCCGCTCGGCCAGCAGGAAGCCCGCCGGGTCGAACCACGGCTCCGACTCCCGCGCGCGCAGGTCCGCCGACGTCATCCGGCCCTGCTCGGGGTGGTGGGCGAACGCGCGCGAGTTCACCCGGCGCCACGCGTCCTCGTCGCGGCCCGGCTCGAACTGCCGCACCTGCACCCCCGCGGGCAGGGTCGGCGCAGTCGTCGGTCGGGCCGCCAGGTCCAGCCGCATCTGCAGCAGCTCGCGCACCACGGGCATGCCCCTGTCCTGCGCGAACCGCCGTGCCGCCGGCAGGTCACCGTGCGCCCAGACCCGCAGCGCGCGCCCGGGGACGGTCGCCGTCTCCGTGAAGGCCCCGGCCAGCAGGGCCCGGCCGACCCCCAGCCGGCGGTGGCCGGGGTCGACCACCAGCTCCGCCCTCGTGGCCGCCTGCGAGCCGACGTCCAGCTGGGCGTACCCCACCAGGGCGTCGTCGCGGATCGCTGACAGGTGCACGACGGGCGCCTCGGGCTCGCTCAACCACAGCAGCGGCTGCTCCGACAGCGGTGCGACACCGTCCGCCGCCGCGGCCCGGTCCGCCAGCGCGCGGACCGCAGCGGCGTCGGCGGCATCGAGGGGACCGCGGGTGGTGCGGATGGTGACCTGCGCGGACGCGTCGTCGAGCATGGGCCCATCCCACCACGACGCAGCCCGGTTCGACGTTCCCCGGCGGTCGCCGGGGTACCTTGTCGGGCGATGGACGACTCCCGAACCGCCCCGACGCTCGACGACCAGCCGCCGGACACCCGCCGGTCGAGGCGCGCGACGCCGTCCGCCGGGGGAGCGGCGCCGGTGGACGTCACCGTCGCAGTGATCGGTGCCGGTCAGGCGGGCCTCGCGGCGGCCTACCACCTGCGCCGTGCGGGGCTCGTGGCGGTGGGCGAGCGCGGCTGGCAGGACGCACCGGCGACCTTCGTCGTGCTGGACGATGCGCCTCAGGCCGGCGGCGCGTGGCAGCACCGGTGGCCCGCGCTCACCATGGCGGACGCGCACGGCGTGCACGACCTGCCCGGCATGCCGCTCGTGGCGGCCGACCCCGCGGAGCCGGCCGCCCGCGCGGTGCCGTACTACTTCGCGCAGTACGAGGAGGCCTTCGAGCTGCACGTGCAGCGGCCCGTCCGCGTCGAGCGCGTGGAGTCGTCGCAGGACCGGCTCCTGGTCCGGTCGCGGAGCGTCGAGCGGCCCGACGAGGTGCTCGACTGGCGGGCGCGTGGGCTGATCAACGCGTCCGGCACCTGGCAGAAGCCGTTCTGGCCCGCCTACCCGGGGCGCGGCGGGTTCCGGGGCCGGCAGCTGCACTCGCACGACTTCCGGACGCCGGAGGAGCTCGCCGACGGCCACGTCGTGGTCATCGGCGGCGGCACCTCGGCGGTGCAGCTGGCCCTCCTGCTGGCGCGCGTCACGACGACCACGTGGGTCACCCGCCGCCCCCCGCAGTGGCGCGACGAGGAGTTCACACCCGAGGTGGGCAGGGACGCCGTCGCCCAGGTGGACCAGCGCACGCGCGCCGGGCTGCCGCCGCAGAGCATCGTGAGCGTGACCGGCCTGCCGCTGACGCCCGCGTACCGGGCCGGGATCGACGCCGGCGTGCTGCGAGCGCGCCCGATGTTCGACCGGATCACGGCCGACGGCGTCGAGTGGGACTCGCCCGACGACCCCGGCGACGGCTGGGTCGGGGGACCCGCGCAGGTCGGGGCGCGCACCCTGCTGTGGTGCACCGGCTTCCGGGCCTCGCTCGACCATCTGGCGCCGCTCGGCCTGCGCGCCCCCGGCGGCGGGATCGTGATGGACGGCACCCGGGTCGTGGCGGACCCGCGGATCCAGCTGGTCGGCTACGGGCCGAGCGCGTCCACGGTCGGGGCGAACCGCGCCGGCCGCGAGGCGGTCCGCAACCTGCGCGCCCTCGGGGCCTTCTGAGAGAGCGGCTCGTCCGGCTTCGCTGTGCCACTTGGTGCACGGGCGGGTGGACACCGCCCGCAGCCGCGCGGTCCGTGCCCGCGAGGCGGTTCCCGCCGGGGCGGCGCAGCCCGCGCTGAGAGCTGCGCCGCCCCGGGCGGTCAGCCGACCGTGCAGCTCACCGACGAGGTCGGCGGCGCGCCGGCGCCCACCCAGCCGTAGGTGGTGCTGGCGCCGGCCCCGAGCAGCCCGTTCCAGGCGGCGTTGGACACCGTGAGCGCGGTGCCGGACTGCGTGTAGGTGCCGGACCAGCCGCTCTGCACGGTGCCACCCGCGGGCAGGGTCAGCGCGGTCTTCCAGCCGCTGATCATGGTGGCGCCGGCCCGCACGGTGACGGACGCCTGGTACCCACCGGGCCAGGTGTTGCTCACCTGCAGGGACGCGGTGCACCCGCCGGTGGGCGGCGGCGTGGTCGGCGCGGGGGTCGTGGGCGCGGGCGTGGTCGGCACCGGGGTGGTCGGCGCCGGCGTCGTCGGCTGGACACCGCCGTAGATCTTCGCCGTGACCGCCGTGGCCCTGATCCCGTTCGGGCCGTTGAAGATCCGGGTGCCCCAGGGCGACAGCTGCGCCGGGTTGAAGCCGGTGACCATGTCGAGGTACTCGACGCCGCCACCGTTGCCGGACCAGGACCAGCCGTAGTAGCCGATGCCGCGCTCGACGGCCTCGGCCATGATCGTGTCCTCGTCGGGGTCGCCGTCGGAGTGCATGTTGCCGAACTCGCCGATGACGAGCGGCAGGCCCTTCGAGGCGAAGGCGTCGAGGTAGGCGTTGATCGTCGAGGCGTTGTTGTAGACGCCGTACATGTGCACCGAGAACAGGATGTTCTTGTCCGGGTCGGAGGCGGCGACGGTGGCGGCGTTGTCGCGCATGATGCCGGCCCAGTCCTGACCCCAGGACGGCGCGTCGATCACGATGTTGTGGTGCAGACCGGCCGCGCGGAGCTTGGCGATCGCGGCAGAGCTGGCGGAGGCCCAGGTGGCGTTCGTCGTCGCGTTGTTGCCGAACGGCTCGTTGCCGATGTTGATCTGGACGTAGTCCTCCTGGCCCTTGAGCACCGACGCGATGCTCACCCAGTAGTTGGCGGCCGTGTCGAGCGTGACGGCCCCGCTCTGCTCCCCGTAGCCCGTGGTGTCGTGGTTCTCGAGCATGCAGATGAGCTTGTTCGCCTTGCACAGGGCGATGACGGAGGCGACGTCCGCGGCGTCGTTCTTGGTCCACCGGTCACCGCCCGACAGCACGACGCGCAGGGCGTTGGCACCGGCCGCGCGGATCGCGGGGATGGCGGTCGCGGTCTGCGACGTGTACCAGGTGTGCGCGTGGCTGACACCGCGGGCGACGAACGGGGTGCCGTCCTTCTCGACCAGCTGCGTGCCGGACACGTGCAGACCGGGGGGCGTGGCGGCCTGAGCGGCCGTGGAGATCAGCGACGTCGCACCGAGCGCGACGACGGCGGCGGCCAGGACGGCGCCGGACAGCAGGGACCTGCGAGACCTCATGGGACTTCCTCGTTCCGTGGGCATGGAGAAGACCGCGCAGGGCGCGGGCGACGTGTGTGGAGTGCACCCACCCGCCGTTCCGCCGGCCGGTCGACGGGCGGGTGCGTGGTCACACAACCAGGTCGGGTACGCGCTCTCCACGCGCCGAAACGCTTCACACCGCCCCCGCCCCCTGCCGTGCCCGGGCGGGGCCGATCCAGCACACTGGCTGGATGACGGCCAGCCGCGTCCGGTCGCCGCGGGCCGCCCGGACGCCCGTGGAGGAGCAACGTCGGCGTGCGCGCGTCCGGGGGCTCGCCTCCCGGGTCGTCCTCGTCCTGGCGGTCGTCGGTCTGCTCTCGGCGCTGGTCGACCCGCTCCGGCAGCGGATCGGGCTCGTCACGGGTGTGGTCCCCGAGCTCGTCGCGCACGCCTCCCGGCCGACGCTCGTGCTCACGTCCCTGGTCCTGCTGCTGACCGCCCGTGGGCTCCGGCGCGGCCAGCGGCTCGCCTGGGTCGCCACGATCGTCGCCCTGGCGGCGGCGCTGGTGACCCACCTGGCCAAGGGGCTCGACCTCGTCGCAGCGCTCGCCGTGGCGGCGGCGCTCGTCTGGCTCGCGGCGCAGTCGTCGGCGTTCCCGGTGATCCCGACGCGGGTCGCGGTGCGGCGGGCGGTCGTCGCCGTGGTCGCGGCCACCGTGTTCTTCGTCGTCCTCGCCGTCGGCGTGGGTCTCTGGGTGCTGGTGACCACGCCCTCCGACGAGCAGGTCGACCGGCTCGGACGCCTGCTCGCCCCCCTGACCTACGCGCTCGCGGTGGTGTCGGTCGTCGCCCTGCTCTGGTCGTTGTTCTCGCCCCATCGGCCGGTGCGCCTCGGTCCCGCCGACCACCGTGACGAGCGCGAGCGGGCGCGGCAGGTGGTCCGGCGGCACGGCGACGGCACGCTCGACTACTTCGCGCTGCGCGACGACAAGGACTGGTTCTTCTGCGGCTCGTCGGTCGTGGCGCACTCCGTGCGCGGCGGCGTCTGCCTGGTCTCGCCCGACCCGGTCGGCCCGGTCGAGGAACGGGCGCAGACGTGGGCCGAGTTCCTGGACCACGCCGACGACTTCGGCTGGTCGGTCGCCGTGGTCGGCGCCGCCGCCGACTGGGTGCCGCACTACGAGTCGAGCGGCCTGCGCAGCCTCTACCTCGGTGACGAGGCGATCGTCGACTGCCCGTCGTTCACCCTTGCCGGCCACTCGCACAAGGCGCTCCGGCAGGCGGTCAACCGGGTGGAGCGCACCGGGTACGTGACCACGTTCCACGACCCGACCCGGCTCGAGCCGGAGCTGCGGGCCGCCATCACAGCGATGAGCGACGAGTCGCGCCGCGGACCGGCCGAGCGTGGGTTCTCGATGACCCTGTCCCGGCTGTTCGACCCCGCGGACACCGGCCTGCTGCTGTCGGTCACCCGCGACGGTGACGGCCGGGTCGACGCGTTCTGCCAGTGGGTGCCCGCGGCGGCGATCGAGGGCTGGTCGCTGGACGTCATGCGCCGCCGGACCGATATCGAGGGCCTGCCCAACGGCCTCATCGACGCGACGATCGTGGCGACCATCCGGCACCTGGCCGAGCGCGGCGAGCGAGGGCTGGGGCTCAACTTCGCCGTGCTGCGCGAGGTGCTCGAGGGCGAGTCGGAGCACGTGTCGCGGCTGGAGCAGCTGAGCCGACCCCTCGTGCAACGGCTGTCGCAAGACCTGCAGATGGAGTCGCTGAGCACCTTCAACGGGAAGTTCGACCCGGGCTGGGTGCCGCGGTACGTGGTGGTCGACTCGGCCGAGTTCGTCGCGACGCAGGCGCTCGTCATGGCCGGCGCGGAGGGCGTGACGGAGTTCCCGGTCATCGGCCGGTTCCTCGGCGCGCTCGGGGCACCCACATGATCCTCGCCCTCTGCGCGGCGGCCGTCTCCTCGGTGGCGTACGGCGTGAGCACGATCATGCAGGCCGTGGCCGCGCGCCGGGCGGCCGGTCTGGCGGTCGTCCGGCAGCCGCTGGTGGTCGCGGCGCTCGTGATCGACGGGCTGGCGTGGCTGCTCTCCCTGGTGGCCCTGCACCGGCTGCCGCTGTTCGTCGTGCAGGCGCTGATCGCCTCGTCACTCGTCGTGGTGGTGGTCCTCGCCCGGTTCGTGCTGGGCACGCGGATCCGACCCGTCGACGCGGTCGCCGTGGCGGTGGTGGTCGGCTCGCTCGTCGTCCTGGCGCTCGCCGGCGGTGACCAGCCGGCCGTGGCGGCGCCCGCCGGGTTCACGCCGGCGATGCTGGTCGCCGCGGGCGTGCTCGTGGTCGCCCTCGCGGCGGCCTACCGGCGCGGGCACCCCCTCCTGCTCGCGGCGATCGCGGGGCTCGGCTACTCGGGGGCCGCCGTGGCCGCCCGCGCCGCGCACGGGGCCGGGGGCCTGCTCGACGTCGTCCTGCAGCCGCTGGCCCTGGTCATCGTGGTGTCCGGCGCGGTCGGCGCGGTCGCGTACCTGCGGGCGCTCGAACGGGGCCCGGTGGGCTCGGCGGCCGCCGCGGAGTCGGTGATCGAGGTCGTCGTGCCCGCGATCGTCGGCATCGCCGTCCTGGGTGACACCGTGCGGCACGGGTGGGTGCTGGCCGCCGTGGTGGGCACGCTGCTCGCGCTGGCGGGCTGCGTCGTGCTGGCGCAGAGCCCGGCGAACGCCGCCGCCGAGGCGACGGCGCCCGCCGACGAGCTCAGTCCTCCTGCTTCGCCCCCGGCGCCGACAGACCCTGGGCGATCAGGTCCATGACCGACGAGTCGGCGAGCGTCGTCGCGTCGCCGACCGTCCGGTTCTCCGCGACGTCCCGCAGCAGGCGGCGCATGATCTTGCCCGAGCGCGTCTTGGGCAGCTCCGCGACCACGAGGATCTGCCGCGGCTTGGCGATCGCGCCGATCTCCTTGGCCACGTGGTTGCGCAGCTCGGTCTGCACGGCGTCGGCCTCCTGGTCGCCGCCGCCCGCGTCGCCGCGCAGGATGACGAAGGCGACCACGGCCTGACCGGTCGTGTCGTCGGCGGCGCCGACCACCGCGGCCTCCGCAACCCACGGGTGGGACACGAGAGCGGACTCGATCTCCGTGGTCGACAGCCGGTGGCCGGACACGTTCATCACGTCGTCCACGCGCCCGAGCAGCCAGATGTCGCCGTCGGCGTCCTTCTTCGCCCCGTCGCCCGCGAAGTACAGGCCCTTGAACCGGGACCAGTACGTGTCGACGTACCGGTCGGGGTCGCCCCAGATGCCGCGCAGCATCGACGGCCACGGCTCGGTCAGCACGAGGTAGCCGCCGCCGCCGTCGGGGACGGGGTTCGCCTCGTCGTCCACGACGTCCGCCGCGATGCCGGGCAGCGGCACCTGCGCGGAGCCCGGCTTGGTCTCCGTGACGCCGGGCAGCGGGCTGATCATGATGGCGCCGGTCTCCGTCTGCCACCAGGTGTCGACGACGGGGGTGCGGTCGCCGCCGATCACGCGGCGGTACCACATCCACGCCTCCGGGTTGATGGGCTCACCCACCGACCCGAGCACCCGCAGGCTGGACAGGTCGAACTTGGCGGGGATCTCCGACCCCCACTTCATGCAGGTCCGGATGGCCGTGGGAGCCGTGTAGAGGATCGTGACCTTGTACTTCTCGACGATCTCCCACCAGCGGCCGCGGTGCGGCGTGTCCGGGGTGCCCTCGTAGATCACCTGCGTGGCGCCGTTGATGAGCGGTCCGTACACGACGTAGGTGTGACCGGTGATCCAGCCGACGTCGGCGGTGCACCAGTAGACGTCGGTCTCGGGCTTGAGGTCGAACACGTTGCGGTGCGTGAACGCGGCCTGGGCGAGGTAGCCGCCCGTGGTGTGGAAGATGCCCTTCGGCTTCCCGGTGGTGCCCGACGTGTAGAGGATGAACAGCGGGTGCTCGGCCTCGAACGCGACGGGGGTGTGCTGGTCGCTCGCCTGGTCGACCACGTCCGACCACCAGACGTCCACGTCGTCGTTCCAGGCGACGTCCTGACCGGTCCGCTTGACCACGAGGACGTGCTCGACCGAGGGCGTGCCCTTGGTCAGGGCGTCGTCGACCGCGGGCTTGAGCGCGCTGGCCGCTCCCCGGCGGTACCCGCCGTCCGCGGTCACGACCAGCTTGGCCTGCGCGTCGTTGATCCGGGTGCTCAGTGCCTCGGCCGAGAACCCGCCGAACACGACCGAGTGCGGGGCGCCGAGGCGCGCGCACGCCAGCATGGTCACGACCGCCTCGGGGATCAGCGGCAGGTAGATGGCCACCCGGTCGCCCGCGCCGACGCCCAGGGCGGTGAAGGCGTTCGCGGCCTTGGACACCTCGCGCTGCAGGTCGGCGTACGTCAACGCCCGGCTGTCACCGCCCTCGCCCTCGAAGTGCAGCGCGACCCGGTCGCCGTGCCCGGCCTCGACGTGGCGGTCGACCGCGTTGTACGCCGCGTTCAGGGTCCCGTCGGCGAACCAGCGTGCGAAGGGCGCCTTCGACCAGTCGAGGACCTCCTCGAACGGCGTCTCCCAGCTGAGCAGCTCACGTGCCTGCTCGGCCCAGAAGCTGACCCGGTCCGCGTTGGCCCAGGCGTACAGGCCCTGCTGGGCATTGGCCTGGGCGGCGAACTCGGGGCTCGGCGGGAAGCGTCGGTCCTCGGTGAGCAGGTTCTCGAGGCCGGGCTCGTGGGTCTCTGGCGTGGTGTCGGTCACGGGGACCACCTCCTGTGCAGCGACGTCGATGCAGGGGGACCAGCGGTCCGGACCGCACTCTAGCGCCCCCGGCGGTTCTCGCTCAGGCGCGATGGCGCTCGCGGAACTCCCCGAGCCGCACCCCGCGACGCCGTGCCACGGCGGTGACGATCCCGGAGAGCAGCAGCAGGAAGCCGACGGCGAGCGCCATGCCGGACGTGCCGGCGACCGTCACCTGCGTGACGGTGACCCGCCAGCCGGACGATGTGAGGAGGTCGAGGGTCTGGTCGCGGGCGACGGACGGCAGGTAGAGGTAGACGATGCCCGCCAGGGTGAGCAGCCCGCCGCCGGTGATCGGGACGGCCGGCGTCCAGAGCCCGAGCAGCAGGACGCAGCCGAGCAGGAGCAGGCCGAGCGTCACCAGCACGATGCCGAGGACCTCGGTCGAGGCGTCCCAGCCACCCACCTGGGCCTCCAGGATCCGGGACTCGCCCAGCAGCAGCACACCGGCACCGACCGGCGCCAGGATCAGCCCGACGAGCACGCCGAGCACGTGCGAGCCGAACGTGGCGCGTCGGGGCGCGTTCGGGTCCGGGAAGAGGTGGGCGTCGTCCTCCGCGGCCGGCTTGGTGGTGGTCGGCTCCGACGCCGTCGTGACCGGGTCCGGCGCGGGGGCGACGGTCTCGGTGGGGGCGGCCTGCCGAGCGGCGGGCTCCGCGGGCGGGTCGGCGGGCTCGTCGACGGACCGCGCGGGGGCGACGGGCTCGTCGGGAGGTGTGGGCGCCGGTCGGACCACGGCGTGGCGGCCGGTGTCCAGGCCGGGCTCCGCGGTCGGCGCCGAGGTCTGGGCGGTGGACGGCGTGGTGGTCGGCGTTGCGCTCGTCGTGCTCGGCGGGTCCAGCGTCTCGACCGTGGGTGCGACCTCGTGCGCGGGGGAGTCGTCGCCGGCCGGCGTCGTCTCCTCGATGGAGGGGTGGCTCTCGTCGCTCGTCGGCACGGGGTCGGGACGGTCGGTTGCGCCGCGGGGGCGGTGCGGGTCGGCGGTGCTCATCCGTGCTCCTCGAAAGCTGGCGACTCGGGCGGCGCCGGTCGACACCGCTGTCCGAGTCACGGTATTGCCAGCGGCTCCCGGTCGCCGGTCAGCGCGGCCGCGTCGGCGCCGTCCGGCTGCCCGACCGGCCCGGTCCCCGGGCGTCCGCCGCTGCCGTACGCGTACGCGGCGCCGACCAGGATCGCGCCGCCGATCAGGTTGCCGAGGCCGACGAGGGCGATGTTTCGCGCCATCTCGGCGAGGTCGGCGCCCGGCAGGCCCCCGTAGAGGCCGAGCGAGAACGTGGTCATGTTGGCGACGACGTGCTCGAACCCGGATGTGATGAACACCATGACGCAGCCGAACACCACGGCGATGCGTGCACCCTCGCTGCGCAGCCGCGCCGCGCTCCACACGGCGAGGCACACCAGCAGGTTGCACAGGATGCCGCGGACCAGCAGCTGCAGCGACGTCTCGTGCGCCTTGTGCTCGACCATCCCCGCCAGGACCGTCCCGCCCGCGGTGCCGGGTGCCAGGACCCCCGAGACGTGCACCAGGAACGCGAACAGCATCGCGCCCACCAGGTTCCCCGCCATGCAGGCGAGCAGCGTCAGGCCCGCGCGGCTCCAGCCGACCGTGCCGCGCAAGGCACCCTGGGTGAGGATCATCATCGCTGAGGTGGCCAGCTCGGCGCCCGCCACGAGGACGACGGTCAGGGCGACCCCGAACACCAGACCCTGCACCAGCGGGGCGAACGGCGAGCCGGCGACGACGAGCGGACCGCCCGCGGTGGCCATGATCAGCACGCCGATACCGATGTAGGCGCCGCCCAGCATCGTGCGCACCAGGAGGAGTCCGGGTGTCGCCAGGAGGTCGACCTTGTGGCGGGCGGCGGCCGCCTGGGCGTCCACCGCGTCGGAGATGCTCAGCACCCGTCCATGGTCGTGCAGCGCCGGACGCGCCGGGGGGACCAAAGGCCCGGGAATGGGCGCGGGGGCCGCCGGGGTTGCCACCGCACGTGAGCCTCCTCTTCTCGCCGCTGACCCTGCGCGGCACCACGTTCCCCAACCGCGCCTGGCTGGCGCCGATGTGCCAGTACTCGGCCGTCGACGGCACCCCGAACGACTGGCACCTGGTGCACCTGGGCTCGCGGGCGTCCGGCGGGTTCGGGCTGCTGATCGCCGAGGCCACGGCCGTGGCGCCGGAGGGCCGGATCTCGCCGGAGGACACCGGGCTCTGGCACGACCAGCACGTGTCCGAGTGGCGCCGGATCACCGACTTCGTGCACGAGCGCGGGTCGCTGGTCGGTGTGCAGCTGGCCCACGCCGGCCGCAAGGCCTCGACGTTCTCGCCGTTCGCGAACGGGCGCGGCTCGGTGCCCGCGGAGCTGGGCGGCTGGCCGACCGTGGCTCCGTCGGCGGTCGCGTTCCCCGGGCTGGAGACGCCCCACGCGCTGAGCCTGGACGAGATCGCGCAGGTCCCCGCGGCGTTCGCCGCTGCCGCCCGCCGGGCCGACGACGCCGGGTTCGACGTGGTCGAGGTGCACGCCGCCCACGGCTACCTGCTCCACCAGTTCCTCTCGCCGCTGTCCAACGCGCGCGACGACGAGTACGGCGGCACGCTCGAGAACCGGGCGCGGCTGCTGCTCGAGACGGTCGACGCCGTCCGCGGGGCCTGGCCCGAGGACAAGCCCCTGTTCGTCCGGCTCTCCGCGACGGACTGGGTCGAGGGCGGGCTCACGGTCGGGGACGTCGCCCAGGTGGCCAAGGACCTGGCCGGCCACGGCGTCGACCTGGTCGACGTCTCCACGGGCGGCAACGCACCCGCGACCATCCCCGTCGGGCCCGGCTACCAGGTTCCCGCCGCCCGCGAGGTGCGCGAGACGTCCGGCGTGCCGGTCGCAGCGGTCGGTCTGCTGACCGATCCCGCGCAGGCGGAGGCCGTGCTGGCCGACGGGTCGGCGGACGCCGTCCTGCTGGGGCGCGAGGGGCTGCGTGACCCGTTCTGGCCGCTGCGCGCCGCGCACGAGCTGGGCGTGGCCGACGCGGCCGCGTGGCAGCCGCAGTACGCGCGGGCGACCTGGGCCTAGACCTCGACCGGCGTCTGGGCGGCCTTCGTCACCGCCGCGGCGACGACCGAGGTCACGTCGGGGTGGAACACGCTGGGCACGATGTAGGTCGGGTTCAGCTCGTCGTCCGTGACCACGGACGCCAGCGCGTACGCCGCCGCGAGCAGCATGGCGCTCGTGATCCGGTGCGACTGCGCGTCGAGCAGCCCGCGGAACACGCCGGGGAACGCGAGCACGTTGTTGATCTGGTTGGCGAAGTCCGAGCGGCCCGTTCCCACCACGGCCGCGTGCAGCGCCGCATCGTCCGGGTCCACCTCGGGGCGGGGGTTGGCGAGCGCGAACACGATGGCGTCCGTCGCCATCGTCGCGACGTCGTCGCCCGTGATGACATCGGGCGCGGAGACGCCGATGAAGACGTCCGCGTCCCGCAGGGCGTCCGCGACGCTGCCCCCGATGCCGCGCGGGTTCGTCACGGAGGCCGTCCAGAACAACGACTCGTCCAGCCCGGGTCGGTCGGCACGCACGACGCCCCCGATGTCCGCCACGACCACGTCCTCGGCCCCCGCGGCGAGCAGCAGCTTGAGCACCGCGGTCCCCGCGGCGCCGGCGCCGGACAGCACGATTCGCACCGTGGCGAGGTCCTTCTTGACCACCTTCAGCGCGTTGGTCAGCGCGGCGACGACGACGATCGCCGTGCCGTGCTGGTCGTCGTGGAAGACGGGGATGTCCAGGCGCTCGCGCAGCCGCCGCTCGACCTCGAAGCACCGCGGCGCCGAGATGTCCTCGAGGTTGATCCCCGCGAAGACCGGCGCGATCGCGCAGATGGTCTCCACGATCTGGTCCACGTCGGTGGTGTCCAGCGCGATGGGGAACGCGTCGATCCCCGCGAACCGCTTGAACAGCACCGCCTTGCCCTCCATCACGGGCAGGCTGGCCAACGGTCCGATGTTGCCCAGGCCCAGCACGGCCGTGCCGTCCGTGACCACGGCGATCGTGTTGCGCTTGATGGTGAGGCGGCGGGCGTCCTCGGGGTGCGCCGCGATCGCCTCGCAGACCCGCGCGACCCCCGGCGTGTACGCCATGGACAGGTCGTCGCGGTTGCGCAGCGGGACCTTGGACTCGATCGAGAGCTTGCCGCCGATGTGCATGAGGAACGTGCGGTCGCTGACGCGCTCGACGACCACGCCCTCCAGGACCTTGAGGGCCTCGACGATGTCGGCCGCGTGCTGCTCGCCGCGCGTCGCGCACGTGACGTCGACGGTCATGTGCTCGTGGCCCGACGCGGTCACGTCCAGGGCGGTGACGATGCCCCCGGCCTTCTCGATCGCCGTGGTGAGCTCGCTGACGGCGGTCGGCCGCGCCTGGACCTCCAGGCGTGCCGTGATGGAGGAGGAGACGCTCGGGGAGACCATGTGCACATTGTGACCTGCGCGACGCTCGTAGGGTGGCAGGCGTGACGGACCCCCTCGCCCCGCTGCTCGCGCTCCCGGGGGTGGCGGAGGCCGTCGACCGGGCCAGGGTGGCCTGCGAGGAGCTGCGCTGGCACGAGGCCTACCGCCGGAGGTGGCGCGAGGTGCGCGCCGAGGCGGGCCTGCGAGCGACGCGGTCGTCGTGCGAGATCGAGGGCGTGCGCGTGCCCCTGTCGCAGGTCCGGGCCCTGGCCACGGGCGGCGGGGACGAGCCCGTCGTCGTCGGTGCCCTGCGGGCGACCGCCCTGGTCGAACGGTGGATGCCCGCACTCGGCGACCGCGGATCCGTGGCGCTGCCCCCGCTGGGTCAGGTGCTCGCGCAGGTGCACGTCGCCGCGACGAGCGGGTGGCTGCCCGACGCGGCCGTGGGTCGGCTGCGCTCGACGGAGCAGCCCGGTGACCTGCGGGGGCTCGGCCCGGCACCCGTGGGCGACGAGCTGGCGGCCCGGATCGAGCTGCTCGGCCGGACCGTGCAGGCGTCGACCGCGCCCGCACTCGTGCTCGCTGCCGTGGTGCACGGCGAGCTGCTCGCGCTGCGCCCGTTCGCGGGCGGCAACGGGCTGGTGGCGCGCGCGACGGCCCGCCTCCTGCTCACCGTGCGCGGGCTGGACCCGACCGGGTCCCTGGTCACCGAGGCCGCGTGGGCCGCGGCGCTGAACCCGTACCTCGGCGCGGCCGCGGGGTTCGCGACCGGGTCCCCGGCGGGCGTGGCCGCGTGGCTGGCGGGCTACGGCGACGCCGTGGTGACCGGCGCCGCGCATGCCCGCACGGTCGCGGACGGGGTGCTGGCCGGGTCGCTGCCGAGCGGGTCGTGACCGGCGCGTGACCGGTGTGATCGGCGTCGGACCGGTCGAGGGACGACCGACGGCGCCCCGTGGGGCGCCGTCGCCAACAGCCGACCCGATGGTGATCAGGCGTGCACTTGTGTCGGTCGCGACGGGACCAGCCCGGTCGACCTGCCCATAGGTGGGCTCTCCTGCGCGTGGGTGCCGTCAGGTCATCCGACTGTCAGGACCGTGATACCGCACCTCCGGCGCCGACGACAGCCGGCGGAATGACCGCGCAGGCCACGCGTCCGGGCCCGCCGGATGCTGGGACCGGCGTCCGCACTGCGGACGGGTCCGGGTGGCTCGGGCGCGTCGGCGGTGGCGCCGGGCGGCTCAGGTGCGTTGCCGGTGGCGGCGGACGGCGATCCAGGTCACGGCGAGCCCGACGGCCACGACGGCGGCGGCGCCCGCCGTGGCGATGCGTGCCCGGCGGGGGAACAGCGGGACGGGGCGGACGAACAGCAGGGCACCCCACCCGCGCTCGACGGCGAGCCTGCGCAGCGCGCGGTCCGGGTTCACCGCGAACGCGTGACCGACCGTCTCGAGCATGGGCGCGTCCGTGATGGAGTCCGAGTAGGCGTAGCTGGCGGCGAGGTCGTAGCCGCGGGCCTCGGCGAGCTCGCGGATGGCCGACGCCTTGTTCTCCCCGTAGGCGTAGAAGTCGATCTCACCGGTGTACCGGCCGTCGAGGACGGCCATCCGGGTGGCGATGACATGGTCCGCGCCCAGCGCCTCGGCGATCGGCTCGACCACCTCCGCACCCGACGCGGAGACCACGACGACGTCCCGGCCGGCACGGTGGTGCTCCTCGATGAGGGCGACGGCCTCGGCGTAGACCTTGGGGTCGATGGACTCGTGCAGCGTCTCGGCGACGATCGACGACACCTGGGCGACGTCCCAGCCGACGACCATCCGCGACAGCTGCGCGCGCAGCCGCTCCGTCTGGCCCTCGTCGGCACCGCCGAGCAGGTACTGGAGCTGCACGTAGGCGGTGCGCACGACCGAGCGCCGGGTCAGCAGGCCCTGCGCCAGGAACGGTCGGGAGAACGCGGTGGCGGACGACGTGGCGATGATCGTCTTGTCGAGGTCGAAGAACGCGGCCTCGCGCAGCCCGCGCGTCGGTGCGCCGTGCTGGGTGCGGTCCTCGTCCATGCTGCTCCGGGCGGTCGTCGTCGGTGGGCCGAGCGTCATCGGTGGGTCGAGCTCGCGGCGAGCCTAGCGGCCGGTGCCCACACCGCCTGGTGCCCACACCGACGCACGCCCACACCCAACTCGTGCCGACACCGACCGGTGCCGGCGCCGGCCGGCGTCCGTGGGCCGACGAGCCGCCCACAGCCCGGGTCGCGGGGCGGAGGCCCCACAGCGGCGCTCGCGACGCGGGTGGTGACCCGGGGTGGCGCGGCAGTGTTCCCGGTGCGCCGGCGGTCAGGTCGGGCCGGGCAGAGAGGCGGAACCGATGACCCCCCTCACCGGTGCCCGTCCTGGCCCGCCGACCTGGCCGTCGGTCGCACCCGCTCCCCGCCGTGCACTCGTCGTCGGCGTGGTGGCGGCTCGCGGCGGCGCCGGTGCCTCCACGCTCGCTGCGGCCCTCGCCCGCGAGCTGGCGCGCCGGACGGCGACGGTGCTGGTGGACCTGGACCGCGCCTCTGGGGGGATCGACGTCCTGCTAGGGCTCGAGGGCGCCGACGGCGTGCGGTGGCCGGACCTCGCGGACGCCCGCGGGGAGGTGTCCGGTGCCGACGTGCTCACGCTGCTGCCCCGGTGGGGTCCCTGCGCCGTGCTCAGCGCCGACCGGTCGCGGCCGGGGCCTCCGGAGCCCGCCGTGGTCGCCGACGTGCTGCACGCCCTGACCGCCGCGGCGGGTGCCCTGGTGCTCGACCTGGATCGGGCTGCGGTCGTGGCGGGGGAGTCGCTCGCCGGTGCGTGCGATGCCGTGCTCGTCGTGGCGCCGCGGGACCTGCGCTCTGTCGCCGGGATCCTGGCGATGCGCCCGTGCCTGGTCCGAGCGGGCGTGGCGACGTGGCTCGTGGTGGCCGGCCCGGCGCCGGGTGGTCTCGGAGCCGCCGAGCTGTCCGACACGGTCGACCTGCCGATCCTCGCGATGCTCCCGCGCGACCGGCGGATGGGGGCGGCGCTCGAACGGGGCGGCGTGCCGGAGGGCGGTCCGACGGCCCGGGCGGCGGCCCGCGTGGTGTCGGCGCTGGGCGGCCTGACATGAGCGCACCGGTGCGCACGGTCGGGCCCGACTTCCTCGACGCGGTGCGCGCCCGCCTCGGTCCGCACGACCCGTCCGGTGGCTCCCTCGATGCCGCGGTCGAGGCGGCCGCGCGCGACGCCGGCGCGGTGCTCGGCTCCGCCGCGCTGCGGTCGATGAGCAGGACCGTCCGCGACGAGCTCTTCGGCGCGGGTCGGTTGCAGGTGCTGCTCGACGACCCCGAGGTGACCGACGTCCTGGTCAACGGACCTCGCGACGTCTGGGTCGAGCGCGCGGGGCGGCTGGGCCGTGCGGACGTGGACCTGGGAGGGCCGGACGACGTGCGGGCACTCGCGGTACGGCTCGCCGCCGCGGGCGGTCAGCGCCTCGACGACGCCTCTCCCGCGGTCGACGCCCGCCTGCCCGACGGCACCCGTCTGCACGCGGTGCTCCCGCCGGTGGCCGGCACCTGCGCGCTGATCAGCCTCCGAGTGGTCCGGTCGCGGCCGTTCACGATCGAGCAGCTCGTGGCCTCCGGCACGCTCGCGACCGCGCTGGTCCCCGTGGTCCGGGCGCTGGTGGCCACGCGCGCCAACCTGCTGGTCTCGGGTGCGACGGGGTCCGGCAAGACGACCCTGCTGGCGGCGCTGCTCTCGCTGGTCCCGCACGACGAGCGTCTGGTCGTCGTGGAGGAGGCGGGCGAGCTGTCCCCGGCGCACCCGCACGTGGTTCGCCTGCTCGCCCGGCACGCGAACGTGGACGGCGCGGGCCGGGTGGACCTGACGGACCTGGTGCGGCACGCGCTGCGGATGCGGCCCGACCGGATCGTGCTCGGCGAGTGCCGAGGTGCCGAGGTCCGGGAGGTCCTCGCCGCGTTGAACACCGGGCACGACGGCGGGTGCGCCACGGTCCACGCCAACGCCGCCGCGGACGTGCCGGCCCGGTTGGAGGCGCTCGCGGCGCTGGCCGGGATGTCGCGTGACGCGCTCGCCGCGCAGGCAGCGAGCGCGTTCGACGCCGTGCTGCACCTACGCCGAGGCGACCGCCGCTACGTGGCCGAGGTCGGGGTCGTCCGGCGTGCCGCCTCCGGGGACCTGGAGGTGGCGTGCGCCCTGCGGTCAGACGCATCGGGCGTGACCGTCGCGGGGCCCGCGTGGCCGCCGCTGGCCGCCCGCCTGGGGCTGGAGTCCGGACGCGCAGGCGTCGAGGTGGTGCGGTGAGCGTGGCCATCGGGGCGCTGGTGCTGCTGGCAGCCGTGGCAGGTGCCGGCCCGGGCGGCCGCCGCGTCCGCCCACAGGTGGCGCACCCAGCCGTGGAGGGTCCCGCGCAGGCCCGCGTCGACGGTGACCTGTCCGCCGCCCTCGTCGCCGTCTCCGCGCAGCTGAGGGCCGGCGCGACCCCGGTCGAGGCGTGGTCCCGGACGCTCGGCGTGGTGCTCGCGGGGCCGGCACCGACCGTTGACGCCCTCCTCGCCACGACGTCCCGACCGGGCGGGAGCCGGTTCCGCCGGAGGCTCCGGACCCGGCTCCTGACAGGGCTCCCCACGCGGCTGCCCAGGCGTGCGGAGCCGGGCGCGGCACAGCGTGCGCGTGCCGTGGTGGCCGCTGCGCGACTGTCCGACGAGCTCGGCGCCCCGCTGGCGGGGGTGCTCGAGCGGATCGCGTCAGCGGTCGCGGCCGACGCGGAGGCGGAGGGGGAGCGCGGCGCAGCGCTCTCGGGGCCGCGGTCGACCGCCCAGGTGCTCGCGTGGCTGCCGGTGCTCGGCGTGGCGCTGGGCGCGCTGCTCGGGGCCGACCCCGTGGGCGTGGTGCTGTCCGGGGGGATCGGGACGGCGTCGGCGGTGCTGGGCATCGTGCTGGTGGGCCTGGGCCGGTGGTGGACGGCGACCCTGCTGTCGCGAGCGGGACGCGCGTGACGCCCGCCGCCCTGGCCGTGGCGGTCGCGCTGTCCGCCGCGCTCGCCAGCAGCCCGTGGTGGTGGGGAGGGGCCGGTCCGCGACGGTCCCGGCCGACGCGTCCGGTGCGGGTTCGCGTGGTCGTGCACGAGCCGATGGACACGGTGCTCCTGCTGGACCTGCTCGACGTGGCGATCGCGACGGGAGCGCCACTGCCGCGGGCGCTCGCGGCGGTCGGCTCGGCCGTCGGTGGTGCACAGGGCGAGGCGCTGGCGCGGGGAGGTTCCGCGCTGCTCCTGGGCGCGACCTGGCAGTCGGCGTGGGCGGGCACGGGCGTCGCCGACGTCGTGGGCGCCCTGGAGCCCGCCTGGGACACGGGATCGGCGCCCGGGCCGGCGCTGCGTGGTCGGGCGGACCAGCTGCGGCGTGACCGGCGGACGCGCACCCGGGCCGCGGCGGGCGCGCTCGCGGTGCGGCTCGTCCTCCCGCTCGGGCTGTGCTTCCTGCCCGCCTTCATCCTCCTGGGCCTGGTGCCGATGCTCCTGAGCCTCGCGGGCGACCTGCTCGGGTGAGCTGCGCCGGCGCTCGGGTCACGTCCGCGGCCCCGCGAGACGCCCACAGCCCGGCCGATGGCCGCGGCCCGCACCGATCGCGGAGCCGCCGCCCCGCGCCACGGCGGCGCGCCCGACGCTGGGCAGACGCCAGACACTCCACGGCGTTCGACGAGAGGAGAGGACATGTCCGACACGACGACCCTGGGGCCGGACCCGGGGCAGCAGCGCCGACTGGGGGAGAAGCCTGACCAGGGACGGCAACGCGACCAGGGACGGCAACGCGACCCGGGACAGTCGCACGATCCGGGACAGCAGCAGCCCGATCCGGGGCAGTCGCACGATCTTGGGCAGCCGAACGATCCAACACAGCAGCGCGATCCGGGGCAGCCGCGCGAGGAGCCGGGTCGCCGGAGCGTCGTCCGTGCGGTCGTGTCGGCCACGCCGGGCGTGGCCGCGGTCGTGCGCCGTCACCGGCACGGGCTGCGGGTGCGGGTGCGGGTCGGGCTCGCGGACGCCGGCATGGCGACCGCGGAGTACGCGATCGCGACGCTCGCCGCCGTCGGGTTCGCCGGCCTGCTCCTGGTGATCCTCAAGGGCAACGAGGTGAAGGGCCTGCTGCTGGGCATCATCCGTCAGGCACTGTCGCTGTGACCGCCGCGGGCCGGCGCGACCGCGGGAGCGTCACCGCCGAGCTTGCGGTCGGCCTGCCCGTGGTCGTCGTCCTGCTGACCGCCCTGCTCACGATCGCGTCGACGGCGGTCACTCAGACGCGCTGCACGGACGCCGCCCGCGCGGCTGCCCGTGCGGCCGCTCTCGGGGAGCCGGACCCGGCCGTCCTGGCCACGGCACGGCGGCTGGCCGGTGACGCCGCGTCCGTGGCGGTGACGCGCGCGGACGCCTGGGTGACCGTCGAGGTCTCCGCGCGGGTGGGTTCGGTCACCTGGGGACCGCTGCGCGCCGCGGCCACGGCGGTCGCGAGGGTGGAGCCGTGAGGGTGGAGCCGTGAGAGCGGATGACCGCGGGTCGGGGACCGTGCTGGTGCTGGCACTCGTCGCCGTGGCTCTGGTCGTGGCGGGGCTGCTCGGGCTGCTGGCGTCGGCACAGCTGGCGCGCGGGCGGGCGCAGACCTCGGCGGACCTCGGTGCGCTCGCGGGGGCGGAACAGGCGCTCACCGGTCGTGCGGGAGATCCCTGCGCGACGGTCAGGGAGGTGGTCGGCCGCAACGGGGGCCGGCTCACGTCGTGTGTCGACGAGGGCGAGGGGGTGCTGACCGTGCGGGTGAGCGTGGCGGGTGCGGCGGGCGCGGCCACCGCGTGGGCACGGGCGGGGCCGGCCTCCCAGCGCCGGTGAGCTGCCGGTCGGGCTGCGCGGTGGTGGGTGTGCGCTGGGTGGGCTGCGCGGTGGTGGGTGTGCGCTGGGTGGGCTACGCGGTGGTCGGCGCCGGGGCGTGCGAGAGCACCACGTCGAGGAGCCGGACAGCGGCCGCCTTGTCCAGGGGATTGTTGGCGTTGCCGCACTTGGGCGACTGCACGCAGGCGGGGCACCCGGTCAGGCACCGGCACGCGGCGATGGCGTCGCGGGTGGCCCGCAGCCAGGTCGCACCGAGCGCGAACCCGCGCTCGGCGAACCCGGCGCCGCCGGGGTAGGCGTCGTGCACGAACACGGTGGCCTGCTCGGTGTCGACGTGCAGCGCGGTCGACAACCCGCCCAGGTCCCAGCGGTCGCAGGTCGCCAGCAGGGGCAGCAGCCCGATCGACGCGTGCTCGGCGGCGTGCAGGGCGCCGGGCGTCGCCTCGACGGTGACACCCGCCGCCAGGAGGACCTCGGCCGGGGCGGTCCACCAGACGGCCGTGGTGCGCAGCATCCGGGCCGGCAGGTCGAGCTCCTCGGTGCCGAGGAGCTGCAGGTCGGGGATGCGTTTGCGCTGGTAGCCGAGCACCTGCGTGGTCACGTCGACCTGTCCGAACCCCCACGTGACCGGGCCCCACGGCACCTCGGCGTCGACCGACCGGATCTCGGTGGTCGTCACCCAGCGGGCCCAGGTGCCGTAGTCGACGTCGCGACGGGTGACCAGGGCGACGCCGTCCTCCAGGCGCAGCTCGTCGACGACGAAGGTCGCGCCCTGGTGCACGTAGACGGCGCCGTCGTGCACCGTGGAGTCGGCGGACGCGGCGTCGACGGTGCCGAGCAGGCGCCCGGTCGCGGACTCGACCACGCGCACGGGGTCCCCGCCCGAGCCGCGCAGGTCGGTCAGCCTGCTGGCCGACTCGTTGTGCGTCCAGTACCAGCCCGACGGGCGGCGCCGCAGGGTGCCGCGCTCGACCAGCTCACCGAGCAGCCCCGCGGTCCGCGGCCCGAACAGGTCCAGCTCGTCGGCCCGCAGGGGGAGCTCGGCGGCGGCGGCGCACAGGTGCGGCGCCAGGACATAGGGGTTCGTGGTGTCGAAGACGGTCGCCTCGACGGGGGTGTCGAAGATCGCCTCGGCGTGGTGCACGAGGAACGTGTCCAGCGGGTCCTCGCGCGCGACCAGCACCACCAGGCCGTCGGTGCCCGCCCGTCCGGCGCGGCCGGCCTGCTGCCAGAGCGACACACGCGTCCCGGGCCACCCGGCGATGAAGACGGCGTCCAGGCCGGAGATGTCGACGCCCAGCTCGAGCGCGTTCGTCGTGGCGAGCGCGCGCAGCGCACCGGACCGGATCGCCGACTCCAGCGCGCGCCGTTCCTCGGGCAGGTAGCCGCCCCGGTACGCCGACACCGACGCCGCGAAGGCGGGGTCGATGTGCGTCAGGTGCGCCCGGGTGGCGGCGGCGACGGACTCGGCGCCCCGGCGCGACCGGGTGAACGCCAGCGACCTGGCGCCCGCCGCCGTCAGGTCGGCCAAGAGGTCGGCGATCTCGGCGGTCGCGGTCCGGCGGGGACGGTCGGACGGCACGGCGACCAGGCGTTCACCGGTGCCCAGCGGCCCCGAGCCCTCCGGCGGGGCGCTCAGGGCGGCGGAGTGGACCGCCGGCGCGTCCCAGACGTCGTCCGGGCCCGGCGGGGCGAGGTCGTCGGGACCGCGGGTGACGTGGCGCGGCAGTGCGAGCGGCGTCGCCCACGGGTCGTCCTCGGGCAGCAGCGCCGACCACGGCGCCTCGGTGCCGGGCAGCTCGGGCGGCTGCCACAGGACGAACGTCTTGCGGCCGGCCGGGGAGGCGTCGTCCGTCACGGCGGTGACCTCGGACGCGTCGACGCCGATGAGCCTCGCGGCGCTCTCGGCCGGGTCGGAGGTGGTGGCCGACGCGAGCAGGAACGTCGGGGTCGCGCCGTAGGAGGCGGCGAGCCGGCGCAGGCGCCGCAGCACCAGGCCCACGTGCGCGCCGAACACACCCCGGAACGCGTGGCACTCGTCGACCACCACGTAGCGCAGGGAGGCCAGCAGCCGTGCCCAGCGGCGATGCTGGGGCAGCAGGGCGAAGTGCAGGAAGTCGGGGTTGGTCAGGACGACGTCCGCGTGCTCCTGCACCCACCGCCGTTCGTCGAGGGAGGTGTCGCCGTCGCAGGTCGCCACGCGGACGTCCCGGGTGCGGGCCGCCACGAGCAGGCGTTCGAGCGCCGACAGCTGGTCGGCGGCCAGGGCCTTGGTCGGGCACAGGTACAGGGTGGTGGCGCGACGGGCCACGCTCTCGATGCGGCCGGGGTCGAGCAGCCCACCCGCGGCGGCGGCGCGGGCCGCGGACAGCGCGGGCAGCCAGAACGCCAGCGACTTGCCCGAGCCGGTCGAGGTGGCCAGCACCGTGTGCCGGCCGGACCAGGCGGCGTCGGCGGCGTCGGCCTGGTGCGTCCAGGGTCGGTCCACGCCGAGCGAGCGGTATCCCTGCACCAGGTCGGGGTCGGCCCACGCGGGCCAGTCCGCCTGCGCGCCCGGCCGCGACGGGAGGTGCCGGACGTGGGTCATGCGGTCCGAGCGGCGTCCGCCGGCGAGCAGCACGTCGAGCAGCACGCCGGGTTCCACCACCCGCCCATCCTCCCACCGGGGACGAGCAGGCACGGGTCGGGCAGGATCGAGGCATGACGGACCGGATCGACCTCAACTGCGACCTGGGCGAGGAGCTCGACGCCTGGGAGCCCGGCGTGGACGGCGTGGACACGCAGCTGCTCGCTCTCATGACCAGCGCGAACGTCGCGTGCGGCTTCCACGCCGGCGACGCGCGCACGATGGCGGCGGTGTGCCGGGTGGCGGCCGCGCGGGGGGTCGCGGTCGGTGCGCACGTGTCCTACCTCGACCGGGCGGGCTTCGGCCGTCGGTTCGTCGACGTGCCGCCGGACGTGCTGCGCGCCCAGGTGAGGAAGCAGGTCGAGACGCTGCAGGCGATCGCGTCGGCCGAGGGCACGCGGGTCGCCTACGTGAAGCCGCACGGGGCGCTCTACAACGCGGTCGTGCACCACGAGGGGCACGCCGGGGCCGTCGTGAGGGCCGTCGGGGAGCTGCCGGTCCTGGGGCTGCCCCGGTCCGCGGTGCTCGCGGCGGCCACCGCCGCCGGGCTGCGCGCGGTCACCGAGGCGTTCGCCGACCGCGGCTACCGCGCCGACGGGACGCTCGTGCCCCGCGCGGAGCCCGGGGCGCTGGTCGCGGACGCCGGTGAGGTGGCCGCGCGCGTGGTGAGGTTGGCCGGCGAGGGAGTGATCCGGTCCGTCGACGGCACGGACGTCGCGGTCGAGGCGGAGTCGGTGTGCGTGCACTCCGACACCGTGGGGGCCGTGCAGCTGGCGGCCGCGGTCCGCGCGGCCCTCCTCGCGTCGGGCGTGAGCGTCCGGTCGTTCGTCTGACGGCGGCTGCGGGTCGTCGGGCAGGATCGCCCCATGGTGGATGGCGGTGACGTCCGGGTGGTGCCCTTCGGCGACGACGCCGTCCTCGTGGAGCTCTCCGGGCTGACCGAGGTCCGCGCCCTCGACGACGCGGTCCGCGCCGCACGGGCGACCGACCCGCAGGCTGCGGCCATCGTCGACCAGGTGCCCGCCGCGCGCACGCTCCTGCTCCGGGTGCGCGCCGGTGCCGACCCGCGGGAGCTGCCGGTGCTGCGGTGGTGGTCCGCGCGCTCCGCTCCGGCGGCCGACCGGGCGGTGGCCGAGGTCGTCCTGACCGTCGAGTACGACGGCCCCGACCTGGCCGACGTCGCGCGCCTCACCGGTCTGACGGCCGACGAGGTGGTCACCCGGCACACCGCAGGTCGGTACACCGTGGCGTTCGGCGGGTTCATGCCGGGCTTCGCCTACCTGACCGGCCTGGACCCGGTGCTGCACGTGCCGCGCCTGGACAGCCCCCGGGAGCGCGTGACGGCCGGGGCGGTGGCGGTCGCCGACGAGTTCACCGCGGTCTATCCCGCACCTACGCCCGGCGGGTGGCGCCTGCTGGGCCGCTGCGACCTCGACCTGTTCGACGTCGAGCGGCAGCCGCCCGCACTCCTGCAGCCCGGCACCCGCGTGCGGTTCACGGCCGCATGACCGCGGCGCTGGAGGTCGTCGACCCGGGCCTGCTCACGCTCGTCGAGGACCTGGGCCGCCCCGGCTGGGCGCACGTCGGCGTCGGGCGTTCCGGCGCGGCCGACCCCGGCGCGCTGCGGCTGGCCAACCGGCTCGTCGCCAACGACGAGGGCGCCGCCGGGCTCGAGGTCCTGCTCGGCGGGCTCGTCGTGCGGGCGGCGGGCGACCTGACCGTCGCGCTCACGGGGGCGCCCGGGTCCGCGTGGGTGGACGGTCGGCCCGTGGGGCACGCGGCGGTGCTGGAGGTGCCCGCCGGCGCGGAGCTGCGGCTCGGGTCCGCGACGGCGGGGCTCCGGACCTACGTGGCCGTGCGCGGCGGGATCGACGTGCCGCCGGTCCTGGGCTCCCGGAGCACGGACCAGCTGGCCGGCCTGGGACCGGCGCCGCTGACGGCGGGCGACGTCCTCCCGGTCGGGCCCGCCCCGCGGGACTGGCCTCTCGTCGACGTGGCGCCGGTGCGACCGGTCCCCCCGGTGCTGCCGGTCGTCCCTGGTCCGCACGCCGAGTGGTTCGACGACCCGCTGGGCCTGCTGTGCGGGCAGGAGTACCACGTGACGCCGGCGACGAACCGGGTCGCGGTCCGGCTGACCGGGCCGCCGCTGCGCCGCGCGGCGTGGTTCGACCGCCGCGAGCTCGCGTCGGTGGGCCTCGTCGTCGGCGCGGTGCAGGTGCCGCCGGACGGACAGCCCGTCGTGTTCTGCGTCGACCACCCGGTGACGGGCGGCTACCCGGTGGCCGCCGTGGTCCGGGGCCACGCCCTCGGGCTGCTCGGGCAGCTGCGGCCCGGCGACCCGGTCCGGTTCGTGCGCGGCTGACGCGGTGGGGTGAACCGGTGCTCGCCCACGGACTGCACTCTGTTTGAATGCGCAGTGTGTGTCGAAGGCGCACCGTGTGGTACCCAGGCCGCATGCGCACGCAGAGACGGGAGCGGACTGATGGATGTGCGCGTGACCACCCGGGACGTCGGTGCGCAGACGGTCGTCGAGGTTGCCGGGGAGATCGACGTGTCCACGGCCGACGTCCTGCGGGACCGGCTGACGGAGCTGCTCGACCGCGACCGCACGGACCTCGTGATCGACCTGCGCGAGGTGCGGTTCATGGACTCGACCGGTCTCGGGCTGCTCGTCGGGACCCTGAAGAAGGTCCGGCTCGCCGGTGGCCGGCTGCAGCTGGTGATCGACTCCGAGCGGCTGCTGAAGGTGTTCCGGATCACCGCGCTGCTGCAGGTGTTCACCGTGCACGAGACGGTCGAGGCCGCGCTCGGCGACTGAGCGCAGGGGTCGGTGGTCAGGTGAGCGTCACGACGAACGGCGTGCCGAGCGTGAGGGAGTAACCCTCGCTCGGGTCCTGCAGCGCGACGACCTCGGATGGCATCCGGACCGTCGGGGAGCTGAAGATCCAGCCCGGGTACACGGTGTACTGGCCCGCCGGCAGCGGGTCGTCGCTGCTCAGAGGGAAGCCGCCGTCGTCCCGGCACGACGTCAGCACCCGTTCGGCCTCGGCGAACCGGAGGGGGGCACCGGCGCCCAGGTCGATCGAGGAGAACGCGTCGTTGGGCTGGACGGTCGTCCCGACGACCACGCCGTCACGCACCACCCAGTACTCGACCGCGTAGTAGCCGTAGGCCCGGAACCGGCCCGGCCCGGTGTAGCGGACGCTCGCCGTCGCGCGCAGGGGGGACCCCGCCGCGAACGTCGTCGCCGTCGGTGCCACCTGGAGGTCGATCATGGCCGAGCGCACGGGCGCGGCCGGTGCCGGCCCTCCACAGGCCGGTGTCGCGGCGAACGTCGTGCGGTCGAGCGGCACGCCCGACCCGGGCAGCGGCGGCTGACTCTCGGCCTCGCCGGTCACGGTGACGGTCGTGGGCTCCCCGACGGCGGTCGCCCGGGTGCCGCCGAGCGCGGCGGCCTGCTCGAACGTGAGCGGTGCCTGGTAGAGCTCGGCCGGTGCCTCCTGACGGCCGTCGTACACCACGACGCTCGCCCAGGGACGGAGCTCGTAGGTGCCGGCAGGCAGCGGCCGTCCGGAGGTCACCGGTCCGCCGTCGCCGGGGTCGCAGACGGTGAGCTGGAGGAGACCGCGGAACGACGTGATCTCGCCGTCGTTGCCGCTGCGCGCAGCCATCACGTCGCCGGTGGCGGGGAAGCCCGTCGTACCGACGACCACGCCGTCCTTGACCACGGCGACACGCGGACCGTCGTCGGGCACCGCGTGGGCGAGGGCCACACCGTCGGGCGGGCCGTCGAGCACGCCGCCGGCCGCCACCGTGCCACCCGCGACCAGCGCTGTCGCGTCGGGCATCAGCCGTGCGCGCACCCGGTCGTCGACCGGGTACGCCGGGCGCGCGTCCGCGAGCGATCCGCAGGTGCCGAACGGCAGGGCGGCGTCCCCGGGGGGCAGGACGACCGCGGCCGATGTCGGTGTGGGGGTCGGTGTGGGCGTCGGTGTCGGTGTCGGGGTGGGCGTCGGAGTCGGTGCCGGTGACGTCACGGTCGGGGTCGGGGTCTGCGCCGGCGGAGCGGGTGAGCGGTCCGGCAGCACCGCGAACGCCGCGCCGGCGATGACCACGACACCCGCGGCCGCGCCGCCGAGCATCAGGGCGGCACGGGTGCGGCGATGGCGGCGGGCGCCGGCCGTCATGCGGTCGACGGGCAGGGGTGCCCGACCGGTGCGGTGGCTCTGCTCGGCGTGGGAGGCGAGCTCGCCCAGTGCCGACTCGAGGTCGCGATTCATCGCGAGCCTCCCTTCGTGATCGTCGCGACGTCCTCGGTGGCGAGCCCGGGCTGTGGGCCGAGCAGCGGCTCGAGCTTGCGCCGGGCGTCGGACAGGTACCGCTTCACGGCCCCCGCGGAGACGCCGAGCCGCAGCCCGATCTCCGGGAGGGTGAGGTCGTCGTAGAACCGCAGGACCACGCACGCTCGCTCGCGCGGCGAGAGCGAGGTCAGCGCTCGCGCGACGTCGGTGCGGTCACCGGCGGCCTCCTGCGCGCCGTCGGCGACGTCGGCGGTGGCCAGCAGGGGCGTGACCGCCGCGAACCGGCGACGGGCTCGGTAGCCGTCGAGGTAGGTGTGCAGGATGACGCGCCGCACGTACGCCTCGACCCAGGTGATGTCCTCGGGTCGACGGCGCGAGTAGGTGCGGACGATGGCGTCCTGGACCAGGTCCTCGGCCGATGCCAGGTTCCCGGCGAGGAGGTACGCGTACGCGACCAGAGCCGAGCCGCGCTCCGTGACGAGCGTGTCGAGATCCGCCTCCCAGCTCATGCGCGTCCCTCTCGGTCGGTGCGGAAGTGCCCTCACCTGTTCAGACGCCCTCGCCCCCCGAACGGTTGGGGACGATCCGATCGTCCCGCCGTGCGGCTGCGCCGTCACCGTCGGCGTGATGTGCGATCCACGTCACATCTGCTGGCTAGACTCGCCGGGTCGTGCGGCAACGGGGCTGCAGGACAGGTGCGGTCAGGGGGGCCGCGCCGATGTCCGAGGAGGATGCATGGTCGAGCTCGGGTCCACGAGCATCACGATCGTCAGTGTCATCGCGGCCGTTGCGGTCGCGTCCTTGCTCGTTGCCGTTGTCCTGCGCCGTCAGGTGCTCGCGGCCGGTGAGGGAACCGAGTCGATGCGCGAGATCGCGCGCGCGGTCCAGGAGGGGGCGTCGGCGTACCTGAGCCGGCAGTTGCGCACCCTGGCCCTCTTCGCGGTCGTCGTCTGTGCCCTGCTGTTCCTGCTGCCCGGGGACGGCGGCGTCAAGGTGGGCCGGTCGGTCTTCTTCCTGATCGGCGCCGGGTTCTCGGCGGCGATCGGGTACCTGGGCATGTGGCTGGCCACGCGGGCGAACGTCCGGGTGGCCGCTGCGGCGTCGGAGCCGGGCGGGCGTGCAGAGGGTTCGCGCATTGCGTTCCGGACCGGTGGGTTCGTCGGCATGAGCGTGGTGGGCCTCGGCCTGCTCGGCGCCGCGTCGGTGGTCCTGATCTACCGGGCCGAGGCGCCCGCGGTGCTCGAGGGCTTCGGCTTCGGCGCCGCGCTGCTCGCGATGTTCATGCGGGTCGGCGGCGGCATCTTCACCAAGGCGGCCGACGTGGGCGCCGACCTGGTGGGCAAGGTCGAGCAGGGCATCCCGGAGGACGACCCGCGCAACGCGGCGACGATCGCGGACAACGTCGGCGACAACGTCGGCGACTGCGCCGGCATGGCGGCCGACCTGTTCGAGTCGTACGCCGTCACGCTCGTCGCGGCGCTCATCCTGGGCAAGGCGGCGTTCGGTGAGGAAGGCCTGGTCTTCCCGCTGGTCGTCACCGCCATGGGTGCGCTCGTCGCGGTGCTCGGCGTCTTCATCACGCGGGTGCGGGGCTCGGAGAGCGGCCTGACCGCGATCAACCGAGGGTTCTACATCTCGGCGCTCGTGGGCGTCGCGCTGTCCGCGGTGGCCGCGTTCATCTACCTGCCGTCGTCGTTCGCGGACCTCACGGGCGGCACCGCGGGCC
The DNA here is from genome assembly GCF_018388465.1 of Cellulomonas fengjieae. Classification (NCBI taxonomy): domain Bacteria; kingdom Bacillati; phylum Actinomycetota; class Actinomycetes; order Micrococcales; family Cellulomonadaceae; genus Cellulomonas; species Cellulomonas fengjieae. Next base: position 3,046,004 of record NZ_CP074404.1, on the reverse strand, counting down.
TGGAGACGCACGGCGGCGACCCGCGGCTGATCGCGTCGGTCGCGGTGGCCATCGGCGTCGTCCTGGCCGGGATCATCCTGTGGGTCACCGGGTACTTCACGGGCACCACGAGCAAGCCGACCCTGCACGTCGCGCGGACCACGCTCACCGGCGCGGCCACCGTGGTGCTGTCGGGGATCGGCGTCGGCTTCGAGTCCGCCGTCTACACGGCCGGCATCATCGCGGCGGCGATCTGCGGGGTCTTCCTGCTGTCCGGCGGCTCGGTGGCGTTGTCGCTGTTCCTCATCGCGCTGGCCGGCTGCGGCCTGCTGACCACGGTCGGCGTCATCGTCGCCATGGACACGTTCGGCCCGGTGAGCGACAACGCGCAGGGCATCGCGGAGATGTCCGGCGACGTCACGCCCGAGGGCGCGCAGATCCTCACGGACCTGGACGCCGTGGGCAACACGACGAAGGCCGTGACCAAGGGCATCGCGATCGCGACGGCCGTCCTGGCGGCGACAGCGCTGTTCGGCTCGTACGCCGAGGCGGTGCGGTCCGCCCTGCGGACGGCGGGCCAGGCGGGCGACGAGCTGACCACGGCGATGCTGAGCTACGACATCATCAGCCCGATCACGCTGGTCGGGGTGATCCTCGGCGGCGCGACCGTGTTCCTGTTCTCCGGGCTCGCGATCGACGCCGTGACCCGGGCCGCGGGCGCCATCGTGTTCGAGGTCCGTCGCCAGTTCCGGGACCACCCCGGGATCATGACCGGCGAGGAGCGTCCGGAGTACGGCAAGGTCGTCGACATCTGCACCCGCGACTCGCTGCGTGAGCTGGCCACGCCCGGCCTGCTTGCCGCGTTCGCGCCGATCGCGGTCGGGTTCGGCCTGGGCGTCGGGCCGCTGGCCGGGTTCCTCGGCGGCGCCATCGCCACGGGTGTGCTGATGGCGGTCTTCCTGGCCAACTCCGGCGGCGCCTGGGACAACGCGAAGAAGATCGTTGAGGACGGCAACTTCGGTGGTAAGGGGTCCGACGCCCACGCGGCGGCGGTCATCGGCGACACCGTAGGCGACCCGTTCAAGGACACGGCCGGTCCCGCGATCAACCCGCTGATCAAGGTCATGAACCTCGTGGCGCTGCTGATCGCTCCCGCCGTCGTCGCCATCTCGGTGGGTGCCGACGCCGACCACACGGCCCGCCTGGCGATCGCCCTCGCGGCCGCGTTCGTGGCGGCCGGCGCGGTCGTCATGTCCCGGCTGCGCGCGGCGCGGGCGGACCGCAACGACCTGACCCGCGAGGCCGAGCGGGCGCTCGCGGGCTGATCCGGTGTCGGCCGCTCCGTCGACTCAGGTCGGCGGGGCGGTCGACTCCCGGACCATCAGCTCGGGCGTGACCGTCACGCGGTGCACGGGCCGGTCGGGCTCCTCGAGCCGGGACGCCAGGAGCTCCACGGCGCCGCGGCCGACCGCGTGGCGGGGCGGTCGGACGGCGGTCAGCGGAGGGTGGGCAAGGCCGGCCACCTCGTCGTCGTAGGCGACGACGGACAGCTGCCCGGGAACGCGGAGGCCCCGCTCCTCGCACCGCTCCACCAGCGAGATCGCCTCCGGGTCGGAGTGCACGAGCAGCGCGGTCGTCCCGGACGCGAGGCACGCGTCCAGCACCCGGTCCACCTCGGTGCGCCACTGCGGGTCGCGGTAGCTGGCCACCTGCAGGTCGAGCGCCGTCTCCAGCCCGAGCTCCTCGCACGCGGCGAGCCACCCCGCGCGGACCTTGGGCCCGGTCGGGCTGAGCGCCGAGCACGCGAGGCCGAGCCGGCGGTGGCCGAGACCCGCCAGGTGGTGCACGGCGATGCCGGCGCCCAGCGCGTGGTCGGAGACGACGGACTCCAGGGGTGCCTGGTGCGGCGGCGCGGTGGCGGTGCGCTCCATCAGCACCACCGGGATGTCCAGCCCGGCCAGGAGGGCGAGCAGCTCGGCGCTGCCGGGCCCCGACAGGGCCGGCGCGATCAGGAGGCCGTCCACGCCGACGGTCTCCACCAGGCCGGTGACCTGCCGCACGTCGTCCTGCGCCGCGTACGACGAGCCGCGCAGGACCACGCGGACGCCCAGCCGGGTGGCCGCCTCGCGGGCGCCGTGCAGCACGCCGGGCCAGTAGTAGTCGAGGGACGGCACCACCATGCCGAGCGTCGCGACGGTCGGGAAGTGCTCCTCGTCGGCGGTGGCCAGCAGCGTCGCGCCGCCGTGCACGCGCCGCACCAGGCCGTCGTTGGCGAGCTGCGTGATGTCGCGGCGGACCGTCACCGGCGTGACGCCCAGCGCGGTCGCGGCGTCGCTCACCCGGACCGTGCCCTCGCGCCGGAGGATGTCGAGGAGCTGGTCGCGGCGGGTGACGGGCAGCGTCGTCATCGGTCCGCCTCCACGGTGACCGTGAGCGAGCCGTGCCCGGCGGCGTCGTCGACCCGCAGCTCCAGCCGGGTCAGGTGGTCGCCCCACACGTCGGACAGCATCGGGTCGTCCAGCGTCCGGACGGTCAGCGACGAGGTCACGCCGGCAGGGTCCCAGGTCAGGCGGGTGCGCCGGGCACCGTCCAGCGGGTGGACCACGACGCGACCCGGCTCCGAGGCGTCCACCTCGCCGGCGAGCACCCAGTGCACGACGGTGCCCGAGCCCTCCGGCGTGACGTCCCAGTCGTCCTCGACGCGCACCGTCGAGGCGACGCGGTCCAGCGTGACGGTGCGGGTCCAGCGGGACAGCTCCTCGGTCGGGTACGCCGCCGTGAGGTCGAGCCGCGCGCGGGTGCCGTCCTCGGACACGTGCGCGTCGGTCGCCCGGTGCTGCGCGCCGTCGCGCTGGGGCGTGCCGCGGACCTCCGGGACCGAGTGCCACGAGCTCTGCATGGTCCACAGCGCGTACCGGTCCGGGCCGAACGTCTGCGCGGTGTACGTGGGGCGGCCGGGGTCGACCACCACCGGCACCCCGTCGACCGCGACGACGACCGAGCCCAGGTCGTTGTGGTTGTGGGACTCGGCGTTGTGCCCGCCCTTGAGCGCCACCGCCAGGCCGCGCGTCGACCCCGCGGTCTGCCGCAGCAGCGCGACCTGCGTGCTCGGGAACCAGGTGCGGGCCGGCAGCGGGGCGCTCGGCGTCTGCGCGGGCCACGCGTCGTAGGCCAGCGCCTGCAGGGTGCGCCCGATGCCGCCGCGCACGGGCAGGTCGGCCCGCACGTGCTCCGCGGCCGCGTGCTCGGCGGCGGCCGTCGAGCCGGTGCGCAGCGCCCACGCGTGCAGCACGTGCCACGGCAGGTCGGTGGGCGGCGTGGCGGTCCCGTCCCCGACGGCCAGGTACCAGCGGCCGCCCAGGTGCATCGCGTGCGGGTAGCCGACGGTCGCGCGCACGACCGGCAGCGCGGCGGCATCGATCCCCGTCGCGTGCTCCAGGAGGTCCAGTGCCTCGAGCGCGCGGCAGGCGCCCTGCCACCAGTAGGAGTACCCCTCGTCGATGGCGCCGTCGGCGGGCAGTGACTCGAGGTACGCCGCGAGGCCGTCGGCGGCGCGCGCGACCACGGCGTCCCGCTCGCTCCCGTCGAGGAGTGCCAGCGCCGCGGTCAGCACGTTCGCGTGGATCCAGGCGGTCCAGTTGCTCAGGGGAGGGGCGAGCCAGCCCCAGTCGTCGCGCGCGACGAAGGGGTCCAGGACCCGGGCCCGCACCTCGTGCCGGAGCCGGCGCCGGACGCCGGGGACACGGACGTCGAGCCGGTCACCCAGTGCGTGGTCGATCCACGCGAGCCGTGCCGCCACCTCCCCGGCGCCCAGGTCGAGCACCGGCTCGGTCACCACGGGGACCACCGCCCCCAGGGCCCGGGCCGCGTCGTCGTGCGCGGGCCAGCACCACGAGCTCTGCTCGCACAGCAGGGTGACGCCGTCCGCGACCTCGTCCAGCCAGGCCGGCTCGTCGGTGACCAGGGCGGTGACGACCGCGCGCGTCAGCCGGTCCTCCCGGCCGAACACGCGGTCCTCGTACTCGACGCGGTCGCCGTCGCGGCGGAAGCGCGCGTACTGGCTGGCCAGCGGCTGGGGCCACGGGGTGCCGCGCTCGGCCTGCGCTCGCGCGACGAGACCGCGGTCGTCGACGGCCGCCCAGGCCACGCGGTCGACCCGCAGCGGTAGTCCGCCCCGGGTGGTGCCGGGCAGGACGGTCGTCGGCATGCTGCCTCGTCTCAGGAGTGATGATCGAATGTGATCGTATAGCGGCGCTTCTTGGCCCGCAGATGTTCGTTCATGATCATCTACACTGCCCGCGAACCCAGGTTCTGATCTCTTCACCGACGAAGGACGCGATGTGACGCAGCTCCCCACCACGCCGGGCGGGCGGCCCCGCGTCCTGCTCCTCATGAGCGAGGCGACCTTCGCCCTGCAGTTCCGCGAGCCGCAGCTCGACCGGCTGCGGCGGCTCGCCGTGGTGGGCGACCCGGTCAGGCTCGACGCGCTGGACGGGGACGAGGGGCGCGCCCGGCTCGCCGAGGCGGACGTGCTGGTCACGTCGTGGGGAGCGCCGCCGATCACGCTGGAACAGCTCGACGCCGCGCCGCGCCTGCGGGCCGTGCTGCACGCGGCCGGGTCGGTCCGCGGCCTGCTGCCCGACGCGGCCTGGGACCGCGGGATCGTCGTCACGTCCGCCGCCGACGAGAACGCGCGGCCCGTCGCCGAGTACACGCTGGCGGCGATCATCCTGGCCGGCAAGCGGGCGCCGTTCCTGGCGGCCGAGGCGCGCACCCGGCGCGGCGGCTGGTCGTTCGCCGTCGAGCGCGAGGACCTGACCAACCGGGGCCGGACCGTCGGCATCGTCGGCTGGTCCCGGATCGGGCGCCGCACGGTCGAGCTGCTCGACGTGCTGGAGACCGACGCCGTCCTGGTCGCCGACCCCACGATCACCGCCGAGGACCTGGCGGGCACCGGCGCGGAGCTGGTGGACCTCGCTGAGCTCCTGCGCCGCAGCGACATCGTGAGCCTGCACGCACCGGCCCTGCCCGAGACGCACCACCTGATCGGGGCGGCCGAGCTGGCGCTCATGCCGGACGGCGCCACGCTGGTCAACACCGCGCGCGGCGCGCTCGTCGACACCGCGGCGCTCGAGCGGGAGGCGGCCGCCGGCCGGCTGTCGGCGATCCTCGACGTCACCGACCCCGAGCCGCTGCCGGCTACGTCCGTGCTGTACGACCTGCCGAACGTCATGATCACGCCGCACATCGCGGGGTCGCTGGGCTCCGAGGCGCGGCGGATGAGCGACCACGCGCTGGACGAGCTGGAGCGCCTGACCCTGGGGCAGCCGGTGCTGGCGCCGGTCACCCGCGAGCACCTGGTGGTGGGCGCATGAGCGCGCGGGAGGTCCGGTCGCGGGAGCAGTGGGCCGCGCTGGCCGACGAGATGCTGGTCGCGGTCCGGCCGTACGCCTCGCCGCACCAGGCCCTCATCACGCTGCCCGGCGCGCCCGGCGGCTACGGCACCGCCGTCGACGGGCTCGAGGGCTTCGCGCGGACGTTCCTGCTGGCCGGGTTCCGGCTGGCCGGAGAGCGCGGCGCCGACCCGCTCAACCTCGCGGAGCAGTACGCCGCGGGTCTCGCGGCCGGCACCGACCCGTCGTCCCCCGAGCGCTGGGTGCGGCCGGAGGAGCACGGCCAGGCCAAGGTCGAGGCGGCCTCCCTCGCGCTGATCCTCGACATGACGCGGCCGTGGATCTGGGACGCGCTCGACGGCGGCGTGCAGGAGCGCATCGTGGACTACCTGTCCTCGGTCGTCGGTGACCGGGGCTACCCGCGGACCAACTGGCTGTGGTTCCGGGTGGTGGTCGAGACGTTCCTGCGCTCGGTCGGCGGTCCCTGGTCGGCCGAGGACCTCGAGCACGACCTCGCGCTGCACGAGAGCTTCGTGCGCGCGGACGGCTGGCTCTCCGACGGCGAGGGGCGCTCGTACGACCACTACGTCGGTTGGGCACTGCACCTCTACCCGGTGCTGTGGGCCCGGATGCAGGGCACGCTCGCCGACGACGACCGTCGCGCGCGGGACGTCGCCCGGCTCGACCGTTACCTGCAGGACGCGGTCCGCCTGGTCGGCGCGGACGGCAGCCCCCTGCTCCAGGGCCGCAGCCTCACGTACCGGTTCGCCGCCGCCGCGCCGTTCTGGGCCGGCGCGATCGCCGGGGTGCCCAGCACGCCTGTCGGGCAGCTGCGCCGGGCCGCGTCGAGCATCGTCACCCACTTCGTGCAGCACGGCGTGCCCGACGACGACGGCCTGCTCACCCTCGGCTGGCACGGCGCGTGGCGACCGCTGGTGCAGAGCTACTCCGGGCCCGGGTCCCCGTACTGGGCGGCCAAGGGCATGCTCGGGCTCGCGCTCCCGGCCGACCACCCGGCGTGGACCACCGACGAGGAGCCGCTGCCCGTCGAGGTGGCCGACGACCTGGTCGCCGTGGCCGCCCCCGGGTGGATCGTCTCCGGCACCCACGACGACGGGGTCGTGCGCGTGGTCAACCACGGCACCGACCACGCGCTCGAGGGGTCCCTGGGCGGCGACTCGCCCCTGTACGCGCGACTCGGGTACTCCACCGCGACGGCACCGCTGCTCGACGACGAGGCCTGGGCCGAGCCGTTCGACCAGGCCGTCGTGCTGCTCGACGCCGACGGACGCTCCACGCACCGCTCGGGGATGACGCTCCTGGAGTGCGCCGCGTCCGACGGCGTCGGCGTCGCGGCGTCGCGCGCGGTGGCGCACCGCCTGCAGGTGGACCCGACGGCGCAGGCGCACGGCTCGGGTCGGGTGGGTGCCGCGGAGCCCGTCGGGACGCTCACGGTCGTCTCGGTCGTGCGCGGCGCCTGGGAGGTGCGGGCCGTGCGCGTGGACGACGCCGACGAGGGGCTCACGCTGCGCAGCGCCGGCTGGCCGCTGTCGGGGGAGCACGAGCTGCTCCCCGACGGGGTGCGTGGCGACCGGCTGACCTCGTTGCTCGTGGCCGACGGCGCGACCACGCAGGTCCGGGTGGACAAGGACGCCGGCCCGCTCGCACCCTGGACCGCGACGCCGTGGGCCTGCGTCCCCGCGGTCGTCGGCCGCTGGTGGGTCGGCGCCGTCTGCCTCGCGCAGCACCCGTCGGCGCCGCCCGTCGCCGTCGCGGCTGCCGAGCAGCTCACTGTGACCTGGGCCGACGGTCGCGTCACCACCACCGCACTCCCGATCCCGCAGGAGGACTGATGTCGCACGCGCTCGTGCTCGCCGGCCACGGCCGGTACGAGGACCCGTGGCACGACGCCGCCGCGGTCTCGCACCGCCTCGCGACGTTGCTCGCGCTGGACGGCGTGGACGCCACGGTCCGCGGTACGTTCCCGTCCGCGCTGGACGACGCCGAACCGGACCTCGTCGTCGTCGCCGCCGGTCGGGGTCGCCCGGACCCGGACTTCGACGGGACCGACCAGGACTGGGCGCCGTTCCACGACCGGCTGGCATCGCTGGTGGCGCGGGGCGTGCCGGTGCTGGCGCTGCACCAGGCGGCCAACACGTTCCTCGACGCGCCGTCGTGGGGCTCCGTGCTCGGTGGCCGGTGGGTCGAGGGCACGTCGTGGCACCCCCCGCACGGGTCGGCGTCGTTCCGCGTCGTCGACCCCGGGCACCCGCTCGTCGATGGGCTCGGCGAGGTGACCGCCGAGGACGAGCGGTACCTCGCGCTGGACGTCTCCCCGGACGCGCACGTGCTGCTCGTCGCCGACCACGACGGCGGCTCGCACCCGGTGGTCTGGGTGGCCCCCGGGCCGGGCCGGGTGGTCTACGACGCCCTCGGCCACGACGTCCGGTCCTACGACTCCCCGTCGCGCGTCGAGCTGTTCCGGCGCGAGGTGCGCTGGCTGCTCAGCCGCTGACTGCGCAGCGTCGCGCCCGCCAGGAGCAGTCCCCACACCAGGAACCACGGCTCCCACAGGAACAGCCGCCAGGTCAGGGCGCGGTCGGACAGCGGCTCGGCCGGGACGACGACGCCCGCCGCGACGAGCACGACCGCCGTCGTCTGCAGCAGCCCGTAGAGCACCAGGACCGACGCACCGGACCAGCCCAGGGCCAGCAGCAGGCGCCGCGGCAGTCGGCGCCCCCACGGCTGGACGAGCGCGAGGGCCAGCACGCCGCCGAGCACCTTGAGCACCAGGGCCACCACGTTGGCGGCCCGCAGCACGGGGTCGCCGTCCAGGGCCCTGCGCTCGATCGTGCCGCCCAGCGTGTCCAGGCCGGCCGTGCTCCCGAGCGCCCACACGAGGCTGACCGCCGCGAAGGCGAACGCGACCGCGACGGCCGCCCACGCCACCCACGCCGGCGGCACCCACGACTGCCCGGTCCGCGTCACGGTGCACCACGCTAGCCACCACGCCGCCGGCTTGCCGCGGGACCGATCCCCGCGAGGATGTCCCGGTGACCTCACCCCTCGACCGCCTGCGCGTCATGACCTACAACGTCAAGGGCCTGCACGTGTCCCGCCCGGACGTGATCGCGGTGGTCCGTGCCGCCGCGCCCGACGTCCTCGGGGTGCAGGAGCCCCCACGCGGGCTGCTCGGCCGGTGGCGCATGTGGCGGTTCGCGCGTGCGGTCGGCATGCGCACGGTCGTCAACGGCCGTGGCGCCCGCACGACGGCCCTGCTGGTCGCGCCCGGCCGGTCCGTCTCGGAGCGCTCGGCGCTGCGGCTGCCCAACCTGTCCGGCCGCACCAAGCGCGGCGTCGCGGTGGCCACCGTCGACGGCATCCGGTTCGTCGTCGTGCACCTGTCGCTCGTGCGCGACGAGCGCGCCGCCCACCTGTCCGAGCTCCTGCGCGACCACGTGCCGGCGACGCGCACGGTGGTGCTCGGCGACCTCAACGAGCTGCCCGACGGCCCCACCTGGACGCGATTGACCAGCGTGCTCGTCGACGCCGACCCCGCCGGCGGCCCCACGTTCCCGGCGGTCGACCCCCAGCACCGGATCGACGCCGTCCTGACGACCCCCGACCTGCTCCCCGGCGCGGCGACGATCCTGTCCGGCCCGGAGGTCCTGCACGCGAGCGACCACCGCCCGCTCCTGGTCGAGGTGACGCTGCCGCAGTGAGGCGTCAGCCGCCGGGGGATGATGGCGGCGTGCCCTCTGCTCCTGCGCCCGGTGCGCCCCTGACCGATGCGCGGCTCGTCGACGCGCTCCGCACCGACCTGTCCGCGTCCGGCTACGGGGTGGTCGGGGTCGAGGAGGTGCTCGGGGCGGTCGCCGCGGACGCGCTGCACCGCGAGGAGCCCGTGCCGGCGCTGCGGGCCACGGCCGCCGCGGCCGACGACGTCGTCGCGGCCCTGATCCGGACCTTCCTGCTCGGGGTCACCACCCCGCGGCACACCCTGGAGCGCGCGCTGCCGACCCTCACGGTCGTCGGCGCCGAGCAGCTGGGACTCGTGGAGGTCGACGGCGACCAGGTCCGCGCTCGGGTGGACCTGCGCCCGTACACCGCGGTCGACGGAACCGGGGAGGTCGACTGGTGGATCGCGTCGGACCTCGGCGAGCTGGCCACCGGGCAGGCGCTGCGGACCGACCACGTGCTCGGCGTCGGCGGGGCCTCCACCACGCTCGCGCAAGTCACCGTGCGCGACGAACGGGCCCACGTCCTGGACCTCGGCACAGGCTGTGGGATCCAGGCGCTGCACGCGTCGCGCCACTCCCGGCGGGTCGTGGGCACCGACATCTCGCGGCGCGCGCTGGCCTTCGCGCGGTTCAACGCCGCGCTCGCCGGTCTGGACGAGGACCGGCTCGCGCTGCGCGAGGGGTCGATGCTGGAGCCCGTCGCCGGGGAGCGGTTCGACCTCGTCGTGAGCAACCCGCCGTTCGTCATCACGCCGCGGACCCCCGGGATGCCGTCGTACGAGTACCGCGACGGCGGCCGGGCGGGCGACGCGATCGTGCGCGAGCTGATCGAGGGTGTCGGCGCGGTGCTGGCGCCGGGTGGCGTCGCGCAGCTGCTGGGCAACTGGGAGGTCCGCCGGGGCGAGCAGTGGCACGACCGGGTGGGGTCGTGGCTCGACGCGAGCGGGCTGGACGGCTGGGTGGTCCAGCGCGAGCTGCAGGACCCGGCGCAGTACGCCGAGACGTGGATCCGCGACGGCGGCACGACCCCGGACCGCGACCGCGCGGCCTGGGCGCAGCGGTACGGGCAGTGGCTGGACGACTTCGCCTCGCGCGACGTCGAGGGCATCGGGTTCGGCATCGTGACGCTGCGTAGGCCCGTCGGTGAGCCGTCGCTGCGTCGGCTCGAGGAGGTCACCGGCACGGTCCGGCAGCCGCTCGGTCCCGCGATCGCGGCGTCGTTGGCCGCGCACGACTGGCTCGCGGCGATGACCGATGACGACCTGGCGGACCAGCGGCTCGTCGTCGCGCCGGACGTCACCGAGGAGCGGTACCTGACCCCCGGCGACCCCGACCCGCAGGTGGTGCTGCTGCGCCAGGGCGGCGGGTTCGGCCGGGCCGTGCAGGCGGGGACCGCGCTCGCCGGGTTCGTCGGCGTGTGCGACGGCGAGCTCACGGTCGGCCAGATCGTCAACGCCCTGGGCGCCCTGCTGGAGGTCGGCGCCGACGCGGTGGCCGCGGACGTGCTGCCCTCAGCCCGCGGTCTGGTCCGCGACGGGTTGCTGCTGCCGGCGTCCTGACCGGAACGGCGCGAGCGTCGCGCGGGCCTGGTCGGCGGCGCCCCAGTCGTCGTCGAACTGCGCGATCACGGCCAGGTGCTGGCGCAGCTGCAGGATCGGCATGCGGTCGCGCCAGCCGGCGTCACTCCCGGTGAGCTCGGCGTACAGGTCGAAGAACCCGTGCGCCTCGGGCGGCGGCGCCGTGGTCCACAGGTGGGCCAGGTCGACCTCGGCCCACGTGTAGGACACCGCCGGGTCGATCAGCGCCGGGGTCCCGTCGGCGGTGGCCAGCACGTTCTGCGCCCAGAGGTCGCCGTGCGCGAGGCACGCGGGCCGGTCCGGCAGGAGCTCCGGCAGCCGCGCGCAGAGTCGTTCCAGGGCCGCCCGGTCCGCGGCGTCGAGCGCCTCGCGGACCCGTGGCTCGTCCAGCCAGCGCAACAACCGGTGCCGGGCGAAGAAGGTGAAGCCGTCGTCCTCCCACGTGTTGACCTGGCGACGGCGGCCGAGCCAGTTGTCGCGGTGCCACCCGAACCGGGGGTGCGTCGTCGAGGTGTGCAGGCGCGCGAGCGCGTGCGCCAGCTGCTCCCAGAACGCCTCGTCGCGCGGCCGCGGGTGCAGCACGTCCAGGACGAGCACGTCCGGGGTGGCGAGGACGACCGTGGGAGTCGTGATGCCGCCCGCCGTCCGCAGGCAGGTCAGCCCCTCGGCCTCGGCGGCGAAGGCGTCGTCCGACGGTGACTCGGCGAACGCCTTGACGAACACCGACGAGCCGTCGCCGCGGCGCGCGAGTCCCGCGGTCGCGGCGAGGCCACCGGGTGCCGGTTCCACCTCGACGACATCCGTCATCCCCGCGCTGTGCAGCCGCTCGAGCAGCATCGCCATCATCGGATCGCGCACGCCCCATCGTGGCACGGCGGATCCCCCAACGTCCGAGCAGATGCAGGTCAGGACCCACATCTGCTCGGACGTCGCGGTCTAGTGGAGCTCGACGTCGTCCAGGACGTGGGTGCCGGCGTTGAGGTAGAGGTTGACCTTCTTCACGTCCGACAGCTGGGCGCCGCACTCGGCGCTCAGGGTGGCCAGGTCGACGACGACGTCGGCGGTCGGGCCGGCGATCCAGCCCACCTGCGCCGTCTCGCACCAGGTCCACGACGAGCCCACCTGCAGGGCCGCCTTGGTGTCGAACCCGGTGGTGGACACCACGTCGAACCGGAGCTCGGTGCGCCCGGTCCAGTCAGCCACCGCCGGGGCGACCCCGAACCAGCCGCCGTCGGGAGACGCGGCCGCGATGGTCAGCGCTCCGTCGGAACCGGTGGCCGTGCCCTCGCCCACCGGCCCCCAGCCCTGCGCGCCGTCCGTGAAGTCGGACAGCACGACGGGCTCCAGCGGGGACGGCCGGTGGTCGTACCGGTCGAGGTACCCGGCGAAGTCACCGCGGGTGACCACCGTGAGCACGCCGTACCTCGTGGCCGACGTCGGCACGATGATGCCGGTCTCGGTGGCCCAGGCGATGGCCGTGCCGTACGGGTGCCACGACGGGACGTCGGTGAACGCCTCGGGTGCCGCGGGCTCCGGCGAACCCGCCAGGCGCCAGAGCAGCTCCGCCGCGGACGAGCGGTCCAGCGGCGCCCTCGGCAGGAACAGCGGGATCCCGGTGTCGACGAGCCCCTCGTGCGCCAGCCACTCGACCGCCGTGTACGCGGCGTGCTTCTTGGGCACGTCGCGGAACGTCGGCTTCCGCACCGCCGGGACGAACGTCGAGTCCGTGTACCGGTAGAGCAGCGTCGCCGCGTCCTGGCGCGTCTGCGGCCTGCTCGGCCGGAACGTGCCGTCCGCGTAGGCGTCGACGAGCCCCTGCTCGTGCAGCCAGATGATGCTGTCGACGTTCGGCGACCCCGGCAGCACGTCGGAGAACACCGGCGGAGGTTCGACCCCCGGCAGGGCGGCGATGTCGTCGACCACGATGCTGCCCGACGAGGCCGCCGTGCCGTCCTCGGCCGCGTTGACGTAGATGTTGAGCTGCGAGACGGCCCGCAGGTCTGCGTCGGTGATCCGGCGGTCGGCGTTGGCGGTGTCCCACGGGGCCGGTCGCCAGTCGACGAACGGGAACGTCACGACGCCGGGCTCGGTGCCCTCCAGCGACGGGTATGCCTCGTAGGAGACGCCACCGGCGACGAGCTGCAGGACCATCGTGTTGCCGGAGCCGTCCGGGTCGACCCACAGGGCCAGCTCGTTGAAGGACGACCAGTCGCCGCTGACCTGCTTGCCGAACCCGGTGTAGGTCTGCGTGGCGAAGTCGTAGTCCATCCGCAGCGCCTGCGACGGCCCGCTCGTGTCCAGCGACAACGTGTTGGCGCCGTAGGAGACGAGCTCGGCGCGCAGCGCGGTGTCGTCGCCGTACCCCTCGAAGTCGTCGACGACGCCGGGACCGAACGTCGGTCGGGGCCCGAGGACCACCGACGAGCTCTCGGTGAGCACCTCGACGCCGTCGACGACCACGTGGACCTCGAGCGTCTGCGTGCTGTTGTCCAGCTGCTCCGCGGGGATGTCCCACGGTGCGGACCACCAGAGGCCGTCGCCGGGGGAGAGGTCGATCTCGGTGTCGCCGACCGTGGCGTAGACGCGGTCGGCGTCGACGTTCTGGACCGTGGCGCGGATGGTCGTCGGCGAGGTGGCGACGCGGGCGCCGTCGGCCGGGGACGCGATGTGCAGGATCGGGCCCGCCGGCGTCGTGTCCACGGCCCGGTCGAACGCGCCCGTGACCTCCCCGGCGAACAGGGTGAACGGGTCGGCCGCGTACGCCTGGAAGTCCGGCAGGAGGGCGTCGCCGGTCACGGGCACGTAGTGCTGGCCCGCGTCGAAGTTGGCCCAGGTCTGCATGTACGCGGACCGGCTGGCCCGAGGGTCCGCCTTGATCGCGTCCAGCACCTTGGTGAACGACTGCTCGGGGCTGGAGCCGCCTGTCCCGACGCCGTTGGTCACGCCGAACTCGGTGAAGGCGGAGACCTTCCCCTTGGCGTCCGCGAGGTCGGCGATCATGCCGAGGTCCGCCACCAGCCCGTCCAGGAACGCCTCGGAGCCGGTGTTGTCGTACGCGTCGAGGCCGAAGACGTCGACGAACGCGTCGCCCGGGTAGGTGCGCAGGTACTGCTCGGCGTTCCCGCCGAAGCCGCTGCCCGGGCCGAAGGCGTACAGGAAGTTGGAGACGCCCTTGAGGTCGCGCAGGTACTCCACCGTGTACCGGTAGAGCTCCTTGTACTCGCCCGGTGAGCCGAACGCGGCGCCCCACCAGAACCACGAGCCGGCGTTCTCGTGCCACGGCCGGAAGATGATCGGGATGAGGTTGCCGTCGGCGTCGCGCGCTCCGTCGGCGGCCGCGGCGATGTCGTCGAGGTACGCGTTGAGCTCGGCGTTCTTGGCTCCGCCCGGGAGCACGGCCCGCAGGGTGTCACCCGTGGTGTCGTAGAAGCTGCCGCCGGTCACGAAGTTCTCGATGTGCGCCGAGAGCGTGTTGATCCCGCCGAGCTCGTGCGCCTGGGTGATGTAGTCGTCGAGCGCCGCGATGTTCTGGTCGGTGGTGTTGCCCGCCGACCCGGGGGCCTCGTCGCCCTGCAGGATCAGCGTGTCCCAGCCGAAGACAGCGGGGTGGTCGCCGGTCATGTTCTTCACGTCCGACTGGACGCCGTCCGCGCCGGTGAACGTGAGCCCGTACGACGTCGTGTGCTGGTGGCCGAACAGGATGCCGTCGCCGCGCACGTCGTCGAGGTAGGAGAACAGGGAGCGGGTCAGCGGGCTGGCATCGGGGTCGACGATCGTGACGGTCTCGGCCGCGCGCCCGGGCAGGGCCACGATCCCGCTGAGTGCGAGGGCGGTGATGCCGGCGGTGAGGGCGCGCGTGACATAGCGGTTCTTCATCGAACCTCCTGGGTGGTCCCGCCCCCGGAGCCGGCATCCGCGGGCGAGCGGTGACAGAGTTATTCAAGTTACCAAACAAAGGGTGAACCGGACAGGTCCGTTGCGGAGGTCGACGCGGCGAGAACAACCTGGGTCGTGTCCTGGGTCTGCGGAACGCGACCCACGGTGTTCTCGCCCGTGGTCGGGGTGGGCCTGGGCGTGCCCGGCGTCGGTAGGCTCGCGGCGTCGCCCACCGGCGGCACGGACGGAGGGACGACGATGACCGACGAGGCCACCGGCGACAGGCCGCAGGTCGCCGTGCTGGGCGGCGGTGTCATGGGGGAGACCCTGCTCAGCGCGCTGCTGACCGCGGGATGGGTGCCGGAGCAGGTCGAGGTCACCGAGCGCGTGGTCCAGCGGGCCGACGAGCTCGCCGGTCGCTACGGCGTGCGCACCGGGGCGTCGAACGCCGAGGCGGCGGCCCGTGCGGACGTGGTGCTGCTGGCGGTCAAGCCGAACGTCGTGGCCGCGGTGCTGGCCGAGGTCAAGGACGCGTTGCGCGGGGGCGCCCTGGTGGTCAGCGTGGCAGCCGGGCTGCCCCTCGCCGTCTACGAGCAGCACCTCGAGCCCGCTCAGCCCGTGGTCCGGGTCATGCCGAACACGCCCGCCGTCGTCGGCAAGGGCGCCAGCGCGATCGCGCCCGGCACGCACGCCACCGAGGGGCACCTGGTCCTGGTGGAGCAGATGCTCGCCGCCACCGGCCTCGTGGTCCGCGTCGAGGAGAAGGACCTCGACGCGGTGACCGCCATCTCGGGCTCCGGGCCGGCCTACGCGTTCTACCTGATCGACGCGATGGCGGAGGCGGGCGTCCTGCTCGGCCTCCCCCGGGACCTCGCGACGAGGCTCGCGGTGGCCACCGTCGAGGGCTCCGCGGCGCTCGCGGCGCAGTCCGGCGACCATCCGGCGGTGCTGCGCGAGCGGGTGTCGTCGCCGGGGGGGACCACCGTCGCCGCGGTCCAGGTGCTCGACGCGCACGGGGTCCGGGCCGGCATCGTCGCCGCGGCACTGGCCGCCCGGGACCGCTCGCGCGAGCTCGGCCGGCAGCACTGATGAACAGCGCCGCGCGCCCGCCGGCCATGAGCGACGTCGCCGCGCTCGCCGGCGTCTCCCACCAGACCGTGTCCCGGGTGCTCAACGACCACCCGAGCGTCCGGCCCGAGACCCGGGACCGCGTCACGCAGGCCATCCTCCGGCTCGGCTACCGCCGGAACAGCGCTGCCCGCGCGCTGGTCACCCGGCGGTCCGGCACGCTCGGCGTCGTCACGCCGGCGACCGCGCTGTACGGGCCGACGAGCACGCTCGTCGGGCTCGAGGAGGCCGCGCGCGTGGTCGGCTGGTACGTCTCGGTGGCGACCATCCGGCAGGTCGACGCCGACAGCATGCACACCGCCGTGGAGCACTTCCTCGACCAGGGCGTCGACGGCGTCGCGATCATCGCGCCGACCACGGAGGTCGCCCAGGCGATCGCGGCGATCGCCTCGCCGGTCCCCGTCGTACTGATCTCCTCGGCGTCCGACGTGCCGCCGGTGGCACACCTGCACGCCGTCGGCGTCGACCAGCGGCACGGGGCCCGGCTGGCCACCCAGCACCTGCTGGACCAGGGGTTCGCCGACGTGGTCCACGTCGCGGGCCCGCAGGACTGGTTCGACGCCCAGGACCGGCTCGCCGGGTGGCGTGAGGTCAGCGGCCCGGCCGCGCCGGAGCACATCGAGGTCGGCTGGGACGCCGCCGACGGCTACGAGCTCGGCCTGCGCATGGTCCGCGAGGGTGTGCCGTCGGCGATCTTCGCGGCCAACGACCAGCTCGCGCTCGGGCTCCTGCACGCGTTCTGGGAGTCCGGCGTCCGCGTGCCCGACGACGTGGCTGTGGTCGGCTTCGACGACGAGGCCGGTGCCGCGCACTACACGCCGCCGCTGACCACCGTCCGGCAGGACTTCGGGGCGCTCGGGCGCCTGGCCGTCGGTTCGCTGCAGGCCGCCTTCGCTGGTGAGGACGTCGCGCGCCAGCAGCTGCCGGCCGAGCTGGTGATCCGTGCGAGCTCGGTGCCGGGCCGTACCCTCGGAGCACGGCCGACCCACCTGGAGGACCGATGATCGACATCCCCGAGCTCGCTGCGCAGCACCTGGACGCCGCGCGCGCCGACCAGTACGGACGCTCCGCGGGCATCGTGGCCCACGACGGCGAGCTGCGTCAGACGGTGATCGCACTGACCGCCGGTTCGAGCCTCGGCGAGCACAACTCCCCGAACGCCGCGACCCTCCAGGTGATCGGCGGACGGGTGCGCGTGGCGTCCGCCGACGGGGACATCGAGGCGACGACGGGCCAGCTGTGGGTGCTCACGCACGAGCGGCACTCGGTGCACGCGGTCGAGGACTCGACCTTCCTGCTGACCACGGTCACGGGGGTCGGGCGGGAGTCGCACGGCTGAGCGCACGCGGTCGTGCCTCTCGTGGGCGACCGCGGAGCCGTCGGCGTCCCGAGATGGTCAGAAGGCTGGATGTTAGCGCTAACATGTGACAGGGCCGCCGGCGTCCGCCGCGGTCTGCGATGTGACGAGACGGAGCCCGCGCAATGACGGTCGAACCCCACGGTGAGGACGCCCGGGCGATCACCGCTGGTCGGACCACGCTCGGCATCGAGCTGGGCTCGACGCGCATCAAGGCCGTCCTGATCGGGCCGGACCACGCGACGCTGGGCAGCGGCAGCCACGACTGGGAGAACCAGCTCGTGGACCGCGTCTGGACGTACTCGCTGGACGCGGTCTGGGCCGGGATCCAGGAGTCCGTCGCCGCCCTGCTCGCCGACGTCGAGCAGCGGCACGGCGTGCGCCCGACCACGGTCGCGGCGATGGGGGTCTCCGCGATGATGCACGGCTATCTCGCGTTCGACGAGGCCGGCGAGCTGCTCGTCCCGTTCCGGACGTGGCGCAACACGAGCACCGGGCACGCCGCCGAGGAGCTGACCGAGCTGTTCGGCCAGAACATCCCGCTGCGCTGGTCCATCGCCCACCTGCGGCAGGCGGAGCTCGACGCGGAGCCGCACGTGCCGGACATCACCTTCGTCACCACGCTGGCCGGGTACGTGCACTGGAAGCTGACCGGGCGCAAGGTCCTCGGCATCGGCGACGCCTCGGGCCTGTTCCCGATCGACCCGCTGACCCGCACCTACGACGCCCGGATGCTCGCGGAGTACCCCGGGGCGGCGCTCGCCTCGTTCCTGCCCGAGGTGCTCGTGGCCGGGCAGGACGCGGGGCACCTCACCGAGGCCGGCGCTGCGCTGCTGGACCCGACCGGGACCCTGCAGGCCGGCATCCCGCTGTGCCCGCCGGAGGGCGACGCCGGCACGGGGATGGTCGCCACCAACGCCGTGGCGCCGCGCACGGGCAACGTGAGCGTCGGCACCAGCATCTTCGCGATGGTGGTCCTCGAGAAGCCGCTGACGTCCGTGCATCACGAGCTCGACCTCGTGACCACCCCGTCCGGGGACCTCGTCGCGATGGTGCACTGCAACAACGGGGCCAGCGAGCTCGGGGCGTGGGCCGAGCTGTTCGGCCAGTTCGCCGCGGCGCTGGGGCGTCCGGCGGAGCCCGACGAGGTCTTCGGGGCGCTGCTGCGCGAGGCGCTGCGAGGTGACGCGGACGGCGGCGGCCTCCTCGCCTACAACTACCTGTCCGGTGAGCCGATCACGAGCATGCCGGAGGGGCGGCCGCTGTTCGCGCGGACGCCGGACAGCAGGCTCACGCTGGCCAACTTCATGCGCACGCAGGTGTACAGCGCGTTCGGCACCCTGAGCCTCGGGATGCGCGTGCTGCGCGACGAGGGCGTCGAGCTCGACGCCATGTACGCGCACGGGGGGCTGTTCCGGACGGAAGGTGTCGCGCAGCGGCTGCTCGCCGCGGCGGTCGCCGCTCCGGTGACCGTCGGCAGCACCGCCGGTGAGGGTGGCGCCTGGGGCATCGCGGTGCTCGCCGCCTACCTCGCCGCGGCCCCCGAGCAGGACCTGAGCACCTACCTGGCGGAGCGCGTGTTCGGCTCGGCCGAGACGGTGACCGTGGCCCCCGACCCCGAGGACGTCCGCGGGTACGACGCCTACCTGGTCCGCTACGTCGCCGGCCTGGCGATCGAGCGGGCCGCGGTGGTGGCGCTGTGAGGGACTACCCGCAGTCGGTGCTCGACGAGATCGCGCGCACCCGCGCCGTCCTGGTGACGCTGCACGCCGAGCTCCCGCGCTGGGACCTGGTCGTGTGGACGGCGGGCAACGTGTCGCAGCGGGTCGTGGTCGGCGCGGCCCCGAGCGCCGATGACCTGCTCGTGATCAAGCCCTCGGGCGTCACCTACGACGAGCTCACGCCGGAGTCGATGGTCGTGTGCGACCTCGACGGGACGCTCGTCGACGGCACCCGCTCGCCCTCCAGCGACACGGCCGCGCACGCCTACGTGTACCGGCACATGCCCCACATCGGCGGTGTCGTGCACACCCACTCGACGTACGCGACCGCCTGGGCGGCGCGCGGCGAGCCGGTGCCGTGCGTGCTGACGATGATGGCCGACGAGTTCGGCGGTGACGTGCCGATCGGCCCGTTCGCCCTGATCGGCGACGACTCGATCGGGCGCGGCATCGTCGAGACGCTCCAGGGCTCCCGCAGCCCCGCCGTCCTCATGCGCAACCACGGCCCGTTCACCATCGGCAAGGACGCCCAGGCGGCGGTCAAGGCCGCGGTGATGGTCGAGGAGGTGGCCCGCACGGTGCACATCGCCCGGCAGCTGGGTGACACCGTGCCGATCGCCCAGTCCGACATCGACTCCCTCTACGCCCGCTACCAGAACGTCTACGGACAGGACACCGAACGATGAAGCCGTACGCCGACCGCGAGATCTGGTTCCTCACCGGGAGCCAGGGCCTGTACGGCGAGGAGACCCTGCGCCAGGTCGCCGCCCAGTCGCAGGAGATCGCCCAGGTCCTCGGCGACGCGCTGCCCGCCACGCTCGTCTGGAAGCCGGTGCTGACCGACTCCGACGCGATCCGCCGCGCGGCCCTGGAGGCCAACGCCGACGACTCCGTGATCGGCGTGATCGCCTGGATGCACACGTTCTCCCCGGCCAAGATGTGGATCGCCGGCCTCGACGCGCTGCGCACCCCGCTGCTGCACCTGCACACCCAGGCCAACGTCGAGCTGCCGTGGGACACCATCGACTTCGACTTCATGAACCTCAACCAGGCCGCGCACGGCGACCGGGAGTTCGGGTACATCGCCACGCGCCTCGGCGCCGCGCGCAAGACGGTGGCCGGGCACGTGTCCAACCCGGCGGTCGTCGCGTCCGTCGACACCTGGGTGCGCGCGTGCGCCGGCTGGGCCGCGACGAACGAGTTGAAGCTGGCCCGGTTCGGCGACAACATGCGCAACGTCGCGGTGACCGAGGGCGACAAGACCGAGGCCGAGCTGCGGTTCGGTGTCTCGGTGAACACGTGGGGTGTGAACGACCTGGTCGCCGCGGTGGACGCCGTCGACGACAGCGCCGTCGACGCGCTCGTCGCCGAGTACGAGGAGCTGTACGACGTGGTGCCCGAGCTGCGCCGCGACGGCGACCGGCACGACTCCCTGCGCTACGGCGCGCGGCAGGAGATCGCGCTGCGCACGCTCCTCGAGTCGCTGGGCGCCAAGGCGTTCACCACCAACTTCGAGGACCTCGGTGACCTGCGCCAGCTGCCCGGGCTCGCCGTGCAGCGGCTCATGGCCGACGGCTACGGCTTCGGTGCCGAGGGCGACTGGAAGACCGCGATCCTGGTCCGCGCCGCCAAGGTGATGGGTGCCGGGCTGCCCGGTGGTGCCTCGCTCATGGAGGACTACACCTACGACCTGACGCCCGGCTCGGAGCGGATCCTCGGCGCCCACATGCTCGAGATCTGCCCGTCGCTGACCACGACGAAGCCGACCCTGGAGATCCACCCGCTCGGCATCGGCGGCAAGGAGGACCCGGTCCGCCTCGTGTTCAGCGCCGACCCGGGGGTGGGCGTGGTCGTCTCGCTGGCGGACATGCGCGACCGCTTCCGCCTGACCGCCAACGTGGTCGACGTCGTCCCGCCGACGGCCGACCTGCCGCACCTGCCCGTGGCGCGCGCGGTGTGGGAGCCGCGACCCGACTTCCGCACGTCCGCGGAGGCCTGGCTGACGGCCGGGGGAGCGCACCACACCGTGCTGTCGACGGCCGTGGGCGTCGAGGCGTTCGAGGACTTCGCCGAGATCGCCCGCACGGAGTTGCTGGTGATCGACGAGGCCACCACGCGCCGCGGTTTCAAGGACCAGGTGCGCTGGAACCAGGTCTACTTCCGGCTCGCGCAGGGCTTCTAGCAGGGGGTCCGGGCGGTACGTCCGTTCGGGTGACCACGGCCACAGTGATTGCCTCCTCCAACTTGTGTGCTTACCGTCGTGACACGGGGACGTGGACGAGGGAGCACCGATGACAGTGCAGCGGGGTGGCGGGACGATGTGGCCGGCCCGCGCCCTGCTCGCGATCGGCGCCTGCGTGCTCGTGCTGGTCATGGCGTTGTCCGTGTCGTCGGCGCACGCGGCAGAGAGCGAGGACACCCCGTCGGGCACCGGCCCGGCGGCCGGGAGCTGTTCCGCGGCGGCGTCGCGAGACGGCGAGACCACCCGGTCCTGGCCGCTGCCCCGGCTGGGGAGCGGCGACGGGGCCACCGCCGGCGCGGCGCTCTCGGTGGTCCGTCCGCGGCCCGAGCAGGGCGCGGTCACGCAGGACACCCCGGAGCGACCGCCGACCGACGGCGTCGTCCTCGACGTCCTCGACGCGGCGGCGTCAGCCGGCCGCGCCGACGGGGACGGGGAGTCGGCGTCCTGCCTCGCGCCCCCGCAGCTGCGGGTGCTCAGCGCGCGAGCGGGCCCCTAGACCCCGCGCCTCCCACCGCGGAGGCACCCGTCCGACTCTCCTGCGTGCACCCGGGCGCTCCGCGCTCGTCGGCGCCGTCCGCGCCGTCCGCGCGACCCGTCGTGCGTCCGCAGGGACATCTCTCCAGCGTCAGGAAGTCCGTCGTGAACACCTTCATCCGTCGATCCGTCCGCACCATGCGCGTCACCGGTGGTCTGGCCACGCTCGCGCTCGAGCTCGCCGGGGCCGCCGCAGCGGTCGCCCTGGTCGTCGTCAGCGTCGCGTCCTCGCCGGTCAGCACCGCGCGCACGGCGCACCGGCCCGCGGTCGCCACCCGCAGTCCCACCCTGATGATGGTCCCGACGCAGCGCAGCGCACCGCCGGGCACCTGAGGGAGCTCCCACGCAGGGCGCCTGTGCCATGTCGGCCCGCGGAGCCCCGACCGGCGCCGGGCAGCCGCCGTGTCGGTGCCCGTCGGTAGTGTCCGGCGCATGACTCAGGACACCACGTACCGCCCCTCGCCGGCGTCTTACGCCCAGGTCATCGCGCAGGAGTCCGCGCGTGCAGCGGACGCGCTCGACGCTGCGGCGCCGACCGCGCCGGTCCCGTCGTGCGGGGACTGGAGCGCCGCCGACCTGGCCTTCCACCTCGGCGAGGTGCAGGACTTCTGGTCCCAGGTGGTCGGGAACGCCCCGGTGGGGCCCGACGGTGTGCAGGATGCCGAGCGCCCGCCCGACGGCGAGGTCGTCGCGTTCCTGCGCGCGCGCACCCGGGCGCTGCTCGCCGCGCTCGCCGCGCACGACCCGCAGGACGCCTGCTGGTCGTGGTCGCCGACCGGGGGCACGGTCTCCTGGGTGCTGCGTCGCCAGGCGCACGAGGCGCTCGTGCACCGGGTCGACGCCGAGCAGGCCGCGGGCCTGCCGGTGGGTGACCCCGGGACCGCGCTGGCGGCCGACGGCGTGGACGAGATGCTCACCGTCATGGTCAGCGGGCTGCCGCCCTGGGCGACCTTCGACCCCGACGGCCAGCGGGTGCGGCTGCACGCGACGGACGCGGGCCGGGAGTGGGTCATGGCGTTCGGCCGGTTCCGGGGCACGTCCCCGACCACCGGCACGCAGTACGACGACGAGTGCGCCGAGCTCGTGGGCGGAGCGCCGTGGGAGGGCGAGGACGACGACGTCGCGGCGACGGTGTCGGGCGCCGCCTGGGACCTCGGGCGGTGGCTGTGGGGTCGCGCAACCCGGGACGCCCTCGCGCTGGAGGGTGACGCCGCCGCGGTCGACCGGTTGCGCTCGGTCATCGTGGACTCGACGCAGTAACCGACGCAGTAACCGACGCAGTAACCGACGCAGTAGCCGACGCAGTAGCCGACCCACGCCGGTCACTTCCGTCCCACCCGTCACACGAGGACCGGTCGGGCATCGTGTGCCGCGAAGCGTGACCGGAATGCAACCTCGAAAGCCCGCCACAGCGTGGAATGTGAGCGTTAACATCAGGCGAATCGCCCACCGGACGTGGTCCAGTTGGGCCTGTGCCCCGGCCCCCGGGTGCACGACGCGGACCGACCGGCGTGGGGCGGTCCGCGAGCAGGTGCGTCTCAAGGAGGAGAAGCAGATGGTCAGCAAGATGTTCAGGACCCGGTCCATCGCCGCGGGCATCGCGGCGCTCGCCCTCGGACTGGCCGCCTGCAGCAGCAGCGGCGACGCGGGCGACGAGGGCACGGCCGACGGCGGCGGCGGCGGCGGCGAGCTCATCTCCGTCGGGTTCAGCCAGGTCGGTGCCGAGAGCGGCTGGCGTGCCGCCAACACCAAGTCCATCCAGGACGCCCTGACGGAGGATGCCGGGTTCGACCTCAGCTTCTCCGACGCCCAGCAGAAGCAGGAGAACCAGATCCAGGCGATCCGTTCCTACATCGCCCAGGGTGTCGACTACATCGCGTTCTCGCCCGTCGTCGAGTCCGGCTGGGACAGCGTGCTCGAGGAGGCCAAGGACGCCGGCATCCCCGTCATCCTCACCGACCGCGCGGTCGACAGCGAGGACACGTCGCTGTACGTGACGTTCATCGGGTCGGACTTCGTCGAGGAGGGCAAGCGCGTCGGGGACTGGGTGTCCGAGAACCTCGGCACCGAGCAGATCAACGTCGTCGAGCTGCAGGGCACCACCGGCTCGGCCCCCGCGATCGACCGCAAGACCGGGTTCGAGGACGCCATCTCCGGAAACAGCAACGTCTCGGTGATCGCCTCGGAGACCGGCAACTTCACGCGCGCCGAGGGCAAGACGGTCATGGAGGGCTTCCTGCAGGCCTACCCGGACATCGACGTGGTGTACGCGCACAACGACGACATGGGCCTGGGCGCCATCGAGGCCATCGAGGCGGCCGGCAAGGTGCCCGGTCAGGACATCAAGATCGTCACGATCGACGGCGTGAAGGACGGCATGACCGCGCTGTCCGAGGGCAAGATCAGCTACATCGTCGAGTGCAACCCGCTGCTCGGGCCGGACCTCGCGGAGATCATCCAGACCCTCGAGGAGGGCGGCACCGTCGAGCCGCGCATCGTCACCAAGGACGAGGCGTTCGACCAGGAAGGTGCCAAGGCGGTGCTGGCCGACCGCCAGTACTGACCTCGCCCGCCAGGGCTGCCCGGGGGGACCTCGACGTCCCCCCGGGCAGCACCGCCCTGCCGGTACCGTGGGACCGGCTCGGACGAAAGGTCGACGATGACCGACACAGCTACCCCCGCCCCGATCGTCACCATGTCGGGGATCTCCATCACCTTCCCCGGGGTCAAGGCGCTGGACGGCGTCGACTTCCGGCTGTTCCCCGGCGAGGTGCACGCCCTGATGGGCGAGAACGGCGCCGGGAAGTCGACCCTGATCAAGGCCCTCACCGGGGTGTACTCGGTCGACTCCGGGTCGATCGTGGTCGACGGCCAGGAGCGCACGTTCGCCGGTCCCGCACAGGCGCAGGGCGCCGGGATCAGCACCGTGTACCAAGAGGTCAACCTCTGCGACAACCTCTCGGTCGCGGAGAACATCATGCTCGGCCACGAGGTCCGCCGCGCCGGGATCGTCGACTGGCGCCGGACGCGTGCCGCCGCCCGCGACCACCTGCGGACCATGAACCTCGACATCGACCCGAAGTCGTCGCTGTCGTCGCACTCGCTCGCGGTGCAGCAGCTGGTCGCGATCTCGCGCGCGATGGTCGTCGACGCCCGGGTGCTCATCCTCGACGAGCCGACGAGCAGCCTCGACGCCGACGAGGTCGCCCGCCTGTTCGACGTCGTGCGGTCCCTGCGCGACCGCGGCGTCGCGATCCTGTTCGTGTCGCACTTCCTCGACCAGGTGTATGCGATCAGCGACCGGATGACGGTCCTGCGCAACGGCACCCTGGTGGGCGAGTACCGGACCGCGGAGCTGTCCCGCGTGGACCTGGTGCAGAAGATGATCGGCCGGGCCCTCGAGGTCCTCGAGCAGCTCGAGGAGGCTCCCAAGCGGTCCGTCGCCGAGCGTGCCGACACCGCGCCGTACCTGCAGGCGATCGGCCTGGGCCGCAAGGGCTCCATCGAGCCGTTCGACCTCGACGTCTACGCCGGGGAGGTCGTCGGGCTCGCCGGACTGCTCGGCTCCGGCCGCACGGAGCTCGCGCGCCTGCTGTACGGCGCCGACCACGCGGACGCGGGGGAGATCAGGGTCGAGGGGACGCCGACGAGGATGCGTACGCCGCGCAGCGCCCTGTCGCGCGGCATCGTCTACTCCTCGGAGAGCCGCAAGACCGAGGGCATCGTCGGCGACCTGACCGTGCGCGAGAACATCGTGCTCGGCCTGCAGGCGGACCGGGGCTGGCTGCGGCGGATCTCGCGGCGCAGGTCCGACGAGGTGGTCGACCGGTACATCGAGGCCCTCGGCATCCGGCCGGCCAACCCGGACGCGATCGCCGGGAACCTGTCCGGCGGCAACCAGCAGAAGGTGCTGCTGGCCCGCTGGCTGGCCACGGCCCCGAAGCTCCTGCTGCTCGACGAGCCCACCCGCGGCATCGACGTCGGCGCCAAGGCGGAGATCCAGAAGCTCGTCGCCGACCTCGCGGCCCAGGGCATGGCGGTCGTGTTCATCTCGGCCGAGCTCGAGGAGGTCCTGCGCCTCTCCCACCGCATCGCGGTGCTGCGCGACCGCCGCAAGGTCGCCGAGATCGTCAACTCCGACGACGTCACCACCGACGACGTCGTCCACCTCATCGCGAGCGGGGGACAGTCATGAGCGCCGTCGGAAGCCTCACCCGGCACCGGTTGTTCTGGCCGGTGGTCGCGCTCGGCGTGCTCCTGCTGGCGTGCGTGCTCAAGTCGCACACGTTCCTCGACATCGCGGTCCGCGACGGCCACCTGTACGGCGGGCCCATCGACATCCTGCGCCGCTCCAGCGTCCTGCTGCTGGTGGCGCTGGGCATGACGCTCGTCATCGCGACCCGCGGCATCGACCTGTCCGTCGGTGCCGTCATGGCGATCGCGGGCGCGGTCGCGCTGTCCCAGATCGCGGCCTCCGACAACCCGGGCTCGCTCGCGGTCGTGGGGTCCGCGGTCGGCAGCGCGGTGCTGGTCTGCCTGCTGATCGGGGTGTTCAACGGGTTCCTGGTCTCGGTGGTCGGCATCCAGCCGATCATCGCGACGCTCGTTCTGATGACCGCTGGCCGAGGCATCGCGATGCTGATCACGGGCGGGCAGATCACGACCGTCACGAGTGCGCCGTTCAAGACGATCGCCACCGGGTACTGGCTGGGGCTGCCCGTCGCCGCACTGATCGCCGGGTTCTTCTTCCTCGCGATGGCACTGATCACGCGGCGTACGGCGCTCGGCGTGCTGATCGAGTCCGTCGGCATCAACCCGGTGGCCTCGCGGCTGGCCGGCGTGCGGGCCCGGACGATCGTCTGGACGGTCTACGTCCTGTGCGCGTTCTTCGCGTGCGTCGCCGGGCTCATCCGCACCTCGGACATCATGGCGGCCGACGCCAACAACGCCGGCCTGTTCATCGAGCTCGACGCCATCCTCGCGGTGGTCATCGGCGGCACCTCGCTGGCCGGCGGCAAGTTCTCGCTGGTCGGCACCCTCGTCGGCGTGCTCGTCATCACGACGCTGACGTTCTCCGTCACGATCCTGGGCATCCCGGCCAACGCGGTGTCCCTGTTCAAGGCGCTCGTCGTCATCCTGGTCTGCCTCCTGCAGTCGCCCGTGGTCCGGCACAAGCTGCGCGCGCGCCGACGACAGACCGCCCCCGCTCCCGTGGAGGTGCCGGCCTGATGGCGACCGACCAGCTCACCCGGCCCGCCGACGCCCCGCCGTCGCTCGGCTCACGCGTCCGCAGGCTCCGCATCGACGAGCGCTACCTGCCCGTCCTCGGCACGGTGCTCGTCCTGGTCGCGATGCTCGCCATCGGCGGCTCCCGGTACGAGAACTTCCTCACCGGCCGCGTGATGGCCAACGTGCTCATCAACAACTCGTTCCTCGTGGTGATCGCCGTCGGCATGACGTTCGTGATCCTCACCGGGGGCATCGACCTGTCCGTGGGTGCCGTCGTCGCGCTGTCCGGCTGCGTCGCCGCGTGGATGTTCTCGCACGGCTACGGGGCGGCGGTCGCGATCCCGCTGGTCATCCTCGTCGGCACCGTCATCGGCCTCGTGGTCGGGGTGATGGTGCACGTGTTCGAGATACAACCCTTCATCGCGACCCTGGCCGCGATGTTCCTGGCGCGCGGCCTGTGCTACATCGTGGCGCCCGAGTCCATCCCGATCACGGACCCGACGATCGTCGCGCTCGCGCGCACCCGCTGGGGCACCGACGACGGCCTGGTGATCACGCCGAGCGGCGTCATCGCGCTGGCGGTGGTGGCCATCGCGTTCGTGACGCTGCACTACACACGGTTCGGCCGGACCGTCTACGCGATCGGCGGTGGCGAGCAGTCCGCCAAGCTGATGGGCCTGCCCGTGGCGCGCACGAAGGTGCTGGTCTACGTCATCAGCGGCACCTGCGCCGGGCTGGGCGGCCTGCTGTTCGCGATCTTCTCGCGCTCCGGCTACGCGCTCACCGGCGTCGGCATGGAGCTGGACGCGATCGCGGCGGTCGTCATCGGCGGCACCCTGCTGACGGGCGGCAGCGGCTTCGTGCTCGGGTCGGTGCTCGGCGTGCTGGTGCTCGGCCTGATCCAGACGATCATCACGTTCCAGGGCACCCTGAGCTCGTGGTGGACCCGGATCTTCATCGGCGTGCTGCTGCTGGTCTTCGTGGTCCTGCAGCGCCTGCTGGTGATCCGTCGGCGCTGAGCGGCCGCCGAGCTCGTCAGTCCGGGCCGGGCTCGTCAGGTAGGACTGACGAGCTCGGCCGCAGCTGACGGGCTCGAGCGACGGGGACGAGCCGCTACGGTCGCGCCGCGAAGCGCTCCAGCAGGTCGGCGTGGCCCGAGACGATGATCAGGTCGTTCTGCGACAGCCGCGTCTCCGGGTTGGCGTAGACGAAGTCGATGCCGGGGCTCTTCACGCCGATGACCGTGACGCCGTACCGCTCGCGGATCTTCGACTGCGCCAGGGTGAACCCCTGGGTCTCCTTGGGCGGGCGCATCTTGACGATGGTGAACCCGTCCTCGACCTCGATGTAGTCGAGGAGCTTGCCGGACACCAGGTGGGCCACGCGCGCGCCGGCGTCGGCCTCGGGGAGCACCACGTGGTGCGCGCCGATGCGCTGCAGGATGCGCGCGTGCTCGTTGCTCACGGCCTTGGCCCAGATCTGCGGGACGCCGATGTCCACGAGGTTCCCGGTGATCAGGACCGAGGCCTCGAGGTAGGACCCGACGCCCACGACGGCCACCGGGAACTCGCGCGCCCCGAGCTGCTCGAGCGCCTCGGGGTTGGCGGCGTCCGCCTCGACCAGCGCGACCCGCCCGGCCCACTGGGCGACGAGCTCGGGGTTGCGCTCGACGGCCAGCACGTCCTGACCGAGGCGGTCCAGGGTCGCCGCGATGGCGGACCCGAACCGGCCGAGCCCGATGACGAGCACGCCCGAGTCCTTCTTGGGTGTGCGCGGTGCGTTCTGCGACGCCTTCATGGAGTCGCCGAATCTGTCAGCCAATGATCGGCCTCTCTTCTGGTAGCCGGATCACCCGACGACGGTTGCGCAGCGCGAGCGCGGCCGCAAGCGTCATCGTGCCGGTCCGGCCGATGAACATGAGCACGGTGAGCACGTACTTGGCACCGTCGGGCAGGTCGGCGGTGATGCCGGTGGACAGCCCGCAGGTGGCGAACGCGGAGATGACCTCGAAGAGCACCTTGTCCAGGGTGAGGCCGGTCATGGCGAGCAGGAGCAGCGACGAGACGAGCACGAGGGTCGCGGAGACGAGCGAGACGGCGATCGCCACCTGCAGCGCCTCGCGTGGGATGCGTCGCCCGAAGGCCTCGACGTCCTTGTCGCCGCGGCCCTCCGCGATGATCGCGAGCAGCATGACGGCGAGCGTGGTCACCTTGATGCCGCCCGCGGTCGACGCCGAGCCGCCGCCGACGAACATGAGCGCGTCCATGAGCAGCCAGGTGCCCTCGTGCATCTCCCCGACGTCCACCGTCGAGAAGCCGCCCGAGCGCGGCATGACCCCCGCGAACAGCGACGCGAGCGCGGTGGCGCTCGGTCCGAGGGGCTTGAAGGTCCCGGGGTTGGTCCACTCGAAGGCGGCGACGAGGATCGATCCCGCGACGACCAGGGCGACGCTCGTGGTCACCGTGAGCTTGGAGTGCAGGCTCCACCGGCGCGGCTCGCGCAGGTGCCGGGCGACGTTGAGGATGACGGGGAAGCCGAGCGAGCCGATGAAGACGCCGACGATGATCGGCATCAGCACCCACCAGTCGGACACGAAAGGCTCCAGGCCGTACGGGGTGGGCACGAAGCCGGCGCTGTTGAACGCCGAGATCGCGTAGAAGATCGAGTGCCACGCCGCGTCGCCCAGGTTCTCGTCGAACATGAGGAACCGCGGGAAGAGCACGATCGCGATGACCAGCTCCAGCACGACGGACGTGATGATGACGGTCCGGATCAGCGAGCCCACCTCACCGAGCCGCGTCTCCTTGGTCTCCGAGGAGACGAGCAGGCGCTGCGTCAGCCCGATCCGCCGGGACACGGCCATGCCCAGCAGCGACGCGAGCGTCATCACGCCCAGTCCGCCGATCTGGATGGCGACGAGGATGACGATCAGGCCCCACATCGACCAGTACTCACCGGTGGGCACGACGACCAGCCCGGTCACCGTGCTCGCGGAGGCGGCGGTGAAGAGCGCGTCGACGAAGGGCGCCCGCTCGCCGCTGGCCGTGGCCCACGGTGCCGACAGCGCCACCGTGACGATCGCGATGACGAGGGCGAACACGCCGAGGGCCAGCCGGGCAGGGGACTGCCGCGCCGAGCGGTCGACGATCTCACGCGCCCGCCAGGCCACGCCGGGGCCACCGCGCGCCATCACACCTCCCTCAACCGGCCGGCGCCTGCCGGTCGGGCCAACTCTGGCACGGAGCAGGGTACGGCTCGACTCGACAGGCGGGTGCGGGCGCGGGCGCGGTCGTACTCGGTCGACACGGGCGGCGGCGGGTGCGACGGTGAGCGCATGACGTCGCCCGCACCCGTGCGCGTGGTCTGGTCGCGCGAGATGCTCGCGTACGACTTCGGCCACGGGCACCCCATGACGTCCGAGCGCCTGGACCTGACGATCCGGCTCGCCGACTCGCTGGGCCTGCTGGCGGCGCCGGGCGTGGACCTGGTCGGTGCGCAGATCGCGTCGGACGACCTCCTGCAGACGGTGCACGACCCGGCGTACGTCGCCGCGGTGCACCGGGCGTCGGTCGACGGCACACCGGACCTGGCGTTCGGGCTCGGCACCACCGACGACCCGGTGTTCCCGGACATGCACGAGGCCTCCGCCCGGGTGGTGCAGGGCTCGGTCGACTCGGCGCTCGCGGTCTGGGAGCGCCGGGCGATGCATGCGGTGAACGTCACGGGCGGCCTGCACCACGCGATGCCCGCCGCGGCGTCCGGGTTCTGCGTGTACAACGACGCGGCCGTCGCCATCCGCGCGCTGCTGGCCGCGGGGGCGCAGCGCGTCGCGTACGTCGACATCGACGCCCACCACGGCGACGGCGTCCAGGCGGTGTTCTGGGACGACCCGCGGGTGCTCACGGTCTCCCTGCACGAGACCGGGCGGGGGCTGTTCCCGGGCACCGGGCACGCGGGCGAGACCGGGGGGCCGGAGGCGCCCGGCACGGCGGTCAACGTCGCGCTGCCCTCGGGCACCGGCGACGCCGGGTGGTTGCGCGCCCTGGACGCCGTGGTGCCCGCCGTGGTCCGCGCGTTCGCGCCGGACGTCCTGGTCACGCAGCACGGGTGCGACACGCACGGCCTGGACCCCCTCACGCACCTGCGGGTCACCATCGACGGTCAGCGCCGAGCGGCGGAGCTGCTGCACGACCTCGCGCACGAGGTGGCCGACGGCCGGTGGGTAGCGCTCGGCGGCGGCGGGTACGCGGTGGTCGACGTCGTGCCGCGGGCGTGGACGCACCTGATCGGGATCGCGACCCATCATCCGGTCGACCCCGAGAGCAAGCTCCCGGAGGAGTGGCGCGCGCTGGTGCGTGAGCGCTACGGCCGGCTCGGTCCCGACCAGATGACCGACGGCCGCGACGCACGGTTCAGTCCGTGGTCGGCCGGCTACGACCCCGGCGACGACGTGGACCGCAGCATCCGCGCCACCCGCGCGGCCGTGTTCCCGACCCTGGGGCTGGACCCGGACTACGACTGACGCGTGCGGCCACCCGTTGCGCCGCACGGGCGACGTCCCACGAGTCCCCACTATCCCACCCGTCCCACGCGCCACTACGCTGATCACGCACCCGCCAGGTGGGTGCGCGGGCCCGCCGCGCGACGGGCGGAGACGGAAGAGGACATGAGCGACCAGCGCGACCAGCCCGGCCGCACGCGATACCTGACAGTCCTCGAGGTCGCCGACGTCATGCGGGTCTCCAAGATGACCGTCTACCGCCTGCTGCACTCCGGCGAGCTGCCCGGTGTCCGCGTCGGTCGCTCGTTCCGGGTCCCGCAGGATGCGCTCGACCACTACCTGGCGTCGTCGCCCGCCGTGGAGCCGCGCGAGCAGGACCGCCGGACGTCCTGAGGCGCCGCGTCGCCGAGCGCATCGAAGATCGCGTAAGGTGGGGTCTCGGACTTTGTTCGTGCGTGGGCGACTCGATGTGACTCGATCTTCTACGCGTCGATCGACCACCAGAACGGCCCGTCGCCGGGCTTCCACCGAAAGCGAGTGAGGACCCATGGGCTCCGTCATCAAGAAGCGCCGCAAGCGGATGGCCAAGAAGAAGCACCGCAAGCTCCTGCGCAAGACGCGTCACCAGCGTCGCAACAAGAAGTGAGGCACGGCGGCCGCGAGGTCGCCCGCTGACAACGACAGGCCCGGCATCCGCCGGGCCTGTCGTGTTTTCCGGCACATTCCTTCTACAACGATGTAGAGTTTCACTCGTCTGGGACGCTGTCCCTCGGCGGTGGATGCGCACACGGGAGATGGCGATGAGCACGTCCAGGCGGGGCGCGGCGGTGACGATGCACGAGGTCGCCGCGCGAGCGGGGGTCTCGATCAAGACCGTCTCCAACGTGGTCAACGGCTACCAGTACATCCGGCCGGCCACCAAGGAGCGGGTGGAGGCCGCCATCGCGGACCTCGGCTACCAGGTGAACATCTCGGCGCGGAACCTGCGCCGCGGCCGCACGGGCATCATCGGGCTGGCCGTGCCGGAGCTGTCCCTGCCCTACTTCGCGGAGCTGGCCGACTCCCTCATCCGCGCGGCGGAGGCCCGCGGGCTCACCGTGCTCATCGAGCAGACCGGCGCGGTGCGGGAGCGTGAGCTCGAGGTGCTCTCGGGCCAGCGCCGGCACCTCACCGACGGGCTGATCTTCTCGCCCCTGGCGCTCGGCCCGCAGGACGCGGCGGCGCTGCACGTCGACTTCCCGATGGTGCTGCTGGGCGAGCGGATCTTCGGCGGCCCCGCCGACCACGTGACCATGAACAACGTCGAGGCGGCGCGTGCCGCGACGCAGCACCTGCTCGACCTCGGCCGCCGCCGCATCGCCGTGGTCGGGGCGCACGAGGGCGAGACGATGGGGTCCGCCGCGCTGCGCGTGCAGGGCTACCGGCAGGCGCTCGAGGAGGCCGGGCTGGCCGTGGACCCGGCGCTCGTCGGTGAGGCGGGGTTGTGGCACCGGGCGACCGGCGCCGAGACGATGGAGCGGCTGCTGGACTCGGGCGTCGAGATCGACGCGGTGTTCGGCCTGAACGACGCGCTCGCCCTCGGTGCCCTGCACGTCCTGCACGCCCGGCGGATCGACGTCCCGGGGCAGATCGCGGTGATCGGCTTCGACGACATCGAGGAGACCGCGTACTCGTCCCCGACGCTGACCACGGTGGCGCCCGGCCGCGAGCAGATCGCCACGACCGCCGTCGACCTGCTGCTCGCGCGCATCGAGGAGGTCGAGCCCGACGCACCCTTCGTGCAGGTGGTCACCGACTTCGAGATCGTCGTGCGGGAGTCGACGCTGGGGGAGCAGGCTGTCGCGGCGCCGTCCTGAGCGTCAGGCCTCCCTGAGCGTCAGGCCGCGCGGGCGTCGAGCGCGGTCAGCCGCTGCTCGACGAGCCAGCCGCTGGCCAGCAGCGGCAGGCTCACCCCGACCAGCGGGACCAGCACGGTCACGTAGCCGAACGTGACCACCAGGACCGTCAGCACGACGAGCACGGCCAGGCTGGTCAGCGGCGACAGGAGCGGGGCGACGGCGACGAAGCGCCACGTGCGGGCCACCGGGACGTCGTCGTACCGCCGCGCGACCGGCAGGAGCGTGGCGAGCGCGACCACGAGATAGGCGGTCAGCACCAGCACGCCCACCG
Source organism: Cellulomonas fengjieae (assembly GCF_018388465.1). NCBI lineage: Bacteria > Bacillati > Actinomycetota > Actinomycetes > Micrococcales > Cellulomonadaceae > Cellulomonas > Cellulomonas fengjieae. The sequence continues at coordinate 3,012,558 of NZ_CP074404.1, read as the reverse complement.
TCAGGGCCGCCGTGGTGGGGCCCGCGGACGCCGCCGCGAGCACCGAGGCGTCGAGCGCCAGCAGCACGAAGCAGACCGTGAGCGGTGCCCCGAGCAGGTTCAGCCGGTGAAAGCCGGTCCGGTAGGCGGCCCAGAACTCGCGCCACAGGTGCTCCGAGGGCGTGCCGGTGGTGAGCCGCGCCAGCAGGCCGCTCCCGGCCGCGAGCGCGGGCCAGGCGCCCAGCACGACGGCGCCCGCGAGCGTGCCGAGCGCCACGAGCACGTTCACCGCGACGAGCTGGGTGCCCACGCGCAGGAAGACCATGACGCGCCCCGCCCAGCCGCCGACGGCGAGGTCGTCGTGGGTGGCGGCGCTCACGGCTGGACCACCCGGGTGCCCAGGGTGGCGTTCCCGTCCTCGTCCAGGCCGGCGAACGACAGCGTCCGGACGCCGCGCACCGCGTCGACCGACCCGAACACGACGAGCTCCAGGCCCGGCCACGAGAACCGTCCGGCGCCGTGCGACCGGGTGGCGGCCAGCAGGTCGTCGTCGACCCGCACGGTGCGCGACTGCGCGACACCACCGGCCGTGGCGTGGTCGAACGTGACGACCTCCCACGTCCCGGCCAGCGCAGCCGGGTCCGTGGGCGGGCCGTCGTCGGGCTCCGCGTCCCCGGCCCAGGGCTGCGGGGACACCACGGGCCAGCCGTCGGCCGTCCACAGGAGCCGGCGCACCTGCACCTCGTGCCGGGTGGGGTCGCCGGCGTCGCGGACGTGGTGCACCAGCAGCTGCCGGTCTCCGTCCGTGAGCACCGACGCGTGGCCGGGCGCCAGCCAGCGCCGTCCGCCGTCCAGGGCGTGGCCGGCCAGCATGAGGGTGCCGACGAGTGCGGGGTCGCCGTCCAGGTCGGTCAGCGCGCGACCCGCGCGGTCCACGTACGGGCCCGTGAGCGCCTCCGACACCCCCACGCGGACGTGGTAGGTGGAGAAGAGGGAGTCGTAGGAGACCACGAGCGCGTAGCCGCCACCGGGGCGCGGCACCACGAACGCGCCCTCGATCGCGCCCTCCACGCTGTGCGGCCGGCGTGCGAGCAGGATCCCGGGGGCCTCACCCCGGGCGAGACCCGTGGCCGGGTCGAGCTCGAGCGCGTAGATACCGCGGAAGAACGAGCCGTAGACCATCCAGTGCCGTCCGTCGGTGTCCACCACCGCGTTCGCGTCGATCGCGTTCGGTCCGTCCACGTCGTGCAGGCTGGTCACCACGAGCCCGCGGTCCGCCCAGGGGCCGGTCGGGTGCGGGGCGACCGCCAGGCCGATGGCCGACGTGCGCGAGCCGAAGGTCGACGCCGACCAGTACATGCGCCACTCGTCGCCCACCCGCACCACGTCGGGAGCCCACAGGCCCGCCGCGCCGGACCAGGTGGCCCCGTCGGCGGGCACGCCGTCGAGCGCCCAGCCGTGGAAGTCCCAGGTGACCAGGTCCTTGGAGCGGCGGACCTGCACGCCTGCGCGCACCGGTCCGTCGGCCCACGCGTCGGTGGAGAACAGCCAGTACGTGCCGTCGTCGTCGCGGACCGCGGTCGGGTCGTGCGCGTGCCGGCCGCCCCAGAGGGCGGTGTCGGGGGTCGTCGGGAGCACGGTCAGCCCTTCGAGCCGGTGAGCGCGACGGACTCGATGATCTGCCGCTGGAAGATCAGGAACACGACGAGGATCGGCAGCAGGGCCACGAAGGACGCGGCCATGATCAGCGGGTAGTCCCGCTGCGTCGCGAACTCCACGTTGAGGTTGGCGATGACCACCTGGAGGGTCTGCTTCTCCGCCGTGTTCAGGTAGAGGATCGGCGCCAGGTAGTCGTTCCAGATCGCCATGAACCAGAGGATGAACTGGGCGGCGATCGCGGGGCGGATCATCGGCATGATCATCACGCGGAAGATCTGCAGGTAGGACGCACCGTCGATCTTGGCCGCCTCGATCATCGAGTCGGGCACGCTCGACAGGTACTGCCGCAGGAAGAAGATCATGATGATGTTCCCGAACAGCAGGGGCACGATCAGCGGCAGCAGGGTGTCCACCCAGTGCAGCCGGGAGAACATGACGAACTGCGGGATCATGATCGTCGGGTACGGCACCATCAGGCCCGAGAGCAGCACGAGGAAGATCGCGTTCTTGTAGGGCAGCCGCAGCTTGGCCAGCGCGAACGCGGCGAGCGCGGACGTGATCGACCCGACCACGGTGACGCTGAGCGCGACGATCAGGCTGTTCTTGAAGCCGGAGAGCACCGGCGCCTCGCTCCACATGCGCACGAACGTGTCCCACTGCGGCGCGTCCGGGATCCACACCGGCGGCAGCGCGAAGACCTGGACCTTCGTCTTGAGTGCGGTGGTGAACATCCACAGCAGCGGTGCGAGCATCACGAGCGAGCCCGCCGCCAGCAGGACGAACACGGCGATGTTGCCGAGGCGGTTCTGGGAGCTCGCGCTGCGCCGCGCCTTCTCGGCCGGCGCCACCGCGGGCGTCGAGGGCTTCATCAGGGTCGTAGCCATGGTGGTGTCCTCGCTCAGTCGATGCTGAAGCTGTTGCGCCGGTTGAGGCGGAACTGGATGAGGGTGATGACGAAGACGATCAGGCCGAGGACGATCGACATCGCCGTCGCGTAGCCCATCTGCTGGTACTTGAACGCCTTGCGCACGATGTACCAGACGATCGAGGCGGAGCTGAACTCCGGTCCGCCCGCCGGTGTCATGATGTTGATCTCCGTGAAGATCTGCGACCCCGCGATGATGTTGGTGACCACGAGGAAGAACGTCACGGGACGCAGCATCGGCAGGGTGATCGACCGCAGCCGCTGGAACGCGTTGGCGCCGTCCAGTGCCGCGGCCTCGTGCAGCGACGGCGGGACCCCCTGGATAGCGGCCAGGTACAGCAGCATCGAGTACCCGAGGCCCTTCCAGATGGCCATGAGGATGATCGCGGGCTTGACGGTCGCGGTGTTCTGCAGCCAGTCGGGGCCCTCGATGCCGAACCAGGCGAGCACCTGGTTGATGAGGCCGAAGTCGCCGTTGTAGGCGAACTGCCAGACGATCGCGATGGCGGCGAGCGACGAGATGACGGGGACGTAGTAGATCGCGCGGAACGCCGTGCGGCCGGGGATCTTGCGGTTGAGCGCCAGCGCGAGCAGCAGCGAGAGCGCCAGGCCGATCGGGATGCCGATCATGTAGAAGAACGTGTTGTACAGCGAGATGCGGAAGTACTCGTCGCCGAACAGGGTCACGTAGTTGTCGAGCCCGACGAACGTCATCGGGCCGAGGCCGTTCCAGCTGGTCAGCGACGCGTAGACGGCGAAGCCGATCGGGTACAGCGTGAACAGCAGGAACCCGATGACCGGGGCCGCGACGAACGCGAGGGCCCAGCGGTGCTCGGTGCGGTGCAGGCGGCGGTTGGCCTGCTTGGCCCGCTGCTCGGACGTGAGGTCGGCGCGGGTCGACTCGACGGTCGCAGTCATCTTCGGACCTTTCCAGGGGTCCCCGCCGCCCGGGGGCGTGCCCGGGCGGCGGGGACGGGGAGGAGGTGGTGCTAGCTGCCGGCCGCGGCCTGCTCGGCCGTGGCGTTCGACTCGTCGAGGAGCGTCTGCATCTTCGGCTGCTCCTCCGCCAGGTACTCAGCGGCGGTCTGCTTGCCGTCGAGCACGGGCTGGATGTTGGTCCACAGCTCGTCGTACCACTCGGCCCCGTAGGTGAACGCGGCCGGCATCGCCCGTCCGTAGTCCTGGACGATGTCCAGGAACTCCTGCCGGTTGGCGGGCTCGGCGCCCTCCTCGGCCGCCCAGGTCTCCGCCATGTCGATGAGGTTCGGGATCTGGATGTTGGCGTCGACGAGCGTCTGCTGCGCGTCGGCGTCGGTGCTCAGGTACGTGACGAGCTTGACCGCGTCCTCGGGGTGCTTCGTGGTCGCGGAGACGCCGATGCCGAGAGAGCCGATCCAGGTGGCCGACTCGCCGCCACCGAGCGACGGCCACGGGATCAGGTCGTAGTCGAACTCGAGGTCGTTGTAGACGGACACGTCCCACGGGCCGACCGGGAAGAAGCCGATCTCGCCGGCCATCCAGCGCTGGTAGGTGTCCAGCGTGGCGGCGTCGGAGGCCGACGGGGTCACCTTGTCGACGTTCGTCAGGTCCGCGAACTTCTGCAGCGCCTCGGCGAACTCGGGGCTGTCCACCGTGACCTCCGTGCGGTCGGCGTTGGTCCAGTCGCCGTCGTTGCTCCACACCATCGACTGCAGGTTCCACTGGACGTTGAGCCCGGTGCCCCACTGGTCGACGGCGCCGTCGCCGTCGGTGTCGACCGTGAGCTGCTTGCTGATCGCGACGAAGTCGTCCCAGGTGAGCGGCACGTCCTTGTCCGGCAGCGGGATCCCGGCGGCCTCGAGCATCGTCTTGTTGTAGCCGAACGAGAACGGCCCGACGTCCTTGGGCAGGCCGTAGAGCTTGCCGCCGGGCGTGCCCTGCAGCGTGCCGTCGAACCGGTAGGAGTCGACGCCGTACGGCCAGATGTTGTCCAGGTCCACGCCGCTGGCGTCCACCTGCTCGGTGATGTCCATCAGCACGCCCGAGCTCACGTAGGACTGCAGCGTGGCCTGCTCGATGTAGAAGACGTCGGGAACGTTGTTGCCGGCCACGGCCGCCTGCAGCTTGGTGGCGTACTGGTCGGCGTCGGTCACGATCATCTTGACCTTGACGCCCGTGTCGGCCGTGTACTTCTTGATGGCCGCCTCGTAGGCGGCCTTCTCGTCCGGGCCGCCCCGGAACATGAACGTGATCTCCTTGGCGCCGTCGTCGCCGCCTGCGCCGTCGTCGCTGCACGCCGTGAGCGTGAGCGCGCCGGCGACCGCTGCGCACACGGCGCCTGCGATGAGCCTGTTCCTCTTCATCGTCCTGCCTCCCATATCCCGAGGATCTGCGAGGTCACGGTCGTCGGGACCGGGGGACGGTCCGTCGGGGTCGTCGTTGACCTCATTCGCCTGGTCAGCGTTGCATCTACAACGTTGATCTACAACGATGTAGAACATCGCACGAGTTCCCGTCCGAGGTCAAGCCACAACCTGGTAACGGTTGGTTGACGCGATCGGGAGCGCCGTGCAGTATGCCTCTACAACGATGTAAAGGGCGAGTCGATGATGGCGCCGCAGACCGTCGCGCTCGGCACGACCGACCGAACCAGGAGACCTCATGATCCCCGTCCGACTCACCCTCGACCCGGCGTTCCGGGTCGGTCCGGTCCGCCGGCGCACGTTCGGCTCGTTCGTCGAGCACCTCGGACGCTGCGTCTACACCGGCATCCACGACCCTGCGCACCCGACGGCGGACGCCGACGGGTTCCGCAAGGACGTCATCGACCTCACCCGGGAGCTGGGAGTCAGCACGGTCCGGTACCCCGGCGGCAACTTCGTCTCGGGCTACCGCTGGGAGGACGGCGTCGGGCCGCGTGACCAGCGCCCGGCCCGGCTGGACCTCGCGTGGCACTCCACCGAGCCGAACACCGTCGGTGTCGACGAGTTCATGCGCTGGGCCGCGCTGGCCGAGGTCGAGCCGATGATGGCCGTCAACCTGGGCACGCGCGGCGTGCAGGAGGCGCTGGACCTGCTCGAGTACTGCAACGTCCGTGGGGGGACCCGGCTGTCCGACCAGCGCCGCGCCAACGGCGCGGCCGAGCCGCACGACGTGCGCATGTGGTGCCTGGGCAACGAGATGGACGGCCCGTGGCAGATCGGGCACAAGACCGCCCACGAGTACGGCCGCCTCGCCGCCGAGACCGGCCGCGCGATGCGCATGGTCGACCCGGACCTGGAGCTCGTGGCCTGCGGCTCGTCCGGCGTCGCCATCCCGACGTTCGGGGAGTGGGAGCGGATCGTGCTGGCCGAGGCGTACGAGCAGGTGGACCTGATCTCCGCGCACGCGTACTACTGGGAGGAGGATGGCGACCTCGGCTCGTTCCTGGCCTCCGCCGTGGACATGGACCACTTCGTCGACTCCGTGAGCGCGACCGCCGACGCCGTCCGGGCGCACAAGAAGGTGGACAAGCGCATCCACATCTCGTTCGACGAGTGGAACGTCTGGTACCAGCACCGCGCGGAGTCCAGGCCGCCGACCGGGCACGACTGGCCGGTCGCGCCCGTGCTGCTCGAGGACAGGTACAACGTGGCCGACGCGGTGGTGGTCGGCAACCTGCTGATCTCTCTGCTGCGGCACACCGACCGCGTGCACGCGGCCTCGCTGGCCCAGCTGGTCAACGTGATCGCGCCGATCATGACCGAGCCCGGCGGCCGGTCCTGGAAGCAGACGATCTTCCATCCCTTCGCCCAGGCGTCGCGGTACGCCCGCGGTGACGTGCTCCAGGTCGCCGTCGAGGCGCCGACCTACGAGACGGCCAGGTACGGCGACGCCGCGCTCGTCGACGCGGTCGCCACGCGGGACCCCGAGACCGGCGCCGTCGCGCTGTTCGCGGTGAACCGGTCGCTGACGGAGACGGTCACGCTGGAGGTGGACGCCCGTGCGCTTCCCGGCCTGCGCGTCGTGGAGGCGACGACGCTGTCGAACCCCGACCACACGTGGTCGGCGACCGCCGACGACGACACCTCCGTGGCGCCGCGCCGCAACGCCACCGCGGCCGTGCGGGACGGACGGTTGACCGTCGAGGTGCCGCCGGTGTCCTGGAACGTCGTTCGGCTGGGGGTCTGACCGCCGTGCGCCGCGCCGTCGTGGCGGGTGCCGTGGCCGTGGTCGTCCTGGGGGCCGGGGCGGCGGTCCTGCTGTGGCCGAAGCCCGAGCCCGCCGCGACGGCTCTGTCCCTGACCGGGGACATCCGCACGCACGACCCGGCCCTGGTGGTCGGTGACGAGGGGGAGCCCTGGTACGTGTTCTCCACGGGCGACGTCCGCGAGGGCCTCGGCGCACCCCAGATCCGGCGGTCGACCGACGAGGGGCTCACGTGGGAGCTGGTCGGCACCGTCTGGGACGCCGCGACCCGGCCGCAGTGGGCGTACGAGGCCGTGTCGGGGGTGTCCAACTTCTGGGCCCCCGAGGTGATCGAGAACGACGGAACGTTCTACCTCTACTACTCGGTCTCGACGTTCGGCACCAACGGCTCGGCCATCGGCCTGACGACGAACACGACGCTCGACCCGGACGACCCGGACTACGCCTGGGTGGACCAGGGCCAGGTCATCGCGTCCGTACCGGGGGAGACCGACTACAACGCGATCGACCCCGGCGTGGTCGAGGACGCGGACGGCACGCCGTGGATGGCGTTCGGCTCGTTCTGGGGCGGCATCCAGCTGGTCGAGCTGACGTGGCCCTCGGGCATGCCGGTCGACGGGGCGACCCCGGTGACGATCGCCAGCCGCACGGCCCCGCCCAACGCGATCGAGGCGCCCTACCTGGTGCTCCGCGACGGCTGGTACTACCTGTTCGTCTCGCGGGACACGTGCTGCCGCGGCAGCGACTCCACGTACAACATGGCCGTGGGGCGCTCGCGTGAGGTGACGGGGCCGTACGTGGACCGGTCGGGCACGGACATGACGCTCGACGGCGGCGAGCCGCTGCTGGGCACGGTCGGCGACATGGTCGGTCCCGGCGGGCAGTCCGTCTCGCGCGGGCACCTCGCGTTCCACTACTACGACGCGGCGGCGGGCGGCGACTTCCGGCTCGAGCTCCGCGAGCTCGCCTGGGACGACGAGGGCTGGCCCGTCGCGACGGCGCGCGAGGAGCAGGACGACTAGAGCGGCCGCTCCAGCACGTAGTCGTCCTCGACGCGGGTGCCGACGGTGAAGTGCTTGGTCCCGACGACGGCGAAACCGGACCGCAGGTAGAACGCCTGCGCGCGCGTGTTCTGCTGGTTGACGCCGAGCCACATCCCGCGGGCGCCGCGCGCCCGCGCGACGTCGAGCGAGGCGTCCATCAGCGCGTGCGCGACGCCCGCCCCGTGGTGGGCCGGGTGCACGTAGCACTTGGACAGCTCGATCGTCGGGCGCAGGCGCAGGGCGGCCCGCACGTCCTCGTCCGCGGGCTCCCCGGCGACGAGCATCGTGTACCCGACCGGCTCGCCGTCACCGGCGACGAGCACGTCGCGCAGCGGGTCGGCGAGATACTCGGCGAACCGGTCGACCGAGAGCACGGTGTCGATGAACTCCTGCTGGTCCGCCGGCGTCGACCCGGGCGGGCAGGCCAGGGGGAACGTGAGCGCGGCGAGCCGGGCGAGGGCGTCGAGGTCGCTGTGCTCGGCTGCGCGCACGGCCGTCACAGGACGTCCTCGCCGCCCGGGCCGCGCCACGACCGCAGCAGGGTCCGCGTCACGAGCCCGCCCGCCCAGGCCAGCCCGGCCAGGCTGGCCACGGTCGTGCCGCGGCGCGCGTTGCGCCGGCGGTTGCGGAACTCGCGCACGGGCCAGCCGACCTCGGCGGCGTAGCGGCGCAGGCGACGGTCCGGGTTGATAGCGCACGGGACGCCCACCTCGGACAGGATCGCGACGTCGTTCGTCGAGTCCCCGTACGCGTACGAGATCGACAGGTCGATGCCCTCCTGCTCGGCCAGGGCGCGGACGGCGTCGGCCTTCGCCCGGCCGTGCAGCATGTCGCCCACCAGTCGGCCGGTGTAGAAGCCGTCCTCGTGCTCGGCGATCGTGCCCAGCGAGCCGGTCACGCCGAGCCGGCGGGCGATCAGCGAACCGATCTCGACGGGCGTCGCGGTGACCAGCCAGACCGAGTGCCCGGCGGCGATGTGCTGGTCGATCAGGCGCTGCGTCCCGGGGTAGATGCGCAGGGACAGCACCTCGTCGTAGACGTCCTCGGCGATCGCGGTCACCTCCGCGACCGAGTGGCCCTTCATGATCGACAGGGCGCGGCTGCGGAGCTCGTCGATCTGGTCCGTGTTCTCCCCGAACATCCGGTAGCGCAGCTGGTGGATGGCGAACTCCACGAGCTCGAGCTTGCGGAAGAACCCGCGGCGGTACAGGCCGACCGCCAGGTGGAACGCGCTGGCCCCGCGGATGATCGTGTTGTCGACGTCGAAGAACGCGCCCGTGCCGGGACCGCCCGGACCGGACCCCGGGTCCCGCAGGACGGGAGAGGGGGCGCTGGAGTTCCCGGACGCCTGACGCACCCGGTCACTGTAACGACGGCGGGGGTCCGGCGCGGCGGACGACCACCCCGATCGGTGAGACTCTGTCGCCATGACTCGAGTGGTGCTCTTCGGCAGGGACGGCTGCCACCTGTGCGACGAGGCGCGTGAGGTGGTGCGCGCCGTGTGCGACGAGACGGGCGTGCCGTGGTCGGAGGTCGACATCGACTCGGACCAGGTGCCCGGCCGGGACCTGGTCGCCGAGCTCGGCGAGCTGGTGCCGGTGGTCGAGGTCGACGGGGTGCAGCAGGGCTACTGGCGGATCGACGCGGCGCGTCTGCGCCGAACCCTTACGGCGGCCGGTCCCCGACCCCTAGCCTGACCAGCGGGGCCCGGGTGACCGGGTCCGACGGGCGGCACGGGGGTCGTAGGTGGACACACAACGGACAGGCCCCCGGGCGCGCACCGGTGCGGTGGAGCCGGGGGCGGGCCGCTCGCGCGGGCGCGACGTACCGCCCGCCACGGTCGCCCGGCTCCCGGGCTACGTGCGCGTGCTGCGGTCCCTGTCGCAGGACGGCGTGGTCACGACGTCGTCGGAGGAGCTGGCCGCCGGCGCCGGGGTGACCCCGGCGCAGCTGCGCAAGGACCTGTCGTTCCTGGGCTCCTACGGCCGGCGGGGCGTCGGGTACGACGTCGTGCACCTCTCGGAGCAGATCTCGGTGGCCCTGGGGCTGACCACCCAGCGCCGGGTCGTCATCGTGGGCATCGGCAACCTCGGCCACGCGCTTGCCAGCTACTCGGTGTTCGCCGAGCGTGGCTTCGCGGTCGTCGGCCTGATCGACGCGGACCCGGCCGTGGTCGGCACCACGGTGGCCGGGCTGGTGGTGCAGCCGTCGTCGGCGCTGTCCGACGTGGTGAGCGCGGCGGACGCCACCATCGGCATCATCGCGACCCCGGCGGCCGTGGCGCAGGACGTGTGCACCGCCCTGGTCGCCGCGGGGGTGGTCGGCATCCTCACGTTCGCGCCGCGTGCGCTGCGGGTGCCGCCGCACGTGGACCTGCGGGCCGTGGACGTGGCCTCCGAGCTGCAGATCCTCGCGTTCCACGACCACCGGCGCACCGGCACGGGCGCGTGAACGCGCGAACGGCCGGGTCCACGGGGGACCCGGCCGCCGGCGGACGTGCTGCTGCGTCAGCCCTTGATGATGGAGACGTCGAGCGTGATGACGACCTTGTCGGAGATCAGGACGCCGCCGGCCTCGAGGGCCGCGTTCCAGGTGAGGTCGAAGTCCTTGCGGGAGATCGTCACGGTGGCCTCGAAGCCGGCACGGGTGTTGCCGAACGGGTCGACCGCGGTGCCGTTGAACTCGGTCTCGAGCTCGACGGGGCGCGTGACGCCGTGGATGGTGAGGTCACCGGCGATCACGTGGTGCCCGCCCGCCTCGCGGATCTGCGTGGAGACGAACGTCCACTGGCCGAACTTCTCCACGTCGAAGAAGTCGCCCGACTTCAGGTGGCCGTCGCGGGTGGCGTCCCCCGTCGTGACGGTCGAGGGGTCGAGCGTGACGGAGACCGACGTCGCCGTCAGGTCCTCGCCGACGACGACGGTGCCCCCGGTGACGGCGATCGTGCCGCGAACCTTCGAGATGCCGGCGTGCCGGACGGTGAACGCGGCCTCGGTGTGGGACGCGTCGATCGCCCAGGTGCCTGCGGTCAGGCCGGTCGGGACTGCGGTGGTGGCGGTGCTCACGAGATGTCCTCCTGGTTGTTGAATCGTCAACCAAACTGTTAGTTCAAAGTTGTACTACAGTTGCAGCGCGCGCGCAACCGCAGTCCACGCAAGGAGTACTGGCATGACGACCGACACCCCGACCACCGTGAAGTGGCTCGACGCGGAGCAGCAGGCCCACTGGCGCTCCTTCCGCGGCGGCGTCGACCGCCTGTACGCCGCGCTCGACCACGAGCTCGAGCAGGAGACGGGGCTGTCCAGGCACGAGTACGAGGTCCTGGTGCGGCTCTCCGAGGCGCCCGAGCGGACCCTGCGGATGGCGCAGCTGGCCGACAACCTCGCGCACTCCCGCAGCCGGCTCACGCACACCATCCGGCGCATGGAGGAGCAGGGCCTCGTGGTGCGGCTGCCGTGCGTCGAGGACGCGCGCGGCGTCAACTGCACGCTGACCGAGAAGGGCTGGCAGACCCTGGTCGCCGCGGCGCCGAGCCACGTGCAGTCCGTGCGCAACCACCTGGTCGACGTGCTCAGCCCCGAGCAGTTCGCCGCACTGGGCGACGCGATGGAGACCGTCCGCCTGCACCTCACGGGTGGCGCGTGTCACGCAGAGTGACGGGCCCGGTGTCCGGGGAACACAGGAGTGTTTGCGAGACTGGACCCATGGTTGCGACCACGATCCACCTGATGCGGCACGGCGAGGTGCACAACCCCGGCGGCGTGCTCTACGGGCGGCTGCCCGGCTTCCGGCTGTCCGAGCGCGGTGTGGCGATGGCCCACATGGTCGCCGACCACCTCGCGGGGGAGTCCGGCGGTCCCCGCCGGGACGTCGTCGCGGTCGTCGCCTCGCCGCTGCAGCGCGCGCAGGAGACGGCCCGCCCCATCGCCGAGGCGTTCGGACTCGACGTCGGCACCGACGAGCGGATCATCGAGGCGGGCAACCACTTCGAGGGCAAGACGTTCGGCGTCGGCGACGGCTCGCTGCGCCACCCCGAGCACTGGCCCTTCCTGCGCAACCCGTTCCGGCCGTCCTGGGGCGAGCCGTACCAGGAGCAGGTGGACCGCATGCTGGCCGCCGTCGAGAAGGCGCGCACCCTGGCCCGCGGCCACGAGGCCGTGCTGGTCAGCCACCAGCTGCCGGTCTGGGTCACGCGGCTCGCGCTCGAGAACCGGCACCTGTGGCACGACCCGCGCAAGCGGCAGTGCTCGGTCGCGTCCCTGACCAGCCTGCGCTTCGAGGACGACACGCTGGTCGGGATCGGCTACAGCGAGCCCGCCGCGGTGCTGCTGCCCGGCGCGTCCACGGTCGCGGGGGCCTGACGTGCGGGGGCGCACGCTCGTCGTGAGCGCCCTCGCGGTGCTGCTCCTCGCGGGGTGCGCGCCCGAGGCCTCCACCACCCCGGACGACGTCGTCGACCAGGGCTACCAGTCCGGTGACGGCAGCACCACCACGTGGCCCGTGGGCGAGAGGTCGGGTCCGCTCGATCTCGCCGGCACGGACTTCGCGGGCACCGTGCAGGACGTGGCCGACTGGCGCGGCGACGTCGTCGTCCTGAACACCTGGTATGCCAACTGCCCGCCGTGCCGCGCCGAGGCGCCCGACCTCGCGGCGCTGTCCACCGACTACGCCGACGACGGCGTGCGCCTGCTCGGCATCAACCGCACGGACGACGCCGGCACCGCGCAGGCGTTCGAGCGGCAGTTCGCGGTCCCGTACCCGAGCCTGGCGGACACGGACGGGACGGCGATCGCGGCGCTGCAGGGGACGGTGCCGGTGAACGCGGTGCCGACGACGATCCTGCTGGACCGCGAGGGCCACGTCGCCGGACGCATCCTCGGCCTCGCCGACCCGACGACCCTGCGCTCGATGGTCGACGAGCTCCTCGCGGAGCAGCCCGCCCCGCAGCCCGCGTCATGATGCTGCTCGACGCGGGTGACGCCTTCGGCCAGACGGTGGTCTCCGGCTCGCTGCTGCTGGCGATCCCCGTGGCGCTGCTGGCCGGGCTCGTCTCGTTCGCGTCGCCGTGCGTGCTGCCCCTCGTCCCGGCGTACGTCGGCTACCTGGGCGGCATGACCGGCGCCGCCGAGCGCGTCGCGGTCCCGACCGGGACGACGCTCGTGCGCACGGCCCCCGCCCGCAGCCGCGTGCTGCTCGGCGTCGCGCTGTTCGTCGCCGGGTTCACCGCCGTGTTCGTCGCGCTCGCGGTCCTCGCGGGCTCCCTGGGCGGCCTGCTGGTCGAGTACCAGGACCCCATCACGCGCGTGCTGGGCGTCGTCGTCATCGTGCTGGGCCTCGGGTTCCTGGGACTGATCCCGTTCCTGCAGAACGAGCGGCGCCTGCACCTCGCGCCCCGCGCGGGCCTGTGGGGCGCACCCCTGCTCGGCGTGACGTTCGGGCTCGGCTGGGTGCCGTGCATCGGACCGACGCTCGCCGCCATCCTGACGCTCTCCCTCGACGAGGGGTCGGCGGGTCGCGGGGCGCTGCTCGCCGCGGTGTTCTGCCTCGGCCTCGGGCTGCCGTTCCTGCTGGTCGCGCTCGGCATCGACCGCAGCGCGCGCATGCTCGGCTTCCTGCGCCGGCACCGGCTCGCGATCATGCGCATCGGCGGCGGGATGCTCGTGATCCTCGGCCTCGCCCTCGTGACCGGCGTCTGGGGCACGTGGTCCTCCTGGCTGCAGGGCGTCCTCGTCGGTGGCGGCCCGTTCGTGCCGGTGGTGTGACGTGACGACCCACCGCCCCGAGGGCCTCTCCGACGTCTTCGCCGAGCCGACGGAGGCCCCGGCCCCGACGTCGACCGTGCCCGCGTCCCTGCCCGCGCTGGGGTTCGTCGGCTGGCTGCGCTGGGCCTGGCGCCAGCTCACCAGCATGCGGGTCGCGCTGCTCCTGCTCATGCTGCTGGCCGTGGCCGCGGTGCCCGGGACCGTCTGGCCGCAGCGCGCGCAGGACGCCGCCCGGGTGGCGACCTACATCGCCGAGCACCCCACGGCGGGCCCCTGGCTGGACCGGCTCGGGTTCTTCGACGTGTACTCGTCGGTCTGGTTCTCGGCGATCTACATCCTGCTGTTCGTCTCGCTGGTCGGCTGCATCCTGCCGCGCACCAAGGTGCACCTCGCCGGCGTGCGCGGCCGGCCGCCGCGCGCGCCCCGCCGGTTCGCCCGGTTCCCGGCGCAGGGTTCCGGCTCGGTCGAGGCGTCGCCCGAGCGGGCCGCGCAGGACGCGGTGGGCGTCCTGCGCGCCGGGTGGCGCTGGCTGCCGTTCGTCCCGACCTACCGGGTGGACGCGCGCGACGAGGGCGGCGGCACGTGGTCGGTCTCCGCGGAGCGCGGCTACCTGCGCGAGACCGGCAACCTGCTGTTCCACCTTGCGCTCGTCGGCCTGCTCATCTCCGTGGCCACCGGCCAGATGCTGCACTACCGCGGGCAGGCGATCGTGGTCCAGGGCCGCGGCTTCGCCAACGCCCAGGTGGACTACGACACGTTCGAGCAGGGCACCGCGTTCTCGCCCGAGAGCCTGGTCCCGTTCACGCTGCGGCTCGACGAGTTCGAGTCCCGGTTCGACCCGGTCACGCTGCAGTCGCGCGACTTCACCGCGCACGTCACGCTGACCAACCCCGGCGAGGACCCGGTGGCGGAGACCATCAAGGTCAACCACCCCCTCACGGCCGGTGGCGCCAAGGTCTACCTGCAGGGCAACGGGTACGCCCCCGAGCTCACCGTGCGCGACGCCTCGGGCCAGGTCGCGTTCTCCGGCCCCACGCCGTTCCTGCCGCAGGACGAGGTGTACACCTCGCGCGGCGTGGTCAAGGTGCCTGACGTGTCCGGCGACCAGGAGCAGATCGGCCTCGTCGGCTACCTGCTGCCGACGGTCGACGTGCGCGAGACGGCCTTCGGCCCCGCCTACGCGTCCGTCCACCCCCAGCCCGACGACCCCGCGCTGGTGCTCGCGGTGTGGCGGGGCAACCTGGGCCTGGACACCGGGGTGCCGCAGAACGTGTACGAGCTCGACGAGTCCCGGATGACGCAGCTCATGGACGCCGACGACAGCCCCGTGACGCTCGTCGTGCGCCCCGGCGAGACGGTCGACCTCCCGGACGGCATGGGCACCCTGACCTTCGACGGCCTGCCCCGGTACGTGGCGCTCGACCTGCGCCACGACCCGGCGCTGCCGTTCGTGCTGGTGTTCGCGCTGCTCGCGTTCGCCGGTCTGGCCACCTCGCTCTTCGCGCCCCGCCGACGCCTCTGGCTCCGCTTCGCGCCCGGTACCGGCGGGCAGGACCCCCGTACAGTGGTCACCGCGGCCGGCCTGGCCCGCGGCGACGACGTCGGCCTCCAGCCCGAGCTCGACCGGGTGCTCGCGCAGCTGGCGACCCGCACCGATGACAGACCCCCGGTCGCTCCCCGCGGCCCGACCTCAGGAGAGGGCACACCATGACCACCGGTGACCTGAGCACCTTGCTCGTCTGGGGGGCCGCGACCGCGTTCACCGTCGCCCTGGTCGCGTTCAGCATCGACCTGGCACGCATCGCCGAGCGTTCGCAGAAGCGCGTGCCCGAGGCCGCGATGGCCGGTGCATCCGGGCGTCCCGCGACCGCCGTCGCAGGGTCCGAGGCCCAGCGCGCGCCCGGCCGCTCGATCCGCGCCGAGGGCATCGCCCGTTCGACCACGGTGCTGGGGCTGGTCCTGCTCTTCGCCGGCATCGTGCTGCGCGGGATCGCCGCCGGCCGGTGGCCGACCGCCAACATGTACGAGTTCACGATCGTCGGTGTGTTCGTCGCCGTGCTGGTGCTGACGGTCGTGCAGCACCGCCGGGTCATCGCCTTCGTGGGCGTGCTCGTCATGGGCATCTCGGTGCTGGCCCTCGTCCTCGCGCTCAACGCCTTCTACATCCAGGCCGACGCGGTGCAGCCGGCCCTGCAGAGCTACTGGCTGATCCTGCACGTCGGCGTCGCGATCATCGCGACCGGCATCTTCACGGTCGCGTTCGCGTCCTCCGCGCTGCAGGTCCTGCGCAGCTACCGCGAGGAGGGCCTGGCCCAGGACGCACCTGCGGTGGGCGTCGGGACCGCCGGCCGGTCGAGCTCCGACCGGTTCCGCACGCTGGTCAGCGGGCCGAGGTTCGGCTGGCTCGAGCAGGTGCCCGGCTCGCGGGAGCTCGAGGCGCTGTCCTTCCGGCTCAACGCGATCGCGTTCGTCCTGTGGACCTTCACCCTCATCGGCGGCGCCATCTGGGCAGAGCACGCGTGGGGCCGGTACTGGGGCTGGGACCCCAAGGAGGTCGGCACGTTCGTGGCCTGGGTGGTCTACGCGGCCTACCTGCACGCGCGCACCACCCGCGGCTGGAGCGGGCGGCGGGCGGCGTACTTCGTGTTCGTCGGCTACGCGGTCGTGATCGCCAACTTCACCGTCGTGAACCTGGTCGTCACGGGGAAGCACTCCTACTCGGGCGTCTGACGCCACCGTCCGGCGGCTCGGGCGCGCCCGCTCAGGTCACGCCGCCGGCGGGCCGTCGGACGTGCCGGGGTCCGTGCGCCGGTGCTCCTCGTCGAGCCGCGACAGGAAGTCGGGGTCGTCGTCCGGACCGGTGGTCCGGCCACGGTTCGGCGCCTGCGTGGGCCCACCGGAGGAGCGCCGCGACCAGCGCACGCCGAGCCAGGCGAGCGGCCCGAGCACCGGGACGACGAGGACCAGCAGGACCCACAGCCCCTTGTGCACGCCGAGCCGCTCGGCGGCGCTGCTGCGCAGCACGTCGATCACGCAGTAGATGGTGACGCCGATGATCAGCAGGACAGCGAGGTTCCTCACCCAGTCAGACTAGACGCCTGTCGTCACCCACACGCGCCCGCGGCCTACCCTGGGGTCGTGCCTTTCGTCGTCTACTCGGTCCTGCGCCTCGCGCTCCTCGGCGCGTGCGCCGGCCTGCTCTGGTGGGCAGGCCTGCGGTCCTGGCTGGTGGTCGTGGTCGCCGCCTTCCTGGCCTGGGCCCTGTCGTACGTGCTGCTGAGCGGCCCGCGCGACGCGGCCGCCCGCCAGCTCGCGGAGCGGGCGGAGCGTCGGCGCGCGGCGGGGGACCGGCCGGTGCTCGGCAAGGGCGCGCAGCAGGACGCGGACGTGGAGGACGCGGCCGACGAGGCCTCCCGCGAGGGCCAGTGACGCGCCGCTGAGCAGCTGGCACGCGGCGACGGGCGCAGGTCGGCCGCTACAGCGCCAGACCGAGGCCCAGCGCCACCCCGAAGGCGAGCTCGAGCAGGCCCGTGCCCGCGAGGACCGGGACCAGCGCACGACCTCGCGCACCGACCAGCACGGTGACGGCCAGGATGACGGCGGGCGCCAGGAGCCCCAGCACGACCAGCGTCCACGGTGACGCGAACGCGCACACGATCCCGCCCAGCAGCACCGGCACCACCACGAGCACCGCGTACACCTGGCGGGAGCGGCGCTCGCCCAGCCTCACCGCGAGGGTGCGCTTGCCGACGAGGACGTCGGTGGGCACGTCGCGCAGGTTGTTCGCCATGAGCAGCGCGCACGCGAGCATGCCGATCGACACGGCACCCACCCAGGCGGGCCACGAGAGCTCGTCCGCCTGTGTGTACGTGGTGCCGAGCACCGCCACGAGGCCGAAGAAGAGGAAGACGCCGACCTCGCCGAGCCCGCGGTAGCCGTAGGGCGACTTCCCGCCCGTGTAGCCCCAGGCCGCCAGGATCGCGACGACCCCGACGGCGAGCAGCCACCAGTGCCCGGTCAGGGCGACGAGTACCAGACCGAGGAGCGCTGCGACGCCGAACGCGGCGAACGCGGCGGCCTTGACGGTGCCCGGGCTCGCGGTGCCCGACGCGGTCAGCCGCAGGGGGCCCACCCGGTCCACGTCGGTGCCGCGGATCCCGTCGGAGTAGTCGTTGGCGTAGTTGACGCCCACCTGCAGCGCGAGCGCGACGCCGAGCGCGAGCGCCGCGCGTCCCAGGTGGGCCTCGCCCAGGTGCGCGGCTGCGCCGGTGCCGACGAGCACCGGGGCGGCCGCGGCAGGGAGCGTCCGCGGCCGTGCACCCTGCACCCAGTCGCTGGCAGTCGTCACGTCAGGTTCCTCTCGAGCTGGTGGACGGCGAGCTGCGCTGCAGCCCGACGGTCGATCTTGCCCGGGCCGCGGACCGGGAGCGAGTCCGCGACCACGAGGTGGCGCGGGGCGTGCATGGGGCCGATCCGGTCGGTGACGGCCGCGCGGACCTCGCCCAGCGACGGCGGGCGGACGCCGGCGGCCGGCACGACGACCGCGACCACGGCCTGGCCCCACTCCGGGTCCGGCACGCCCACGACGCAGACCTCGTCGATGCCCGGCAGCCCCGCCAGCACGGCCTCGACCGGCCCGGGCGGGACCTTGGCGCCGCCGGTGACGACCACGTCGTCGGCGCGGCCGAGCACCGTCAGCGTGCCGGCGGACCACGCGCCGAGGTCCGTCGTGCGCAGGTGCCGGACGCCGTCCACCTGGACGAACGCCTGGGAGTCGAGGTCGGGGCGGTCCAGGTACCCGTCGGCGAGCACCGGCCCGGCCAGCAGGATGCGGCCGTCGTCGTCGATGCGGACGGTGACGCCGTCGAGCGGCGTCCCGTCGTAGACGCACCCGCCGCAGGTCTCCGACATGCCGTACGTGGTGACCACCGCCACCCCGGCGGAGTGCGCCCGGGCGAGCAGGTCCGGCGGCGCGGCGGCGCCCCCGAGCAGGACGGCGTCGAACCCGCCGAGCGCCGCGGTGGCGGCCTCGTCGGCCAGCAGCCGGACCAGCTGGGTGGGCACGAGCGAGGTGTAGCGCGGCCCGTCGGCAGGCAGGGACGCGCTGGCCGCCACGAACCCCGCGGCGCGGAACGGGCCCGTCGGGAGCGTCACCGGGCTGGTCCCCGCCAGCACGGAGCGGACGAGCACCTGGAGGCCCGCGACGTGCTCGGTGGGCAGTGCGAGCAACCACCGCCCGGGTCCGGCGAGCCGTGCGTGCGTGGCGCGGCCGGAGGCCACCAGGGCGGAGGCGGACAGCAGCACCGTGCGCGGTTCGCCTGTGGAGCCGGACGTCCGCACGGCGACCGCGACGTCGTCCCCGACCTGCGCACTCACGGGCCCGTGCGCGCCGGGCGCGACGGCGGGTCCCCGGCCCGACAGCGCCGCAGACAGCGCCGCGAGGAGGAGGTCCGGCCGCGCGGGGAGGTCACGCAACGGCCGGCTCATCCGACCAGCGTAGGTCCGGCGACCCCGCGTGCCCGCCGGGGCCGGGGACCGGCACGCCGTAGAGTGTCGCGCGGTTCACACCCCTAGGAGCATCGTGTCGCCTGTCCTCACCGTCCCGCCCGCTCGTCGGCGGACGACCGCGGTCGCCGCGCTCGTCACCGGCGCGGCCCTCGTCCTCGGTGCGTGCAGCGGGTCGCCGACCGATGCGTCCCCCGGCCCCGCCAGCACGCAGCGACCGGTCATCGACGCCGCGAAGGTCGCGCCCCCGGCGCCCGTCGTGCCGCCCCGGTGGCCCCTCACCGGCGTCGCCGCCGCCGAGGTCTCGGCCCGGCCCGCGCTGGCCATCAAGATCGAGAACTCGGGGGAGTCGCGTCCGCAGACCGGGCTGGACCAGGCCGACGTCGTGTGGGAGCAGGTGGTCGAGGGCGGCATCAGCCGCTTCGTCGCGATCTACCAGTCCCAGGTGCCCGCCGAGGTCGGCCCGATCCGGTCGGTGCGCCCCATGGACCCCGCGATCGCCGCGCCGACCCACGGCCTGATCGCCTTCTCGGGCGGGCAGCAGCAGTTCGTCCAGGACCTGAAGAACGCCGGCCTGCAGACCATCAGCATGGACGCCGGCGCGGGCGGCTTCTACCGCAAGAAGGGGGTCGCCCCGGCACCGCACAACGTCTACGGCACCCCGCAGGTCTTCTGGGACCAGGCCGACGATGGCCACAGCGCCGCGCCGGCCACCCAGTTCGTGATCGCCAGGACGGCCGAGAAGGCCACCGCGGTCGTCGCCGGCGGCGTGTCCTCGACGGTCGCCGTGCGCCTGTCGGGCTCCGCCCTCCCGACGTGGACCTGGGACGCCGGCACGGGGACGTGGCTGCGCGCCGAGGGCACCGCGCCCGCGACGCTCCGCTCGGGCGCCCGGATCGCGGCGGCGAACGTGGTGACGCTGTCCGTGCGGCTGGTGGACTCCGGGACGCGGGACCCCGCGGGCAACCCGGTCCCCGAGACCGTGCTCGAGGGCACGGGCGAGGCCACCGTCTCCAGCGGCGGGCACACCGTGACCGGGACGTGGACCAAGACGGGAACGGACGCGGTCCTCGCCCTGACGACCGCGGACGGTGCGGTGCTCAGCCTCGCGCCGGGCATCACCTGGGTGGAGCTGGTGCCCAGGGACTCGGGCGCGGTCACCATCAGCTGAGCCGGCCAGGTCGGCTGCGAGGACGCAGCACGCAGCACAGAAGCACCCAGCACAGAAGCACCCAGCACGGAGCACGCAGCACGCACAGGACAGGGGAACGGCAATGACGACGACACGACGCCACGGGCGCGCGGTTGCGGCGCTGGTCGCGACGATGGCGCTGGCGCTGGTGGGCTGCAGCTCGCCGCAGGACGCACCGCAGACGCCGGACCCCGTCACGGTCGGCCCGACGATCGCGCCCGACAAGGCGGCCGCCCCCGTGCCCGTGGTCCCGCCGGTCTGGCCCCTCACGGGCGTGGCGGGCGAGCCCGCGGCCCGGCCGTCGCTCGCCGTGAAGATCGAGAACACGGCCGTTGCGCGTCCGCAGACCGGGCTCGAGCAGGCGGACGTCGTCTGGGAGACGATCGTCGAGTTCGACGTCTCGCGGCTCATCGCGGTGTACCACTCCCAGGTCCCCGGTGAGGTCGGTCCCATTCGCTCGGTCCGGCCGATGGACCCCGTGATCCTCGCGCCCCTGCACGGGCTGCTCGCGTTCTCCGGGGGGCAGCCGGGCATCCTCGACCTGGTCGCGGCCAGCGGTGTCCAGATGATCAGCCACGACGCGGGCGCGCCCGGTATGTACCGGGCCCGGGACCGCGCCGCTCCGCACAACGTCTACGGCACGCCGACCACGTTCTGGGGCGTCGCCGACGCCGCCCACCAGGCCCCGCCCGGCGAGCAGTTCACCTTCGCGCGCAGCGCCGACCGCGCGGCGGCCGTGGTGGGTGGCACCCCCGCGGGGACGCTCGCCTTCCGGCTGTCACCGGCCTCCAGCCCCACGTGGTCGTGGGACGCCGGCACGGGCACGTGGCTGCGGTCGGAGGGGAGCACCCCCGCGACCGCCCGCAGCGGCGCGCGGCTGTCCGCGGTCAACGTCGTCTCCATCACGGCCGACCACCCCGCCACGGGCTTCGGCGCGCAGGGCGGCGCCGCGGTGCCGACGTACTCGCTGGTCGGGTCGGGCGACGGCGTCGTCGCCTCGGGCGGCAAGACGATCCCCGTGCGGTGGCAGAAGGACTCGCAGGACGCCCCGATGCGGCTGTTCACCGCCACCGGCGCACCCGCGGACCTGGCGCCGGGGAACACGTGGGTCGAGCTGGTGCCCGCGGGGACGGGTTCGCTCACCGTCAGCTGACGTCCGCGGTGTCCGACCACGGGATGACACGCGCCCGTGCACGGGCCACCCGTGGTGTGGACCGAGAGGGTCCTCGGGGCCGATGCCCGCGCGGGGGTGCCCCGGCCAGGCTGGACGCATGGCCACTCTCACGCACCACCAGCCCGGGTCCGCCGAGCACGACGTCCGCTCGGTGGGCGCCGTCATCGTCTCCGCCGTCGTGCTCGTCGCCCTGCTCGTCGGCGCCGCGGGCGTCGTCGGCTCGATCGTGGACCTCGCCGGCTGGGCGATGTCCGGCCGCTAGTACGCGTACGGGAAGCCGGACCAGTCGGGGTCGCGGTGCTGCAGGAAGGCGTCGCGGCCCTCGACCGCCTCGTCGGTCATGTACGCCAGCCTGGTCGCCTCGCCGGCGAACACCTGCTGGCCGGCGAGGCCGTCGTCCGCGAGGTTGAACGCGAACTTGAGCATGCGGACCGCCTGCGGCGACTTGGTCGCGATGATCCGCGCGTACTCCAGCCCGGCCTCCTCGAGCAGCGCGTGCTCGACGACGTCGTTGACCGCGCCCCACGCGAGCGCCTGATCGGCCGAGTACTCGCGGGCCAGGAAGAAGATCTCGCGGGCGCGCTTCTGCCCCACCTGCCGCGCGAGCAGCGCGGACCCGTAGCCACCGTCGAACGAGCCGACGTTCGCGTCCGTCTGCATGAAGCGGGCGTGCTCGCGGCTCGCGATGCTGAGGTCCGCCACGACGTGCAGCGAGTGCCCGCCGCCTGCCGCCCAGCCGTTGACCAGCGCGACGACGACCTTCGGCATGGTCCGGATGAGCCGCTGCACCTCGAGGATGTGCAGCCGTCCCGCGCGCGCGGGGTCGACATCCTCCGCGGAGTCGCCCGAGGCGTACTGGTATCCCGAGCGGCCGCGGATGCGCTGGTCGCCGCCCGAGCAGAACGCCCAGACGCCGTCCTTGGGGCTGGGGCCGTTGCCGGTGAGCAGCACGGTGCCGACGTCGGAGGTGGTGCGTGCGTGGTCGAGCACCCGGTACAGCTCGTCGACGGTGTGGGGCCGGAACGCGTTGCGGACCTCGGGCCGGTGGAACGCGACGCGCACGACCGGAAGGTCGCGCGCGACGGCTCCGGCGGACGCCTGGTCCGGTGTCGGCCGGGCGTGACCGCGGTGGTAGGTCAGGTCGGTGAGGTCCTCGAACCCGTCGACCGTGCGCCACCGCGTCGGGTCGAAGGTGTCGGAGACGGGGGCCGGCAGTGGAGGCAGGGTCACGGCGGCAGCCTAACCGCGCCGACGCAGTCTGGTACATTCGTACCAGAATCGTGCGCGGGACGGCGGGGACTGCCACCCGGCGCGCACGGGGCGCCCGAGGGCGTCGGCAAGGAGTCATCACCATGGCGTGGATCGTCCTCATCCTGTCCGGCATGCTCGAGGCGGGCTGGGCGCTCAGCCTCAAGGCGTCCGACGGCTTCACCCGGCTCTGGCCGAGCGTGGCGTTCGTGGTCCTGCTCGTCGGGTCCATGGGCGGTCTGAGCTGGGCGCTGAAGTCGCTGCCCGTGGGGGTCGCGTACGGCGTCTGGGTCGGCATCGGCGCGGCCCTGACCGCGGTGGTCGCCATCGTCGTCTTCGACGAGCCCGTCTCGGTGCTGAAGGTCGTCTCGCTCGTGCTCATCGTCGCCGGTGTCGTGGGCCTCAACCTCTCCTCCGGGGGTGCGCACGAGTGAGCGAGCGGACGGTCAGCGCCAAGGGGGCGCGCCGGCGCGACGACCTGGCCCGGGCCGCCGCCGCGCTCATGCTGCGGGAGGGGCCCGGGGCGCTGACGCACCGCAGGGTCGCGGCCGAGGCGGGGGCGTCCGTGTCGGCGACCACCTACTACTTCGGCTCCCTCGACGACCTCGCGGCGGCCGCCGGCGGCGCACTCGCGGCTGCGTGGGCCGAGCACGCGCGGGCGGTGGCCGCCGACGCGCCCGCGGTGACCGTGCGCCAGGACGCCGGCCGGGCCGCGGGCGTGGTGGCGGACGCGGTGCTGCCCGACGGCGACGACGCGCGGGTGCGCAGCTACTACGAGCACCTGCTGGGCGCCGGACGCCACCCGGCCCTGGCCACGGCGTTCGCCGGCGGGCGCTCGGTGGTCGACGAGGTCGTGGGCGGGCTCGTCGCGCGCGTGGGGGCCCCGACCTCGGCGGCCGTGACCATCGCGCTGGTCGACGGTGCGGTCGTCACGGCCCTGACGGAGCAGCGTCCGGTGCGGGTGACCGCGCGCACCCTCCTGGTCGAGGCGTGGGGCGCGTGAGTCGGCCGTACGCTGACGGCGTGCCCCGCCACCCCGCTGACCTGCATGTCTGGTCCGTCCCGCTGCGGACCCGGTTCCGCGGGCTCACCGTCCGCGACGGCGTCCTGCTGCGCGGTCCGGCGGGCTGGGCCGAGTTCAGCCCGTTCTGGGACTACGACGCGACGGAGTCGGCCGCCTGGTGGCGTGCGGCCCGCGAGGCGGCGGACGTTCGCTGGCCGGCGCCGCTGCGCTCGCGGATCCCCGTCAACGTCACCGTGCCCGCGGTCGACCCCGAGACGGCTCACCGGATCGTGCTGGCGTCCGGCGGCTGCCGGACCGCGAAGGTGAAGGTCGCCGAGCCCGGGCAGTCGGTGGCCGACGAGATCGCCCGCCTGGAGGCGGTCCGCGACGCGCTCGGCCCCGGTGGAGCCATCCGGATCGACGCGAACGCGGCCTGGGACGTGGACACGGCCGTCGCCCGGCTGGTGGCGCTGGACCGCGCGGCCGGTGGCCTGGAGTACGCGGAGCAGCCGGTCCCCGGCGTGGACGGGCTGGCAGCACTGCGCCGGCGGACGCACGTGCCGATCGCAGCCGACGAGTCGATCCGCCGGGCCGACGACCCGCTCGCGGTCGCCCGGGCGCACGCGGCCGACGTCGTCGTGCTCAAGGTGCAGCCCCTCGGCGGGGTCCGCGCGTGCCTGGACCTGGCCGAGCGGATCGGCCTGCCGGTCGTCGTCTCGTCCGCGCTGGAGTCCTCGGTGGGGCTCGCGGCCGGCGTCGCCCTCGCGGCCGCGCTGCCGGAGCTGCCCTACGCGTGCGGGCTGGCGACCGCGCAGCTGCTGTCGGCGGACGTCGTGACGGACCCGTTCCTGCCCGTCGACGGGGCGCTCGACGTCCGTCGGCCGGAGCCCGACCCCGCCCTGCTCGCCGCCGCGGCTGCGGACGACGACCTGACCGCGAGGTGGGTCGACCGCGTCGCGGCCGTCGAGGCTCGGGCATGATGGCGGGCGTGACGCGTCCCGACCCCGATCCCGCGACCACGGCGGCCCGGGTGCTCGTGCAGGCGCTCGCCGCCCTCGGCGTGCAGGACGTGGTGCTCGCACCCGGCTCGCGCAGCGCCCCGCTGGCCTACGCACTCGCCGACGCGGCCCGCGACGACGCCGACCGCCCCGCTCACGCACCGGGCCTGCGGCTGCACGTTCGCGTGGACGAGCGGGCAGCCGCGTTCCTCGCCGTCGGCCTCTCGCGCGCGTCTGCCCACGGCGCCGGCGACCAGGTGCAACCGCCCCGGCCCGTCGCCGTGGTCACCACCTCCGGCACCGCCGTCGCCAACCTGCACCCCGCGGTGCTCGAGGCGCACCACAGCGGCCTGCCGCTGATCCTGCTCACCGCCGACCGCCCGCACGAGCTGCGCGGCACCGGCGCCAACCAGACCACCGACCAGGTCGGCATCTTCGGCGGCGCCGTCCGGCTCTCGGTCGACGTGCCCGCCCCGGTCGGCCTGCCGGACGAGGCGCGCGGCCTGCGCCGGACGGTGTCGCGCGCCGTGGCGACCGCGACCGGCGCCCGCACGGGCGACCCTGGTCCCGTGCACCTCGACCTCGCGTTCCGCGAGCCGCTCGTCCCCGGGGACGCACCGTGGCCGGAGCCGTCGACGGCGGGTCTCACGCAGGTCCAGGCGCGCACCGTCTCGGCTGCCGTCACGGGGTCCGTGCCCGCCGTGGGCGACCCCGCCACGCCGGCCCGCCGCGGCGTGCCGACCGTGCTCGTCGCCGGGGACGGCGCCGGACCGGCCGCACGCCGCCTGGCCGAGGTCAACGGGTGGCCGCTGCTGGCCGAACCCTCCTCCGGCGCTCGCGGCGGCAGCCACGCGATCGCCGCCTACCGGCTCCTGCTCGAGCACCCCGTCCTCGGTGGCGCGGTCCGCCGGGTGGTCGTCCTGGGGCGGCCGACACTGTCCCGGCCCGTGCAGCGCCTGCTGGGCCGCCCCGACGTCGAGGTCGTCGTGATCGCCCCGCGCGGACGCGACTGGCCGGATGCGGCCCGCAACGCCACCGACGTCCTGGTCGACGTCCCCGCGCGCATGCGGCAGGGCCGGATGCCCGCTCCGGCGGGGTGGCTGGACGCGTGGCGGACGGCCGACGCGGCCGCGGGCGCGGCGATCGACGGCGTGCTCGACGGGCTCGACGTCGGCCGGCGCTCGCGCAGCGGCACCCGGGTCACCGGGCCGGCGCTCGCGCGCGTCGTGGCGCAGGTCAGCGGGGCGGGCGACGCCCTCGTGATCGGCTCGTCGAACCCGGTCCGGGACCTCGACCTGGTGGCGCGCTGGGACACGCCTCCGGTGGTGCTGGCCAACCGCGGCCTCGCGGGCATCGACGGCACGGTGTCCACCGCGGTCGGGGCGGCGCTCGCGCTGCCGGACCGACGGGTGCGGGCGCTGCTGGGGGACCTGACGTTCCTGCACGACGTCGGGGGCCTGCTGCGCGGACCGCTCGAGCCCGCCGCGCACCTGCAGCTCGTCGTCGCCAACGACGACGGCGGCTCGATCTTCGCGACGCTGGAGCCGGGGGAGCCGGACCGGGCCGACGTGTTCGAGCGGGTGTTCGGCACGCCCCACGGCGCCGACCTCGCCGCCCTGTGCGCGGGGTACGGGGTCCGGCACACGCGGGTCAGCGACGTGGACGGCCTGCTGCCCGCGCTCGCCGCGCCCGGACCAGGCCTGAGCGTGGTCGAGGTCCGGGTCGACCGTCTCGGACGGCGCGCGCTGGGCGAACGGCTCGTGGCCGAGGCCGCGCGGGCGGTCGACGCGGCCGTGGCCCGCTGAGCTCCCACGAGAAACTCGCAGGAAACTCCCAGGCAGCGCGAAGGGTGCCTTCAGCGCGCTCGGGTGTGATGGTCATCGACGAGAGGAGCCACCCCATGACCACGACCCCTGACAACGGCGCGACCCAGCCGCTCGCTGCCGGTCAGCACCCCCAGAACCAGGCCACCCAGCCGCTACCCCCCGTGGGCGCCACGCGCCCGCACCCGACCAACCCGTTCACGCCCCCGCACCCCGCCGCTCCGGCGGACCAGCGGGCCGCGTACGAGGCCGCCCAGCGGGCCGGCCAGGACCCGGCGACGCCGCACGGTCCCGGCACGACCCCGCCCGGCGAGGTCCCCGCGCGGCGCGAGCGCAGCATCTGGCTCCCGGTCACGGGCGCCGCGGCGGCCGCCGCGATCCTCGCCGCCATCGCCACCGCGGGCATCACGCACACGCTCTCCGACGGTGACGCGTCGAACGACCGACCGGCCTCGCTGGCCACCATCGGTCGGGAGGACAACGACAGCGTCCCGGTGGCGGGCTCGACGGCCGAGAACCCGAACTGGGAGGCCGTCGCCGACGCCGTCCAGGAGTCGGTCGTCGCGATCCAGGTCAGCGACGGCAACGGCAGCGGCTCGCAGGGCTCCGGCGTGATCGTGGACGAGGACGGCCACATCGTCACGAACAACCACGTCGTGGCCGGCGCGGACGGACAGGTGCAGGTCACGCTGACGGACGGTCGCCTGTTCCAGGCGGACGTCATCGGCACCGACCCCACCACCGACCTCGCGGTCATCAAGCTCACGGACGCCCCCGACGACCTGACGCCGGCAGAGCTCGGCGACTCCTCCGGGGTCGCCGTCGGCCAGCCCGTGATGGCGGTCGGCAACCCGCTCGGGCTGGCCAACACGGTCACCACCGGCATCGTCTCGGCGGTCGACCGGCCCGTGTCCACGTCGGGCGACAGCGCCGACGAGGCGATCGTCACCAACGCGATCCAGATCGACGCGGCCGTCAACCCCGGCAACTCGGGTGGCCCGCTGTTCGACGCGGAGGGCCTCGTGATCGGCATCAACTCCTCGATCGCGACGCTGTCGAGCCAGTCCGGCTCGATCGGGCTCGGCTTCGCCATCCCGGTCGACCTGGTGAAGAACATCGCGACGCAGCTCATCGAGGACGGCACCGCGGAGCACGCGTTCCTCGGGGTGGGCCTGTCCGACGGCACCGCGACCGCGGACGGTGTCACCCGGCACGGTGCGGTCGTGGAGTCCGTCAGCGACGGCTCGCCCGCCGCCGACGCCGGCCTGCAGGTCGGGGACACCATCGTGGCGATCGACGACCAGGCCGTCGGCGGCGCCGAGTCCCTGACGGCGTACGTCCGCGAGCTGGTGTCCGGCGCGAAGAGCACCCTCACCGTGGTGCGCGACGGGCGCACGACGGAGGTCGACGTGACGCTCGCCGTCCGTCCCGAGACCACGACGCAGCAGCCGCAGGAGGGTCAGGGCAACTCCCAGGACCAGCGCGGCGGCGTCCCCGAGGGGCTCAGCCCCGAGGAGATGTGGGAGTGGTTCCAGCAGCAGGGAGGCGGCCAGGGCTGAGCTCGGGCCGTCACCCACGGACCGCCGGCGACCGCCGGGTCGTTCCCCCCGACGGACCCCGGTCGCCGGCTCGCAGGCGCGGTTCCGCGAACCGCGCAGCCCGTCCCGGTCCGCGTCCCCTTCGGACCGGGACCCGGTCACTCGGCCGGGACGTCAGCTGTCGCTGGCGTCCCGGCCGAGTGCGTACCGCATGGGGACCAGCTTGGCCTCGGACTCGGCCAGCTCCGCGGGCGGGTCGGACGCGGCGACGACGCCGCAGCCGGCGAACAGCCGGACCTTGCGCGGGTCGTCGGGGTCGATCGCCGCCGAGCGCAGGGCGATGCCCCACTCGCCGTCGCCGTCGGCGCCGAACCAGCCGACCGGTCCGGCGTACCGGGCCCGGTCCATGCCCTCGATGGCGCGGATGAGCTCGCGGGCCGCCGTGGTGGGCGTCCCGCAGACGGCGGCCGTGGGGTGCAGGGCCGCAGCGAGCGACAGCGACGACGGGTGCGCCGCAGCGCCGGTGGGCGCGGTGAGCACGCCGGTGACGTCCGACGCGAGGTGCAGGACGTTCGGCAGGTGCAGCACGAACGGCACGTCGGGCACGTTGGTCGACGAGCAGAACGGCTCGAGCGCCTGCGCCACGGAGCTCACCGCGTACTCGTGCTCCTCCAGGTCCTTCGACGAGTGCGCGAGGATCGCGGCCCGGGCCACGTCGGCGTCGTCGTCGCCGGTGCGCCGGATGGTCCCGGCCAGCACGCGCGACGTGACCAGCCCCTTCTCGGAGCGCACCAGCAGCTCGGGGGTCGCGCCCACCATGCCGTCCACGCTGAACGTCCAGCACGACGGGTACTGCACCGCCAGCCGCTCCAGCGCCCACCGAGCGTCGACCGGGTGCTCGGCACGGGCCTGCACGTCGCGGGCGAGGACGACCTTGTCCACCTCGCCGGCCCTGATCGCGTCGATCCCGCGGGCGACCACCTCGCGCCAGCGGTCCGCGCTGACGGCACCGTCGGTGTAGACGACCCCGCCGGGGTCGAGGGGCGGCACGCGCGGCCCGACGACGTCCGCCAGCCTGGGGGCCGGGCTGAGCCGGGGGCCGCTGGTGATGGTGGTGAGCCAGGTGCGTCCGCCTCGCCGACCGACGACCACCCGGGGCACCACGATGACGCCGCCGGCGGGGGACTCGTCGTCGAACGCGAACGAGCCGAACGCGACGGGGCCCGTGCCGGGGAGCTGGACCTCGTCGCGCACGATCGCGTGCGCGAGGACCTCGTGCCAGACGCGCTCGGCGTCCGCGAACCGGCCGGCGCCCGTCACGGTCACCCGCATCGTCTCGCCCCAGGCGACGAGCCCGTCGCCGCGCCGCACCCACGCGAGGGGGCGTTCGGTGGGCAGCAGGTCGAGCAGGTCGTGCGGGTCCGGCGTTGCCGTGTCGCCGAGGTCGTCCAGCGGGACCGTCCTGACGACGAGCGGCTGCGGGACGGCGTCCGCCGGGGCCGATGTCTGCGTACTCATCGGTCCAAGCGTATGCCTCCGGCACCTGGGTGCCCTGTCGTGGACCCGTCGCGGACCTGCGACGATGGACACATGTCCCGCGCCTCCCTCGACAAGGACCCCCAGGACGTCGCCGCGATGTTCGATGCGGTGGCCCATCGCTACGACCGCACCAACGACGTCATCTCGCTCGGGCAGGACCGCTCGTGGCGCAAGGCGACCCTCAAGGCCGTCGGCGCCCAGCCCGGCGAGACCGTGCTCGACCTGGCCGCCGGGACGGGGACGTCGTCCGAGCCCATGGCCGACGCGGGCGTCCGGGTGATCGCGTGCGACCTGTCCGTGGGGATGCTCGAGGTGGGCAAGCGTCGCCGCCCCGACCTCGCGTTCGTCGCCGGTGACGCGCTGCACCTACCGTTCGCGGACGAGTCGTTCGACGCGGTCACGATGTCGTTCGGGCTGCGCAACGTCAAGGACGTGGGCGCGGCGCTCGAGGAGCTGCTGCGGGTGACCAGGCCGGGCGGCCGGCTCGTCGTGTGCGAGTTCTCCCGACCCACGTTCGCGCCGTTCCGCGCGGTCTACCAGAACTACCTCATGCGGGCGCTGCCGCCCGTCGCGCGCGCCGTCTCCAAGGAGCCGGAGGCCTACGTCTACCTCGCCGAGTCGATCCGCGAGTGGCCGGACCAGCACGGGCTCGGCATGCTGATCAAGCGTGCCGGGTGGCAGCAGGTGGCGTTCCGGAACCTGACGGGCGGCATCGTGGCCCTGCACCGGGGAACTCGTCCGGCATAGCGCGGACGGCCGCCGGGCCGGCGGGAGCCGGGCTGCCGGCTCTCGTCGCACCGCTTCTGGCGGGGACTCGAGCACGGCCGTGCGCGGGTTGCTGCGGGTATTCGTCGGGCAGCCGAGTCCGCAGGTCACACCGTGCTGCCCGGGGGTGGCCCGAGGTTAGGAAAGCCTTCGCAGACAGCCCCTGGGGGGCTGGTTACACTCGCCCAGAGCAGTGCGTGAACGACGTCACAAATGGAGTCCCGGTGAATGCAGTGCACGATGACGTGGACGTCATCGTCGTCGGCGCAGGCCCAGCAGGGTCCGCAGCCGCCTTCCACTGCGCCTCCGCCGGCCTGGACGTCCTCCTGCTCGAGAAGTCCGAGTTCCCCCGCGACAAGGTCTGCGGCGACGGCCTGACGCCTCGCGCGGTCGCCGAGCTCGTCCGCATGGGCCTGCCGCTGCGTGAGCAGGACGGCTGGATCCGCAACGTCGGGCTGCGCGTGCTCGGCGGGGGGCACCGTCTCGAGCTCCCCTGGCCGGAGCTGTCCAGCTACCCCTCCTTCGGTCTGGCCCGGTCGCGGATGTCGCTCGACCACACGCTGGCCGAGCACGCGCGGAC
This sequence comes from Cellulomonas fengjieae, assembly GCF_018388465.1. Classification (NCBI taxonomy): domain Bacteria; kingdom Bacillati; phylum Actinomycetota; class Actinomycetes; order Micrococcales; family Cellulomonadaceae; genus Cellulomonas; species Cellulomonas fengjieae. The sequence continues at coordinate 2,981,658 of NZ_CP074404.1, read as the reverse complement.
CGCGGGCGCCAAGCTGCAGGAGCGCACCACGGTCACGGGGCCGGTGCGCGACGAGCGCTCCGGGCGGGTCATCGGCGTGCAGGCCAAGGTCGACGGGGAGACCGTCGAGTACCGCGCGCCGGTGGTCATCGCCGCCGACGGGGTCTCCGCGCGGCTCGCCACCGGGATGGGCCTCGAGAAGAAGATGAACCGCCCCATGGGCGTCGCGGTCCGGACCTACTTCCGCACCCCTCGGCACGACGACCCGTGGATGGAGAGCCACCTCGAGCTCTGGGACGGCGACAAGCTGATGCCCGGCTACGGGTGGATCTTCTCGCTCGGGGACGGCACGGCGAACGTCGGGCTCGGGTCGGTCTCCTCGACCGCCGCCGCGACGAAGGTCGACTACAAGAAGCTCTTCGCCACCTGGATGGCCAACGCACCCGCCGAGTGGGAGTTCACGCCCGACAACCAGGTGGGCCCCGTCAAGGGTGCCGCGCTGCCGATGGGCTTCAACCGCGGCCCGCTGTACGGCAACGGCCTGATGCTCGCGGGCGACTCCGCCGGGATGATCAGCCCGTTCAACGGCGAGGGCATCGCGTACGGGCTGCAGGCGGGCCGCGTCGCCGCGGACGCCATCGCCCAGGGCCTGGCACGCGGCACCGCCGCGGGCCGGGAACGTGCGTTCGCGACGTACGAGCGCAGGATGAAGGATGACCTCGGTGGCTACTACACGCTCGGCCGGGTGTTCGTCCGGCTGATCGAGCACCCGGAGGTCATGCGGGTCTGCACCCGCTACGGGCTGCCCCGACCTCTCGTCATGAGGTTCGTGCTCAAGCTCCTGTCCGACTGCTACGAGCCGAAGGGTGGTGACCTGGTGGACCGGGTCATCGCCGGCCTGGCTCGCATCGCCCCCGCAGCATGAACCCCGCAGCATGACCCCCGACCCGACCGAAGTGGAGTGACGCGCGATGGACAACCCTTATGTCCCGCTGCTCTTCCTCATGGGCATCGGCGCCGTCCTCGCCCTCGGTGGCGTCGGGGCGAGCCGGATCCTTGGCCCCCAGCGGTACAACCGCGCCAAGCTCGAGGCGTACGAGTGCGGCATCGAGCCCACGCCGCACGCGATCGGCGGCGGCCGGTTCCCGATCAAGTACTACCTGGTCGCGATGACCTTCATCATCTTCGACATCGAGGTGGTGTTCCTCTACCCGTGGGCGGTCAGCTTCGCGGAGCTCGCCTTCTTCGGCCTCGCCGCGATGATGGCGTTCCTGGTGGTCATCACGGTGCCGTTCGTCTACGAGTGGAAGCGCGGCGGGTTCGAGTGGGACTGAACGACTACGTAGGGCTGGAGAGCTGAGATGGGCATCGAAGAGGCACCGTCAGGGTTCCTGCTGACGACGGTCGAGGACCTGGTCGGCTACTTCCGCAAGGGGTCGCTCTGGCCCGTCACGTTCGGCCTGGCCTGCTGCGCCATCGAGATGATGGCCGCGGGCACCAGCCGGTTCGACATCTCGCGCTTCGGCATGGAGGTCTTCCGGGCCTCCCCGCGCCAGGCGGACCTGATGATCGTCGCCGGCCGGGTGAGCCAGAAGATGGCCCCCGTGGTGCGGCAGGTCTACGACCAGATGTCCGAGCCCAAGTGGGTCCTGTCCATGGGCGTCTGCGCCAGCTCCGGCGGCATGTTCAACAACTACGCCATCGTGCAGGGCGTGGACCACATCGTCCCGGTCGACATCTACCTGCCCGGGTGCCCGCCCCGCCCCGAGATGCTGATCAACGCGATCCTCGCGCTGCACGACCAGATCCAGAACGAGCCCCTCGGTGTGAACCGCAAGGCCGCCGCTGCCGCCGCCGAGGCCGCCGCGATGGCTGCGACGCCGACGTCGCACATGACGGGCCTCCTCAAGTGAGCGACGAGAAGCAGGACGCCGCCGCCGCGGTGAAGCCGGGCGACTCGACGACCGGCGCGCAGCCCACCAGCCACGCCGCGCTCGAGTCGGGCGCGCAGAACATCCCCGCCGACGGGCGCACGCAGATCGAGGTCGTCGACGTCCGCAAGGGCATGTTCGGCGCCGCCGGCACGGGGGACACCTCCGGCTACGGCGGGCTGGTCAGCGCGATCGCCCTGCCCGGTCCGAGCGAGCGGCCGTACGGCGGCTGGTTCGACGAGGCCGTCGACATCCTCACGGAGGTGCTCGACGAGTCCGGCACCACGTACGCCGCCGCGATCGAGTCGGTCGTGGTGGACCGCGAGGAGCTCACGCTGCACGTCCGGCGCGAGCACCTCGTCGAGGTCGCGCAGGTGCTCCGGGACGACCAGGACCTGCGGTTCGAGCTCAGCCTCGGCGTGTCCGGCGTGCACTACCCGCACGACGCCGGCCGCGAGCTGCACGCCGTCTACCACCTGGTCTCGGTGACCCACTCGCACCGGCTGCGGCTCGAGGTCGCGGTCCCCGACGCCGACCCCCACCTGCCGTCGACGGTCTCGGTCTACCCGACCAACGACTGGCACGAGCGCGAGACGTTCGACTTCTTCGGGATCATCTTCGACGGCCACCCCGCCCTGGCCCGCATCGAGATGCCCGACGACTGGCCGGGCCACCCGCAACGCAAGGACTACCCCCTCGGCGGGATCCCGGTCGAGTACAAGGGCGCCACCGTGCCGCCCCCGGACCAGCGGAGGTCGTACAAGTGAGCACCCAGACACCCCGCACCGCGCCCGGCACCGGCCCGAGCGGCGCGCCGCGGGCCACGCCCCGCGTCGTCGACGGCGACACCGAGGGCGTCCGGTCGTTCGAGGCGTCCGGCGGCGACTGGTCCGACATCGCCGAGGAGGCCGCACGCCTCGGTGAGGAGCGGATCGTCGTCAACATGGGTCCGCAGCACCCGTCGACCCACGGCGTGCTCCGCCTCATGCTCGAGATCGACGGCGAGACGGTGACCGAGGCCCGTGCGGGCATCGGCTACCTGCACACCGGCATCGAGAAGAACATGGAGTACCGCACCTGGGTGCAGGGCGTCACGTTCTGCACCCGGATGGACTACCTGGCGCCCCTCTTCCAGGAGACCGCCTACTGCCTCGCGGTCGAGAAGCTGCTCGGCATCACGGACGACGTCCCGGAGCGGGCGTCGGTCATCCGGGTGCTGATGATGGAGCTCAACCGCATCGCCTCGCACCTGGTGTGCCTCGCGACCGGCGGCAACGAGCTCGGCGCCACCACCATCATGATCATCGGCTTCACGGCCCGCGAGGAGATCCTCAAGGTCTTCGAGCTGATCACCGGCCTGCGCATGAACCACGCGTACGTCCGCCCCGGCGGCGTCGCGCAGGACATCCCGCCCGGCGCGATCGACACGATCCGTGAGGCGCTGGTGGTCGTCCGCGGCTACTTCAAGCAGCTCGAAGACCTCATGATGGCCAACCCGATCCTGCACCTGCGCCTCAAGGGCGTCGGGTACCTCAACCTGTCGGGCGCCATGGCGCTCGGGGTCACGGGACCCGTGCTGCGCTCGGCGGGCCTGCCGTACGACGTGCGCAAGGACGCCCCCTACTGCGGGTACGAGACGTACGACTTCGACGTCCCGGTCTCCCAGGACTCGGACTCGTGGAGCCGCCTCGTGCTGCGCATGGAGGAGTGCTACCAGTCCATGAAGATCGTCGAGCAGACCCTGGACCGCCTGCAGAAGATGGGCCCCGGACCGGTCATGGTCGAGGACCGGAAGATCGCGTGGCCGGCGCAGCTGGCCATCGGGTCGGACGGCATGGGCAACTCGCTGGACCACATCCGGGAGATCATGGGGACCTCGATGGAGGCCCTGATCCACCACTTCAAGCTGGTCACCGAGGGCTTCCGGGTCCCGGCCGGCCAGGTGTTCCAGTCCGTCGAGCACCCGCGCGGCGAGCTGGGCGTGCACCTGGTGTCCGACGGGGGGACGCGGCCGTACCGTGCGCACTTCCGCGACCCGTCCTTCAACAACCTGCAGGCCACGTCGATCATGTGCGAGGGCGGACAGGTGGCCGACGTCGTCGTCGCCGTCGCGTCCCTCGACCCCGTGCTGGGAGGGGTGGACCGCTGATGTCCGTCGAACAGTCCGCGCAGAGCCGGACCCACAAGACGTCCTACGACCCCGAGACGCACGCCCGCCTCACCGCGGACTCGGACGCCATCGTCGCCCGCTACCCGCAGGCGCGCTCCGCGCTGCTGCCGATGCTGCACCTGGTGCAGTCCGAGGACGGGTACGTCAGCCCTCGCGGCATCGCGTTCTGCGCCGCGCACCTGGGCCTGACGACCGCGGAGGTGTCCGCGGTCGCGACGTTCTACACGCAGTACAAGCGCCACCCCAACGGCACGTACACGGTCGGCGTCTGCACCAACACGCTGTGCGCGATCATGGGCGGCGACGCCATCTGGGAGGACCTGTCCGACCACCTCGGTGTGGGTCACGACGAGACGACGGACGACGGCGCGATCACGCTCGAGCGCATCGAGTGCAACGCGGCCTGCGACTACGCGCCGGTCGTGATGGTGAACTGGGAGTTCTTCGACAACCAGACGCCCGACAGCGCGCGGCAGATCGCCGACGACCTGACCGCCGGCAAGCCCGTCGTCCCGACGCGCGGCGCGGCCTCCGTCTGCTCCTTCAAGGAGATGTCCCGCGTGCTCGCCGGCTTCGACGACGGTCGCGCCGACGAGGGCGTCGGGGCCGGCGTACCCACGCTGCGCGGCCTCCAGCTCGCCCGTGCCGAGGGCTGGACCGCACCCGAGTACTCGGACGCCTCCACCGGCGCCCCGGCGGGCTCCAGCGAGCCGAAGGTGGGCGGTGAGCAGTCGAGCGCCCAGCGTCCGGCCACGACCCCGGCCGACGTCTCGCCGGCTGCCGAAGAGCTCAAGCAGTCCACCGACGACGCGAAGGAGTCGTGATGGCGACGACCCTCACCCCGGTCCTGACGGACACCTGGGACGCCGACCGCTCCTGGTCGCTCGCGTCGTACCAGGACGCGGGCGGCTACCGCGGCCTGCGCCGTGCGCTCGGCATGCCCGCCGCCGACGTCGTCACCATGGTCAAGGACTCCGGCCTGCGCGGACGCGGGGGAGCCGGGTTCCCGACGGGCATGAAGTGGGGCTTCCTGCCCGCGCCCGACGGCGGACCGCGCTACCTGGTGGTCAACGCCGACGAGTCCGAGCCGGGGACCTGCAAGGACATCCCGCTGATGATGGCCAGCCCGCAGCACCTGATCGAGGGCATGATCATCACCAGCTACGCGATCGGCTGCCACCACGCGTTCCTCTACGTCCGCGGCGAGGTCGTGCACGTCTACCGCCGCCTGCTGAACGCGATCGAGGAGGCACGGGCCGCGGGCTTCCTCGGCACGAACATCCTCGGGTCCGGGTTCGACCTGGAGATCACGCTGCACTCGGGCGCCGGCGCCTACATCTGCGGCGAGGAGACGGCCCTGCTCGACTCGCTCGAGGGCCTGCGCGGGCAGCCGCGCCTGAAGCCCCCGTTCCCCGCGGTCGCGGGCCTGTACGCCCGGCCGACGGTCGTCAACAACGTCGAGTCGATCGCGTCGGTGCCCGGCATCGTGCTCGGCGGCGCGGACTGGTTCAAGGCCATGGGCACGGAGCGCTCCTCCGGCCACGGGCTGTTCTCGCTGTCCGGGCACGTCACGCGGCCGGGCCAGTACGAGGCGCCCCTGGGCATCACCCTGCGCGAGCTGCTCGAGATGGCCGGCGGCATCCGCGAGGGTCACGAGCTCAAGTTCTGGACGCCCGGCGGGTCCTCGACCCCGATCTTCACGGCCGAGCACCTCGACGTGCCGCTGGACTACGAGTCCGTCGGTGCCGCGGGCTCCATGCTGGGCACGCGCGCGCTGCAGATCTTCGACGAGACCACCTCGGTGGTGCGCGCGGTGACGCGGTGGACCGAGTTCTACAAGCACGAGTCCTGCGGCAAGTGCACCCCGTGCCGTGAGGGCACGTACTGGCTCGTGCAGGTCCTCCAGCGGATCGAGGCCGGGCGGGGCACGCTCGCCGACATCGACCTGCTGCTCGACCTGTGCGACAACATCCTCGGCAAGGCGTTCTGCGCCCTGGGCGACGGGGCGACCAGCCCGATCACGTCGGCCGTGCAGTACTTCCGCGAGGAGTTCGTCGCCGGCACGCACACGCCGGCGGACGTGCTGTTCCCGCCGGAGCGCAGCTCGCTGTTCTCCTACCGGCCCAAGGCCGCCAACCCAGTTCTCGCAGGGGTGCACGCATGACGATCCTGTCCTCCGGACCGACCACGTCGCTCGTCCCCGCGGCCCCGGCCCCGGCGCCCGAGCCTGCGGGTGAGCTCGTCACGTTCACCGTCGACGGCATCGAGACGGCGGTGCCCAAGGGCACGCTCGTCATCCGCGCCGCCGAGGAGCTGGGCATCCAGATCCCGCGGTTCTGCGACCACCCCCTGCTCGCCCCGGCCGGCGCCTGCCGTCAGTGCCTGGTCGAGGTCTGGGCACCGGGTCGCGACGGCAAGCTGGCCAAGATGCCGAAGCCGCAGGCCAGCTGCACGCTCGAGGCCACGCCGGGCATGCAGGTCAAGACGCAGCACACGTCGCCCGAGGCCGACAAGGCCCAGCACGGCGTGATGGAGCTGCTGCTCATCAACCACCCGCTCGACTGCCCGGTGTGCGACAAGGGCGGCGAGTGCCCCCTGCAGAACCAGGCCATGAGCAACGGGCGCGCCAGCACCCGGTTCGTCGACGTCAAGCGCACGTTCCCCAAGCCGATCGCGATCTCGACGCAGATCCTGCTCGACCGAGAGCGCTGCGTGCTGTGCCAGCGGTGCACCCGGTTCTCCGAGGAGATCGCCGGCGACGTCTTCATCGACCTGCAGAAGCGCGGCGCCAACCAGCAGATCGGCCGGTTCGACACGGCGGTCCTGGGCTTCGACGGTGACGCCCCGGTCGGCGCCTCCGCGCAGGACACCTCGGGTCGGCCGTTCGCCTCGTACTTCTCGGGCAACACGGTGCAGATCTGCCCCGTCGGCGCGCTGACCAGCGCGGCGTACCGGTTCCGGTCGCGTCCGTTCGACCTGGTGTCCACCCCCGGCATCGCCGAGCACGACTCGCAGGGGTCGGCCATCCGCGTCGACCACCGCCGTGGCGTCGTGCTGCGCCGGCTCGCGGGCGAGGACCCCACGGTGAACCAGGAGTGGATCACCGACAAGGACCGCTTCGCGTTCACCTGGCAGTCCGCGCCGGACCGCATCACGACTCCGCTGGTGCGCAACGCCGACGGCGAGCTCGAGCCCGCCAGCTGGGTCGAGGCGCTCGACGTCGCCGCCGCCGGCCTGCGGGCCGCCCAGCAGCCCGACGACCCCCGCGACACCGCGGTCGGCGTCGCCGTGCTGCCCGGTGGTCGCCTCACGCTCGAGGACGCCTACGCGTACGGCAAGTTCGCGCGGGTCGCACTCGGCACCAACGACGTGGACGGCCGCGCCCGCCCGCACTCGGCGGAGGAGGAGGTCTTCCTCGGCCACCACGTCGCCGGTCGCACCCTCGACGTGACGTTCGCCGACTTCGACCGCGCGCCCGCCGTGCTGCTCGTCGGCCTCGAGGCCGAGGAGGAGGCGGGCATCGCCTTCCTGCGGCTGCGCGACGCCGTGGTCTCCCGCGGCCTGCGCGTGCTGTCGGTCGCCGCCCTGGAGAGCCGCGGTCTGCAGCGGCTGTCCGGCACGCTGCTCGCTGCCGCACCCGGCACGGAGGCCGAGGTGCTCGACGGCATCGGCACCGACTCCGCGCTGGCCGAGGCCGCCGAGCTGCTCGGGTCCGCCGGTGCGCTCATCCTCGTGGGCGAGCGCCTGGCGGGGGTGCCCGGAGGCTTCTCCGCCGCGGTCCGGCTGGCGAACCGCACCGGCGCACGCCTGGCCTGGGTGCCCCGCCGCGTGGGCGAGCGCTCCGCGGTCGAGGCGGGCCTGCTGCCGTCGCTGCTGCCGGGCGGTCGGCCCGTCGCGGACTCCGCGGCGCGCGTCGACCTCGCCGCCGCCTGGGGCGTGGAGCACCTGCCGGCACAGCCCGGTCGCTCCACCTCCGAGATCCTCGCCGCCGCCCGCGCCGGGCTGCTCGGCGGCCTCGTCGTCGGTGGGCTCGAGCCTGCCGACCTGCCCGACCCGGCCGCCGCCCGCGAGGCGCTGGACCGCGTCACGTTCCTGGTCTCGCTCGAGGTCCGGCACTCCGAGGTGACCGAGCGCGCGGACGTCGTCCTGCCGGTCGCGCCCCCGACGGAGAAGCCCGGAACGTTCGTCACGTGGGAAGGGCGTCCGCGCCCGTTCCCGCAGGCGCTCACCTCGCACACCATGGCCGACCACCGCGTGCTGGACCGGCTCGCCGACGCCCTGGGCGTCGAGCTGGGCCTGCAGACGGTGACCGCGGTGCACGCCGAGCTCGACCAGCTGGGCGGGTGGGACGGCGCACGCGTCGGCGCGCCCGACGTGCCGGCCGCCGAGCCGCCGGCGGTCGAGCCGGGGGTCGCCGTCCTCGCGACGTGGCACCAGCTGCTCGACGCCGGCCGCCTGCAGTCGGGTGAGCCGTTCCTCGCCGGCACCGCCAAGCGCCCCCTCGCCCGGATCTCCGCCGGCACGGCCGCGGCGATCGGGGTGCGCGACGGCGACAGCCTGAGCGTGTCCACCGACGCGGGCACGCTCACGCTGCCCGTCGTGCTCACCGACATGCCGGACCACGTGGTGTGGCTCCCGACGAACGCGGCGGGCGCCGGTGTGCGCGACGCCCTGCACGCCGACGCGGGCGACCTCGTGCGCCTCGCCGGTCCGCGCACCCAGGAGGTCAGCGCATGAGCAGCCTGTCCGTCGCCGCCGCGGCGTCCACGACCGCCGACTTCAGCAACGACACCTGGTGGATCTGGCTGATCAAGGCCGTCGCCATCGTGGTGTTCCTGCTGACCAGCGTGCTCATCGCCATCTGGTTCGAGCGCAAGGTCGTCGCCCGCATGCAGGTGCGGCCCGGCCCCAACGTGCACGGACCGTTCGGCCTCCTGCAGTCGCTCGCCGACGCCATGAAGCTCCTGTTCAAGGAGGACCTGACGGTCAAGGCCGCGGACAAGCTGGTCTACATCGTGGCGCCGATGATCGCGGTGTTCTGCTCGCTGCTGACGTTCGCGGTCATCCCGTTCGGCCCGAACGTGAGCATGTTCGGGGTCGACACCCCGATCCAGCTCACGGACTTCCCCGTGGCCGTGCTCTACATCCTCGCGTGCGCCTCCGTCGGCGTGTACGGCATCGTGCTCGGCGGCTGGGCCTCCGGCTCGACCTACCCGCTGCTCGGTGCGGTGCGCTCCACGGCGCAGGTCATCTCCTACGAGCTCGCGATGGGCCTCTCGCTCGTCAGCGTGTTCATCATGGCCGGGTCGATGTCGACCTCGGAGATCGTGACCTCGCAGACCGCCGTGTGGTGGTTCCTGCCGCTGCTGCCGGCCTTCATCATCTACGTCATCTCGATGGTCGGTGAGGTCAACCGCCTGCCGTTCGACCTCCCCGAGGCCGAGGGCGAGCTGGTCTCCGGCTTCATGACCGAGTACTCGTCGATGAAGTTCGCGTGGTTCTTCCTCGCGGAGTACATCAACATGCTCAACGTCTCGGCCGTCGCCACCACCCTGTTCCTCGGTGGCTGGCGCGCTCCGTGGCCGATCTCCGCGATCAACGACGGCATGTTCAACGAGGGCTGGTGGCCGGTCCTGTGGTTCCTGGCCAAGCTCTGGCTGGTCATGTTCGTGTTCGTGTGGATCCGCGGCTCCGCCCTGCGCTTCCGGTACGACCAGTTCATGAAGATCGGCTGGAAGGTGCTCATCCCGGCCGCGCTGGCGTGGGTGTTCGCCGTCGGCGTGGTGCAGGGCGTGCGGCAGTTCTCCGGCCTGGACCTGCGCTCCGTGCTCTTCGTGCTCGGCGGCATCGTGCTCGTCGGGCTGGTGATCTCCTTCCTGGTCCCCGAGAAGAAGACGCCGGCCGGCCCGCCCCGACCGCCCGGACCGCAGGTGTTCGACCCCTACGCCGGTGGCTATCCGGTGCCGCCGCTGCCCGGCCAGGTCCTGCCGCCGTCGCCGCGCAAGCAGCGGCTGGCCGCGAGCGCAACCGACGACGACGCGACGACGACCCCCCAGGTCGCCCAGGAGGTGCACGGTGGCTGACCAGCGCAAGCCAGCCCGCAAGCCGGTGAGGCCCACAGGCCGGTCCGCACAGCCCGAGCCGGGCAAGGCCGCCGCGCCTCGTCCGCGTGGCGGCGAGGTCGCCGCGGCCGAGCCCGAGGGCTACACCTCGCTCATCGAGCCCCGCGGACCCGTCTCCGAGCTCCTCGCCCCCGTGGGCGGGTTCGGCGTGACCCTGGCCAACATGTTCCGGCCGACGGTCACCGAGCAGTACCCGTCGGAGAAGGTGCCGCCGAAGCCTCGGTACCACGGGCGCCACCAGCTCAACCGCTACGCGGACGGCCTGGAGAAGTGCATCGGGTGCGAGCTGTGCGCCTGGGCCTGCCCCGCGGACGCGATCTACGTCGAGGGTGCGGACAACACGCCCGACAACCAGCGCTCGCCGGGGGAGCGGTACGGCAGCGTCTACCAGATCAACTACCTGCGGTGCATCTTCTGCGGGCTGTGCATCGAGGCCTGCCCGACGCGCGCCCTGACGATGACCAACGAGTACGAGCTGGCCGGTCCCACCCGCGCGGGCATGATCTGGGAGAAGGACGACCTCCTGGCGCCGCTGCGCACCGGCATGCTGCAGGCTCCGCACCCGATGGTCGAGGGCACCACCGACACCGACTACTACCGCGGCGAGGTCACCGGCGCGACGCCGGCCCAGGTCGCGTGGGTCGCCGAGCACCGGCCCGACGACCCGACGCTGCCCGGCGGCGCCGGACTGGACGCGGCGAACAAGCCGGGTCCGACGGCCGCCGTGATGGCGGCGACCGTGGCCGCGGCGACCAAGCAGGGGACCCGATGAGCGGCCTGGCCACGTCCCTGCTGGACTCGGGACAGACCACCACGGCCGAAGCGGTCCTGTTCTGGACCCTCGGCCCGATCATGGTGCTCTCCGCGCTCGGCCTCCTGTTCGCCAAGAAGGCGGTGCACGCGGCGCTCGCCGTGGTCGTCGTGATGATCTCGCTGGCGTTCCTCTACGTCGCGCAGGACGCCGTCTTCCTCGGGGTCGTGCAGGTCGTCGTCTACACCGGCGCCGTGATGATGCTCTTCCTGTTCGTGCTGATGCTCGTCGGGGTCGACTCGTCCGACTCGCTCGTGGAGACCATCCGCGGGCAGCGCTGGATCGGGCTGCTCGCCGGCGTCGGCCTCGCCGCGGTGCTGGTCGGCGTGGTCGGCACCGCCACGTACGGGAGGCCGTTCGGGTTCACCCCCGCCGTGACGCAGGACAACCCGGCCGGCGTCGCGCGGATCATCTTCGGCCAGTACGTGTTCGCGTTCGAGGTCGTCGGCGCGCTGCTGGTGACCGCTGCGCTGGGCGCGCTCGTGCTGACGCACCGCCAGCGGCTCACCCCGCGCGTGGGCCAGCGGGAGCGTGCCGACGCCCGCGTGGCCGCCGGTGCGACCCTCACCCCGCTGCCTGCGCCCGGCGTGTACGCGCGGCACAACGCGATGGACGTGCCCGCGCTGGGCCCGGACGGTCAGCCGCTGGACATCTCCGTGCCCCGGGTGCTGCGCATCCGCGGCCAGGAGGCCGACGCGGCGGAGTTCGCCGCCCGGACCGCGCGGGTGCTCGAGGGCGCCTCGCAGGTGCGCGGCGGACGAGGGACACCGCCGCCGCAGGCCGTGCCCGAGGGTGCACCCGTCAACGCACCCGACCTGGGTGCCGCTGTGAGCGACAGCGGGCAGAACGGCCCGTCGACCGGCCCGGCCGGCGTCATCGGACAGGAGGACGGCAAGTGAGCCTGACCCACTACCTGGTCCTGTCGGCGATCCTCTTCTCGATCGGTGCCGCCACGGTCCTGCTGCGACGCAACGCGATCATCGTGTTCATGGGCGTCGAGCTCATGCTCAACGCCTCGAACCTGCTGCTCGTCACGTTCGCGCGGATCCACGGCGACCTGACGGGGCAGGTGCTCGCCTTCTTCGTGATGGTCGTCGCCGCCGCCGAGGTCGTCGTCGGGCTCGCGATCATCGTGGCGATCTTCCGCACCCGCCGTTCGGCCTCGGTCGACGACATCAACCTGTTGAAGAGCTGAAGGGCGCGACGTGCACACCCTGACAACTCTCGTGTCTGCAGGCCTGCCCGCGGGCATGTACGCAGAGACGATCACGCCCGCGAGCGAGGTGGTCAACGACGGCGTCCTGCTGGTCGCGCCGCTGCTCGTCGGCCTCCCTCTGCTCAGCGCCGCCGTGCTGCTGCTGCTGGGCAGACGCACCGACAGATGGGGCCACTGGCTCGGAGTTCTGGCGTCGGCGGCCTCGTTCGTGGTCGCCGCCGTCGTGTTCGTGACCATGTTGCAGCGGCCCGCGGACTCCCGCGTGCTCGACGTGCACCTCGGCACGTGGATCGACGCCGGGGCGTTCCACCTCGACGCGGGCATGCGGCTCGACCCGCTGTCGTTGACGTTCGTCCTGCTGGTGACGTTCGTCGGCACGCTGATCCACGTCTACGCCGTGGCGTACATGGAGCACGACGTGGACCGCCGCCGGTTCTTCGCGTACCTCAACCTGTTCGTCGCCGCGATGCTCGTCCTCGTGCTCGCCGACAGCTACCTCCTGCTGTTCGTCGGCTGGGAGGGCGTCGGCCTGGCGTCGTACCTGCTCATCGGGTTCTGGAACTACAACACCGACTACGCGGTCGCCGCGAAGAAGGCGTTCGTCGCCAACCGCATCGGTGACCTCGGTCTGCTGATCGCGCTCGGCCTCATGTTCGCGACGTTCGGCGCCGTGGACTTCGGGACCGTGCTGGGCGGCGTGGACGAGAGCGTCAGCCAGGGCACGCTCACCGCGATCGGGCTCATGCTCCTGCTGGCCGCGTGCGGCAAGTCGGCGCAGTTCCCGCTGCAGTCCTGGCTCGGTGACGCGATGGCGGGCCCAACACCCGTCTCCGCGCTCATCCACGCCGCGACCATGGTCACCGCGGGCGTCTACCTCATCGTCCGGTCGGCGCCGGTGTTCGACGCCGCGCCCACGGCGCAGCTCGTCGTGGTCATCGTCGGAGCGATCACGCTCCTGTTCGGGGCGATCGTCGGCTGCGCCAAGGACGACATCAAGAAGGCGCTCGCCGCGTCGACGATGTCGCAGATCGGGTACATGGTCCTCGCGGCCGGCCTGGGTCCGGTGGGGTACGCGTTCGCGATCTTCCACCTGATCACGCACGGCTTCTTCAAGGCCGGCATGTTCCTCGGCGCCGGGTCGGTCATGCACGGCATGGACGACCAGGTGAACATGCGCCGGTTCGGCGGCCTCGCCCGCTACATGAAGATCACGTGGCTGACGTTCATGGCCGGGTGGCTGGCGATCATCGGCATCCCGCCGTTCTCCGGCTTCTTCAGCAAGGACAAGATCATCGAGGCGGCGTTCATCCCCGTCGACGGGGCCCCGTGGCGGGCCTGGGTGTTCGGCGGCGTGGCGCTGCTCGGCGCCGGGCTCACGGCGTTCTACATGTCGCGGCTGTTCTTCATGACGTTCGAGGGCGAGCGCCGGTGGTCCACCAAGCGCGACGGCTCGGCGCAGCACCCGCACGAGTCCCCGAGGCTCATGACGTGGCCGATGATCGTGCTCGCCATCGGTTCCATCGGTCTCGGGTTCTTCCTGAACCTGGGCGGCCGGTTCGTCGACTGGCTCGAGCCGGTGCTCGGGCACGCGGAGCACGAGGAGCCGGTGCTGCCCATCTGGGTGATCACCGTCCTGACGCTCGGCCTCGTGCTCGTCGGCGTCGTCATCGCGTGGCGCCGGTACGCGGTCTCGCAGGTCCCGATCATCCCGCCGGTGGGCACCGCGCTCACCCGCGCGGCCCGGGTCGACCTGTACCAGGACTCCGTCAACGACATCGCTCTGGTCGAGCCCGGGCAGGCGCTCACGCGCTCGCTCGTGTACGCCGACCGGACCGTGATCGACGGCACCGTCACCGGTGTCGGCTTGTCCACCGTCGCGCTCGGCGGCTGGGTGCGGCGCCTGCAGACCGGGTACGTCCGGTCGTACGCCGCCTCGATGCTGCTCGGGCTCGTGGTTCTCATCGTCGTCGTCCTGCTCGTCCAGAGCTGAAGGAGCACTGAGTGATGTCGTCCTCCTTCCCCTGGCTGACCGCCCTCATCGTCGTGCCCGTGCTGGGCGCGGTGGCGCTGTGGGTCCTGCCTGCCAGCCGTGCTCGGGCCGTCGCGCTCGGCGTCACGGTCCTCGAGCTCCTGCTCGGCGTCGCGGCCCTGACCGCGTTCGACGTGTCCGACGCCGGCGCCGTCCAGCTCTCCGAGATCCACGGCTGGATCCCCGCCTTCGGGGTGTCCTACGCGGTCGGCGTCGACGGGGTCGGGCTCGCCCTGATCCTGATGTCCGTGCTGCTGGTGCCGCTGGTCGTGCTCGCCTCCTGGCGTGAGCAGGGCAGCCTCACGGCTGCGACGGACAAGCTGCGCCGGTACCTCGCGCTCGTGCTGCTGCTCGAGGCGTTCATCGTCGCCGTGTTCGCCGCGCGCGACCTGTTCCTCTTCTACGTGCTGTTCGAGGCCATGCTCATCCCGGTCTACTTCATGATCGGGATGTTCGGCGGCGCCCAGCGCCGGTACGCGGCCGTGAAGTTCCTGCTCTACTCGCTGGCCGGTGGGCTGGTGATGCTGGTGGGCGTCATCGCGCTCTACCTGCAGGGGCCCGGTGGCCCGCAGGGCTTCCTGACGGACAACCTCACGGGCATCGCGCTCGACCCGACCGCCGAGAAGCTCATGTTCTGCGCGTTCTTCCTGGCGTTCGCCATCAAGGCGCCGATGTTCCCGGTGCACACGTGGTTGCCCGACGCCGTGCAGCAGTCTCCCGCCGGTACCTCGACGCTCCTGGTCGGCGTGCTGGACAAGGTCGGCACGTTCGGGATGCTCACGCTGTGCCTGCCGCTGTTCCCCAACGCCTCGCGCTGGGCGGCGCCGGTGGTCATCGTGCTGGCCGTGGTGTCGATCCTCTACGGGGCGCTGCTCGCGATCGGGCAGAAGGACATCATGCGGCTCATCGCGTACACCTCGGTGTCGCACTTCGGCTTCATCGTGCTGGGCATCTTCGCCTTCACGTCGACGTCGGTGGCCGGCTCCTCGTTCTACATGGTCAACCACGGCCTCTCCACGGCCGCGCTGTTCCTCATCGCCGGATTCCTGGTGGCCCGCCGCGGGTCGCAGCAGATCGCCGACTTCGGCGGGCTGCAGCGCATCGTGCCCGTGCTCGCGGGGACCTTCCTGGTCGCCGGCCTGTCGGCGCTGTCGCTGCCCGGTCTGTCGACCTTCGTCAGTGAGTTCCTCGTGCTCGTCGGCACGTTCGCGCGTCACCCCGCGGCGGCGGTCGTCGCCAGCCTCGGGGTCGTGCTGGCCGCGATCTACGTGCTCTGGACCTACCAGCGCATGTTCACCGGCCCGTCGCACCCGGAGCTCGCCGGGATGCCCGACGCGGACGGCCGTGAGCGGTGGGTCATCGCCCCGCTGCTCGCGCTCATGCTCGTCCTCGGCTTCGTACCCGGGCCCGCGCTCGACCTGGTGCGTCCGCCCGCGAGCGTGACGCTCGAGCAGGTCGGCGTGCAGGACGTGCCCGCCGGTGCCGCAACCAACGAAGGGAGCGACAAGTGAACGACTTCGTCGCACCGGACGTCGACTGGGCCGCGCTGAGCCCCGTCGTCATCGTGCTGCTCGCCGCCGTGCTCGGCGTGCTCGTCGAGGCCTTCGTGCCCGCGCGGTTCCGGCGCACGGTGCAGCTCACGCTGTCCCTCGCCGCGCTGTTCGGCGCCATCATCGCGGTCGCGGCGCTGTGGGGCGGGGTCGCGGAGACCGGCGGCACCACCGTGCTCGGCGGCTCCCTCCTGGTCGACGGGCCGACCCTGGTCCTGCAGGGCACCATCGCGCTGATGGCCCTGCTCGGGCTGCTCGTCATCGCGGACCGCACGGAGACGGGCGAGGACGCGTTCGCTCCGAACGCCGCCGCCGTGCCGGGGTCGGAGTACGAGGAGCTGGCCCGCCGCAAGGGTGTGCACCAGACCGAGATCTACCCGCTGGTGCTGTTCGCCACCGGCGGCATGCTGATCTTCCCGGCGACCGGTGACCTGCTGACGCTGTTCGTGGCGCTCGAGGTCCTCTCGCTCCCGCTGTACCTGCTCACGGGGATGGCCCGTCGCCGCCGCCTGCTGTCGCAGGAGGCGTCCATGAAGTACTTCCTGCTGGGTGCGTTCTCCTCCGCGCTCCTGCTGTTCGGCATCGCGCTGCTCTACGGCTACTCCGGCTCGCTGCGGTACTCCGAGATCGCCGAGGCCACCCAGGTACCCGGCGGCCTCGACGGCCTGCTGCTGGTCGGTGCCGTGCTGGTCCTGTCCGGCCTGCTGTTCAAGGTCGGTGCGGTGCCGTTCCACACGTGGACGCCCGACGTCTACCAGGGTGCCCCGACGCCGATCACCGGCTTCATGGCGGCGGGCACCAAGATCGCCGCGTTCGGCGCGCTCCTGCGGGTCGTCTACACGATGCTGCCCGGCCTGGAGTGGGACCTGGACGTCGTCCTGTGGACCGTCGCGATCCTCACGATGGTCGTCGGCACGGCCGCCGCACTGGTGCAGACGGACATGAAGCGCGTCCTGGCGTACTCCTCGATCGCGCACGCCGGGTTCGTCCTCACGGGCATCATCGCCCTCAACGAGGCCGGGATCGTCGCGGTGCTCTTCTACCTCCTGGCCTACGGCGCGGCGAGCGTCGGCGCGTTCGGCATCGTCTGGCTGGTGCGCGAGCGCGCCGGTCACGCCGACGGCACCGACGGGCCCAGCCCGATCCTGGGCGAGGCCACGCACGTGTCGCAGTGGGCCGGCCTCGGCCGCACCCACCCGGTCCTCGCGGTCACGTTCGCGCTGTTCCTGCTCTCGTTCGCCGGGATCCCGCTGACCGCCGGCTTCTCCGGCAAGTTCGCCGTGTTCTCCGCGGCGGTCGAGGGCGACGCCTGGCCGCTGGCGTTGATCGGCGTGATCGTCTCGGCGGCCGCGGTCTTCTTCTACGTGCGGATCATCGTGCTGATGTTCTTCACGGAGCCGGCCGTGCCCGACGAGGCGGTGCCCGCCGTCGCGGCCCCGACCGTGGCCGGCCAGCCGGCGCTCGGGGGCACGTCGGTCGCCGTCGAGACGGAGACGGCGGTCGCGGCGCGCTCGAGGGTGACCACCACGGTCGTCGGTACCGAGGGGTTCGCGACCGTCGCGATCGCGGTCTGCGCGGTCCTGACGGTCGCCCTGGGCGTCTTCCCGTCGCCCGTGCTCGAGCTCATCGCGGACGTGGCGGCGTTCCTGCCGTGACGCACTCGTGTCGGGTGGGGTCGCCGCGCCGGGATAGGTTCTAGCCGTGACTTCGATGACGGCCTTCCCGCTGGTTGATCCCGACCTGGCCGACCGCCTGACGGAGCGGCTCGCCCTGGTCGAGGAGCGGCTGCGCGACGCCGTGACCAACGTGGACCCGCTGGCCGACGACGCGTCGCGGCACCTGGTCAACGCCGGCGGCAAGCGGCTGCGGCCGCTGCTGACCCTGCTCGCCGCGGAGCTCGGCGACGGGTCGCGGCGCGAGGTCGTGGACGCGGCGGTCGTCGTCGAGCTGACGCACCTGGCCACGCTGTACCACGACGACGTCATGGACTCGGCGCCGCTGCGCCGCGGTGCGCCCGCCGCCCACGAGGTCTGGGGCAACTCCGTGGCGATCCTCACCGGCGACCTGCTGTTCGCCCGGGCGTCCGCCACGGTCGCCGGGCTCGGCCCGGACGCCGTCCGGATCCAGGCGACGACGTTCGAGCGCCTGTGCCTCGGTCAGCTGCACGAGACCGTGGGTCCGCGTCCCGAGGACGACCGCGTCGAGCACTACCTCCAGGTCCTCGCGGACAAGACCGCCTCCTTGATCGCGACGTCCGCCCGGTTCGGCGCGATGTTCGCGGGCTGTCGGCCGGCCGTCGTCGACATCGTGACGGCTTTCGGGGAGAAGATCGGCGTCGCGTTCCAGCTGGCCGACGACGTCCTGGACCTGACCTCCGACGGCGACCTGACGGGCAAGACCCCGGGTACCGACCTGCGCGAGCGGGTGCCGACGATGCCGGCCCTCCTGCTGCGCGCGCGCGCCGCGCGCGACGGTGCGTCGCCCGAGGACCTCGCGCTGGTCGCCCTGCTCGACGGTGACCTGTCCGCCGACGCCGACCTGGCGACCGCGGTCGCCGCGCTGCGCGTGCACCCCGTGGTCGACGACACCCGCGCCCGCGCGGTCGCGCTGGCGCAGGCCGCCGTGCGCGAGCTCGACCCGCTGCCCGCAGGGCCGGTCAAGGACGCGCTCGTGTCGTTCGCCGACGTGCTCGTGGACCGCGCGGCCTGACCCTCGGTCGGGTGAACGCAGGCGCGGGTCCGCTGCCGCGTCTGGCAGCATGACGCGCGGCACGCCGGCGGCACGCGGAGGAACCTGTGGGCACTGCAGAGCACGAGTCACTGCCCGGCCCGACGGCCCGGCGCGCCCGCACGGAACCCCCCGCGTTCGCCGTCGCACCGTGGGCGGTCGCGCCCGTGGGTCGACGCGTCGGCGCCTTCGCTCTCGACACCCTCGTCGCCCTGGGCGCCGCGGGCCTCGGCTACGCGGTGGCCGCCGCGCTCGGGCCGTCCGGCGCGCCGGCGCTGCTGCCGCTCGCGCTCGTGCTCGTCGTGGGCGCGGGGCAGTGGATCGCCGAGGCGCGTACGGGGGCGACCGTCGGGAGCGTCCTCACCGGCATCCGGACGCTGTCGCCGGAGACCGGCCGGCCGGCGGGGCTCCTGCGCGTCCTGGTGCGCCAGCTCGTGGTCGCCGCCGGGACGCTCGCGTTCGGCGTCGGCCAGTGGGTCGTCGTGGCCTCGGGGGCCTGGGACCGCGGTGCGGCCCAGCGCGGGTGGCACGACAAGGCCGCCGGCACGCTGGTGCTCCTCGCCCCGTTCGGTCGCTCGGCCGTCGTGGGACGCGACAGTGCCCGTGCACTGAACCTGGCGGTCGCCCGCGCCATCGAACCCGGCACGTCCTCGGCGCCGACCGCGATGATCCGCGCCGTCCCGGGCGCGTCGTCCGGTGAGCCGGCGGCCCCGACCCATCCCGCCGTGATCACCGTCGACCCCGGAGCACGTCCGGCCGACCCACCGCCGGCCGGCCCGCTCATCGACGCACCCGCGCCGGCGCCGAGCACGCGGGCCGTGCCGCCGCCGGCCCTGCTGGCCGGCCCCCGGCCCGACCTGGCGGGTTCCCCGCTGGTGCGGCCGGCCGGCGAGGACCTGCGCGAGCTCGAGCGCACCCGGCTGCGCGACACCTCGCGGGCCGGGCGGGCGCGTGCGTCCGGGACGCGGCTGCGGCTGCGCTTCGACACCGGTGAGGTGGTGGACGTCAGAGGTGACGGGCTCGTCGGCCGGCACCCGGTCGCGGAGACGGGCACCGAGCACGTGGTCGCGATCGACGACCCCGAACGGTCGATCTCCAAGGTGCACCTGGCGTTCGGGCTCCACGCCGACGGCCGCCTCTGGGTGATGGACCGCGGCTCGACCAACGGGACGGTCGTCGCGACGCCCGACGGGCGCACGGTCGTCCTTCGGCCGGGGTCCCGGGTCGACGTCGCTCCGGGCGCGTCCGTCCGGTTCGGTGGACGATCCTTGCAGGTCACAGCGCACTGACCCCCGGGCCGCCGGTGCGGTACGTCCGGTTCGACTGACTATGCTGACGTCGACTCACGGACAGAAGGACGTCGATGACCCTCCGGACTTCCGCGCGATGACCGATCCTCGCGTGCGCCTCCGCGTCGGTGTCGCCAGCCACCAGGCGGGGCGCGCGCGCAACGAGGACAGCGTGTCGGCCGCGGACGGTCTCTACGTCGTCGCCGACGGCATGGGCGGCCACGAGGCCGGCGAGGTGGCGAGCAGGACGGCCGTCGAGGCGCTGCAGGGGCTCGGGGCCGGGACGCCGACCCCGGCGGACGTGCGGTCGGCCGTGCGCGCGGCGCACGTCGCGGTCAGGAACCTG
Source organism: Cellulomonas fengjieae (assembly GCF_018388465.1). Classification (NCBI taxonomy): domain Bacteria; kingdom Bacillati; phylum Actinomycetota; class Actinomycetes; order Micrococcales; family Cellulomonadaceae; genus Cellulomonas; species Cellulomonas fengjieae. The sequence continues at coordinate 2,961,488 of NZ_CP074404.1, read as the reverse complement.
CCGGCGGAGACGGGCCGCAGGCCGGGCACGACCGTGACCGGCGTCGTCGTGACGACCCACGCCGGGACGCCCTGCTGGCTCGTGCTCAACGTGGGGGACTCGCGGACCTACCGGATGGCCGGGGGCGTCCTGGAGCAGGTGAGCCGGGACCACTCGGAGGTGGCGGAGCTCGTCGAGCGCGGCCTGGTCGCACCCACGGACGTGGCGCACCACCCGCGCAGGAACGTGGTCACGCGGGTGCTGGGGGGTGGCGCCAGCGACGTCGAGCCCGACGTGTGGCTGCTGCCGGTGAGCCCGGGCGACCGGATGCTCGTGTGCTCCGACGGGCTGACGGACGTGCTGTCGGACGCCCGCGTCCAGGCGGAGCTGCGCGCCGAGGACGACGCCCAGGCCGCTGCGGACCGTCTCGTCGCGGCGGCGCTCGCCGCGGGAGGCCGGGACAACGTCACCGTGATCGTGCTCGACGCGACGCTCAGCCCGCGTTGAGGCTGGCCGCGCGCCGGTCGAGCCGTTGCGCGCGGCTGGTGCGCACGCCGTCGACCGTGAGGATCGCCAGCGCCGTCCACACCAGCGCGAAGCCCCACCACCGGGCCGCGGGCATCTGCTCGTGCAGCACCAGCACGCCGATGAGCAGTTGCAGGGTGGGTGCGATGTACTGCAGCAGCCCGAGCATCGACAGGGGAAGGCGCCGCGCGGCGGAGTTGAACAGCAGCAGCGGGATGGCCGTGACGACGCCCGAGGACGCGAGCACCAGCGCGTGCGCCGTGCCGTGCGCACCGAACGCCCCCTGGCCGACGGCACCCATCCACAGCAGGTAGCCGAGGGCCAGCGGGGCCAGGACGAGCGTCTCGACCGTCAGGCCGGGCACGGCGCCGAGGTTGCGCCCCACCCGGTTCTTGATCAACCCGTAGAACCCGAAGCTCAGCGCGAGCACCAGCGCGATCCAGGGCAGCCGACCGTAGCCCGCGGTGATGACCACCACGGCGGCCGCCCCGCACCCCAGCGCCACCCACTGGACGGGCCGCAGCCTCTCGCGCAGGACGACGACCGCGAGCGTGACGGTGACGAGCGGGTTGATGTAGTAGCCGAGCGCCGCGTCGACGACGCGGTCGGTGAGGATGCCGAACACGAAGACGAGCCAGTTCACCGCGAGCAGCACGGCCGCGACCGACAGCAGCCCGAGCGTGCGCCGCGAGCGCAGGGCACCGACGAACGCGTCCCACGTGCGCGTCGCGAGGAGCAGGACGACGCAGAACAGCAGCGACCAGACGACGCGGTGCGCGATGATCTCGACCGCACCGGCCGGCTGCAGCAGGGGGAAGTACAGCGGCAGGACCCCCCAGAGCACGTAGGCGCCGACGCCGGCGGCCAGCCCCGGACCGTCGAGGGGTGCGACGACGGGGCGCGCGGCGGTGGGGGAGTCGGGCACCCGATGAGCCTAGGTGGCGTCCCAGCGCTGTCCAGATGGTGGCGCGCGGGGAAGGCAAGCCTCACCGCCGGTCCTACACTGGCGATGAGCACAGTCCTGCACGGTGCCGCCGGTCGTGCCTGGCTCTGCCGGGATCCGGCGTGCCGCACCTTACGCAGGGCTCCCCTGATCGGAAGGCACCCGCGTCCCGTGAGCACCCCGACTCTGCGAGTGGCTGTCGTCGGCGCCGGCCCGGCCGGCATCTACGCCGCCGACATCCTGTCGAAGACCGACCTCGACGTCAGCATCGACCTCTTCGAGCGCCTGCCCGCGCCGTTCGGGCTGGTGCGCTACGGCGTCGCGCCGGACCACCCGCGCATCAAGCAGATCATCGTCGCCCTGCACAAGGTGCTCGAGCGCGGTGACATCCGCCTGCTCGCCAACGTCGACTACGGCACCGACCTCAAGCTGGACGACCTGCGCCAGTTCTACGACGCGGTCATCTTCTCCACGGGCTCCATCCGGGACGCGGCGCTACCGATCCCGGGCATCGACCTCGAGGGCTCGTTCGGCGCGGCGGACTTCGTGTCCTGGTACGACGGGCACCCGGACGTGCCGCGCACGTGGCCGCTGGAGGCCCGGCAGGTGGCCGTGCTCGGCGCGGGCAACGTCGCGCTCGACGTCGCGCGCATCCTGGCCAAGCACGCCGACGACCTGCTGCCCACCGAGGTGCCCGCCAATGTCTACGACATCCTCAAGGCCTCGCCGGTCACGGACGTGCACGTGTTCGCGCGTCGCGGCCCGGCGCAGGTGAAGTTCTCGCCGCTCGAGCTGCGCGAGCTCGGGCACGTCCCGGACGTCGACGTCATCGTCTACCCCGAGGACTTCGACTTCGACGAGGGCTCGATGGCCGCGATCCACTCCTCGAACCAGACCAAGCAGGTCGTCAAGACGTTGACCGACTGGACCCTGAAGGAGCCGGAGGAGAACACCGCGAGCCGGCGCATCCACCTGCACTTCCTGCACAAGCCGGTCGAGATCCTCGGCGAGGACGGTCACGTCGTCGGCCTGCGCACGGAGCGCACGGCGCTCAACGGAGACGGGAACGTCACCGGCACGGGTCAGCTGCACGACTGGCCGGTGCAGGCCGTCTACCGCGCGGTCGGGTACTTCGGGTCGCCCCTGGTGGACATCCCGTTCGACGACGTGGCGGGCGTGATCCCGAACCGCGAGGGCCGCGTGGTCGACGTCGACGGCGAGCAGCTGCCGGGGGTGTACGCGACGGGCTGGATCAAGCGCGGACCGGTGGGCCTCATCGGCCACACCAAGTCGGACGCGTCGGAGACGATCCGGCATCTCGGCGAGGACGTCGCCGAGGGGGGCGAGGCCTTCTACACGGCCACCGACCGCGACCCCGAGGCGGTCACCGAGTTCCTGCGCGGCCGCGGGGTCGACGTCATCACGTGGCAGGGCTGGGAGCTCCTGGACGCCTACGAGCGCAGCCAGGGCGAGCCGCACGGCCGCGAGCGCGTGAAGCTCGTCCCGCGCGACGAGATGGTCAAGATCTCCCTGGGTCGCAGCTGACCCACCACCCCGCAACGTCCGAGCAGCTGTAGGTCAGGGCCTACATCTGCTCGGACGTTGTCGTTACGGGCCGGTGATGCGGCGCAGGAACTCGCGCGTGCGCTCCTCGCGGGGGTTGCCGAGCACCTGCTCGGGCGTGCCGCGCTCGTGCACGCGGCCCTCGTGCAGGAAGCACACCTCGTCGGCGACCTCCCGCGCGAAACCCATCTCGTGCGTCGCCACGACCATGGTCAGGCCGGTCTGCTTGAGCTCCGCCAGCAGCGTGAGCACCTCGCCGACGAGCTCGGGGTCGAGGGCGCTGGTCACCTCGTCGAGCAGCATGATGGCGGGCTTGCCGACGAGCGCGCGGGCGATCGCGACGCGCTGCTGCTGACCTCCCGACAGCTCGTCGGGGAAGGCCTGGGCCTTGGCGGCCAGCCCGACGCGCTCGAGCACGGCGAGCGCCTCCGCCTGCGCCTGCTCGCGCCCGGTCCGGTGCACCAGGCGCGGCGCGAGCGTCACGTTGTCGATCACGCGCAGGTGCGGGAACAGGTTGTAGGCCTGGAACACCATGCCGATGCGGGACCGGATCGCGTTGGCGTCCAGCCGCGGGTCGGTGATGTCCTGGCCCTCGAGCTCGATCACGCCGTCGTCGACGTCCTCGAGCAGGTCGATGCACCGCAGGAGGGTGGACTTGCCGGAGCCGGAGGCGCCGATGAGGACGACGACCTGGTGCGCGTGCACGTCCAGCGACAGGTCGTCGAGCACCACGTGGTCCCCGAACGCCTTGCGCACGCCGCGCACGGACAGCAGCGGCGCCGGGCGGGCCGGCAGGGGCAGGCTCGGGTCACGCAGTCGCCCGGGGCTCATCGCAGCGCCCCGCCGCCGGCCAGCGCGCTCTGCGCACCGACCCACCCGGAGCGCCGCGCCATGACGTCGGTGAGCCGGGTGAGCGGGATGGTCAGCGCCACGAAGAGGATCCCCGCCACCACGTAGGGCGTGAAGTTGGCGTAGCGGGCCGTCTCGATCTGCGCGGCGCGGACGGCGTCGATGGCACCGAGGATCGAGATCAGCCCGGAGTCCTTGGACAGGGCGACGAGGTCGTTGAGCAGCGGCGGGATGACGCGCCGGACCGCCTGGGGCAGCACGACGTGCCGCATCGCCTGCGCCCGGTTCAACCCCAGCGAGCGGGCGGCGGCGACCTGCGACGGGTGGACCGACTCGATGCCCGCGCGGAACACCTCGGCCACGTACGCCGAGTAGGTGAGCACCAGCGCGAGCGTGCCGAGCGCGACCGCGGACGTCGGGATCCCCTGCAGACGCAGCCCCGGCAGCCCGAAGCCGACGAGCAGCAGCACCAGGATGAGTGGCAGGCCACGGAAGACGTCGACGTACGCCGTCGCCAGCGCCCGCACCGGGAAGAAGACGGGCCCGCGCAGGGTCCGGGCCAGCGCGAGCGCCAGGGCGACGACGACGATCAGCACCGCGCTGACGGCCATCACCCGGATGTTGAGCCAGAGGCCCTCGAGGATCGTGGGGAGCGACGCCACGGCGACGTCCCAGTCGAAGAACGACGCCTTGACGCGGGGCCAGCCGGGGGAGGACACGAGCGCCAGGACGGCCACCGCGACCACCGCGACGGTCGATGCGACGGCCACCGCCGTCGACCGTCTGGCCCGGCTGAGCCGGTAGGCGTCCCGCTCCTGCTGGCGCTCGGAGGGAGCCCAGCTCACCTGAGGACCGGCGCGCCTGCGGCGTCGGTGAGCCACGTGGCTTCGAGGTCGGCCAGCGTGCCGTTCTCCCGCAGGGTGTCGACCGCCTCCGAGACCGGCGCGGTCAACGGGCTGCCCTTGTCCAGCACGAACCCGAACTGGTCGCCGCCGGTGCTGTCCGGCAGCTGCCCCAGCAGGACGGAGCCCTCGAGCTCGGCCCCGGTGATGTAGAGCGCGGTGGGCAGGTCGACGACGATCGCGTCCACGAGGCCCGCCGTGAGCGCCTGCTTGACCTGGTCGTTGTCGTTGAACGGCGACACCGGGGTCGTCGGGTCGATGGTCTCCTGCGCTGCGGTGAGGCTCGTCGTGCCCACCATGGCGCCGATCCGCAGGTCCTTGAGCTCCGCGAGGGAGGTCACGGCGGCGGCGGGCGAGCCCTCGAGGGTCACGACCGCCTGCGTGGTCGTGTAGTACGGGGAGGAGAGGTCGAGGTTGGCCTTGCGCTCGTCGCTGATCGACACCTGGTTGACCGCGATGTCGAAGTTCTTGGCGCCCGGCGCGATGATCTGGTCGAAGCTGGCCACGGTCCACTCGACGTGGTCCTCGTCGAACCCGAGCTCCTCGGCCACCACGTACGCGACCGCGGCCTCGAAGCCCTTGCCGCTGGACGGGTCGTTGTCGACGACCCAGGGCTCGTACGCGGGGTCGGACGTGGCGATCGTCAGGACGCCGTCGGTGACGGTCTCGAGCGCGCCGTCGGTGGCGGTCGGCGACGAGCCCGCCGCGTCGTCGGTCGGCGCGCACGCGACGAGCGCCAGCGCGGCGACGGCGGCGAGTGCGGTCCAGCGGGCAGTGCGCACGGGGAGCTCCGGGGGTCGGCGGGGTTGCAGGCGTCCAGGATACGAGGGAACGCCGACGCGGCGGAGAGCGTTCCAACCAGTGCAACTCGTGTCAGGAAGGAGGGTGGCAATGGGTCACCGGCACCACAACGGTCTCAAGACGGCGGCACTGTTCGGTGCGTTGTGGGCCGTGCTGCTCGGCATCGGCTGGGTCCTGGGCCAGGGGACGCCCAAGTTCCTGCTGCTGTTCACGGCGCTCGGTCTGGTGATGACCGCGTACAGCTACTGGAACTCGGACAAGATCGCGATCCGCGCCATGCGGGCCCGGCCGGTCAGCGAGATCGAGCAGCCGGCGATGTACCGGATCGTGCGCGAGCTCTCCACCGCCGCCCGCCAGCCCATGCCGCGCCTGTACGTCTCGCCGACCGCCGCCCCGAACGCGTTCGCCACGGGCCGCAACCCGAAGAACGCCGCCGTGTGCTGCACCGACGGCATCCTCGCCCTGCTCGACGAGCGTGAGCTGCGGGGCGTCCTCGGCCACGAGCTGATGCACGTCTACAACCGCGACATCCTCACGTCCTCGGTGGCCGCCGCGGTCGCCGGCATGATCACGTCGCTGGCGCAGTTCGCCCTGTACTTCGGCGGCGGCAGCGACCGGGACCGGGGAGGCAACCCGATCGCCGGCCTGCTGCTGGCGTTCCTCGCACCGCTGGCCGCGACCATCGTCCAGCTCGCCATCACCCGGACCCGCGAGTACGACGCCGACGAGGACGGCGCCCGGCTCACCGGCGACCCGCTGGCCCTCGCGTCCGCGCTGCGCAAGCTCGAGCTGGGCACCAAGGCGCGGCCGCTCCCGCAGGACCGCCAGCTGGTGGACGTCTCCCACCTGATGATCGCGAACCCGTTCCGCGGCGCGGGGATGGCCAGGCTCTTCTCGACGCACCCGCCGATGGCGGACCGGATCGCCCGCCTGGAGGCGCTGGCGGGCCCGCGCGACGGCGTCACCCGGTACTGAGCACCGCGGGCTCGACGCGAGCCCGCGGGCCGCCCGGCCCGCGCCGAGCCCGGTGTCGGTATCGGCGCGTGCCGGGCGCGTGCCGGGCGACGCCCGGGTCGCTCAGCGGTAGTTGGTGAACTGCAGGTCGGCGTCGACGTCGGCGCCCTTGAGCAGTGCGATGACGGCCTGCAGGTCGTCGCGGCTCTTGCCGGTGACCCGCAGCTCGTCGCCCTGGATCTGCGTCTTGATGCCCTTGGGCCCCTCGTCGCGGATGATCTTCGCCACCTTCTTGGCGGTCTCGCTGCTCAGGCCCTCCTTGATCAGGGCCTCCAGCCGGTACTCCTTGCCGGACGGCTTGGGCTCGGGGCCGTCGTCGCCGCCGGTGTCCAGCGACTTCAGCGAGATGCCGCGCCGGATGAGCTTGGACTGGAAGACGTCCAGCACCGCGAGCACCCGCTCGGACGAGTTGGCGATCATCACGATCTTCTCGCCGCTCCAGGCGATCGAGGCCCCCACGCCCTTGAAGTCGTACCGCTGCGCGATCTCCTTCGCGGCCTGGTTCAGGGCGTTGTCCACCTCCTGGCGGTCGACCTTGCTGACGACGTCGAACGAGGCTTCGCTCGCCATGGTTCTCCTCCTGCTGCCCGCGGCGACGCGGGCTGGTTGCTCGGGACGGCCGGTGCCCTGTTTCGCTAGCACCGCCCGGGTGTTGCTATCCTTCCACCCGCACGCTGCACGCGCGTTCGCCCCTTCGGCGTTCCCGTACGGTGGGCATCCCCGGCGGGTTACCCGAGTGGCCAAAGGGGGCTGACTGTAAATCAGCTGGCAACGCCTACGGGGGTTCGAATCCCTCACCCGCCACATCACGACACGACCCCGGACCGCCTGCGGCCCGGGGTCGTGTCGTTCGGTGTCGGCGAGGCCTGGCAGGGTGGGCGCGTGCCAGATACCACCCGCGACACCACCCACGAGTCAGCACTCGCCGTCCTGCGCCGGCTGGTGGGCAACCCCGCCGCCGACTTCCACGAGGGCCAGTTCGAGGCCATCGAGACGCTCGTGGACGACCGTCGCCGCGCGCTCGTCGTGCAGCGCACCGGGTGGGGCAAGTCGGCGGTGTACTTCGTCGCCACCATGCTGCTGCGTGAGCGCGGTGCCGGGCCGACGGTGCTCGTCTCGCCGCTGCTGGCGCTGATGCGCGACCAGGTCGCCGCCGCCGAGCGTGCCGGGGTCCGCGCCGTGGCCATCAACTCGACCAACGCCCACGAGTGGGACGACCTGCTGGCGCGTCTGGCCGCCGACGAGGTGGACGTGCTGCTCGTCTCGCCCGAGCGGCTGAACAACCCCGCCTTCCGGGAGAACCAGCTGCCCGCCCTGGTGCGGCGTCTCGGCCTGCTGGTGGTCGACGAGGCGCACTGCATCAGCGACTGGGGCCACGACTTCCGGCCCGACTACCGGCGCCTGCGCGACCTCATCGCCACCATGCCGGACGGCGTGCCCGTGCTGGCGACCACGGCGACCGCCAACAGCCGGGTGGTGGCCGACGTGGCCGAGCAGCTCGGCAGCGGTGACGCGCAGGACGTGCTGACCATCCGCGGCCCGCTCGCTCGGGCGTCGCTGCGTCTGGGGGTGCTGCGGCTCCCGACCGCGAAGGCGCGCCTGGGCTGGCTGCTCAGCCACCTGGCGGACCTGCCCGGCTCCGGCATCATCTACACGCTCACGGTCGCGGCCGCCCAGGACACCGCCAGGCTCCTGCGCGAGGCCGGCCACGACGTGCGTGCGTACACCGGCCAGACGGACCCGGCCGAGCGTGAGGACGCCGAGGCGGCGCTCAAGGCGAACAGGGTGAAGGCGCTGGTCGCGACGAGCGCGCTCGGCATGGGCTTCGACAAGCCCGATCTCGGGTTCGTGCTGCACCTGGGGGCGCCCTCGTCGCCGGTGTCGTACTACCAGCAGGTCGGCCGCGCCGGTCGCGCGACGGAGAGCGCTGACGTCCTGCTCCTGCCCGGGCCCGAGGACCGCGACATCTGGCAGTATTTCGCGACCGCGTCCATGCCCGACGAGGACCGGGCGCAGCGCGTGATCGCGGAGCTGAACGACCGGCCCCTGTCGACGCCCGCGCTCGAGGCGCGGGTCGACCTCCGCCGCACGCCGCTGGAGCTGCTGCTCAAGGTCCTCGACGTGGACGGGGCCGTGCGCAGGGTGCAGGGCGGCTGGGTGGCCACCGGGCAGCCGTGGACCTACGACGCCGAGCGGTACGCCCGCATCGCCGCGGCCCGCCAGGCCGAGCAGGAGCACATGCTCGAGTACGAGCGCACCACCGGCTGCCGGATGGAGTTCCTGCAGCGCAGCCTGGACGACGAGACGGCCACGCCGTGCGGTCGCTGCGACTCGTGCGCGGGCGTCTGGTACCCGACCGACGTCGTGGAGGACGCGGCGGCGTCGGCCGAGCGCTCGCTGGACCGCGTCGGGGTGCCGATCGAGCCGCGCGCGCAGTGGCCCGTGGGCGCGGACCGCCTGGGCCTGCCCGTGCGCGGCAAGATCGCCGAGTCGGAGCGGGCAGGCGAGGGCCGGGCGCTCGCGCGGCTGACCGACCTGGGCTGGGGGACGGCCCTGCGCGAGGTGTTCGCGGCGGGCGCCACCGATGCCCCCGTCACCCCGGCCATGCTGGCCGGCTGCGTGCGCGTGCTCGCGCAGTGGGGCTGGGACGAGCGTCCGACCGCGGTGGTCGCCCTGCCGTCGCGGCGCCGACCGCTGCTCGTCGACTCCCTCGCGCGCGGTCTGGCCGAGATCGGCCGGCTGCCCTACGCGGGGGCCCTTGCGCTCCGGGACGGCGGGCCGAGCGGCGAGCCGGGCGGCAACAGTGCCTTCCGCCTGGCCGGCGTGTGGGGCCGGTTCGACGCGTCGGCGCTGGACCTGCCGCCGGGCCCGGTGCTGCTCGTCGACGACCTCGTGGACAGCCGCTGGACCATGACCGTCGCCGCGCGCGAGGTGCGGCTGGCGGGCGCGTCCGGGGTGCTGCCGTTCGCTCTGGCGCTGCGCGGCTGACGGCTCGGCCGCCCTGCTCGTCGTCCGGCCGCGCTCGTCATCCGGCCGCGCTCGTCGTCAGGCCGTGCTCGTCGTGAGGCCGACGCCCTGCTGCGCGAGCCGGGCGACGGCGCGCAGGGTCGTCGGGGACGCCACGGCGGCGGTCAGGTCCAGCAGCACGGTGGCGGCGAGCCCCGCGGCGCGGGCATCCGTCGCGGTCGCGGCGACGCAGTGGTCCGTGGCCAGCCCCACGACGTCGACCTCGGTGACGCCGGCGGCGGCCAGGACGGCGGCGAGGGTCTCCCCGGGCGCGCCGACGACCTCGCCCTCGAACCCCGAGTAGTCCTGCCGGCCCTGCCCCTTGCGCACGTGCAGGGTCCCCGCGGGCAGCTGCAGTGCCGGGTGGTACTCGGCGCCCGGGGTGCCGGCCACGCAGTGCACCGGCCACGTGGTCACGTAGTCGGGATCGGCACCCGTCGCGAAGTGACCGTCGTTGGTGTCCGGCAGGGGCGCGTGCCAGTCGCGGGTCGCCACCACCGCGACGTACCGGTGGGCGTGGTCGCGCAGGTACGCCGAGACGTCCCGGGCGACGTCGCTCCCGCCGCTGACCGCGAGGGCACCGCCCTCGCAGAAGTCGTTCTGGATGTCGACGACCAGCAGGGCCCGGTTCCTCATCGGACCATCATGCCGCCGTGGGCCGGCAGGTCAGGCGGTCCCGCAGGTGTAGGTGCCCTCCGTGAGAGACACCGTCGCGCCGTCGTACAGGGTGTCGAACGTCCCTGCGTCCTGCGCCGACTCGAAGGCCACCCCGACCCCGAGGGGGTCGGTGAAGCCCGTGAGGCCCGACAGGAGCTCCTCGGCGCCGCTCTGGCAGGCCGGGTCCCACGGCAGGGTCGGGTAGCCCAGTGCGGACAGCGAGTCGATCGAGGGCTGGAGGGTGGCCGTGTCGCCCTCGCCGGTCTCCACCACGTCGGTCCAGACGACGAAGAACGGCTCCGCCGAGGTGGCGGGGTCGATGGCGGTCGGCCAGGCCGGGGTGGTCACGGTCGTCGCGGGGTCGGGGCTGTCGCCGTCGCCGCCGGTGCAGGCGGTGCTGGCGAGCAGGGCGGCACAGAGCGTGAGGGCAGCAACGAGGCCGCGTCGGGGCTGGCGCATGGCGGGGATCGTGGCACGGCAGGGACGGCGCGGACCATGAGATGAAGCGTTTAGGGAGCACCCGCGGCGGCCCTCGACGGGTCCGATTTCACGAGCACCCCACAGCCCGTGTAACCTTGCTCGCGCTGCCCCGATAGCTCAGTCGGCAGAGCGTCTCCATGGTAAGGAGAAGGTCAAGGGTTCGATTCCCTTTCGGGGCTCTGTGGTGTGTTCGAAGATGGTGCCGTGATTGCGCGGCACTGCCGAGGACGCATCGACATGGCGGGGTAGCTCAGGTGGTTAGAGCACACGGCTCATAATCGTGGTGTCGCGGGTTCGAGTCCCGCTCCCGCTACCGCCAGTGACACACCTGCGCGTCGGCCGGCGCGCAATGACGAGATCGCATGCATCCGTACCGGGTGCGAGAGGTGGCAAGACCATGGCCAGCAAGAGCTCGGACGTCCGTCCGAAGATCACGCTCGCGTGCACCGAGTGCAAGGAGCGGAACTACATCACGAAGAAGAACCGTCGGAACGACCCCGACCGTCTCGAGATGAAGAAGTTCTGCCCCCGCGACAACCGTCACACCCTGCACCGCGAGACTCGCTGATCTCGTCCCGATGCCGGTCGACGTCGGGTACGCGGGTCGTCAGTACCCGCCGACCGCTGCCTACGAGGTAGGCCGCCAGAAGCTGCAGGAGTTCGCCGACGCCGTCGGCGCCTCCCACCAAGCCCACACGGATCCGTCGGTGGCGCGCGAGCTCGGGTATCCCGACGTGATCGCGCCACCGACGTTTGCCGTCGTGGTGGCCCAGCGTGCCGAGGCCCAGCTGTTCGAGGACCCCGCAGCCGGCATCGACTTCAGCCGGGTGGTCCACGCGGACGAGCGGTTCATCCACCACCGTCCCATCCACGCGGGGGACCGCCTCGTCACGGTTCTCCACGTCGACTCGATCACCGTGCGGGCCGGCCTGGCCATGATCACCACGCGCTCCGAGATCGCGTCCGAGGACGGCGACCCGGTCAGCACCGTGATCTGCACCCTCGCCGTCCGTCCGGAGGAGTCATGACCCTGGCCGTCGGCGACCAGGTCGCCCGCCGCGAGATCACCGTCGACCGCGCGCGCCTGATCCGGTACGCCGGTGCGAGCGGCGACTTCAACCCGATCCACTGGAACGAGCGCGTCGCAACCTCGGTGGGGCTGCCGGACGTCATCGCGCACGGCATGTGGACCATGGGCGCGGCCTCGAGCGTCGTCGCCGACTGGATCGGCGACCCCGGCGCGATCATCGACTACCAGGTGCGCTTCAGCCGGCCGGTGCCGGTGGCGGACCCCGGCGCAGCCACGATCGAGGTGACGGCGGTGGTCGGCGCGCTCGACACCGAGGCAGGGACCGTCCGCATCGACCTCACCGTCGCCGTCGACGGCGTCCGGGTGCTGGGCAAGGCGCAGGCGCTGGTCCGCCTCAGCTGACCAGTGCCGGCGCGGGGCCCGTCGTGGTCCCGATCCGCAGGCTCACGGGCAGCTCCCGCCGCGACGGTCCGTCGCCGGCCAGGAAGTCCTCCACCGCGTGGCCGACCGCCGCGCCCTTCTCCGCGAGCGGCTGCACGACGGTCGTCAGCACGTCGGGGGCCAGCCAGGGCAGGTCGAGGCCGTCGAACCCGCTGACGGACACGTCCTGCGGCACGCGCAGCCCGAGCTCGCGCGCCGCGAGCACCACGCCGGACGCGAGCAGGTCGGACTGGCACGCGATGGCCGTGGGCCGGTCGGGGACCGAGAGCAGCGCCGTTCCCGCGGTGCGGCCGTGCTCCACGAGCGATGCCGGGGTCTCCCAGATCGCGACCGGGGTCACGCCCGCGTCGGTCACGCCGGCCAGCCGTCTGCGGGTGATCTCCCAGTCCAGGTGGCCCATCTGGTCGGGCCGGACCAGCCCTTCGCCGCGCGAGGGGTCGAACGGGAGGGTGACCGACGCGATCCGGGTGTGCCCGAGCGCGAGCAGGTGCTCGGTCGCCTGACGCATGCCGCCGCGGTCGTCGATGCCGACGGAGGCCACGTCGGGGGCGTGCTGCCCCTCGACGAGGACCGTCGGCGTCCCGCGCCGGCGCAGTGCTGCGAGCACGGGGTCGTCGGTGGTGCCGCCCCACATGATGACCGCGACGTCCATCGCGGCGGTCTCCAGCAAGGGGTCGACGGCGGGTCCGCTGGGGTCGCTGGACCCGGGGATGAGCAGGACGCCGAGCTCGAGCGGTCCGAGCGTGCTGACCAGGCCGTCGAGGGTCTGGACCGAGACCGGGTCGCGGAACGCCCGGCGCAGCGAGTCGCCCACGACGACGCCCACGATCCCGGACCGGCCCCGGCGCAGCTGGCGGCCCAGGGGGTTCGGCCCGGAGTACTCGAGGGCCGCGGCGGCGTCGAGGACGCGCTGGCGGGTGGCCGCGGCGATCGGTCCGGCACCGGAGAAGGCGAGAGAGGCCGTCGAGACCGAGACGTGAGCGGCGGCGGCGACGTCGGCCAGGGTGGGGCGGTGCGCAGACAGGGTCGGACCTCCGGGTCGGCGTCGCGGGACCGGGCGCGCGACGCGCGCGAGACGGGTGCGAGTTGACGCAGCGGACAGCGTACCCGCAGGCTTGGGCCGGCCCTCGAATCGATTCGAGACGGGCACCACCCAGCACGGCGACTCTGCGCGCGTGCCACCACGACAGGACGGGCGAGAACATGAGCACCGGAGGGCCGATGACGACGCCAGCTGGACACGAGGAGGGCCTGACCGCCCCGAGCGGTCCCGGCCGCGCCGCGCGATCGGTCGAGCGCGCATCGGTCGCGGTGTTCGCCGTCTTCTTCCTCAACGGCTTCAACTTCGCCAGCTGGGCCGCGCGCCTGCCGGCCATCCGTGACGGGCTCGACTTCTCGCCCGCGCAGATGGGGCTGCTGCTCCTGGTCGGCTCCGTCGGCTCGCTCGTCGCCCTGCCGCTGTCCGGGATGGTCGTGGAGCGGCTCGGCGCCCGCCGCACCGTGCTCGCGTTCGCGTGCCTCAACGCGGGGGGCCTGGTGGTGGCCGCGTCCGGCGTGGCCGTCGGCGAGGTGGTGGTCGTCGGGCTGGGCCTCGTCCTGTTCGGCGTCGGGACCGGCGTCTGGGACGCGTCCATGAACGTCGAGGGCGCCGTGGTCGAGCAGCACGTCGGCCGTACCGTGATGCCGCGGTACCACGCGGGGTTCTCGTTCGGCACCGTCGCCGCCGCGGGCATCGCCGCCGTCGCGGCGGGGTTCCACGTGCCGGTCGTCGTGCACATCTCGATCATCGTGGTGCTGTCGACCATCGGCGTCGCACTCGCCGTGCGGGCGTTCCTCCCGATTCCTCACAAGCCCGAGGCGGCGCACGCCTCCGAGCGTGGCGGTGCGGGTGCCCGGGGGGCGTTCGCCGCCTGGCTCGAGCCGCGCACGCTGCTCATCGGCCTGGTCGTCCTCGCCGCCGCGCTCACCGAGGGCTCGGCGAACGACTGGGTCAGCCTCGCGGTCGTCGACGGCTTCGACGTGCCGGACGCCGTCGGCGCGGTCGCGTTCGCGGTGTTCGTGACGGCGATGACCGCGATGCGCTGGTTCGGCACCACGATGCTCGACCGGCACGGCCGCGTCACGGTCCTGCGGCTGTCCGCCGCGCTGTCGCTGGTCGGGCTGCTGGTGTTCGGCCTGGCGGGGCCGCTGTGGCTCGCGGTCGTCGGCATCGTCGCGTGGGGCGCGGGCGCCGCCCTGGGCTTCCCGGTGGGCATGAGCGCCGCCGCCGACGACCCGGTGCGGGCGGCCGCGCGCGTCAGCGTGGTCTCGACCATCGGCTACAGCGCGTTCCTCGCCGGCCCGCCGCTGCTCGGGCTGCTCGCGCAGCACGTCGGCTACCGGCACGCGCTGCTGGTGATCATCGTCCCGATCGTGCTGGGACTGCTGGTGATCAACGCCGCGGCCCCGCTGCGCGAGGACCGCGTAACCTGAAGCGGTGCAGACTGAGCTGAGCGCGGCCGACTGCTCGCCGGCGACGGTCCCCCCGGCCCTCACCTGGCCGGCCCGGACCGCCTCCCCGTCCACCCTTGCGGACCTCACGACGCTGCGCGTCGGCGGTGCGCCGCGCCGCTACGTGGAGACGGCGACCGAGGCGGAGCTGATCGACGCGGTCCGCGCCGCGGACACCGACGGGGAACCGCTGCTGGTCGTCGGGGGCGGGTCGAACCTCCTGGTGTCCGACGCCGGGTTCGACGGGGTCGTCGTGCGGGACGTGCGCAGCGCCATCGAGGTGCCCGACGCCTCCGCCTGCGCCGGCGCGACGCTCACGGTGCCCGCCGGCACGCCGTGGGACGACGTGGTGCGGTACGCGGTCGAGCAGGAGCTCACGGGGATCGAGGCGCTGTCCGGCATCCCGGGATCGACCGGTGCGACCCCCGTGCAGAACGTCGGCGCGTACGGGCAGGAGGTCTCGCAGAGCATCGCCACCGTCCGGGTCTGGGACCGCGGCCGGGCCAAGGTCCGCACGCTCCCGCTGGTGACGCTCGCGTTCGGGTACCGCACGTCGCTGCTCAAGCGGTCGATGCGGGACGCCGACCCCACCGACCCCCGCGCGCCCTGGTCGCCCACCCCCCGCTACGTCGTGCTCGACGTGACGTTCCAGCTGCGTCCGGCCACCCTGTCCCGGCCGATCGCCTATGCCGAGCTGGCCCGCACGCTCGGCGTGGACGTCGGGGGCCGCGCCCCGCTCGCGGACGTGCGCGACGCCGTGCTCGCCCTGCGGGGACGCAAGGGGATGGTGCTGGACCCCGCGGACCACGACACGTGGAGCGCGGGCTCGTTCTTCACCAACCCGATCCTGGCGCCGGACGCCGCGGCGGATCTGCCGGACGACGCGCCCCGGTTCCCTACCGACGACGGCCGCACCAAGACGAGCGCCGCCTGGCTCATCGAGCACGCGGGGTTCTCGCGGGGCTTCGGCGCACCCGGGCCGGCCACGCTCTCGACCAAGCACGCGCTCGCCCTGACCAACCGCGGCGGAGCGAAGGCCGAGGACCTGCTGGCCCTGGCCCGTCAGGTGCGCGACGGCGTCCGGTCGACGTTCGGCGTCGAGCTGGAGCCCGAGCCGGTGCTGGTGGGCGTCACGCTCTGACGCCCGCTCTCACGCCCCAGCAGGGCGCCGTGCACCAGCACGAGGGCCTCGTCGTCGGTCAGGCCGGCCGCCCGGACGGCGGCCACGTACGTCTCGGCCGCCCGCCGCGCGATGTCGGTCGGCACCGAGGCGCCCTCGGCGATGACCGTCCCGGCCCGGCGGCGGGTCTCCACGACGCCCTCCGCCTCGAGCTCACGGAACGCCCGCGCCACCGTGCCGGCGGCCAGGCCGAGGTCGGTGGCGAGCGCACGGATCGTGGGTAGCCGGTCGCCCGCCACCAACCGGCCCGCCGCGACGTGCGCGACCACCTGCGCGCGGATCTGCTCGAACGCGGGGACGCCGGACGTGAGGTCGACCTCGAGCTGCGCGGTCATGCGGAGACCTGCGCCTTCTCCGCGGGCCCCGCAGGCTCCACCGCACCGGCGGGCACCGGCGCGCTCGCCGCACGGGTGGCGCGTACGGCGATCACGACGGAGGCGATCACTACCGCCAGGGAGACGAACCGGGCGACGGTGCCGACCGCCTGCGAGCTCCCGGGCACGACGACGTCCGCCCAGGCGGGCTGCACGGTCGCGACGGCATTCGCCGCGAAGAACAGGCACCCGGCGAGGGTCCACGCGGTGACCAGCTGGACGCCGGCCAGGATCCGGCTCGCGGAGGTCCTGCGCAGCGCCACGTCGTCGGCGGGGGAGGTGTCGGACACCGCCGGACGGCGGGCGACGAGCAGAAGGGTCCCGACGCACCCGAGGGCGAGCACCGCGATCGCGGGGGCGATCGTGCGGCCGTAGTACAAGCCGGGAAACGGGCTGGCCGTCGAGACCAGGTCGGCGTGCGCGTACGTCAGGCTCCGGCCGCCCGTGCCCGCAGCCAGGCCGCACACCGCCAGGAGCAGGGCGAGCGCGGCGAACCACGACACGCTCACCCAGGTCAGTGCCCGCGGTGCCACGTCACGGATGCGCCGGCGGGCCAGGGCCGCCCGTCGGACCGCACCTGCGGGTCGCGGCCAGGTCAGCTCGCCGCCCGCGTGCACGGTGAGGTAGGCGGTGCCTGCGATGGCGGGGAGGGCCGCGACGAACGCACCGCGGGACGGACCGCTGAGGACGGGGCCGCTCATGGCGGCCGCGAGGAGCATCGGCAGGGGGACCAGCGCCGTCCACGCCGCCGCGGTGATGCGGCGGGCATGGGCCTCGGCGGCGAGCCACGCCTGCGACGGCGTCGTGGGTCCGGCCGTGCGCACCGGCCGCAGCGACCAGCCGAGACCGGCGACGAGGAGCGCGAGGAGCACGAACCACAGCAGGTTGGACATCAGGACTCCTGTATCAATGAACTAGTAGATTGATACAAGCGCTCCCGAGGGGCGGTGTCAACCGGCCAACCAGTCGTCCACGCCGGCGAGCAGCCGCGCCCGGACGTCGTCGGACGCGCGGCTGGCGCGGATCGAGCCCCGCGCCAGCTCGGCGAGCTCCTCGTCGGAGAACCCGTGCACGTCGCGCGCGATCGCGTACTGGTCCACCAGCCGGGACAGGAACAGCAGCGGGTCGTCGGCGCCGAGGGCGACCGTGGCACCCGCGTCGACGAGCGCGCGCAGCGGGACGTCCGCCGCGGTCCCGTACACGCCGAGCGACACGTTGGACGCGGGACAGACCTCCAGCGCGACGCCCTCCTCGACCACGCGCTCCAGCACCCGCGGGTCCTCGGCGGACCGCACGCCGTGCCCGAGCCGGTCGGGGTGCAGGTGGCTGACCACGTCCTCGACGTGCGCCGGCCCGAGCAGCTCGCCCCCGTGCGGCACCGAGGCCAGGCCGGCCCGCCGGGCGATCGCGAACGCGGGTGCGAACTCCGACGTCTCGCCGCGACGCTCGTCGTTGGAGAGCCCGAACCCGACCACCTGGCCGGGACCGTCGCCGGCGTGGTGCGCCGCGAGGCGGGCGAGCGTGCGCGCCTCGAGCGGGTGCCGCATCCGGGATGCGGCGACGATGACGCCGACGTCCACGCCGGTGTCCGCCGAGGCCTGCCGGGCGGCGTCCAGCACGATCTCCAGCGCCGGCGTCAGACCGCCGACGAAGGGCGCGTACGACGTCGGGTCCACCTGGATCTCGAGCCGACCGGACCCCTCCCGGGCGTCGTCCTGCGCGGCCTCCGCCACGATCCGGCGCATGTCGGCCTCGCCCCGTACGCACGCCCGCGCGGCGTCGTAGAGCCGCTGGAACCGGAACCAGCCGCGCTCGTCGGCCGGCACGTGCAGCGGGTCGGCGTCGAGCAGCGCGGCCGGCAGACGGACGCCGTAGGTCGTCGCCAGGTCCGCCAGCGTCGAGATCCGCATCGAGCCGGTGAAGTGCAGGTGCAGGTGGGCCTTGGGCAAGAGGGCCAGATCGCGCGTCACACGCCCGCCGTCGTCGTCGCGTCGATGAGCCGGTACCCCACGCCGCGGACGGTGTCGAAGTGCTCCGCGCCCACCTTGCGCCGCAGGTAGCGCACGTACACGTCGACCACGTTGGAGCCGGGGTCGAAGTCGAAGCCCCACACCTCCGAGAGCAGTCGCTCCCGGGTGAGGACATCGCCCGGGTGCCGCAGGAACGTCTCCGCCAGGGCGAACTCCCGGGCGGACAGGTCGACCTCCTGGTTGCCGACCTTCATCCGCCGCGTGCGCAGGTCCAGCTGGAGCGCGCCGTGCGTGAGCACGGAGGCCTCGCCGGAGGTCCCGTGCGCGCGCAGGCGCAGCCGGACCCGGGCGAGCAGCTCCTCGAAGCGGAAGGGCTTGGCCATGTAGTCGTCGGCCCCGGACTCCAGGCCCGTGACGGTGTCGGTGACCGACGAGCGCGCGGTCAGCACGATGACCGGAACGGTGTGTCCCGCCGCGCGCAGGCGGCGCAGGACCTCGAACCCGTCGATGTCCACGAGCCCCAGGTCGAGGATGAGCAGGTCGACGCCGCCGGCCTGCACCGCGGACAGGGCCTCCTCGCCGGACGTCACCGCGCTCGTCTCGAAGCCCGAGGCGCGCAGGCCCTTGGCGACGAACGCGGCGATGCGTTCCTCGTCCTCCGCGATGAGAATGCGCGTCATAGGTACTCCACCAGCTCCGTGACAGGTCGGGGTTCGCCGTCCATGAGGTCGACGGCCGGCAGGTCCAGCACGAAGACCACGCCGGGCCCGACGTTAGCCGGTGGATGCTCCACGAACACGCGTCCGCGGTGGGCGTGTGCGATCGCCGCGACGATCGGCAGGCCCAGGCCCGCCCCGTGCGGCACCCGGTCGGCCCGCCCTCGGTGGAACCGCTCGAAGATGCGCTCGGCCTCCTCGGCCGGCACGCCGGGTCCCTCGTCGCGCACCCACAGCAGCAGCCGGTCACCCGACACCTCGCTGCCGAGGCGCACCGTGGACCGCGGCGCGGAGTACCGGCAGGCGTTGGCCAGCAGCTGGAGCCACGCCTGGGTGATCCGCTGCGCGTCGAGCTGCACGGTCACGTCGGCGCGCGCGGCGACCACCCAGTGCCGGTCGCCGAGCCCGCGCGCCTTCTCGTGCACGTCGTCGGTGAGCCGGCCGACGTCGGTCGGCGCGCTCCGGACGAAGTCGGGCCGCTCGGCGGTGGCGAGGGTCATCAGGTCGTCGACGAGCCGCTGCATCCGGTCCAGCTCGTCGAGGGCGAGCGCCTGCGTCGCCCGCACGTCGTCGGGGTCGTCCGCGTCCACCAGCTCCAGGTGGCCGCGCACGATCGTCAGGGGCGTCCGCAGCTCGTGGCCCACGTCGTCGAGGAGCTCGCGCTGCGACCCGAACGCGCGCTCCAGCCGGTCGAGCATGGCGTTGACCGTGCGGGCCAGGTTCGACAGGTCGTCCTTGCCGGTCACCGTGATCCGCTCCGAGAGGTCCGACTCGGTGATGCGCCGCGTCGTGTCGCGCAGCAGCCGGACCGGGCGCAGCAGCCGTCCGACCACGAACCAGGCGACGATCGCGATCCCGGCCAGCGCGCCGAGCCCGACCGCGGAGTAGGTGTAGTACGTGCTGCGCAGGCTGGACATCTCCGCCGCGCGGTCGAACGCCACCACGAACATGCCGGTCCTCAGGTCGCCGCTGACCTGGACCGGGACCGCGATCAGCCGGTACTGCGTCGTCGACGTGGTGACGGTCCGCGCGACCGCCGGCGCATCGGCCGGGACCTCGGCCAGCAGGGCGATCAGCTCGGGATCGTCCTCCAGGCGGACGGCACGCGTCTCCACCGCGGGGGACCAGGTGGCGCGCCCGTCGAGCAGGGCCACGACGCCCTCGTTCTCGCCCGGGACCCGGTTGCGCACACCCTGGAACAGGACACTGTTGACGTCCTCGAACGGGCGGTCGGTGGCCGGGTCCTTGCCGGCCTGCACCGTGCGCAGCGCCGCGACCGCCCGGGACAGCGAGTTGTCGATGCGCTCGTCGGTCTGGCCGGACTGCAGCGCGAAGGCGGTGCCGCCGGCGCCGAGAACGGTGAGGGCGGACAGCACCACGACCGCGGTGAGCAGCCGGGCGCGCACGGTCAGGTGCGCGAGCGTGCGCTGGTACGCGGGGATCGAGCCGGTCGTCGCCCCGGCGAGGTCGGCGCGGGCGCCGGTCCGGGGGCTGCGTGGCATGCAGGCCAGTATGTCGGCCGGCCCGACCGGTGGGCAGTGCTGGGGGAGCGGCGATCCGCTCAGCCGTCGTCGCGACGCTGCCAGCGGAAGGTGCGGACCCCGACGAGCAGGGCGGCGACCGCCCAGGCGAGCAGGATCGCGGCCGTCGCACCGTGCTGCCACGAGCCGCTGACCTCCCAGGACTGCGCGTCCGCCGGCAGGAACACGGACCGCATGCCCTGCGCCATCCACTTCAGCGGGAACACCGACGCGACCTGCTGCATCCAGGAGGGCAGGTCGTTGAACACGAAGAACACGCCGGAGATGAACTGCAGGACGAGGACGACGGGCGTCACGACCGCGGTCGCGGACCTGCCCGTGCGCGGGACCGACGAGAAGGCGACGCCGCACAGGGTCCCGGCCGCGGTCCCGAGCAGGAACACCCAGGCGAACGTGGCCCAGGCCGTCGCGGTGGTCGGCAGGTCGACGCCGAAGACGAGCGCGGCCGCCGCGAGGAGCAGCGCCGTCTGCACGATCGAGGTCACGAGGACCCCGCCGAGCTTGCCCAGGAAGTAGGCCGCGGGCGGCAGGGGTGTCCCGTGGAGCCGCTTGAGACCGCCGTCGTCCCGCTCGACCGCGATCGAGATCGCCAGGTTCTGGAAGCTGGACAGCATGATGCCGGTCGCCAGCATGCCCGGCAGGAAGTACTGCGCGAAGGGGATCCCGGGCGGTGGTCCCACCGTCGCCCCGTCCTGCCCGAACACCGTCGCGAAGATCGCCAGCATGATCACCGGGTACGCGAAGATGAAGACGACCGCGTCGCGCTCGCGGAAGAACGTGCGCACCTCGTAGACCGTGCGCCCCAGCCCCAGGCGCAGCGCACCCGGCAGGCGCACCTCGGTGTCGACGACGCTCATGAGGGGCTCCCGTCGATCAGGCTGAGGTAGACGTCCTCGAGCGTGGGGCGCAGCACCTGCAGGCCGGGGATCTCCTCGCCGAGCTCGGCGGTCAGCTCGACCACGGTCCGCGTCGGCGTGTCGGTGCGGACCTCGCGCGTCTGCCCGTCCTGCGACCAGCGCACGACCGCCCGACGAGCCGTGCGGCCGCCCAGGTCCGCGGGCGGCCCCTCGGCCACCACGCGGCCGTCACGCACCACGATCACGCGGTCGGCCAGGCGCTCGGCCTCCTCCAGGTAGTGCGTGGTCAGGAGGATCGTCGTGCCGTCGGCGGCCAGGGCCTCGATCAGGTCCCAGAACGAGCGGCGCGCCTGCGGGTCGAAACCGGTGGTCGGCTCGTCGAGGAAGAGCAGCTCGGGCCGGCCGACGATGCCGAGCGCCACGTCGAGCCGGCGCCGCTGCCCGCCGGACAGCTGCCGTGCCCGCGTGCCGGCCTTGTCCTGCAGGCCGACGGAGGCGATGACCTCCTCCGGGTCCCGGGGACGGGGGAAGAACGTCGCGAAGTGCCGGACCAGCTCGGCGACCGTCGCCTCGGCGAGGTCGTTGTTGGTCTGCAGCACGATGCCCAGGCGCGAGCGCCAGGCGCGGCCGCCGGACTGCGGGTCCTGCCCGAGCACGCGCACGTCGCCGCCGTCGCGCACGCGGTAGCCCTCGAGGATCTCGACCGTCGTCGTCTTGCCGGCGCCGTTGGGCCCGAGCAGCGCGACGACCTCACCGCGCGCGACGTGCAGGTCGAGCCCGTCCACCGCGCGCTTCGCACCGTAGAGCTTGCTCAGCCCGACGACCTCGACGGCATGCGGCACCTACTCCGCCTCGGCCAGCAGCGCCTGGACCCGGCTGATGCCCTCCACCAGGTCGGCGTCGCCGAGGGCGTACGAGAACCGCAGGTAGCCGCTGGGTCCGAACGCCTCGCCGGGGACCACGGCGACCTCGGCCTGCTCCAGGATGAGGGTCGCCAGCTCGGCGGACGTGCGCGGCGTGACCCCCCGGATCGTGCGGCCCAGCAGCCCCTCGACGGACGGGTAGACGTAGAACGCGCCCTCGGGGGTCGGCACCTGCACGCCGTCGATCTGCCCGAGCATCTCGACGATCGTGCGGCGCCGCCGGTCGAACGCGGTGCGCATCTCCTCGACGGCCGACAGGTCGCCCTGCAGCGCCGCGATGGCGGCGCGCTGGGAGACGTTGGCGACGTTCGACGTGAGGTGCGACTGCAGGTTGGTCGCGGCGGTGATGACGTCGGCGGGCCCGATCATCCAGCCCACCCGCCAGCCCGTCATGGCGTAGGTCTTGGCCACGCCGTTGAGCACGATCGTCGTGTCCGCGAGCTCCGGCACCACGCGCACGATGGGCGTGAACACCGCGTCGTCGTAGGTCAGGTGCTCGTAGATCTCGTCGGTGACGACCCAGATCCCGTGCTCGAGGGCCCACCGCCCGATCGCCTCGGTCTGCTCCGGGGAGTACACCGCACCCGTCGGGTTGGACGGCGAGTTGAACAGCAGCACCTTGGTCTTGGGGGTGCGGGCAGCCTCGAGCTGCTCCACCGACACGAGGTAGCCCTGCTCGACGCCGGCGAACACCTCGACCGGGACACCGCCCGCGAGGCGGATCGCCTCCGGGTAGGTGGTCCAGTACGGCGCCGGCAGGAGCACCTCGTCGCCCGGGTCCACGATCGCCGCGAACGCCTGGTAGACCGCCTGCTTGCCCCCGTTGGTGACCAGCACGCTCGACGGCTTCACCTCGTAGCCGGAGTCGCGCAGCGTCTTGGCCGCGATGGCCTCGCGCAGCGCAGGCAGGCCTGCGGCGGGCGTGTAGCGGTGGTTGGCCGGGTCCTGCGCCGCGGCGACAGCCGCCTCGACGATGTAGGCGGGGGTCGGGAAGTCCGGTTCGCCGGCGCCGAAGCCGATGACGGGCCGGCCGGCCGCCTTGAGGGCCTTGGCCTTGGCGTCGACGGCCAGCGTCGCGGACTCGGCGATCGCGGCCAGCTTGGCGGACACGCGGGGACGGGGGGAGGTCTGCTCGCTCACAGGTTCATAGTGGCAGAGGTCACCGGGACCGACGTGGACGGGTCAGTGGGTGATCGGTGGGTGATCGGTGGGCGACAAGGCGGTGCCGTTCGACCCACGGGCGCTCGTCGCGTACAGTGGACCCCCGGCGGTTGACGTCCGCCATGATGAGCCGTGCCCCGGAGTTCTCCGGGATGCTGCGCGGACCCCCTGCGGGTGGTGTCCGTCGGCGCGCTGTGCGCGGACGGCTCGTCGTGGAGGCCCAGGCCGTCGTAGGGCAGTGGCGCAATTGGTAGCGCAGCGGTCTCCAAAACCGCAGGTTGCAGGTTCGAGTCCTGTCTGCCCTGCGCACGCGTCCGTCCGTCGGGTCCTCCGACGGCGGGAGGCGAGCAGGACCGCCGGTCGGTCCGGCGCGACGCGTCGGCTCGTCCGTCCGTCAGGTTCCGCACGGAGCCCGACCATCTCGAGACGTAGGGGCCAGACGTGAGCGAAACAGCACCGGCTGCGGCGTCCGACGCCGGGGGTTCGGCGGCGCGTCCGTCGGGATCCAAGGACACCCGCAAGGGTGAGTCGCGCGGTGGCCTGTTCGCACGCATCGCGCTCTTCGTCCGCCAGGTCGTCGCGGAGCTCAAGAAGGTCGTCCGGCCGACGCGGTCGGAGCTGATCACCTACACGAGCGTCGTCCTGGTGTTCGTCGCCGTGGTCATGGCCTTCGTCACCGTGGTCGACCTGGGCATCGGCAAGCTCACGTTCTGGGTCTTCGGGGGCTGACAGCCGCTCGGGGACTCCCCGACAGCCAGGTAGTCGCCCCACCCGGGTCGAGCACCCACCGCGCCGGTCCGCCGGGGCGCACACGCAGGAGAAAGCAGGTTCGCACGTGTCGCAGGAGTCGCAGGAGCCCACGACGGCCGCCGAGGCGGAGCTCGAGGACGCCATCGCGTCGGTCGAGGCCGTCGAGACGTCGCCCGTCGATGACGTCGACGACGTCACGTCCGACGACGCCGCAGCCACCGAGAGCGACGAGCCGGCAGACGCGGGTGCCGAGCCGGCCGCTGACGAGACCGACGACGCCGAGCCGGACGTCGAGGACGCCGAGCCGGACGTCGACGACGACCCGATCGCCGCGTTCCGTGCGCAGCTGCGCAGCCAGCTCGGTGACTGGTACGTCATCCACTCCTACGCCGGGTACGAGAACCGTGTGAAGGCGAACCTCGAGAACCGTCGCCAGAGCCTCAACATGGAGGACTTCATCTACCAGGTGGAGGTCCCCATGGAGGAGGTCGTGGAGATCAAGAACGCGCAGCGCAAGGTCGTCAAGCGCGTGCGGATCCCCGGCTACGTCCTCGTCCGCATGGACCTGACCGACGAGTCCTGGGGCGCCGTCCGGCACACGCCGGGTGTCACCGGCTTCGTCGGCCACACGCACCAGCCCGTCCCGCTCACGCTCGACGAGGTCTTCTCGATGCTGGCGCCGTCGCTGGAGCCGAAGCAGCCGACCACGGCCGCCGGCGCCGCCAAGGCCGCGTCGCAGATCAAGGTCGACTTCACGATCGGCGAGTCGGTCACCGTCACCGACGGCCCGTTCGACACGCTGCCCGCGACGATCTCCGAGATCAACGCCGAGAACCAGAAGCTCAAGGTCCTCGTCTCCATCTTCGGCCGGGAGACCCCGGTCGAGCTGTCCTTCAGCCAGGTCGCCAAGATCTGACTGGACGCCCCGGGACTCCGGGGTCCTGCAACCGGGTCATCGCCCACGGCGTCGGCCCACGACACGAACGGAAGCTGCTATGCCCCCGAAGAAGAAGGTCACCGGCCTGATCAAGCTCCAGATCAAGGCCGGCGCCGCCACCCCCGCGCCGCCGATCGGTCCGGCGCTGGGTCAGCACGGCGTCAACATCATGGAGTTCTGCAAGGCGTACAACGCGGCCACCGAGGCGCAGCGCGGCAACGTCATCCCCGTGGAGATCACGGTCTACGAGGACCGCTCGTTCACCTTCATCACCAAGACGCCGCCGGCCGCCGAGCTGATCAAGAAGGCCGCCGGTGTGGCCAAGGGTTCCCCGACCCCGCACACCGTCAAGGTCGCCACGCTGACCAACGCGCAGATCAGCGAGATCGCGAGCACCAAGCTCGAGGATCTCAACGCGAACGACCTCGCGGCGGCGGAGAAGATCATCGCGGGCACGGCCCGCTCGATGGGCATCAAGGTCGAGGGCTGAGCGCAGCTCGGCTCGAACAGCACGAACAGGCGGCTGACCTCAGCCGGCTGACGAATGTGTGGCAGGGCCGGTGCGGCCCGATGGACCACGACTGCTGAAGGAGAACAAGCAGATGGCTAAGCACAGCAAGGCGTACCGCGCCGCGGTCGAGAAGATCGAGGAGGGGCACCTCTACACGCCCCTCGAGGCCGTCCGGCTCGCGCAGGCGACGTCGACCACCAAGTACGACGCGACCGTCGAGGTCGCCTTCCGCCTCGGTGTCGACCCGCGCAAGGCGGACCAGATGGTCCGTGGCACGGTCAACCTGCCGCACGGCACCGGCAAGACGGCTCGCGTCATCGTCTTCGCGACGGGCGAGCGTGCCGAGCAGGCCCGCGCGGCCGGCGCCGACGAGGTCGGTGGCGACGAGCTCATCGAGAAGGTCGCGGCCGGTTACACCGACTTCGACTCCGCCGTCGCGACGCCGGACCTCATGGGCAAGGTCGGTCGACTGGGCAAGGTCCTGGGCCCGCGTGGTCTCATGCCGAACCCGAAGACCGGCACCGTGACGATGGACGTGGCCAAGGCCGTGTCCGACATCAAGGGCGGCAAGATCGAGTTCCGCGTGGACCGTCACGCGAACCTGCACTTCATCATCGGCAAGACGTCGTTCAGCGACACCGCGCTCGTGGAGAACTACGCCGCCGCGCTGGACGAGATCCTGCGTCTGAAGCCGTCCGCGTCGAAGGGCCGCTACATCGCGAAGGCGACCGTCTCGACGACGAACGGCCCCGGCATCCTCGTCGACCAGAACAAGACGAGGAACCTGCTCGAGGACGACGCCGCCTGACGGTAGCGTCCGCACGACGAAGGCCCGGTCCCCCCTGCGGACCGGGCCTTCGTCGTCCTACGTGCGGGGTGGCTAGAACGGCAGCCACTGGGTGACGCACGTGCCGCCGGCGCTCACGCACTCGAGCTGCAGCGGCCCGTCCGGGCGGACGTCGAAACGGAAGTACCCGACGTCGTCCGTGTCGATCGTGGCGACGTTCCGCTCCGGGGTGCGCAACGTGACGCGCCCCCGCGTCGCGGGCAGCAGCTGGCCCTCGATCGACGTCGGCTCCACCTCCACCTCGACGCCGAGGTCGCGCCCCTCGAAGACGAGGGTCCGCGACGACCCGCCCGACCGGTCGCGGACGCCGACGGGCGCATCGAGCGCCTGCGAGTCGTAGACGAGCTCGAGCAGGAGCAGGTCCAGCTCGAGGCCGGAACGCGCCTCGATCATGCCGCGGTGTGCGTGGAACGCCGTCTCGGCGCTGGCGACGACCCGGTCGTAGGTCTCCGCCTCGGCGAGGGCCGCGACCAGCTCGGCGCCGAGCGCCTCGTCGTCGGGCCAGGGTGAGTCGCCGCGCGGTCCGGGGGTGTGGGCGCGGTCATCCGAGTGCCAGGACATCGCGTCCTCCTTCGTCTGCCGTGGCGGCCGACCAGGCCCGCACGTACTTCTTGATCGCGGCCGTCTGACGCAGGCGCGCTAGTCCACGACCCCGGGTGGGGCCGATCGAGCCGACGGGTACCCCGAGCCGCTCGGCGATCTCCGCGTAGCTGAGGGGAGGGTCGACGGCGAGCAGGAGCAGGATCTCGCGCTGGTGGGCCGGCAGCTCGGCCAGCCCCTCACGCAGCGCCTGCTCGCGCTCGACCGCGAGCATCCGCGCGTCCAGGTCCGAGTCGGACACACCGTCCAGCCGCCCGCCCTGCGGGTCGACGGGCACGGTCCGCCGGTTCAGGTTGGTGACCCGGATGCACTCGTGGCGTGCGGTGGTGGCGATCCACCCGGGCAGCGCGTGCGGGTCGCGGAGCTTGTCGAGGTTCTCCAGCAGGTTGAGCCACACGGTCTGTGCGACGTCCTCGGCCTGGTCGGGCGTGAGGCGGAACTGGCGCACCCGCGCCACGACGGCGGGGGTGTGCCGACGGACGATCTCCCCCCACGACCTCGAGTCACCGTCCAGGGCGCCCTGCACGAGGGCGGGGGCGTCCCACCGGCGGTACGGATCCTCGTCGTCCATGTCCGCATCCCTTCGACCTGCGACTCGGATGCCATCATGTCGCGCGGCGGCGACTGTGCCCAGCACGTCAGACCCCCGGCAGGATCTCGAACGTCTGGCCGAAGTCCGGCATGGGGCGGCCGGTCGCCAGGAGCTCGACATAGGCCTGGCGTGCCGACAGTCCCCGGTCCTGCATGAGGCGTGCCACGGCGCCCGCCACCTGCGGTGCCGCGAACGACGTCCCGCTCCAGCGCGAGAACGAGTCCGCGGGGAACGTCTCGGGGTCCTCGGTGAAGTCGGGGGACTGCTCGCCCTCCACGTACGTGGACAGCACACCCTCCCCGACCGCCGAGCAGTCCACCCACCAGCCGTGACTCGAGAACGCGCTCGGGCGCAGGTCAGCGGTCAGGGCCCCCACCGAGACCACGCGCCGGAACGCGGCGGGCCAGGTCGGCGTCGTGTCACCGAAGTTGCCGGCGGCCGCCACGATCAGGGCGTGCTCGCCGCGCTCCCGCTCGATCTCACCGACGACGTCGAGCGCCGCCGCCATGGCGAGGGACGGCTGGTCGAACTGCGTCTGCGTGCCGAGCGACAGGTTGACCACCTGGGCGCCGTCGCGCACCGCCCGGACGAGCGCGCACGCGACGTCGATCTCGCTGCCGGTCCCGCCCGTCCCCAGCGCCCGGTACATGGAGATGTCGGCCGTGGGCGCCACCTGGGCGATGACGCCGCTGACGAACGTGCCGTGCCCGGCGGAGAAGTCGAGGAACCCGTCCAGGGGATCGGCGTCGAGCGGGTCGACGTTGATGTCGACCGCGTGCGTCGCGGGATCGTCCTGGGCGATCCGCGGGATGCCCGTCAGCCAGCCGTCGCCGCGCGGCGTGGGGTCGATGCCCGTGTCGATGACGGCCACCCGGGCGCCGTCCCCGTCGCCCGTCGCGTAGGGGCCGTACGAGCCGAAGTCGCCGATCGTCGGGACGGCGACCCCGCTGAACGGTTTGACGATGGGGCCCAGCGGGGCGACGTGCGTGAGCGAGGCGGCGAAGCCTCGCGCGCGCAGCTCACCGACCGTGTCCTCGAGGTGCTCGGTCGTGGTCGGCACGGTGCTCACCAGGCGGACCAGGCGGCTCTCCAGGTCGACGCAGCCGAGCTCGGCCTCGGCCAGGCCCCGGCGCTGCACGTACGTCCGCACACCGCGGTCCTGCCAGGACGACTCGGTCACCAGGATCTCGCCGGTCACCACCATCGTCTCGAGCCCGTTGTCCTTGACGACGACGTCCAGCCGGCTGGCGTGCCGCAGGCTCCACCGCTCCTGGACGGCCGTGTTCAGGCGGCGGCGCAGGCCGGCGTCGGTGCGACGCTGCGCCAGCTCGTCGACCTGGCGCTGCACGCGCTGCCGCACGCGCGCGGGGACGGGCTCGACCGCGGCTCCTGACCGGTAGTCGCGTCCGAACGGTCGTCCGGGCGTACGCGGTTCCTCGGATGACGTACTCACATGCGCTCCTTGGTCGGCCTAGACTCCGAAAGATGTGCCCGTCCGGCCCCGGCGTCGAGCCATCAGCGCCGAACGACGAGCCCTACGCCTTACCAGAGGCCCGAGCCGACCTCCTGATACATGTGAGCTCGTTGATGGACGCGGTCGACGTCGACCCGCGGTCCGTGGAGCCCCAGGCGCAGGCCGTCGTGACGGTGGCGCGCACCCGCAAGGACCCCGAGCTGCTCGGTCTGAGCCTACGGCTGCTGGCTGCGACATTTCGGGCGCGGTGGGACGATTCGTCCGCGCGTCCCCTCCTCGACGAGGCCGTCCGGATCACCCGCCGGCACAGCGTGTGGGACGTCGCCGCGCGGGTGCTCGCCAGCCGCGCCTCGGTCCTGCACGACCTCGGTGACGCCCGCGCCGCGGCCCGGGACCTGGACGCCGCGATCGTCGCGATGAGCCGGGCGCCGGAGGTCCAGCCGGCGGAGCGGGCCCGGTTCCTCGGACGCGTCGGGCTCTCGCTCGCGATCGTGGAGCAGCATGCCGGGCGGCTCGAGGAGTCGGAGCAGCGCTACCGGTCGCTGCTCGCGGCGGGAGGGCTGGAGCCGCGGTCGGCGGCGATCGCGACCAACAACCTGGCGCTCGTGCTGGCCGAGCGGGGCGAGTACGAGGAGGCGATCAGGACGGCCGAGGCCGCGGTCGCGCTCGCGACCTCCCAGGTACCCACGCTCGAGGCTCCGCTGGTGCAGACCCGCGCCTGGATCGCGGTCCGCGCGGGGCGCCTGCAGGAGGGCATGGCCGACTTCGAGCGGTCCGCCCGCGCCTACCTCGACGCCGGCATCCCGCTGGGGGAGTACTACACCGAGTACGCCGACGCGATGACCGACCTGCGGCTGCTGCCCGAGGCGGCCGCCGCGGCCGCGCGGGCGGTCGACGAGCTGGCGGCGGCGGGCCTGGGCCTGATGCTCACGGAGGCGCAGCTGCGGCTCGCCCGGATCCGGCTGCTGACCGAGCGCCACGAGGAGGCCGGGGAGCTCGCGGACGAGGCCGCTCGTGCCGCCCGGCAGCAGCACCGGGCCACGTGGGCGGCCAGGGCGCAGCTGATCGGCGTCGAGGCGCGGCTGCAGGCGGGGACGGCCGGGCTCGAGCAGCTCGCCGTCGCGCGGCGCGCCGCCGCTCGGCTGGAGGGCTCCGGCGACCTGCACAGTGCCGTGGAGGCGTACCTCGTGGCGGGACGGGTGGCTCTGGACCTGTCCCGCCCGCGGTCCGCGATGCCCGCGCTGACCCGCGCGCGGGCGCTCGCCGGGCGCGGGCAGGTGCTCGTGCGGCTGCGCGGCCGGCTCGCGGGGGCCCTGGCCGAGCGGGCCGCGGGCCGCCCGGCCGCCGTGCTCGCCGAGTGCAGGGCCGGCCTGCGGGACCTGGCCGTGCACCGGTCGGCCCTGCCGACCATCGAGCTGCGGGCGCTCGCGTCGGGGCACGGAGCCGAGCTCGGGGAGATCGGGCTGGGTGTGGTGCTGGCCGAGGCGTCGCCCGCGCGGACGCTCGCCTGGATGGAGCGCACCCGCGCGGCGGCGCTGAGCACTCGGCTGCCCTTCTCGGACGTCCCGCTCGCCGACCGGCTCCCTGCGGCGACGTCGGGACCGCCCGAGGCCGTGCGCGCCGCTGCGGCCTCACCGCGGGGCGCCGACGTGCGCGTGCCGGTGGTCGACTGGTCGCTCGGGCACGACGGCGTTCCGGCGATGGTGGCGCTGCCCCAGGTGCCGGGCATCGCCGCCACCCGGGCTGCGCTGGACGGGCGGACGCTCGTGGAGTTCGGGCGGTTCGCTGGTCGGCTGGTCGCGGTCGTCGTCGAGCCGCGCCGGGCGAGGATCGTCGAGCTCGGCCCGGTGGAGGACATCGCCGCCGAGCTGCGCCCGCTGCTGTTCGCGCTGCGCCGGCTGGCCAACCCCCGCGGCAGCACCGCCGCCGAGGCCGCCCGGATCAGCGCCGACCTGCGCATCGCCCGGCTGCGCGCCCTGCTGGTCGCGCCGCTCGGGGTCGACCCCCGGGACGAGCTGGTCGTCGTCCCCGTCGGCCTCCTGCACGGGGTGCCGTGGTCGTGCCTGCACGACGGCCCGCTCGCGCAGGCGCCGTCCGCCACGTTCTGGGTCCGCACGCGCAGGTCGGCTCAGGCGCGGGCGGGTGAGGGCGGCACCGTCCTGGTCGCCGGGCCGGACCTCGCCGGGGCGCGCGAGGAGGTCGAGGCGCTCCGCGCGGTCCACGCCGGTGCCCGGGTCCTGTCCGGCGAGCACGCGCGCGCGCAGGACGTGCTCACCGCCCTGGCGGACGCGGACCTCGCCCACCTCGCCTGCCACGGCTCACCCCGTGCGGACAACCCGATGTTCTCCTCGCTCCGCCTGGCGGACGGGCCGGTGACCGTCCAGGAGCTGCACGGCGCGGGCGTCGCGCCCCACCGGCTGGTGCTCGCGTCGTGCCACGCGGGGGCCGACGTGGCGTACGCGGGGGACGAGGTGCTCGGTTTCGTGAGCGCCATGCTGGCCCAGGGGACCGCGGGCGCCGTCGCCAGCATCGCGGCCGTGCCCGACGTCGCGGCGGTCGACCTCATGCTCGAGCTGCACCGAGGGGTCCGGCGCGGCCTGACCCTCGCGCGGGCGCTGCACGAGGCCCGCGGCCGGATCGACCGCGACAGCCCCGAGGGCTTCGTCAACTGGTGCACGTTCAGCGCCCACGGGGCGGCCTGAGGAGCCGATTTGGTCGGCGCCGCCCGGTGCCGTACCTTGGGAGGACCCAAAGACCGCCGGTCGTCGACCGTGTCGTGCGCACGCAGTGCTCACGCCCGATCGCCCGAAGTCCCGCAGCAGCGGAGGCCAGCGCAGGTGAGAGTTCCCGGATGGTTCGGCCTGTGCCGATCCGCCTGACGAGCCCCGCGCCTGCGCGGGGCTCTTTCGTTTGTGGGGCGTGACGACCGGTGGCACCACCATCGGAAGGATTGCCATGGCGAGGCCGGACAAGGCAGCCGCTGTCGCAGAGCTCACGGACCTGTTCCGTGACTCGAACGCAGCCGTGCTGACCGAGTACCGCGGGCTCACCGTTGCTCAGCTCAAGAAGCTGCGCAAGGCGCTCAGCGGCAACGCAACCTATGCCGTGGTGAAGAACACGCTGACCGCGATCGCGGCCAAGGATGCCGGCCTCGAAGGCCTCGACGACGCGCTCACGGGCCCGTCGGCGATCGCCTTCGTCTCCGGTGACCCGGTCGAGGCCGCCAAGGGACTGCGTGACTTCGCCAAGGCGAACCCCGCACTGGTCATCAAGGGCGGTGTCCTCGACGGACGCGCCCTGACCGCTGCGGACGTCACCAAGCTCGCGGACCTCGAGTCCCGCGAGGTGCTGCTGGCCAAGGCTGCCGGCGTGTTCAAGGCGTCGCTGTACCAGGCGGCGTACCTGTTCACGGCGCCTGCCGCACAGGCCGTTCGCACCATCGACGCTCTGCGCCTCAAGCACGAGGAGTCGGCCGAGGTCGCTGCCTGAGCCATCCGGCACAGGCGCTCACAAGCCCCCGTCCGCACGGGCCGAACCGGCCCCGCGGGCATCGAACGGAAGGAACCGCCACCATGGCGAAGCTCACCACCACCGAGCTCATCGACGCGTTCAAGGAGCTCTCCCTCATCGAGCTCTCCGAGTTCGTGAAGGCGTTCGAGGAGACCTTCGAGGTCACCGCTGCCGCTCCCGTCGCCGTTGCGGCCCCCGCCGGCGCCGGTGGCGCTGCCGAGGCCGAGGTCGAGGAGGAGAAGGACTCGTTCGACGTCGTTCTCGAGGCCGCCGGCGAGAAGAAGATCCAGGTCATCAAGGAGGTGCGCGTCCTGACGTCCCTCGGCCTGAAGGAGGCCAAGGACGTCGTCGACGCCGCCCCCAAGGCTGTCCTGGAGGGTGTCACCAAGGAGGCCGCCGAGAAGGCCAAGGCGACCCTCGAGGCCGCCGGCGCCACGGTCACCCTCAAGTGATCGCGGCCTCCGTGCCGGCCGGTCCGCCGACCGCACGGAGGTAGCTGCACGATTCGACGGAGCCCGCGTCCCGCTGAGGGACGCGGGCTCCGTCGCGTCCCGGCGTCCGAGCAGGCGCCCGGCTGTATCCGCCGTGCCCTGCCGCGCGTAGGGCCGGACGGGGGTCCGGACGGCCGCGGGCTTTCGCGCGTCCGCCACGTGTGCCACCATGTGCGCGGCGACAACGTCGTCGCCGTGCGGGCGGAGCCGCCCGCTCGTACCGGACGCCTTCAGGGTCCGTCACCTGCACGTCGGGGTGGCGCCAGGGGGTGTCGATGGCGGGTGGACTTTGCCGCCGCGGCCGAGTATGCTATCGCTTTGCGCTGGCCTGTGCCCGCGATCCCGTATAACCCGAGCCCGCCTTCGTCGTCAATGCACGACGTCGTGGGGCTCGCCGGCCGGGGGATCGCGCTTAGCCAGGACCTGTGCAGCGTGCACTCGATCCGCTGGGAAGGACCCCTCTTTTGGCTGCCTCGCGCACCCCTTCTGCTCCGACCGCCGACGCCATCGCGAACCGCACCGCCTCTCGCCGCATCTCCTTCGCCAAGATCCACGAGCCGCTCGAGGTCCCGGACCTGCTCGGTCTGCAGACGGAGAGCTTCGACTGGCTGCTCGGCAACGAGAAGTGGCAGGCCCGGGTGGCCAAGGCCCTCGAGTCCGGTCGGCAGGACGTACCCGAGACCGCTGGTCTCGAGGAGATCTTCGAGGAGATCTCGCCCATCGAGGACTTCGGCGGATCCATGTCGCTGTCGTTCCGCGAGCACCGCTTCGAGCCGCCGAAGTACACGGCCGAGGAGTGCAAGGAGAAGGACTTCACCTTCGCCGCCCCGCTGTTCGTCACGGCGGAGTTCGTCAACTACACCACCGGTGAGATCAAGAGCCAGACGGTGTTCATGGGCGACTTCCCGCTCATGACCGAGCGCGGCACGTTCATCATCAACGGCACCGAGCGCGTCGTCGTCTCGCAGCTCGTCCGTTCCCCCGGGGTCTACTTCGAGCGCACGGCCGACAAGACGTCCGACAAGGACGTGCTGACCGCCAAGGTCATCCCGAGCCGCGGCGCGTGGCTCGAGTTCGAGATCGACAAGCGCGACAACGTCGGCGTGCGCGTCGACCGCAAGCGCAAGCAGAACGCCACCGTGCTGCTCAAGGCGCTCGGCATGACCGACGCCGAGATCCGCGAGGAGTTCGCCAACTACCCGGCCGTCATCGACACCCTGGACAAGGACCACGTCCAGACCCAGGACGAGGCGCTGCTCGACCTCTACCGCAAGATCCGCCCGGGCGAGCCGCCCACGGTGGAGGCCGGTCGCGCGCTGATCGAGAACTTCTACTTCAACCCGAAGCGCTACGACCTCGCGAAGGTCGGCCGCTACAAGCTGAACAAGAAGCTCGGTCTCGACGTCCCGCTGGCCGACTCGGTGCTCTCGCGTGACGACGTCGTCGCCACCATCAAGTACCTCGCGTCGCTGCACATCGACCTCCCGACCCTGCCGGGCACGCGTGCCGGTGAGGCCGTCGAGATCCGCGTCGAGCCCGACGACATCGACCACTTCGGCAACCGTCGCATCCGCGCGGTCGGCGAGCTCATCCAGAACCAGGTCCGCACGGGCCTGTCGCGGATGGAGCGCGTCGTGCGCGAGCGCATGACGACGCAGGACGTCGAGGCGATCACGCCGCAGACCCTGATCAACATCCGCCCCGTGGTGGCGTCGATCAAGGAGTTCTTCGGCACGTCGCAGCTGTCGCAGTTCATGGACCAGAACAACCCCCTCGCGGGCCTGACGCACAAGCGTCGCCTGTCCGCGCTGGGCCCGGGTGGTCTGTCCCGCGACCGCGCCGGCATGGAGGTCCGTGACGTCCACCCGTCGCACTACGGCCGCATGTGCCCGATCGAGACCCCTGAGGGCCCGAACATCGGCCTCATCGGCTCGCTCGCCACGTACGGGCGGATCAACCCGTTCGGCTTCGTCGAGACGCCGTACCGCAAGGTCATCAAGGGCAAGGTCTCGGACGAGGTCCACTACCTGACCGCCGACGACGAGGACCGCCACGTCATCGCGCAGGCGAACGCCCCGCTCAAGGCGAACGGTGCCTTCGAGGAGGACCG
Source organism: Cellulomonas fengjieae (assembly GCF_018388465.1). Classification (NCBI taxonomy): domain Bacteria; kingdom Bacillati; phylum Actinomycetota; class Actinomycetes; order Micrococcales; family Cellulomonadaceae; genus Cellulomonas; species Cellulomonas fengjieae. The sequence goes on along the minus strand of NZ_CP074404.1, from coordinate 2,926,264 downwards.
CGTCCTGGTCCGCGTCAAGGGTGGTGAGATCGAGTACGTCGCCGGCGAGGCCGTCGACTACATGGACGTCTCCCCGCGCCAGATGGTGTCGGTGGCCACGGCCCTGATCCCGTTCCTCGAGCACGACGACGCCAACCGCGCCCTCATGGGTGCCAACATGCAGCGCCAGGCCGTCCCGCTGGTCCGTTCCGAGGCCCCGCTCGTGGGTACCGGCATGGAGCGTCGTGCGGCCATCGACGCGGGCGACGTCATCGTCGCGACGAAGCCGGGTGTCGTCACCGAGGTGTCGGCCGACATGATCGTCGTCGCCAACGACGACGCCACCACGTCGACCTACCGCGTCGCCAAGTTCCGTCGCTCCAACCAGGGCACCTCCTACAACCAGCGCGTGCTGGTCGACACCGGCGCCCGCGTCGAGGTCAACTCGGTGCTCGCCGACGGGCCGGCCACGGACGAGGGCGAGCTCGCGCTCGGCCGCAACCTCCTGGTCGCGTTCATGTCCTGGGAGGGCCACAACTACGAGGACGCGATCATCCTGTCGCAGCGCCTCGTGCAGGACGACGTGCTCTCCTCGATCCACATCGAGGAGCACGAGGTCGACGCGCGCGACACCAAGCTCGGCCCGGAGGAGATCACGCGGGACATCCCGAACGTCTCCGAGGAGGTCCTCGCGGACCTGGACGAGCGCGGGATCATCCGCATCGGCGCCGAGGTCGGCGCCGGCGACATCCTGGTCGGCAAGGTCACGCCCAAGGGCGAGACCGAGCTGACCCCGGAGGAGCGCCTGCTCCGCGCGATCTTCGGTGAGAAGGCGCGCGAGGTCCGCGACACGTCGCTCAAGGTCCCGCACGGCGAGTCCGGCACGGTGATCGAGGTCCGCACGTTCAACCGCGACGACGGCGACGAGCTGCCGGCCGGTGTCAACGAGCTGGTCCGGGTCTACATCGCGCAGCGCCGCAAGATCACGGACGGCGACAAGCTCGCCGGTCGTCACGGCAACAAGGGCGTCATCTCCAAGATCCTGCCGGTCGAGGACATGCCGTTCCTCGCCGACGGGACCGCGGTCGACGTCGTCCTCAACCCGCTCGGTGTCCCCGGCCGCATGAACGTCGGCCAGGTCCTCGAGACGCACCTCGGCTGGGTGGCCAAGCAGGGCTGGGACATCCAGCTCGCCGAGGGTGACGTGTCGTGGCGCGACGACGTCCCGGCCATCGCGGCGTCGTCGCCGGCCGGCAACCCGGTCGCGACGCCCGTGTTCGACGGTGTGCCGGAGACGACCCTCACCGGTCTGCTCTCGGCCACGCTGCCGAACCGTGACGGCGTGCGCACCGTGGGTGGCGACGGCAAGGCGTTCCTGTTCGACGGGCGCTCCGGTGAGCCGTTCCCCGAGCCGGTCGCGGTCGGCTACATGTACATCCTGAAGCTGCACCACCTCGTCGACGACAAGATCCACGCACGCTCCACGGGTCCGTACTCGATGATCACGCAGCAGCCGCTGGGTGGTAAGGCGCAGTTCGGTGGCCAGCGGTTCGGCGAGATGGAGGTCTGGGCCCTGGAGGCGTACGGCGCCGCCTACACGCTGCAGGAGCTCCTCACCATCAAGTCGGACGACGTCCCCGGCCGCGTCAAGGTGTACGAGGCGATCGTCAAGGGGGAGAACATCCCCGACTCGGGCATCCCGGAGTCCTTCAAGGTCCTCCTCAAGGAGATGCAGTCGCTCTGCCTGAACGTGGAGGTGCTCTCCTCGGACGGCGTCTCCATCGACATGAAGGAGAACGACGACGAGGTCTACCGCGCCGCGGAAGAGCTCGGCATCGACCTGTCCCGGCGCCCGAACGCCAGCAGCGTCGAAGAGATCTGACGTCGAGCCCCGGTCCGGCTGCACATTCGTGATGCCGGACCGGGTGCCCGCACCCCTTAGCAACATTTCCGTTCCGCTGGTGTGCAACACCAGCAAGCGAAGGAAGTAGGACCCCCCTTGCTCGACGTCAACGTCTTCGACGAGCTGCGTATCGGCCTTGCCTCGGCCGACGACATCCGTACCTGGTCGCACGGCGAGGTGAAGAAGCCCGAGACCATCAACTACCGGACCCTGAAGCCGGAGAAGGATGGCCTGTTCTGCGAGAAGATCTTCGGTCCCACCCGGGACTGGGAGTGCTACTGCGGCAAGTACAAGCGCGTGCGCTTCAAGGGCATCATCTGCGAGCGCTGCGGCGTCGAGGTGACCCGCTCGAAGGTCCGTCGTGAGCGCATGGGCCACATCGAGCTCGCCGCGCCCGTGACGCACATCTGGTTCTTCAAGGGTGTGCCCTCGCGTCTCGGCTACCTGCTCGACCTCGCCCCGAAGGACCTCGAGAAGGTCATCTACTTCGCGGCGTACATGATCACCTGGGTCGACGTCGACGGCCGGCACGAGGACCTCCCCAACCTCCAGAACGGGATCGACCTGGAGAAGAAGGAGATCTCGGACCGCCGCGACAACGACATCAACACCCGCGCGTCCAAGCTCGAGGCCGACCTGGCCGAGCTCGAGGCCGAGGGTGCCAAGGCCGACGCCCGCCGCAAGGTGCGCGACTCGGCCGAGCGCGAGATGGCGCAGATCCGCAAGCGCGCCGACGCCGAGCTCGACCGCCTGGACCAGGTCTGGGACCGGTTCAAGAACCTCAAGGTCGCAGACCTCGAGGGCGACGAGATGCTCTACCGCCAGCTCCAGGACCGGTACGGCAACTACTTCGAGGGCTCGATGGGCGCCGCGGCGATCCAGAAGCGTCTCGAGGCGTTCGACCTCGAGGCCGAGTCCGACGCGCTGCGCGAGATCATCAAGACCGGCAAGGGCCAGCGCAAGACGCGTGCCCTGAAGCGGCTCAAGGTCGTCAACGCGTTCCTCACGACGACCAACTCGCCCACCGGCATGGTGCTCGACGCCGTCCCGGTCATCCCGCCGGACCTGCGTCCGATGGTCCAGCTCGACGGTGGCCGGTTCGCCACCTCGGACCTGAACGACCTGTACCGCCGCGTGATCAACCGGAACAACCGCCTCAAGCGGCTGCTCGACCTGGGCGCGCCGGAGATCATCGTCAACAACGAGAAGCGGATGCTGCAGGAGGCCGTCGACTCGCTGTTCGACAACGGCCGCCGTGGCCGTCCGGTGACCGGTCCGGGCAACCGCCCGCTCAAGTCCATCTCGGACATGCTCAAGGGCAAGCAGGGTCGGTTCCGTCAGAACCTGCTCGGCAAGCGCGTCGACTACTCGGGCCGTTCGGTCATCGTCGTCGGCCCGCAGCTCAAGCTGCACCAGTGCGGCCTGCCGAAGCAGATGGCGCTCGAGCTGTTCAAGCCGTTCGTGATGAAGCGTCTCGTGGACCTCAACCACGCGCAGAACATCAAGTCGGCCAAGCGCATGGTCGAGCGTGCCCGTCCGGTCGTGTGGGACGTCCTCGAAGAGGTCATCACCGAGCACCCCGTGCTGCTCAACCGTGCGCCCACGCTGCACCGTCTGGGTATCCAGGCGTTCGAGCCCCAGCTGGTCGAGGGCAAGGCGATCCACCTGCACCCGCTCGTCTGCGCCGCGTTCAACGCGGACTTCGACGGTGACCAGATGGCCGTCCACCTGCCCCTGAGCGCCGAGGCGCAGGCCGAGGCCCGCATCCTCATGCTCTCGAGCAACAACATCCTCAAGCCGTCGGACGGTCGTCCGGTGACCATGCCCTCGCAGGACATGATCATCGGTCTGTACCACCTGACGAACGACAAGGACGAGGCGCTCGGGGCCGGCCGTTCGTTCAGCACGGTCTCCGAGGCGATCATGGCGTTCGACCAGGGTTCCCTGGACCTGAACGCCGTCGTCAAGATCCGCTTCGACGACCTGGTCCTGACCGAGGAGGACGCACCCGAGGGCTGGACCGAGGGTGAGCCCATCGTGTTCGAGACCACCCTGGGCCGCGCGCTGTTCAACGAGCTGCTCCCGGTGGACTACCCGTACGAGAACGGCGTCGTCGACAAGAAGCGCCTCTCGGTCATCGTCAACGACCTGGCCGAGCGGTACCCCAAGGTCGAGGTCGCTGCCTCGCTGGACGCGCTCAAGGAGGCCGGCTTCCGCTGGGCCACCCGTTCGGGCGTCACGATCTCCATCTCGGACGTCGCGACTCCGTCGGCCAAGGCGGCCATCCTCGAGGAGCACGAGGGCCGCGCGGCGAAGGTGCAGGGCCAGTACGAGAAGGGCCTGATCACCGACGACGAGCGCCGTCAGGAGCTCATCGAGATCTGGACGCAGGCCACCGACAAGGTCGCCAAGGCGATGCAGGAGAACTTCCCGCGCCAGAACACCGTCTACAAGATGGTCGGCTCGGGTGCGCGCGGTAACTGGATGCAGGTGCGCCAGATCGCCGGTATGCGTGGCCTCGTCGCCAACCCGAAGGGCGAGATCATCCCTCGCCCGATCAAGTCGAACTACCGCGAGGGGCTGTCGGTCCTCGAGTACTTCATCGCGACGCACGGTGCCCGCAAGGGTCTGGCGGACACCGCTCTGCGGACCGCCGACTCGGGCTACCTGACCCGTCGTCTGGTGGACGTCTCGCAGGACGTCATCGTCCGCGAGGACGACTGCGGCACCGAGCGTGGTCTGACCATGCCGATCGGGGTCCCCGGGACGGACGGCACGCTGCGTCGTCACGACAAGGTCGAGACGAGCGTCTACTCGCGCACGCTGGCGACGGACGTCGAGATCGACGGCGAGGTCATCGGCCACGCCGGTGACGACGTCGGCGACGTGCTGCTGGACCGCCTCCTCGAGGCGGGCGTGACCGAGATGAAGATCCGCTCGGTCCTCACCTGCGAGTCCCGCGTCGGCACGTGCGCGCGCTGCTACGGCCGTTCGCTGGCCACCGGCAAGCTCGTCGACATCGGCGAGGCCGTCGGCATCATCGCGGCCCAGTCGATCGGTGAGCCCGGCACGCAGCTCACGATGCGTACCTTCCACACCGGTGGTGTGGCGTCGGCCGACGACATCACGCAGGGTCTGCCCCGTGTCCAGGAGCTCTTCGAGGCCCGCACCCCCAAGGGTGAGGCGCCCATCGCGGAGTTCTCCGGTCGCATCGCGGTGGAGGAGGGCGACCGTTCGCGTCGTCTCGTCCTGACGCCCGACGACGGCTCGGAGGAGATCGCCTACCCGATCACCAAGCGTTCGCGCCTGCTGGTCTCGGACGGCGACCACGTCTCCGTGGGTACGCAGCTCGTCGTGGGTGCGGTCGACCCCAAGAAGGTCCTGCGCATCCTCGGCCCGCGTGCCACGCAGAAGCACCTGGTCGACGAGGTGCAGGTCGTCTACTCCTCCCAGGGTGTGGACATCCACGACAAGCACATCGAGGTCATCGTGCGGCAGATGCTGCGGCGCGTGACGGTCCTCGACTCCGGCACGACCGACCTGCTGCCCGGCGAGCTCGCCGAGCGCGGGCGCTTCGAGGACGCGAACCGCGCTGCGGTGTCCGAGGGCGGTCAGCCGGCGTCGGGTCGCCCGGAGCTCATGGGCATCACGAAGGCGTCGCTCGCGACGGACTCGTGGCTGTCGGCGGCCTCCTTCCAGGAGACCACCCGGGTGCTCACCGAGGCCGCGATGTCGGGTCGGTCCGACCCGCTGCTCGGCCTCAAGGAGAACGTCATCCTCGGAAAGCTCATCCCGGCCGGAACGGGTCTGCCCCGCTACGGCAACATCGCGGTCGAGCCCACCGAGGAGGCCAAGGCCGAGCTGTACCCGACCTTCGGCTACGACGAGATCGACTTCCCCGCCCTGGGCCTCGGCTCCGGCGAGGCGATCCCGCTCGAGGACATCGACTTCGGCGACTACCGCTAGTCGACCCACGCCGAAGGGCCCACCGGTTCGCCGGTGGGCCCTTCGGCCCGTCCGGGGGAGTGCCCGCGGCGACGAATCCGCTGGCCGCCGGCGGGGTGTGCGCAACATCGCTTTGACGCCCCCGCAGGTGCCGGGTAACGTTGGACACCGTGCCCGCGCCGTCGGGCTCTCGCGCATGCATCCGGTGGACGCCCCTTGCGGGGATGGTCCAGCCGGGGCATCGGGTGGTTCCCCCCACCACGCCGTCTCTCCGCCAAGGCAACCTTGCGGACTGCGGTGCGGAGGTACGGGGCGACACGCCCGGGCGCGGGGGTCGGTTCGGGACGTACGACCTCCGAGGTAGTCGCACGACGGGCGACGATCCTCGACCATGCCGGCCGTCCAGGGCGACGGGTGCCGGTCGACCAGAGATTCATCCAACAGACGGAGACGTAGTGCCTACGATCCAGCAGCTGGTCCGCAAGGGCCGGCAGGCGAAGACGAACAAGTCGAAGACGCCTGCCCTGAAGGGCTCCCCCCAGCGACGCGGTGTGTGCACCCGCGTCTACACCACGACCCCGAAGAAGCCGAACTCCGCGCTCCGCAAGGTCGCGCGCGTCCGTCTCTCGAGCCAGGTCGAGGTCACCGCGTACATCCCCGGTGTCGGTCACAACCTGCAGGAGCACTCGATCGTGCTCGTGCGCGGTGGCCGCGTGAAGGACCTCCCGGGTGTCCGCTACAAGATCGTCCGAGGCGCCCTCGACACGCAGGGCGTCAAGAACCGTAAGCAGGCGCGCAGCCGCTACGGCGCGAAGAAGGTGGGCTGATGCCTCGCAAGGGTCCGGCCCCGAAGCGGCCGCTCGTCGTCGACCCCGTCTACGGGTCCCCGGTCGTCACGCAGCTGATCAACAAGGTCCTGCTCGACGGCAAGAAGTCCGTCGCGGAGCACATCGTCTACGGCGCCCTCGAGGGTGTCCGTGAGAAGACGCAGGGCGACCCGGTCGTCGTGCTCAAGCGTGCGCTGGACAACGTCCGCCCGTCGCTCGAGGTGCGTTCGCGCCGCGTCGGTGGTGCGACCTACCAGGTGCCCGTGGAGGTGCGTCCGGTCCGCCAGACCACCCTCGCGCTGCGCTGGCTCACCGACTACTCCCGCGCTCGCCGCGAGAAGACGATGACCGAGCGCCTCATGAACGAGATCCTCGACGCGTCCAACGGCCTCGGTGCCGCGGTGAAGCGTCGTGAGGACATGCACAAGATGGCCGAGTCCAACAAGGCCTTCGCGCACTACCGCTGGTAATCCCGGCACTCACGGGCGCTGCGCCGCCGGTCCGATCCTCGGGCCGGACCGGTGGCGCCACCCAAGCCAACCGACAAGGGGCAACTCACGTGGCACTGGATGTGCTGACGGACCTCACGAAGGTCCGCAACATCGGCATCATGGCGCATATCGATGCCGGCAAGACGACGACCACCGAGCGGATCCTGTTCTACACCGGGGTCAACTACAAGATCGGTGAGACCCACGACGGTGCGTCGACGATGGACTGGATGGAGCAGGAGCAGGAGCGCGGCATCACGATCACGTCCGCCGCGACGACCTGCTACTGGCACGACAACCAGATCAACATCATCGACACCCCGGGCCACGTCGACTTCACGGTCGAGGTCGAGCGCTCGCTGCGCGTCCTCGACGGTGCCGTTGCCGTCTTCGACGGCAAGGAGGGCGTGGAGCCGCAGTCGGAGACCGTGTGGCGTCAGGCCGACAAGTACGACGTCCCGCGCATCTGCTTCGTCAACAAGATGGACAAGCTGGGTGCCGACTTCTACTTCACGGTCGACACCATCGTGAACCGTCTCAAGGCCAAGCCGCTGGTCATCCAGCTGCCGATCGGCGCCGAGAACGACTTCATCGGCGTCGTCGACCTGGTCACCATGCGTGCCCTCGTCTGGCGCGGCGAGACCGCCCTGGGCGAGAAGTACGAGGTCGAGGACATCCCCGCGGACCTGGTCGAGAAGGCTGACCAGTACCGCGCGGCGCTGCTCGAGGCCGTCGCCGAGACGGACGACGAGCTGCTCGAGAAGTTCCTCGGTGGCGAGGAGCTGACGGAGGCCGAGATCAAGCGCGGCATCCGCAAGCTCACCATCACCAGCGCGGCGTACCCGGTCCTGTGCGGCTCGGCGTTCAAGAACAAGGGCGTGCAGCCCATGCTCGACGCCGTCATCGACTACCTGCCGACGCCTCTGGACGTCCCGGCAGTCGAGGGCCACGACATGAAGGACCCCGAGCTCGTCGTCGAGCGTCACCCCGACGCGACGGAGCCGTTCTCGGCCCTCGCGTTCAAGGTCGCCTCGCACCCGTTCTTCGGCAAGCTCACCTACGTCCGGGTGTACTCGGGCAAGGTGGCGCAGGGCGCCCAGGTGCTCAACTCGACCAAGAACAAGAAGGAGCGCATCGGGAAGCTCTTCCAGATGCACTCCAACAAGGAGAACCCGGTCGACGACGCCACGGCGGGTCACATCTACGCGTTCATCGGTCTCAAGGACGTCACCACCGGTGACACCCTGAGCGACCCGGCGCACCCCGTCGTGCTCGAGTCGATGACGTTCCCGGAGCCGGTGATCGACGTCGCCATCGAGCCGAAGACGAAGGGTGACCAGGAGAAGCTCTCCGTGGCCATCCAGAAGCTGGCCGAGGAGGACCCGACCTTCCGCGTCAAGCACGACGAGGAGACCGGCCAGACCGTCATCGGCGGCATGGGCGAGCTCCACCTCGACATCCTCGTGGACCGCATGCGTCGCGAGTTCAAGGTCGAGGCCAACGTCGGCAAGCCGCAGGTCGCGTACCGCGAGACGATCCGTCGCACGGTCGAGAAGATCGACTACGTGCACAAGAAGCAGACCGGTGGCTCGGGCCAGTACGCGAAGGTCCAGATGACCTTCGAGCCGCTGGACCCCGCCGAGGGCGAGCTGTACGAGTTCTCGAACAAGGTCTCCGGTGGCCGCATCCCGCGCGAGTACATCCCGTCGGTCGACGCCGGCATCCAGAGCGCGATGCAGCTCGGCGTCCTCGCGGGCTTCCCGCTCGTGGGCGTCAAGGCGATCCTGCTCGACGGTGCCGCGCACGACGTCGACTCCTCGGAGATGGCGTTCAAGATCGCGGGCTCGATGATCCTCAAGGAAGCCGTCCGCAAGGCGGACCCGGTTCTCCTCGAGCCGGTCATGGCCGTCGAGGTCCGTACTCCTGAGGAGTACATGGGTGAGGTCATCGGCGACATCAACTCGCGTCGCGGCATGATCCTTGCCATGGAGGACGCAACGGGCGTGAAGGTCATCCGCGCCACGGTGCCCCTCTCCGAGATGTTCGGGTACGTCGGTGACCTGCGGTCGAAGACCCAGGGTCGCGCGGTGTACTCGATGCAGTTCGACAGCTACGCCGAGGTTCCTCGGAACGTTGCCGACGAGATCATCAAGAAGACCCGGGGCGAGTAAGTCCCACAGGTCGAAACCTGTAGTTCCATCACACAAACCGACCCGTAGGACGCCGCGCCACGCAGCTACCGTCCGGTAGCTGCACCGTCGGCCAATCTCTACCAAGTCCTGAGGAGGACACCTAGTGGGCAAGGCGAAGTTCGAGCGGACGAAGCCGCACGTCAACATCGGCACGATCGGCCACGTCGACCACGGTAAGACGACGCTGACCGCTGCCATCTCGAAGGTGCTGCACGACAAGTACCCCGACCTGAACCCCTTCACGCCTTTCGACGAGATCGACAAGGCGCCCGAGGAGAAGCAGCGCGGAATCACCATCAACATCGCGCACGTGGAGTACCAGACGGAGAAGCGTCACTACGCTCACGTCGACGCTCCCGGTCACGCTGACTACATCAAGAACATGATCACGGGTGCGGCGCAGATGGACGGCGCCATCCTCGTGGTCGCGGCGACCGACGGCCCCATGGCCCAGACGCGTGAGCACGTCCTGCTCGCCCGTCAGGTCGGCGTGCCGTACCTGCTCGTCGCGCTCAACAAGACCGACATGGTCGACGACGAGGAGATCCTGGAGCTCGTCGAGGTCGAGGTGCGCGAGCTCCTCTCGGCCCAGGGCTTCGACGGCGACGACGTCCCCGTCGTGCGCGTCTCCGGCCTGAAGGCGCTCGAGGGCGACCCGGTCTGGGTCAAGTCCGTCGAGGACCTGCTCGAGGCCGTCGACGAGTCCGTCCCGGACCCGGTGCGCGACATCGACAAGCCCTTCCTCATGCCGATCGAGGACGTCTTCACGATCACCGGTCGTGGCACCGTCGTCACCGGTCGCGTGGAGCGCGGCAAGCTCAAGGTGAACGAGGAGGTGGAGATCGTCGGCATCAAGGAGAAGGCGATCAAGACCACGGTCACCGGCGTCGAGATGTTCCGCAAGCTGCTCGACTACGCCGAGGCCGGCGAGAACGTCGGTCTGCTCCTGCGTGGCACCAAGCGCGAGGAGGTCGAGCGCGGCCAGGTCGTCGTCAAGCCCGGCTCGATCACGCCGCACACCGAGTTCGAGGGTCAGGTCTACATCCTGGCCAAGGACGAGGGCGGCCGTCACAACCCGTTCTACGGGAACTACCGCCCGCAGTTCTACTTCCGCACCACCGACGTCACCGGCGTCATCACGCTGCCCGAGGGCACCGAGATGGTCATGCCCGGTGACAACACCGAGATCCACGTGAACCTCATCCAGCCCATCGCGATGGAGGAGGGCCTCGGCTTCGCCATCCGTGAGGGTGGCCGCACCGTCGGCTCGGGCAAGGTCATCAAGATCATCAAGTGATGCTCGCCCCTCGGGGCAGCTGATCCGCAGAAGGGCCCGGGAGCTTCGGCTCCCGGGCCCTTCTCGTGCGTGCTGTGCCCGCTCAGCGGGACTCGGGGTACCCCGCCCGGCCGTCGCCGTCGAGATCCGTGCAGAGCCCGTACTCGTGGCCGGGCAGAGCCTCCACGCACTCCGCGTAGCCCTCGATGTGGCGGAACTGCTCGTCCACCGTGGCGTCGGTGCAGTCGGGGGAGCCGGCGGCCGGGTCGCACGGCTCACCGGGCGTGGGCAGCGTGGTCGCGGACGGTGACGCCGCCGGGTCCGTGGTCGGGTCGGACGTGGGGGAGGGCGCCGGCGCGGTCGACGAGCCGGCGGACGGGGTGGAGGTCGCCGCGGTCGGGGACGTCGTCGTCGGCGACGGAGGGGTCCCGCCGCCTGGCGTGCAGCCCGCGAGGACGGCTGCGGTGGCGAGGGGGACCAGGAGCTGCGCCGTCCGGTTGCTCATGGCCGGACGGTACTGGAGGGGGTGGTCGTGGGCGACATCACACGGCCCGCACCCCCGGGGTGTGACGGACGCGATTGGAGTTCCCGGCCGCCGTCTGGCACACTGTTCAGGTTGCCTAGTCGAGGGCGGCGCGTTAGCGCGCGCAGCACACGACGGGGCTCACACACGTGGACGGCGTCTGGACCCCGGGAGTACCCGGCGGTTGGCGCCCGACAACAACCACCGATCCCGTACCGGAAACGGTACGCAGCGCAACGGTGTGTCGCGCCAAGCGACACGCCCGAGTGCGGGGGTCGGACGGGCCGGTTCCAACAGAGGGAAGTAGAAGCGCCATGGCGGGACAGAAGATCCGCATCAGGCTCAAGTCCTACGACCACGAAGTCATCGACAGCTCGGCGCGCAAGATCGTCGACACGGTGACTCGCGCTGGTGCGTCGGTCGTGGGTCCGGTGCCGCTGCCGACGGAGAAGAACGTGTTCTGCGTCATCCGGTCGCCCCACAAGTACAAGGACAGCCGCGAGCACTTCGAGATGCGTACTCACAAGCGGCTCATCGACATCATCGATCCCACGCCGAAGGCCGTCGACTCGCTCATGCGTCTCGACCTGCCTGCGGACGTGAACATCGAGATCAAGCTCTGACGCTGGGAAGGGACTGATTTCTATGGTTACCCAGCAGAACGAGCGCGCAGTCACGGCTCTGCTCGGCACGAAGCTCGGTATGACCCAGGTGTGGGACGACAACGGTCGTCTCGTCCCGGTCACCGTCGTCGCCGTCGGCACGAACGTCGTGACCCAGGTGCGCTCCGCTGACGCTGACGGCTACGCCGCGGTCCAGCTGGCCCACGGCCAGATCGACCCGCGCAAGGTCACCAAGCCGCTGAAGGGCCACTTCGAGAAGGCTGGGGTCACCCCCCGCCGGCACGTGGCCGAGATCCGTACGCCGAACGCCGGCGAGTTCACGCTCGGCCAGGAGCTCACCGCAGCTCTGTTCGAGGCCGGCGCGCGCGTCGACGTCATCGGCACCACCAAGGGCAAGGGCACCGCCGGTGTCATGAAGCGTCACGGCTTCCACGGCGTCGGCGCCTCGCACGGTGCGCACCGCAACCACCGCAAGCCCGGCTCGATCGGTGGCGCCTCGACGCCGTCGCGCGTGTTCAAGGGCATCAAGATGGCCGGTCGCATGGGCGTGGACCGCCAGACCACCCAGAACCTGACCGTGCACGCGGTCGACGTCGAGAGGGGCCTGCTCCTCGTCAAGGGTGCCGTTCCCGGCCCCAAGGGTGGCGTCGTGGTCGTGCGTTCCGCTGTGAAGGGGGCGTGACCATGAGTGACACGCTGACTGTCGACGTCGTCGACTCCCAGGGCAAGAAGGCCGGCTCGGCCGACCTGCCCGCGGAGGTCTTCGATGTGCAGACCAACATCCCGCTGATCCACCAGGTCGTCGTCGCGCAGCTCGCGGCGGCTCGCCAGGGCACCCACGACACGAAGAGCCGTGGCGAGGTCCGTGGTGGTGGGCGCAAGCCGTACAAGCAGAAGGGCACCGGCCGCGCCCGTCAGGGTTCGACGCGTGCTCCGCAGTTCGCCGGTGGTGGCGTCGTCCACGGCCCCACCCCGCGTGACTACTCGCAGCGCACCCCCAAGAAGATGAAGGCCGCGGCGCTCCGCGGTGCTCTCTCGGACCGCGCTCGTGCGGGTCGCGTCCACGTCGTCTCGGGCTTCGCCCCGGGCACGGCGCCGTCGACCCGGTCCGCGCTCGCCGTGCTGGACAACCTCTCGGGGCGCAAGAACGTCCTCGTGGTCGTCGAGCGTCAGGACGAGATCACGTGGAAGTCGCTGCGGAACGTCGAGCGGGTGCACCTGCTGGTCGCTGACCAGCTCAACACCTACGACGTCCTGATCTCGGACGATGTCGTGTTCACGCAGGGCGCGCTCGACGCGTTCCTGGCCGGTCCCGTCAAGGGTTCCGCCGTGGCTGCGTCCTCCGAGGCTGAGGAGGAGACCAAGTGACCGACATCGGCAAGAACCCGCGCGACATCTTGCTCGCGCCGGTCGTCTCCGAGAAGAGCTACGGCCTGCTGGACGAGGGGAAGTACACCTTCCTCGTCGACCCGCGGGCCAACAAGACCGAGATCAAGATTGCCGTCGAGCAGGTCTTCGGCGTCAAGGTCGACTCGGTCAACACAGCGAACCGTCAGGGCAAGGCCCGTCGGACCCGTTTCGGCATCGGCCGCCGCAAGGACACGAAGCGTGCGATCGTCACCCTCCGCGAGGGAACGATCGACATCTTCGGCGGTCCGGTCGGCTGAGCGAAGGACTGAGAACTCATGGGAATCCGTAAGTACAAGCCGACCACGCCGGGCCGACGCGGCTCCAGCGTCGCCGACTTCGTCGAGATCACGCGCTCCACTCCGGAGAAGTCGCTCGTCCGTCCCCTCCACAAGACGGGCGGCCGTAACTCCACGGGTCGCATCACCACGCGCCACCAGGGTGGCGGTCACAAGCGTGCGTACCGCGTCATCGACTTCCGTCGCCATGACAAGGACGGCGTGCCGGCCAAGGTCGCTCACATCGAGTACGACCCCAACCGCACCGCCCGCATCGCGCTCCTGCACTACGCGGACGGCGAGAAGCGCTACATCATCGCGCCGAACAAGCTGTCGCAGGGTGACCGCATCGAGAACGGCCCCGGCGCCGACATCAAGCCCGGCAACAACCTGCCGCTGCGCAACATCCCGACCGGTACGGTCATCCACGCCATCGAGCTTCGGCCCGGTGGCGGTGCGAAGATCGCCCGCTCGGCTGGTGCGTCCGTGCAGCTCGTCGCCAAGGACGGCCCCTACGCCCAGCTGCGTATGCCGTCCGGTGAGATCCGCAACGTCGACCTGCGCTGCCGCGCCACGGTCGGCGAGGTGGGCAACGCCGAGCAGTCGAACATCAACTGGGGCAAGGCCGGCCGCATGCGCTGGAAGGGCAAGCGCCCGACCGTCCGTGGTGTCGCCATGAACCCGATCGACCACCCGCACGGTGGTGGCGAGGGCAAGACGTCCGGTGGACGTCACCCCGTCAGCCCGTGGGGCCAGGCCGAGGGCCGTACCCGCCGTCCGAACAAGCCGAGCGACAAGCTCATCGTGCGCCGTCGGCGCACCGGCAAGAACAAGCGCTGATAGGAGCCTGAGATGCCACGTAGCCTGAAGAAGGGCCCGTTCGTCGACGGTCACCTGCAGAAGAAGGTCGACGTCCAGAACACCGCCGGCACGAAGAACGTCATCAAGACGTGGTCGCGCCGTTCGGTCATCACGCCGGACTTCCTCGGCCACACGTTCGCGGTGCACGACGGACGCAAGCACACCCCGGTGTTCGTGACGGAGTCGATGGTCGGGCACAAGCTCGGCGAGTTCGCCCCGACGCGGACGTTCCGCGGCCACGAGAAGGACGACCGGAAGGGTCGTCGCCGCTGACCCCCGGGTCAGCCAGGCGACGCCCTCACCGGCAGAGACAAGAAGGCAGGACAGCAATGGAAGCCAAGGCGAAGGCGCGGTTCGTCCGCGTCACGCCCCAGAAGGCCCGGCGCGTCGTGGACCTCATCCGTGGCAAGCAGGCCGGCGAGGCTGTGGCGGTGCTGAAGTTCGCACCGCAGGCCGCGGGGGAGACGGTACTCAAGGTTGTGGAGAGCGCGATCGCCAACGCTCGTGAGGCCGCCAAGCGGTCCAACGAGCGGTTGGACGAGGCGGACCTCTACATCTCCGAGGTATTCGTCGACGAGGGTCCGACGCTCAAGCGGTTCCGTCCGCGGGCGCAGGGTCGGGCGAGCCAGATCCTCAAGCGGACGAGCCACATCACCGTGGTCGTCGCTGAGCGCGAGACGACGAAGGGACGGGCCCGATAGTGGGACAGAAAGTCAACCCGCTCGGGTACCGCCTGGGCATCACCACCGATCACCGCTCGCGTTGGTTCGCCGACTCGACGAAGCCGGGTCAGCGCTACCGCGACTACGTGGGCGAGGACGTCAAGATCCGCAAGCTCATGGCCACGGGCCTCGAGCGTGCCGGCATCGCGAAGGTCGAGATCGAGCGCACGCGCGACCGCGTCCGCGTCGACATCCACACCGCCCGCCCGGGCATCGTCATCGGGCGTCGTGGCGCGGAGGCCGACCGCATCCGTGGCGAGCTCGAGAAGCTCACGGGCAAGCAGGTGCAGCTGAACATCCTCGAGGTCAAGAACGCCGAGATCGAGGCTCAGCTCGTCGCCCAGGGCATCGCCGAGCAGCTGGCGAGCCGCGTCTCGTTCCGCCGCGCCATGCGCAAGGGCATCCAGTCGGCCCAGCGCGCCGGTGCCAAGGGCATCCGCGTGCAGGTCTCCGGCCGCCTCGGCGGCGCGGAGATGAGCCGCACGGAGTTCTACCGTGAGGGTCGTGTGCCCCTGCACACCCTGCGCGCGAACATCGACTACGGCTTCTTCGAGGCTCGCACCACCTTCGGGCGCATCGGCGTCAAGGTGTGGGTCTACAAGGGCGACATGACCGAGAAGGAGTTTGCTCGCGAGCAGGCGACCCAGGCACCTCGCCCGGCTCGTGGCCCGCGGACGGACCGTGGCGAGCGCAGCGACCGTGGCCCCCGGGCCGGCGCTCCTCGTCGCGAGCGCAACGACGCTCCTGAGACGACCGAGGCCGCCTCCGCTCCCGCGGAGACTCCGGCCACTGACAGCGGAACGGGGGCCTGAGCCATGCTGATCCCGCGCAGGCTGAAGCACCGCAAGCAGCACCACCCGGGGCGCTCCGGCGCCGCGACCGGTGGTACGGCGATCTCCTTCGGTGAGTACGGCATCCAGGCTCTCGAGCCGGCCTACGTCACCAACCGGCAGATCGAGGCTGCTCGTATCGCCATGACCCGCCACATCAAGCGTGGAGGGAAGGTCTGGATCAACATCTACCCGGACCGCCCCCTCACCAAGAAGCCTGCCGAGACCCGCATGGGTTCCGGTAAGGGTTCGCCCGAGTGGTGGATCGCCAACGTCAAGCCCGGCCGGGTTCTCTTCGAGCTCGCCGGGGTCCCGGAGCCCCTGGCTCGCGAGGCCATGCGCCGCGCGCAGCACAAGCTCCCGATGAAGACACGCTTTGTGGTTCGCGAGGGTGGTAACTGATGACTATCGGCACCAAGGAACTGGCTCCCAGCGAGCTGGACACCTTCGACGACGAGAAGCTGGTCGCCGAGCTGAAGAAGTCCAAGGAGGAGCTGTTCAACCTCCGCTTCCAGTCCGCGACGGGCCAGCTCGAGAGCCACGGGCGTCTGAAGGCCGTTCGTCGCGACATCGCGCGGATCTACACGATCCTGCGTGAGCGCGAGCTCGGCATCCGTACCGCCCCGAGCGCGAGCGAGTGAGGTCGACCATGAGCGACGAGAAGAACGAGAGCACCACTGCGGTGACGCAGGACCGTGGCGACCGCAAGACGCGGCGCGGCTACGTGGTCAGCGACAAGATGCAGAAGACGGTCGTGGTCGAGGTCGAGGACCGGGTCAAGCACCCGCTCTACGGCAAGGTCATCCGCCGCACGAGCAAGGTCAAGGCGCACGACGAGCAGAGCTCGGCGGGCGTGGGCGACCTCGTGCTCATCATGGAGACCCGGCCACTGAGCGCCACTAAGCGGTGGCGCCTGGTCGAGGTCCTCGAGAAGGCCAAGTAGGCCTTCAGCACAGCACGACCCAGCACGATCCCCAGTTGCCCACGGGCGCCGGGTGTCGCTCGACGTAGGACACCCGGCGCGACGTGTGCATCACGGCAACTATCCGTTCGGCCAGGCTCGGAACGCATGCCACGGCAGCAGCACGAGAACCCGCCAGACATCAGGAGCAATAAATGATCCAGCAGGAGTCGCGACTTCGTGTCGCCGACAACACGGGTGCGAAGGAAATCCTCTGCATCCGCGTGCTCGGCGGCTCCGGCCGCCGCTACGCAGGCATCGGCGACGTCATCGTCGCCACCGTCAAGGACGCCATCCCCGGCGGCAACGTCAAGAAGGGCGACGTCGTCAAGGCTGTCATCGTGCGCACCCGCAAGGAGCGCCGCCGTCCGGACGGTTCCTACATCAAGTTCGACGAGAACGCCGCCGTGATCCTCAAGAGCGACGGGGAGCCCCGTGGCACGCGCATCTTCGGCCCGGTGGGCCGCGAGCTGCGCGACAAGAAGTTCATGAAGATCATCTCGCTGGCTCCGGAGGTGCTCTGACCATGGCGAAGATCAAGAAGGGCGACCTGGTCGTCGTCATCTCCGGGCGCGACAAGGGCCGTCAGGGCCGCGTGCTCGAGGTCCTGGTCGAGTCGCAGCGGCTCGTCGTCGAGGGCGTCCAGCGCGTGCAGAAGCACGTCAAGGCCGGCCAGACGCAGCGCGGCACGCGCACCGGCGGCATCGAGACCGTCGAGGCGCCCATCCACATCAGCAACGTGATGCTCGTGGACCCGGAGACCAAGAAGGGCACCCGGGTCGGCTACCGCACCGAGCAGGTCGAGCGCGACGGCCGTACCCGCAACGTTCGGGTCCGCGTCGCCAAGCGCTCCGGTAAGGACATCTGATGACCGAGACGACACTTTCGGCTCCGGCGCTGCCGCGTCTGAAGTCCAAGTACAACGACGAGATCAAGAACGCGCTCTTCGAGCAGTTCGGTCACGAGAACATCAACCAGGTCGCGCGCCTGGTGAAGGTCGTCGTGAACATGGGCGTCGGCGAGGCCGCGAAGGACTCCAAGCTTATCGAGGGCGCGATCCGCGACCTGACCCAGATCACGGGTCAGAAGCCGCAGGTCACCAAGGCTCGCAAGTCGATCGCGCAGTTCAAGCTGCGTGAGGGAATGCCCATCGGCGCCCACGTCACCCTGCGTGGCGACCGTGCCTGGGAGTTCCTGGACCGCCTGCTCTCCACCGCGCTGCCGCGCATCCGTGACTTCCGTGGCCTCTCGCCGCAGCAGTTCGACGGGCACGGCAACTACACCTTCGGCCTCGTGGAGCAGTCCGTGTTCCACGAGATCGACCAGGACAAGATCGATCGGGTCCGCGGGATGGACATCACGGTCGTCACGACGGCCGACACAGACGACGAGGGTCGCGCTTTCCTCAAGCTCCTCGGCTTCCCGTTCAAGGAGATCTGACCATGGCGAAGACTGCCCTCAAGAACAAGGCTGCTGCCAAGCCGAAGTTCGCGGTGCGTGGCTACACGCGCTGCCAGCGTTGCGGCCGGCCCCACTCGGTGTACCGCAAGTTCGGCCTGTGCCGGATCTGCGTGCGCGAGATGGCCCACCGCGGCGAGCTTCCCGGCGTGACCAAGAGCAGCTGGTAGAACCCGAGCAACACGAACGTCGGTAGGTCCAGCCCCCACGGGGGCGGGATACCCCGGCGAGGAAGGGCACAAGCCCCATGACCATGACCGACCCCATCGCAGATCTGCTCACGCGGCTGCGTAACGCGAACTCGGCTCATCACGACACCGTGCTGATCCCGTTCTCCAAGCTGAAGTCGCACATCGCGGAGATCCTCCAGGCGGAGGGCTACATCGCGGGCTGGAAGGTTGAGGACGCCGTCGTCGGCAAGAACCTCATCATCGAGCTCAAGTACGGCCCCAACCGCGAGCGTGCGCTCGCCGGTGTGAAGCGCGTGTCCAAGCCGGGCCTGCGCGTGTACGCCAAGTCGACCAACCTGCCCAAGGTGCTCGGCGGCCTGGGCGTGGCGATCCTGTCCACGTCCTCCGGTCTCCTCACCGACAAGCAGGCCGCCAAGAAGGGCGTGGGTGGGGAAGTCCTCGCCTACGTCTGGTAAGTCCGAGACGGAAAGGAGCTAGCCATGTCCCGAATCGGCAGAGTCCCCGTCCCGGTCCCCACCGGCGTGGATGTCGACATCAACGGTGCCGTCGTGACGGTCAAGGGCCCCAAGGGCACCCTGACGCACACGGTCGCCGCCCCCATCGAGGTTGCGCGCGACGAGGCAGGTGCCCTCGTGGTCACCCGCCCCGACGACGAGCGCGCCTCGCGTTCGCTGCACGGACTGACCCGCACGCTGCTGGCGAACCTCGTCATCGGCGTGACCGAGGGATACGTCAAGAAGCTCGAGATCGTCGGTACCGGGTACCGCGTGACGGCCAAGGGTTCTGACCTCGAGTTCGCACTCGGTTTCAGCCACCCCGTCACGGTCAACCCGCCGGAGGGCATCACCTTCGTCGTCGAGGCCCCGACGCGCTTCTCGGTGCAGGGCATCGACAAGCAGCAGGTGGGCGAGGTCGCCGCGAACATCCGCAAGATCCGTAAGCCCGAGCCGTACAAGGGCAAGGGCGTCCGGTATGCGGGCGAGAACGTGCGCCGCAAGGTCGGAAAGGCTGGTAAGTAGCCATGGCTCTCAAGATCATCGGCAAGGGCAAGCGCATTGCCCGCCAGCGTCGTCACGTGCGCCTTCGCAAGAAGGTCTCCGGCTCCGCCGCACGTCCCCGTCTCGTCGTGACCCGGTCCGCCCGGCACATCTCGGCGCAGGTCGTGGACGACGGCATCGGCCGCACCATCGTGTCCGCGTCGACCCTCGAGGCCGACCTGCGTGGCTCGAACGACGACAAGACCGCCAAGGCCCGCAAGGTCGGCGAGCTGATCGCCGAGCGTGCGAAGGCTGCCGGCCTCGACGCTGTGGTCTTCGACCGCGGCGGCAACAAGTACCACGGCCGTGTCGCCGCGGTGGCTGACGGCGCCCGTGAGGGTGGGCTGAAGCTGTGACCACGACGACCTTCCGAAAGAAGAGGACTCACTGATGGCTGCTCCTCAGCGCAGCAACACCGGGGCGCCTGCGGGCGGCACCGGGGGCGGCGACCGTCGTGACGGCGGTCGTGGCCGGGACGGTGGCGGCCGCGGCCGCGACACCGCAGAGAAGAGCGCGTTCCTCGAGCGCGTCGTGTCGATCAACCGCGTGGCCAAGGTCGTCAAGGGCGGCCGCCGCTTCAGCTTCACCGCGCTGGTCGTGGTCGGCGACGGCGACGGCACCGTGGGCGTCGGCTACGGGAAGGCCAAGGAGGTGCCCGCGGCGATCGCCAAGGGCGTCGAGGAGGCCAAGAAGAACTTCTTCAAGGTTCCTCGCATCCAGGGCACCATCCCGCACCCCATCCAGGGTGAGGCCGCTGCCGGCGTCGTCTTCCTGCGTCCGGCCTCGCCGGGTACCGGTGTGATCGCCGGCGGTCCGGTGCGCGCCGTTCTCGAGTGCGCCGGTATCCACGACGTCCTGAGCAAGTCGCTCGGCTCGTCCAACGCGATCAACATCGTGCACGCCACGGTCGCGGCCCTCCAGGGCCTCGAGCGTCCCGAGGCCGTGGCCGCCCGCCGCGGGCTCCCGGTGGAGCACGTCGTTCCGGCATGGCTCCTGCGCGCCCAGGCCGCAGGCCTGGCCGCAGCGGCCGGCTCGAAGGCAGGTGCCTGATGGCTCGACTCAAGGTGACCCAGACGCGTTCTGGCATCGGCGGTAAGCAGAACCAGCGCGACACCCTGCGCACCCTCGGCCTCAAGCGGATCGGCGACGTCGTCGTCAAGGAGGACCGCCCTGAGATCCGCGGCATGGTCAAGACGGTGACGCACCTTGTCGCGGTCGAAGAGGTGGAGTGACCATGGCTGACGAGAAGAACGACAAGGCGGAGGCCGAGGTGACGGCCCCCAAGAAGGCCACAGCCAAGGCAGCTCCCAAGAAGGCTGCAGAGAAGGCCGCCGACACGGAGTCCGCTCCGAAGGCGACCAAGGCGAAGGCCGCTGCTGCGGACAAGCCGAAGGCAGCCGCGAAGGCGGACAAGGCCGACAAGGCCGAGTCGACGACCGAGGCTGCACCGAAGGCGAAGGCCGCCAAGGCCGAGCCCAAGGCGCCGAAGAAGTCGGTCTCCGCTGCTGCGGCGAAGGCGGCCGAGGCGGCTGCTCAGCCCGGCAACGGCGGCACGCTCAAGGTGCACCACCTCCGTCCGGCCCCCGGCGCCAAGACCGCCAAGACCCGCGTGGGTCGTGGCGAGGCGTCCAAGGGCAAGACGGCCGGGCGTGGCACCAAGGGCACCAAGGCCCGCTACCAGGTGCCCGTGCGCTTCGAGGGTGGGCAGATGCCTCTGCACATGCGCCTCCCGAAGCTGCGTGGCTTCAAGAACCCGTTCCGCGTGGAGTACCAGGTGGTCAACCTGGACAAGCTCTCCGCGCTGTACCCGGACGGTGGCGACGTGACGGTCGCCGACCTCGTGGCGAAGGGCGCTGTCCGCAAGGGCAAGCCCGTCAAGGTGCTCGGCACCGGCGAGCTCACGGTCAAGGTCTCCGTCGCGGTCGACGCCTACTCGGCGTCCGCGAAGGACGCGATCGTGGCTGCCGGCGGAAGCGTCGCGCAGGACTGATCGAAGGACGGGACCGGTGGGGACGTAGTTACCCACCGGTCCCGTTCCGTATGTCGGCGGGCATCAGTTAGGGTGCCCCGGTGCTCGCGACTCGTCGTGGGCTGCACGACCGGGACGGACCGGTCGTACGCGATGCCGCTTCGGCGGCCCAGGAGGACAGGTGCTCAGCGCATTCGTGCGGGCGTTCCGAACGCCCGACCTGCGGCGCAAGCTGCTCTTCACCATCGGGATCATGGTGCTCTTCCGGGTGGGTTCGTTCCTGCCGACCCCGGGGGTCTCCTACCCGAACGTGCAGACGTGTATCGAGCAGTCGCAGGGCAATGACCTGCTCGGCCTGGTGAACCTGTTCAGCGGCGGAGCCCTGCTCCAGCTCTCGGTGTTCGCGCTCGGGATCATGCCGTACATCACGGCGAGCATCATCGTGCAGCTGCTCCGGGTGGTCATCCCTCGCTTCGAGGAGCTCCACAAGGAGGGCCAGTCCGGCACCGCGAAGCTCACGCAGTACACGCGGTACCTGACGATCGGGCTCGCGATCCTCCAGTCGACGACGATCATCACGGTCGCGCGCAGCGGTCAGCTGTTCGCCGGCTGCACGGTCGACGTCATCCCGGACCCGTCGTGGCAGACGCTGCTGCTCATGGTCATCACCATGACCGCCGGTACCGGCCTGATCATGTGGCTCGGTGAGCTGATCACGGAGCGCGGCGTCGGCAACGGCATGTCGCTGCTCATCTTCACGTCGATCGCCGCCAGCTTCCCGGGCGCCATGTGGTCGATCGCCGGTGGCGACAACGGCATCTCGAAGTTCATCGTCGTCATGGCGATCGTGGTCCTGGTCATCGCGCTCGTGGTGTTCGTCGAGCAGTCCCAGCGACGGATCCCCGTGCAGTACGCCAAGCGGATGGTCGGCCGGCGCATGTACGGCGGCTCGAGCACCTACATCCCGATCAAGATCAACATGGCCGGCGTGATCCCCGTGATCTTCGCGTCGTCCCTGCTGGCGGTGCCCGGGCTGCTCGCGCAGTTCGGCGACCCGGCGGCGGGCTGGGTCCAGTGGATCACCCGCTACCTGGCGTCGCCGAGCGCGCCGCTGCACCTGGCGATCTACGTCGTGCTGATCATCTTCTTCTGCTACTTCTACACCGCGATCACGTTCAACCCGGACGAGGTCGCCGACAACATGAAGAAGTACGGCGGCTTCATCCCCGGCATCCGTGCCGGGCGGCCCACCGCCGAGTACCTCGACTACGTCATCTCGCGCATCACCGCACCGGGCTCGGTGTACCTGGCCATCGTGGCGCTCATCCCGACCATCGCGTTCATCGTGCTGGGCGTCGGTGCCAACATCCCGTTCGGCGGGGCGTCGATCCTCATCGTCGTCGGCGTCGGCCTGGAGACGGTGAAGCAGATCGAGTCCCAGCTCCAGCAGCGGCACTACGAAGGGTTCTTGCGTTGACCTCCCGCCTCGTCCTGCTCGGTCCTCCGGGAGCGGGCAAGGGGACCCAGGCCGCACGGCTCGCCGAGCGGCTCGGGGTTCCCGCCATCTCCACCGGTGACATCTTCCGCGCCAACATCAAGGGCGGGACACCGCTCGGTCGCACGGTGCAGGAGTACACCTCGCGCGGGGCGCTCGTGCCGGACTCGGTCACCAACGAGATGGTGCGGGACCGGCTGGGGCAGGACGACGTCGCCGACGGCTTCCTGCTCGACGGGTACCCCCGCAACGTGGCGCAGGTCGCCGAGCTCGACGCGATCCTCGCCGACGCGGGCCTGGCCCTCGACCGTGCCGTCGAGATCACCGCGGACGCGGACGTCGTGGTCGAGCGACTGCTCAAGCGCGCCGAGATCGAGGGACGCGAGGACGACACGGAGGACGTGGTGCGCCACCGCCTCGACGTGTACGCGCAGGAGACCGCCCCGATCGCCCGCGTGTACGCCGAGCGCGGCCTGCTCGTCCAGGTGGACGGCATCGGCGAGGTCGACGCGGTCACCGAGCGGCTGGTCGCGGCGATCGGCGCCCCGGGCGAGGGCTGAGCGTGTTCGGTCGCGAGCGGATCGAGTACAAGAGTCCCGAGCAGGTGCTGCTCATGCGGCGTGCGGGACTGGTGGTCGCCGAGGCGCTGGCGGCCGTGCGTGAGCGAGCCGTCGCCGGCGCGACAACGGCACAGCTCGACGCCGTCGCCGCCGAGGTCATCGCCGACCACCACGCGACGCCCTCGTTCCTCGGCTACCACGGGTACCCGGCGACGCTGTGCGTCTCCGTGAACGACGAGGTCGTCCACGGGATCCCGGGCGACCGCGTCCTCGAGGCCGGTGACGTGGTCTCGATCGACTGCGGCGCGGTCGTCGAGGGCTGGCACGGCGACTCCGCCATCACCGTCGTGCTCGACGGAGCCGACCCCGCAGACATCGACCTCGCGGCCACCACGGAGCAGGCCATGTGGGCGGGGATCGCGGCGCTCAGCGGCGCCGAGCGGCTCGGGGCGGTGGGGGAGGCGGTCGAGGACGTGGTCGACGCTGCGCAGGCCGCCGGGCGCAACGGGGGACAGCGGTACGGGATCGTCGAGGAGTACGTCGGCCACGGGATCGGGACCGCGATGCACCAGCCGCCCGACGTGCCGAACTTCCGCACGCGCGACCGCGGTCCGCGGGTCCGCCCGGGCCTCTGCGTGGCGGTCGAGCCCATGCTCGTGCGCGGTCAGCGGTTCAGCCGCACGCTCGACGACGACTGGACCGTCGTCACGTCGGACGGCTCGCGCGCGTCGCACTGGGAGCACTCCGTCGCGGTGCTGGAGGACGGTATCTGGGTGCTGACGGCGGTGGACGGCGGCGCGCTCGAGCTGGGCTCGCGCGGCGTGACCATCGCGCCGCTCGGCTGAGCCATCGCACCGCTCGGCCGAGCAATCGGCCCGTGTCCCGGTAGGCCGACCAGGTGAACTTGTCGCTATCGTCCACAAATCGCCCCGGATCGGGCGAAAAACGCGCGCGTTGCCCGGTTTGTCGGATACGGTCCTGCCGGCGGTGAACGAATCGCCACGGGTCGACCTGGGGCCCGCGCATCTCGCGCGGTGAGGGGGAGGGCGCCCGAGCCATGCAGGCACGTGGTCAGCGCGCGCCTGCGACCGACGTGATGGGTGACTCATGCAGCGCAGCATCTTTCCCTCCCCGCCCACTTCCCGGACCCGCCGTGCCGGCGCGGTCCTGATCGTCTCGGCCCTCATGCTCACGCTCGGTGCCGGCGGCGTGCAGGCGCACGACCGCGGCCGGTCCGACGGCCAGGGGCAGCACAAGGAGCAGAAGCGCAACGAACAGAAGCGCACCGACCCCAAGCAGGTCGCGCAGCCGGCGCCGGCTGCCCAGACCGCCGAGCGGCCGTCGACGACCGCCGCGTACGTCTACCTGAAGCGGGACGTGGCCGCGCCCGTCTCGTGGGAGAACTCGACCCAGCAGTACCTGGTGGCCACCTGGCCCGGTGCGTCCTACCGGAAGCTCACGCTCGCCGAGATCACGAAGGCGCTCCCCGCCGGTGTGGTGCTCTGCGGGCCGGGCTGGGCCGTCCAGGAGGACCAGGCCTACGGCGATGCCAGCCTCTTCACGGACAGCCCGGCGCCGTCCTACCCGAAGTCCTACATCGGCTGGCCGCCGATCCACCACGCGCAGCACTTCGAGCTCTCCGACATGGTGACCGTGCCCGCGTGCGAGCCGACACCGACGGCCACCCCGACCGCGACGCCGTCGGCGACACCGCCCCCCGCGACGACCCCCACGCCGACCACGACGCCCTCTCCGAGCCTGCCTCCGGCGCCGAGCGTGACGCCGACGCCGACCCCGACCCAGTCCGTGCCCGTGGTCCTTCCGGCGCCGAGCCAGCCGCCCACGGCGACGCCGGCGCCCACGGCGCCGCCGGCGGGCGAGGTGGACGACGTGACGCCGACGACTCCCGCGCCGACCGAGGAGGTCCTGGCCGCCGGCCCGACCCCCACGGCGACGTTCTACTCCGAGGTCCTGGCCGACGACGGTGACGGTGCGGTGCTCGCGGCCACCGGGTCGTCGGCGACGCCGGGCGTGCTCGCCGCCGCGATCCTGATGCTGTCGGGTGCGGCCCTGCTGCTGGTGCGGCGACGCCGTACGGGCTCGTCGACCACGAGCTGATCGAGGCGAGCTGAACGACCGGAAGGGCCGCCGTCGCACGCGACGGCGGCCCTTCCGCGTCTCGTCGCACAGGGCGTGTGGTGGAGCGCACGTAGGCTGAGCCGTGCACGGTTTCGCCCACCGGGCCTGATGCCGTAAGATTGTCCGTTGGGTGTGCGCCCGGTTCTCGTGGCGCGCTGTTCCCACGGTTGTTCCAGCACGATTGTTCCCTGCACGATCCCACCAGGCTGACCCACCCGTCCCGGGCGGGATCGGCCGACGTGGGCTGATCTATCAGAACCGACAGTTAGCGGAGGATATGGCGAAGAAGGACGGTGTCATCGAGATCGAGGGCAGCGTCGTGGAGGCTCTGCCGAACGCGATGTTCCGCGTGGAGCTCACCAACGGCCACAAGGTGCTCGCCCACATCTCGGGCAAGATGCGTCAGCACTACATCCGGATCCTTCCCGAGGACCGCGTCGTGGTGGAGCTGAGCCCGTACGACCTGTCCCGTGGCCGGATCGTCTACCGCTACAAGTAACAGCCACTCGAACACGCCGTCATCCTCGGGGGCACCCGAGCACGAGCGGCGGCGGAGGAACACGCGATGAAGGTCAAGCCCAGCGTCAAGAAGATCTGCGACAAGTGCAAGGTGATCCGCCGGCACGGTCGCGTCCAGGTGATCTGCGAGAACCTGCGCCACAAGCAGCGCCAGGGCTGATGCCCTGACGCCGGTCCGTCGGACCAGCAGCTCGACAGCACCACGGTCCTCCCCGGAGGACCAGCAAGCGCACAGCCACTCCGGTGGGGTGCCGGGCTCAGGCCCGGACCGCACCGGTGCACCCTCGGTCGGAGGCCGGGGCCCGCAGCACGCGGGAGGGCAGTGCGGCAGACCTCCGTTGCAGTTCAGGAGCCACCAGGCACATGGCACGTCTTGTTGGAGTCGACCTCCCCCGCGAGAAGCGGCTCGAGATCGCGCTCACCTACATCTACGGGGTCGGCCGTACCCGCGCCCAGGCAACTCTGGCCGCGACCGGCATCAGCCCGGACCTGCGCGTGAAGGATCTCGGCGACGCCGAGCTCGTCGCGCTGCGCGACTACCTCGAGGGCAACTACAAGCTCGAGGGTGACCTTCGCCGCGAGGTCGCTGCGGACATCCGCCGCAAGGTCGAGATCGGCTGCTACGAGGGCCTGCGTCACCGCCGTGGTCTTCCCGTCCGCGGCCAGCGCACCAAGACCAACGCGCGTACCCGCAAGGGCCCGAAGCGCACCGTCGCCGGCAAGAAGAAGGCCGGGCGCAAGTAGCCCTCCCGGCTGGCTGCACCCCGGTGCGCCGCCCGGTCATCCACAGCTGATCTCGAGAGAAGAAGAGCATGCCTCCCAAGACCCGTTCCGCCGTGCGCAAGCCGCGCCGCAAGGAGAAGAAGAACGTCTCCCACGGCCAGGCGCACATCAAGAGCACGTTCAACAACACGATCATCTCCATCACCGACCCGACGGGCGCCGTCATCGCGTCCGCCTCGTCCGGCCAGGTGGGCTTCAAGGGCTCGCGCAAGTCGACCCCCTTCGCGGCGCAGCTCGCCGCAGAGGCGGCCGCTCGTCGCGCCCAGGAGCACGGCATGAAGAAGGTCGACGTCTTCGTCAAGGGCCCCGGCTCTGGCCGTGAGACCGCGATCCGCTCGCTCCAGGCGACCGGCCTCGAGGTCGGCTCGATCCAGGACGTGACCCCCCAGGCGCACAACGGCTGCCGTCCGCCGAAGCGCCGCCGGGTCTGACCGTCGGCTCGCTCAGGTCGGTGCGCTGCTGAGAGGCGGCGCACCGACCTGGACATCCTTACGCCGACCAGGTGGACCGAGACCAGGCCGGCCCGTAGTACTGCGCAGCGTCATATGGCGGACGCCCGCTGAGAGGAAAACACACCGTGCTGATTGCACAGCGCCCCACCCTGACCGAAGAGGTCATCTCGGAGAACCGTTCGCGGTTCTCCATCGAGCCGCTGGAGCCGGGTTTCGGCTACACGCTCGGCAACTCGCTCCGCCGGACGCTGCTGTCCTCCATCCCCGGTGCCGCTGTCACGTCCATCCGGATCGACGGCGTGCTGCACGAGTTCTCCACCGTGCCGGGCGTGAAGGAAGACGTCACCGAGATCATCCTGAACATCAAGCAGCTGGTCGTCTCCTCGGAGAACGACGAGCCCGTCGTGATGTACCTGCGCAAGCAGGGCGCCGGTGAGGTCAGCGCCGCCGACATCGTGCCCCCGGCCGGTGTCGAGGTGCACAACCCCGGTCTGCACCTGGCCACGCTCAACGACAAGGGCAAGCTCGAGATCGAGCTCACCGTCGAGCGCGGGCGCGGCTACGTGTCGGCGAACCAGAACAAGTCGTTCGACACCGAGATCGGCCGCATCCCGGTCGACTCGATCTACTCGCCGGTCCTCAAGGTGACCTACAAGGTCGAGGCCACGCGTGTCGAGCAGCGCACCGACTTCGACAAGCTCGTCGTCGACGTCGAGACCAAGTCGGCGATCACGCCCCGCGACGCGCTGGCCTCCGCCGGCAAGACGCTGGTCGAGCTGTTCGGCCTGGCCCGTGAGCTGAACGTCGAGGCCGAGGGCATCGAGATCGGCCCGTCGCCGACCGACGCCGCGCTCGCCGCGGACCTCGCTCTGCCGATCGAGGACCTGCAGCTCACGATCCGCTCCTACAACTGCCTCAAGCGCGAGGGCATCCACTCCGTGGGTGAGCTCGTCGCCCGGTCCGAGGCGGACCTCCTGGACATCCGCAACTTCGGTGCGAAGTCCATCACGGAGGTCAAGGAGAAGCTGGCCGAGCTCGGTCTGACGCTCAAGGACAGCCCGCTCGACTTCGACCCGTCCGCCACCGCCTACTACGGCGACGACGAGGGCGACTTCGTCGAGGACGAGCAGTACTGACGCCGGGGACACCGACGGACCCGCCCCGGCTGGTCCGTCGGTAGCCCATCACTGGAACTCAAGGAGCAAAAACCATGCCTACGCCCACCAAGGGTCCCCGGCTCGGTGGCGGACCGGCGCACGAGCGGCTGATCCTCGCGAACCTCGCGACGTCGCTGTTCGAGCACAAGCGGATCACGACGACCGAGACGAAGGCCAAGCGCCTGCGTCCGCTCGCCGAGCGCCTCATCACGTTCGCCAAGCGCGGTGACCTGCACGCCCGCCGTCGCGTGATGACCGTCGTCCGGGACAAGTCCGTCGTCCACACCCTGTTCACGGAGATCGCCCCGGCCGTCGCCGAGCGTCAGGGTGGCTACACGCGCATCACCAAGATCGGCCCCCGCAAGGGCGACAACGCCCCCATGGCCGTCATCGAGCTCGTGCTCGAGCCGCTCTCGCCGAAGCAGTCGGTCGTCAAGGAGGCCACCAAGGCCACCGCGAAGTCCGCGCCGAAGGCGAAGCCGGCCGACACGGTCGAGGACAAGCCCGTCGAGGACGCTCCCGTCGAGGACGCCCCCGTCGAGGACAAGGTCGTCGAGGACGCCCCGGTCCAGGACGAGGTCGTCGAGGACGCGCCCGTCGAGGACGCGGTCAAGACCAAGGACGACGCCGACAAGGCGTGACCTGACCCGCAGTAGCGACAGAGCCCGGGACCTCGTGGTCCCGGGCTCTGTCGCGTCCGGCGCGAGCGCCCGAGGCACGCCTAGAGTCGGGGACATGAGCCTGCCGGTCGTCCTGGTGCACGGCCTGCGGACGTCGCGGACCATGTGGCGCGCGCAGGTGGAGACGCTCGAGCGCGTGGGTCGTCGCGCCGTCGCGGTGGACCTGCCGGGCCACGGCAGCCGGATCGACGAGCCGTTCACGCTGGACGCGGCCGTGGACACGATCACCGCGGCGATCGACGAGGTCGGCGGGCGTGCCTTCGTGGTCGGCCTGTCCCTGGGCGGTTACGTGGCGATCCGCCACGCGGCGCGGCACCCGGACCAGGTGGCCGGGCTGCTCGCGGCCTCCTGCTCCACGCGGCCGCATCGGCTGCTCCTGTCGGGGTGGTCGGTCGGCGCCCACGGCATCGCGCGCCTGCCGGACCGGGGCGCGGGCCTGAACCAGTTCCTGGTCGACCGGGTGCTGCCGGCGGAGGGGGCCGCGGACGTCGGTGCGGGTGGGTTCGCGCTCGACGCCACGAGCCAGGTCCTGCGGGAGATGACGGTGGCGACACCGGTGGCCGACCTCGCACGCGTCGAGGCGCCGGTCTGGCTCGTCAACGGAGCGTTCGACCACTTCCGCGGGGAGGAGCGACGTTTCCTCGCCGCCTGCCGCGACGGGCGGCTCGTCGTCGTGCCCCGCGCCACGCACCTGGTCAGCCTGGTGCAGCCGGCGCGGTTCGGCCGGGTGATGCTCGAGGCGCTCGACGAGGTCGAGCAGCGGGAACGCGCACGGGTGGCGGGCTCAGCCGGCGGATCGAGGAGCTGAGCCGCGAACGGCCAACGACCAGGCCCGGACGCCGCCCACGATCCCGGCCTGGTTGGGCACCACGACGACGTCGTCGCCGAGCCGCGAAAGCGTGGTGGCCGTCACCTGGCGGGCATTCCCACCGCCGAGGTAGAGCCGGTCCCAGACGAACACCGGCCGGAACCCCTCGACGACCCGTCGGACGCGCCGCGACCAGAGCCCGGCGCCGAGCCTCGCGCGCTCGACCTCGCCGACGTAGGCGTCGTAGGTGGTGCCCCAGCGCACGGGCGCGTGGGACAGCTCCAGGTGGGGCGCGAGCACGCCACCGTCGAACAGGGCCGTGCCGAGCCCGGTGCCGAGCGTCAGGACGAGCTCGATGCCCGTTCCGGAGATGACGCCGGCACCGTGCACCTCGGCGTCGTTGAGCACGAGGGTCGGCAGCCCCAGGCGGTCCGCGACGGCAACCTGCATGTCGTGGCCGGCCCAGGCGGCCACGAGGTCGGGATCGATCGTCGTGCGGGGGCCGGCGCGCGTGACGTAGTGCGGAGTCGCGACGACGACCCCGTGCCGGATCATGCCGGGCATCCCGACCGTGACCCGGTCGGCCTGCGGCAACCCGGCGGCGATCGTCGCGATGGTTTCGACGAGGCGCTCCGGGGGCAGGGGGTACGGGGTCGGCACCCGCACCGCCGGGGCGTGCAGGGTGCCGGCGGCGTCCAGCACGGACGCCTTGATGCCCCCGCCGCCGCAGTCGACGGCGAGCGTGAACGGATCGGGGCCGGCAGCGGGCACGGGGCCACGCTAGGCGACCCGGCGTGCGGGTGCAGGCGACGGGCGTGGGCCGACTACCGTGTGGACCCGTGAGCGAGACTGTCGACGCCCCGGAACCCGCCGTGCGGCTGCGCCTGGACCTGGCCTACGACGGCACCCGGTTCGCCGGCTGGGCGGTCCAGCCGGGCCTGCGTACCGTCCAGGGGATCCTGGAGGCCGCGCTCGGGACGGTGCTGCGCACGGACGGCCCCCCGCGGGTGACGGTGGCCGGGCGCACCGACTCGGGGGTGCACGCACGCGGGCAGGTGGCGCACGTCGACATCCCGGCCGGCTTCCTCGAGGCGTCCCGCGGCCGCTCGTCGCGGCCGGTGGACGAGGTGCTGCTCACCCGGCTCGGGGGCATCCTGCCGGCGGACCTGGTCGTGCGCGCCGTCGCGCGGGCGCCCGAGGGCTTCGACGCCCGGTTCTCCGCGCTGCGTCGTCGCTACACGTACCGGATCTGCGACGACGCCGCCCGGCGGGACCCGCTGTCGCGCACGCACGTCGTCTGGCACCGCCGGGCGCTGGACGTCGAGGCCATGGCGTCGGCGGCGCGACCGCTCGTCGGCCGCCACGACTTCGCCTCGTACTGCAAGCCGCGCCCGGGGGCGACGACCATCCGCACGCTCGAGGCCTTCGGGTGGTCGCGCCCGGTCGACGGGCCGGACGCGGGGCTGGTCGTCGCCACGGTGCAGGCCGACGCGTTCTGCCACTCGATGGTCCGGTCGCTGGTCGGCGCGAGCCTGGCCGTGGGGGAGGGGCGCCGGGGGGCCGGCTGGCCGGCCGAGCTCCTGGCCGCGCGTCGCCGCGGCGACGGAGTGCACGTGGTGGCCGCGCACGGCCTCACGCTCGAGGAGGTCGGCTATCCCGCGGACGCGGACCTCGCCGCCCGGGCCGTGCTGACGCGGGCGCGCCGCGCAGCCGAGGACCTGCAGGAGGCCGCCGGCTGCTGCGGCTGAGTGCTCAGACCTCGTCGTCCCGGTACCGCCGGTCGTCGACGTACTCCTCCTCGATGAGGTGCACGGCGGCCTCCTCAGCGCTCGCCGCACCTCCGGAGATGCCCGCGTCGATCGCGAACTCGTCGGTGCCACCGGCCTCGACGGCGGCGTCGTCCTCGACCAGGCGCCCGGCGCGGGACTCGTCGCGCTCCGGGCGGGGCGTGGCCTCCCAGACCTCGGGCTCCTCCTGGACGATCCGCTGGTCGATCGTCTCCCGGTGCGCCTCCTCCCACGGCGTCTCGCCGTAGTGGGTGGGGCGGGGCCGCTCGGGCACGGTGTAGCCCTCGTCGAGCGCGTCGTCCAGACCACGGTCGAGCAGGGTGTCGTCGCTCGTGAGCTGGTCGGTGTCGCCCTCGCTGCCGAGCTCGGGGTCGGTGCTGGTCGCGGGTGTGTCACTCATGTCTACGACCCTGACACCGTGCGCGCCGCCGCGCCAGGGGAAGTGGGTGACGCCACGGTCAATCCGGTGTCCCCGACCGCCGACCGCCGGGGACACTGGGCGCATGGGCCACCTCGACATCAGCGGCATCGGCTACTTCCTGCCCGACGGGCGCCCTCTGCTCGACGACATCTCGTTCCGCGTCGGTGACGGTGCGCGCGTCGCGCTCGTCGGGCCCAACGGCGCGGGCAAGACGACGCTGCTGAGGATCGTCGCCGGGGACGAGGCGCCGCATGCCGGGACCATCGGGCGCAGCGGCGGTCTGGGGGTCATGCGGCAGGACATCGGCCGCATCCACGACGACCGGTCGATCCGCGACCTGCTGGCGTCGCTCGCGTCGCCGGCCGTCCGGGACGCGGCCGTCGAGCTCGCGGCCGCGGAGCTGGCGATCATGGAGGTCGACGACGAGCCCGCCCAGATGCGGTACGCCCAGGCCCTCGTGGACTGGGCCGACGTGGGCGGTTACGAGGCGGAGGCGGGCTGGGACCGCGTCACCGACGCCGTGCTGTCCATCCCGTTCGACGCGGCGCAGCACCGCGAGGTGCGCACGCTGTCCGGCGGTGAGCAGAAGCGACTCGTCCTGGAGGCGCTGCTGCGCGGTCCCGACGAGGTCCTCCTGCTCGACGAGCCCGACAACGCCCTCGACGTGCCGACCAAGCGCTGGCTCGAGGACAGGCTGCGGGCGTCGAGCAAGACCGTGCTGTTCGTCAGCCACGACCGGGAGATGCTCGCCCGCGTGGCCACCCAGGTGGCCACCCTCGAGCCGGGCGTGAACGGTGCGGCCGTCTGGGTGCACGGTGGCGGCTTCGCGTCCTACCACGAGGCGCGCGAGGACCGGCGCTCGCGGCTGGAGGAGCTCCTGCGCCGCTGGGAGGAGGAGCACGTGAAGCTCAAGGAGCTCGTGCTGACCCTCAAGACCAAGGCCGCGTTCAACGACGGGCTCGCGTCCCGGTACTCCGCCGCCCAGACACGGCTGCGCAAGTTCGAGGAGGGCGGGCCGCCCACCCTGCTGGCACGCGAGCAGAACGTCCGCGTCCGGTTGCGCGGCGGGCGGACCGCCAAGCGCGCCGTCGTGGCCACCGACCTGGAGCTCACCGGGCTGATGAAGCCGTTCGACCTCGAGGTCTGGTTCGGCGAGCGCGTGGCCGTGCTCGGGTCCAACGGGTCGGGCAAGTCGCACTTCCTGCGGCTGCTCGCGGCCGGCGGCAGTGACCCGAACCCCGAGCACGCGCCCGCCGACGACATCCCGGTCGTCCCCGTGGCGCACACCGGCACGGTCGTCCTGGGCCCGCGCGTGCGGCCGGGGTGGTTCGCGCAGAACCACGGGCACCCCGAGCTCGTCGGACGCACGCTGCTCGAGATCCTGCACCGCGGTGAGGGACACCGCGCAGGTCTCGGCCGAGAGCAGGCCAGCAAGGCGCTCGACCGGTACGAGCTCGTGTCCGCGGCGGAGCAGCGCTACGAGACGCTCTCCGGCGGTCAGCAGGCGCGCCTGCAGATCCTGCTGCTGGAGCTCGGTGGGGCGACCCTCCTGCTGCTCGACGAGCCGACCGACAACCTGGACCTGCACTCGGCGGAGGCGCTCGAGACCGGGCTGGCCGCGTTCGAGGGCACCGTCCTGGCGGTCACGCACGACCGGTGGTTCACCCGGACCTTCGACCGGTTCCTCGTGTTCGGCGCCGACGGCGAGGTCATCGAGACGCCCGAGCCCGTGTGGGACGCCGGACGCGTGGACCGCGTGCGCTGACCTCAGACCACGAGCGTGACGGCGAGGGTGGCCATCACCCCGGCGATCACGAGGTCGAGCACCTGCCAGGCGCGCGGGCGGGCGAACACCGGCCGCAGGTAGGCGGCACCGAATCCCAGCGCGGTGAACCAGGCGATGCTCGCGGCGGCCGCACCCGCGCCGAAGACCCAGGCCCCGGCGCCGTGCTGGTGCGCGAGCGACCCGAGCAGGACGACGGTGTCCAGGTAGACGTGCGGGTTGAGGAACGTCAGCGCGAGGCAGGTGGTGAGCACCGCGCCGAGGGCGGCGGGGCCGTCGGCCGCCGGATCGAGCCGGTCCGGGCGCCGGGCCCGCGCGGCCGCACCGACGGCCAGCACGAGCAGGAAGGCAGCGCCCGCGTAGCGCGTCACGGTGAGCACGGTGGGGTGGTCGGTGACGAGTGCCCCGAGGCCGGCGATGCCCGCGCCGATCAGGAGGGCGTCGGCGGCGGCGCACACGGCGACGACCGGCAGCACGTGCTCGCCGCGGATCCCCTGGCGCAGCACGAAGGCGTTCTGGGCACCGATGGCGACGATCAGGGCGAGACTCGTCAGGAAGCCGGACAGGGCGATGGTGGGCACCCCTTGACCGTAGGACGGCACCACCGATGAAGACCAGTTCAGGTTCCTTTTGATCCATTAGGATCATTCATATGTCCTTCGACGCCGACCAGCTCAGCGCGCTCGCGGCCGTGGTGCACGAGGGCAGCTTCGACGCCGCGGCGCAGCGGCTGCACGTCACGCCCTCCGCTGTCAGCCAGCGGATCAAGGCCCTCGAGCAGCAGGTCGGCCGCGTCCTGGTGCTGCGCACGCGCCCCTGCAGGCCCACCGAGGACGGCGAGGTGCTGGTCCGGCTGGCCGGTCAGGTGGAGCTGCTCGGTCGCGACGCCATGGCCCAGCTAGTGCCCGCGCCCGGCGGGACGCGCGCGAACCCCTCCACCCGCCGCCTGCCCGTCGCCGTGAACGACGACTCGATGTCCACCTGGTTCCCGGCCGCGGTCGCCGACCTGCCGGCGGACGTCCTGCTCGACCTGCGGCGCGAGGACCAGGAGCTGTCGGCCGACCTGCTGCGGGACGGCACCGTGATGGCCGCGGTGACGGCCGACCCGCGCGCGGTGCAGGGTTGCCGCGTCCGACGGCTCGGTGCCATGCGGTACCTGGCCGTCGCCGCGCCGGACCGGCGCGACCGCTGGTTCGGCGACGGGCTGGGCGCGGAGGCGTTCGCGGGCGCCCCCCTGCTGGCGTTCAACCGCGAGGACGGCCTGCAGGAGCGCTTCGTGGCGGCCGTGGTGGGGCGGCGCACGGTCACGCCGCTGGTGCACTACGTGCCGTCCCAGTCCGCGTTCGTGGGGCTCGTCGAGGCGGGCCTCGGCTGGGGGATGGTGCCGGAGGCGGTGGCCACGGAGCGGATCGCGGCGGGCGCGCTGGTCGAGGTCCGGGCCGGTCGACACCTCGACGTACCGTTGTACTGGCAGCACTGGGCACTGCGCACACCCACGCTGGACGACCTCACCGAGCGGGTGGTGCGTGCTGCGACGGCGGCTCTGCGTCCGGTCCGCAGGCACGGACCGCCCGGTTCGGGGTGACCCGGCGGTGCCGGGGCCGCCGCGTTTTGACCCTCCGGCGCAGCGGCGGGTATTCTTACGATTCGTTGTGCGTCCCCGTTCGAGCGGTTGCTAGTGCACTCTCAGCACTCAGCATCGAGCCAGAACGGCAGGGCCGGTGCGTTCCCGCTCGCCGCCTGGATGCCGACGAGAGCATTCATCGGCGGACCCGCACCCTGCGGAGTCCCGCCGCGACAAGATTCGCAACGAAACGAAGGCTGACGACCGTGCGCACGTACACCCCGAAGCCCGGCGACGTCGAGCGGACCTGGCACATCATCGACGCGAACGATGTCGTCCTGGGCCGCCTGGCCACACATGTGGCCACGTTGCTGCGCGGCAAGCACAAGGCAACCTTTGCCCCTCACGTCGACGGCGGTGACTTCGTCATCGTCATCAACGCGGCCAAGGTGGCACTGACCGGCAACAAGCGCGAGAACAAGCTCGCGTACCGCCACTCCGGATACCCGGGTGGTCTGCGGGCCGTGGCCTACTCCGACCTTCTGGAGAAGCACCCCGAGCGCGCGATCGAGAAGGCTGTCCGCGGCATGCTCCCCAAGAGCTCGCTCGCGCGCCAGCAGCTCACCAAACTCAAGGTCTACGCCGGTGCAGAGCACCCGCACGCGGCGCAGCAGCCGAAGCCCTTCGAGATCACCCAGGTCTCTCAGCAGGCGTGAGCCGGCTGAGCGCAGAGAACAAGGACGCGAGGACACCAGTGGCAGAGACCACGGTCGACATCGACCTCG
The DNA here is from genome assembly GCF_018388465.1 of Cellulomonas fengjieae. Taxonomy (NCBI): domain Bacteria; kingdom Bacillati; phylum Actinomycetota; class Actinomycetes; order Micrococcales; family Cellulomonadaceae; genus Cellulomonas; species Cellulomonas fengjieae. The sequence continues at coordinate 2,889,858 of NZ_CP074404.1, read as the reverse complement.
AGGGCGATGACACCCCCACCAGCTACACCTCCGAGACGGCCGCACCCACGGGTCGCGGTCAGAGCATCACGGCACCGGCCAACGCGCTGGGTCGTCGCAAGGAGGCGATCGCACGCGTGCGCATCGTCCCCGGCACCGGCCAGTGGAAGATCAACGGGCGCACGCTCGAGGACTACTTCCCCAACAAGGTGCACCAGCAGCTCGTGAACTCCCCGTTCAAGCTGGTCGACGTCGAGGACCGCTTCGACGTCGTCGCCCGCATCACCGGCGGTGGCGTGAGCGGCCAGGCCGGCGCGCTGCGCCTGGGCATCGCCCGTGCGCTGAACAGCATCGACGAGGAGAACAACCGACCGGCGCTGAAGAAGGCCGGCTTCCTGACCCGCGACGCCCGCGTCGTGGAGCGCAAGAAGGCCGGCCTCAAGAAGGCCCGCAAGGCTCCGCAGTACTCGAAGCGCTGATCGTCGCTTCACGGCCCGATGGCCCTGCCGGTCTCACGACCGGCGGGGCCATCGGCATGTCTGCAACCATCGGCGGCAACGTGCGCCAGGGGTCACCGACCGTGCCCCACGACGAAGGAGTCTGACCATGGGCCGACTGTTCGGCACCGACGGCGTGCGTGGGCTCGCCAACCGGGACGTGACGGCCGAGCTCGCGCTCGACCTGTCCGTCGCGGCCGCCCACGTGCTGGGCTCGCTGGGCCAGTTCGAGGGACACCGCCCGCGCGCGATCGTCGGGCGTGACTCGCGGGCGTCGGGGGAGTTCCTCGCCGCCGCCGTGGCCGCCGGGCTGGCCTCGGCCGGCGTCGACGTGAACAACGTCGGCGTGCTCCCCACGCCGGCGGTCGCCTACCTGACCGCCGAGCTCGGCATGGACATCGGGGTGGTGCTCTCCGCGTCGCACAACCCGATGCCCGACAACGGCATCAAGTTCCTGGCGCGCGGCGGGCACAAGCTCGACGACGAGCTCGAGGCCGCCATCGAGGCGCGCATGGGCGAGCACTGGGAGCGCCCCCTCGGCGGGGCCGTCGGCCGGATCCGCGTGGACACCGGGCGGGCGGGCGAGCAGTACACCGAGCACCTGGTCAGCACCATCGACGTGCCGCTGACCGGGCTGCGGATCGCGGTGGACTGCGCGAACGGCGCCGCGAGCGAGGTGGGCCCCGCGACGCTGCGTGCGGCGGGCGCCGACGTCGTGGTCATCAACGCCTCGCCGGACGGCCGGAACATCAACGAGAAGTGCGGCTCGACGCACCCCGAGCAGCTCCAGGCCGCGGTCGTCGCGTCCGGGGCGGACCTCGGCGTCGCGTTCGACGGGGACGCCGACCGGTGCCTCGCGGTCGACGCGCAGGGCAACCTGGTCGACGGGGACCAGATCATGGGGATCCTGGCGATCGCGATGCGGGACCGCGGCGAGCTCGTGGACGACACCCTGGTCACCACGGTGATGAGCAACCTCGGGCTGAAGATCGCGATGAGCGAGGCCGGCATCGCGACGGTCGACACCGCGGTCGGAGACCGGTACGTGCTGGAGGCGATGCGCGCCGGCGGCTTCTCGCTCGGCGGCGAGCAGTCCGGGCACATCATCATGGCCGCGCACGCGACCACCGGCGACGGCGTCCTGACCGCCCTCCAGCTGGCCGCGCGTGTGGCCGCGACGGGCTCGACCCTCGCCGACCTCGCCGGCGTCGTGCGCCGGCTGCCGCAGACCCTGGTCAACGTGCCGGGTGTCGACAAGCGACGGGCCGACACCGACGGGCCGCTGCTCGACGCCGTGCGGTCCGCGGAGGCCGGGCTGGGAGACACCGGCCGGGTGCTGCTGCGCTCGTCGGGCACCGAGGACCTCGTCCGGGTGATGGTCGAGGCGGGCAGCCAGGCCGAGGCCGATCGCGTCGCGCACGAGCTCGCGGACGTCGTCCTGACGAGGCTGGCGCTGTAGTGCCGTCCGGGGCCCAGTGGGACCAGGCGCTGCGCGACGTGGCGCTCTGGATCATCGAGGCCGGCGCGCGGTCCGACGACGGCGTCGCGCCCATCGTCCAGGCTGGGCACCCGGCGTTGCGTGCGGTGGCCACGCCGTACGACGGGCAGCTGTCGGCGAGCGAGCTGACGGCGCTGCTGGACGTGATGCACCGGACGATGCGGGCCGCCCCCGGCGTCGGGCTCGCGGCTCCGCAGCTCGGTCTGCCCGTGGCCCTCGCGGTGCTGGAGGACCCGGGCTCGGTCTCGCCGGAGCACGCGGAGGTCCGCGAGCGGGAGCGCTTGCCGTACCGGGTCCTGGTCAACCCGCGTTACACGCCCGTCGGCGACGAGCGTGTCGGGTTCTACGAGGGCTGTTTGAGTGTCGTCGGGTACCAGGCCGTGGTCGCCCGCGCGCGTCGTGTGCGGCTGACCGGGTCGGACGAGCACGGGACGCCGGTCGACGAGGTCGTGAGCGGCTGGTCGGCACGCATCGTCCAGCACGAGACGGACCACCTGAACGGGACGCTGTACCTGGACCGCGCCGAGCTGCGCTCCCTCGCGGTGACGGACGAGTTCGGTGCACGCTGGGCGACGGAGCCGAGGCCCACGTCCGCGGCCACGGCGCTCGGCTTCCCGCTCGACTGAGCAAGGACCCCCGGGCGGATCCCGGGTCCGACCCTGGGATGACGTGGGCCTGTTCCAGGGATGAACCGGGGGTCACCCCTATGTCGTCCGGGTCCCGGCGCGACTTACCGTGGAACACGACACCGGGCGGATCGCCGCCGGACCCACATCACAGGAGCTGATGATCGTGCTGGAGGCGTGGGCGCTCGCCCTCGTAGGGTCCCCGTGGATCTTCGTCGTGCTCTACCTGTTCGCGACGATCGACGGGTTCTTCCCTCCCGTCCCCAGCGAGTCCATCGTCATCGCGCTGGCCGCCGTGTCCATGGCCGAGGGCAGCCCCAACCTGGCAATCCTCGTGCTCGTGGCGGCAGCCGGTGCGTGGAGCGGCGACCAGATCGCCTACCAGATCGGCACCAAGGTCAAGGTGCGCGAGCTGCGCCTGCTGCGCTCGCCGCGGGGGCAGGCCGCGGTCGACTGGGCGGAGAACGCCCTGAGCCATCGTGGCGCTGCCTTCATCATCGCTGCCCGCTACATCCCGATCGGGCGGGTGGCCGTGAACATGACCGCCGGTGCGGTGCACTACAGCCGTCGCCGGTTCATGGGGCTCACCGGCATCGCAGCGATCACCTGGGGTGCGTACTCGTCGCTGATCGGGATCGGCGCCGGCGCCTGGCTGCACGACCACACCCTCATCGCGGTGGCCGTCGGCGTGATCGGCGGGCTGGCGATCGGTGTGATCGTCGACTGGGCCCTGCGCAAGCTCACCGGGCACGGGCGGGTGGAGGCCGCCGCGGCTCCGGAGGTCGCCGACACGCCGGCCGCGACCCCGCTCCCGGGCGAGCCGGTCACAGGACGCTCACGATCCGACCCCGTCGGCTAACGATCCGGTATCACCCGGTCATCGGGCCCGTGACTGTGCCTACGCTCTGACTGCGTCGACGTCGCGGTCGTCGCTCCCGTGCTCTGCCGACACCCCCGTGGTGCGCGCAGCGACGGGTAGTGCGACAGGGGGGCGAGATGGGCGTGCGTGCGCCGTGGACCGTTCGTCTCGTGCTGCCCGCCGCCGTCCTTCTCGGGCTCGCAGGGTGCACGACCGGCGAGCCCGCGGCGGACGCGCCGGCGGCCGTGGTGGTGGGGTCCGCGGACTGCATGTCGGCGCAGGTGCTCGCGGACCTCGGGCTCGTCGCGGACGGCGCCACCCCCGGCACGGGCACGCCCCACCCCGACGCCCCCGAGACCGGGCGCGTCCCCGACGACTTCCTGCCGGTCAGCGTCGTCGTGTGTGCGCCGGGGGGCACGCTGCACGACTCGTCCGGGACCTGGGTCGCGTTGACCGCGAGCCGGCTCGAGGGCGACCTGGACCCGCTCGTCGCGGCGCTGCGTCGGCCGTCCGCGCCCCGGGGTGGGACGTGCAGCAGCGCGGCGGTGACCGCACCGTCGTTGTGGCTCGTCGACGCGCTCGGCCGGGCGATCCGGCCGGCGTGGCCGACGGACAGCTGCGGGACCCCGGACCCGGCGGTCACCCGGGCGCTCGACGCGCTCGAGGAGACCGGCCGGGAGCAGTACCCGGTGCGGCTGGTGGTGCCCACGGCCGCGACCCCGGCCGGCTGAGCAGGGCTCCTACAGCTTGCGGAGACGCACCCGCTCGACGGCGTGGTCGCTGCCCTTGGTCAGCACGAGGGTCGCCCGGCTGCGGGTGGGCAGGATGTTCTGCACCAGGTTGGGCTCGTTGATCGAGTCCCAGATCTGCTCCGCGAGCTCGACGGCCTCGTCGTCGGTGAGCGCCGCGTACCGGTGGAAGTACGACTCGGGCCGGGCGAACGCCGTCTTGCGCAGGGCCAGGAACCGGTCGACGTACCACCGGCGGACGTCGGCGGTCCGGGCATCGACGTAGATGGAGAAGTCGAAGAAGTCGCTCACCGCCAGGTTCGACGTCCCCTCGGCGGTCGGCCGGGCGGGCTGGAGCACGTTGAGGCCCTCGACGATGAGCACGTCGGGGCGGTTCACCACGATCTCCCGGCCCGGCAGGATGTCGTAGGTGAGGTGGTCGTAGACCGGGGCGCGGACCTCGGGTCGGCCTGCCTTGACCTTGGACACGAAGCGCAGCAGCGCACGACGGTCGTAGGACTCGGGGAAGCCCTTGCGGTCCATCAGGCCGCGGCGCTCGAGCTCGGCGTTCGGGTAGAGGAAGCCGTCGGTGGTCACCAGCTGGACGCGCGGCGTCGCAGGCCAGCGCGCCAGGAGCTCGCGCAGCAGGCGGGCGGTCGTGGACTTGCCGACGGCGACCGACCCCGCGACGCCGATGACGAAGGGCGTGCCGCCGACGTCCTCGCGCAGGAACGTGCTGGACGCCGCGTGCAGGGTCCGGGTGGCCTCGATGTGGAGGTCGAGCAGCCGCGAGATCGGGCGGTAGATGGCGTCGACCTCGGCGAGGTCGATGGGGTCGCCGAGGCCCGCCAGCCGCTCGACGTCGGCGTCGGTCAGCGGCAGGGGGGTGGAGGCGGACAGGCGGGTCCAGGCGTCGCGGTCCAGGTCGACGTAGGGCGTGGCCGGGGTGAGCGACGTTGGCACGGGGTCGATTGTGCACGAGGGAGGGCCCGGACCGCCCATCGGGGCCTGCCGGATGCCCCGGTAGACTCGCGACCATGTGTGGAATCGTCGGATACGTGGGTAGCCAGTCGGCCAGTGACCGCCCCCTGGACGTGGTGCTCGAAGGTCTGCGCCGGCTGGAGTACCGGGGGTACGACTCCGCAGGCGTCGCGCTCGTCGGTCCGCAGGGCCCCCTGGCCGTCGCGAAGAAGGCCGGGAAGCTGGCCAACCTCGTCGAGGAGCTGGACCTGCACCCGTTGCCGCCGTCGACCGCGGCGATCGGGCACACGCGCTGGGCAACCCACGGCGGTCCGACCGACGTCAACGCGCACCCGCACGTGGCCGGCAAGCTCGCCGTGATCCACAACGGGATCGTCGAGAACTTCGCCGGGCTGAAGGCCGACCTCGAGGCCGACGGGGTCCGGTTCACCTCCGAGACCGATACCGAGGTCGCCGCGCAGCTCATCGCGCGGGCCTACGAGAGCACGGGGGACCTCACGGCCGCGATGACCGCGGTCGCGCGGACGCTGCAGGGCACGTTCACGCTGCTCGCGGTGCACCAGGACGCCCCGGACGTCGTCGTGGGTGCCCGGCACGACTCGCCGCTGGTGGTCGGGCTCGGCGAGGGGGAGAACTTCCTCGGCTCCGACGTCGCGGCGTTCATCTCCCACACACGCGACGCGCTCGAGCTGGGGCAGGACCAGGTGGTGACCATCACGCCGGACTCGGTGTCGGTCACCGACTTCGACGGCCGCCCGGCCGAGCCGCGCCGGTACACCGTCGACTGGGACGCCGCCGCCGCCGAGAAGGGTGGCTTCGCGTCCTTCATGGACAAGGAGATCCACGACCAGCCGCAGGCCGTCGCGGACACGCTGCTCGGGCGCACCGACGCGCGCGGTCGGCTGGTGCTGGACGAGATCCGGATCGACGAGTCCGTGCTGCGGTCGGTGGACAAGATCGTCGTCATCGCCTGCGGCACGTCCGCCTACGCCGGCCACGTGGCGAAGTACGCGATCGAGCACTGGTGCCGCATCCCGGTGGAGGTCGAGCTGTCCCACGAGTTCCGGTACCGCGACCCGGTGGTCAACGAGCGCACGCTCGTGGTCGCGATCTCGCAGTCGGGCGAGACGATGGACACGCTCATGGCCGCCCGGCACGCGCGCGAGCAGGGTTCCAAGGTGCTGGCGCTGGTCAACGCGCACGGGTCGACGATCCCGCGCGAGTCCGACGCCGTCCTGTACACGCACGCCGGGCCGGAGATCGCGGTGGCGTCCACCAAGGCGTTCCTCGCGCAGATCACCGCCGCCTACCTGCTCGGCCTGTACCTGGCGCAGCTGCGGGGCAACAAGTTCGCGGACGAGGTCGGCACGATCCTGTCCGAGCTGCGCGACATGCCGGACAAGATCCAGCAGGTGCTCGACCGCGCCGACCGGGTGCGCGCGACCGCCCGGTCGATGGTGGACACGCAGTCGGTCCTCTTCCTCGGTCGGCACGTCGGCTACCCGGTCGCGATGGAGGGCGCGCTCAAGCTCAAGGAGCTCGCGTACATCCACGCCGAGGGCTTCGCCGCCGGTGAGCTCAAGCACGGGCCGATCGCGCTCATCGAGGAGGGGCAGGCGGTCTTCGTCGTCGTGCCGTCCCCGCAGGGGCGCGACTCGCTGCACTCGAAGGTCGTCTCCAACATCCAGGAGATCCGCGCCCGCGGTGCCCGCACCCTGGTGATCGCGGAGGACGGCGACACGGAGGTGCTGGCCTACGCCGACGAGGTCTTCTTCGTGCCGCGCGCTCCGACGCTGCTGGCCCCGCTGCTCACCGTGGTGCCGCTGCAGGTCTTCGCATGCGAGCTGGCCACGGCCAAGGGGCTCGACGTGGACCAGCCGCGCAACCTCGCCAAGTCCGTCACCGTCGAGTGACGGCTACCCGCCCGAGCGCCGGGTGAGCGCCGGATGAGCGCAGCGTGATCGTCGGCGTCGGGATCGACGTCGTCGACGTCGCCCGGTTCGTCGACACGCTGCACCGGGTACCCGCGCTGCGTGCTCGGCTCTTCACGCCCGAGGAGCGGGAGATGCCCGAGACGTCGCTCGCCGCGCGGTTCGCGGCCAAGGAGGCGATCGCCAAGGCGCTGGGCGCGCCGGCGGGCATGAGCTGGCAGGACGCGACCGTGCGCCGCGTGGCGGGCGCGCAGCCGGTGGTCGAGGTCGTCGGCACGGTCGCCGCCGCGGCGGCCGCGCTCGGCGTGGACCGGTTCCACCTGTCCATCTCCCACGACGCCGGAATCGCGTCCGCCATGGTGGTCGCCGAGCGCGACTGAGCCTCAGCGCAGCGCGGGGACGACCTCGTTCTCGAACAGCTCGATGCCCGAGCGGTCGTAGGCGGCCTCGGCGAAGTACGTGATGGCGTACGTCATGCCCAGCTTCTCGAGCTCGCGGAGCTTGTCCACGATCTGCTCGGGCGTGCCGACCAGCGGCCCGTTGCGGAAGTCCTCGGCCACCTCGGCCGCCTTCTCGGGGACCGTGTTGCTCAGGTGCTCCTCGACCCAGGCGATGCGGTCGTCGACCTCGGCCTCGGTGGCGCCGATGACCACGTTGTAGTTGGCAGACCGGGTGATCTCCTCGAACGGTCGTCCGATGGCCTCGCAGTGCCCGCGCAGGACCTGCGACTTGTGGGCGAAGCCCTCCGGCGAGCCGTCGAAGTTGGTGTACGCCGCGTGCTCGGCGGCGATGCGCAGCGTCTTCTTCTCACCGCCGCCCGCGATCCACAGCGGCGGCCCGTCGACCTGCAGCGGCAGCGGGGACAGCTGGGCGCCGTCGACCTGGTAGTGCGCGCCGTCCAGGGTCGCGGTGCCGTTGGTCCACATCTGCTTGAAGATCTGCACGCCCTCGTCGAGCATGGCGATCCGCTGGCCGGCGGACGGGAACCCGTAGCCGTACGCCCGCCACTCGTGCTCGTACCAGCCGGCGCCGATGCCCATCTCGACACGGCCGCCCGAGATGATGTCGGCCGTCGTGGCGACCTTGGCCAGGTAGGCCGGGTTGCGGTACGCCATGCAGGTGCACATCTGCCCCAGCCGGACGCGGCTGGTCGTCGCGGCGAACGCGTTGATGAGGCTCCACGCCTCGTGGGTCGCCTCGCCGTTGGGCTCAGGCACCGCGTGGAAGTGGTCGTAGACCCAGATCGACTCGAACGAGTCGCCCTGGTCGGCGTGGGTGGCAAGGCCGCTCATGGTCTGCCAGTGGTCGCGGGGGGCGATGCCGGTGAGATCCTGCCGCCAGCCCTGGGGGATGAAGAGTCCGAAGCGCATGAGGGCACGCTACCTGCGCCCGGGTGTGATCGCCGCCGCAGCGGTCGAATCGATACAACCGTCCGGGCGCACGGCGAACCCGGGCGCGAAGGCGGTCCACCGGCAAGGATGAGGAACGTGCTGCAGACCTGGACCTCCGCGCAGGTGCGAGCCGCCGAGGAGCCGCTCCTCGCGGCCGGCGTCCCGCTGATGGGACGCGCCGCGTTCGCCCTGCACGTCTGGGTGGCCGACGCCCTGCGCGACCGGCGCGGCACGCTGACCGGTGCGCGGGTCGTCGTGCTCGTGGGGCCCGGCAACAACGGTGGCGACGCGCTGCACGCGGGCGCCCTGCTGGCCAGGAGGGGCGTCGAGGTGCACGCCGTGCTGACCGCGGACCGCGTGCACCAGGGCGGCCTGACGGCGTTGCGGGCGGCCGGCGGGCGGGTGCTGCGCCTGGAGCGCCTCGAGGACGCCGCCGCGCTCGCGGTCGGCGCCGACCTGGTGCTGGACGGCGTGCTCGGCATCGGGTCCGACGGGTCCGGGCTGCGGGGGGCGGCGGGCGCCCTGGTCGAGGCCATCGTGCAGCGCGGGCGACCCTACGTCGTGGCCGTCGACGTGCCGTCCGGCCTGGGGGTGGACGACGGGCGCCGCGAGGGCGTGGTGCTCGACGCGGACCTCACCGTGTCCTTCGGCACGCTCAAGCCAGGCCTCGTGCTCCCGCCCGGCGCGCGCGCGGCCGGGCGTGTCGAGCACGTGGACCTCGGACTGGAGCCTGCCGGCGCGCCGGCCGTGGTGCGGCTCGAGGCGGCCGACGTCGCGGACCTGTGGCCCGTGCCCGCGCCCGACGCGCACAAGTACACGCGCGGCGTGGTGGGGGTGGTGGCCGGTTCGCGGGCGTACGCCGGTGCGGCCGTGCTCACGACGAGCGGTGCGGTCCGGGCGGGCGTCGGGATGGTCCGCTACCTGGGTGACGTCGCGGACCTGGTCGTCGCCGCGCACCCCGAGGTCGTCGTGGGCCACGGACGCGTGCAGGCCTGGGTCTTCGGTCCCGGGGTGTCACCGGACGACGCGGGGCAACGGCGCCGCATCGAGTACGCCGTCCAGCACGTCCGGGAGCGTGGCGAGCCGGCGGTGGTCGATGCCGGCGCGCTCGACCTGCTCCCCCCGCACGTCGGTCCGCACGCGGTGATCACGCCGCACGCGGGTGAGCTGGCGCGCTTGCTCGGCCAGCGGGGCGAGGCGGTGGACCGGGCCGACGTCGAGGCCGAACCGCTGCGCTGGGCGCGCCGGGCCCACGAGCTCACGGGAGCGACGGTGCTGCTCAAGGGGTCCGTGACGGTCGTCGTCGGTGCCCGGGGAGCGGTGTACGCCCAGGCCGATGCGCCCCCGTGGCTGGCGACCGCGGGCGCCGGGGACGTCCTCGCCGGGCTGCTCGGGGCTCTCCTGGCCGGCCGTGCCCAGGCGGTGCAGGAGGACCCGTCGCTCGCCGCGGCGCTCGCGGCGGCCGCCGCGCTCGTGCACGGACGCGCGGCGCACCGGGCCAACCCCGGCGGTCCCGTCGCGGCGCAAGCGGTCGCGGACGCGCTGCCGGGCACGATCGCCGAGCTGCTGGGCGCATGACGCTGACCCCTGACCTCGCCGCTCGCGTGCAGGCCCTGGCGTGCGGACCGCGGCGGATCCTCGGGATCACCGGTGCGCCGGGAGCCGGCAAGTCGACCCTGGCCGAGCGGGTGGTGGGCGCCGTGGGGCCCGGAGCGGTCGTCGTCCCGATGGACGGCTTCCACCTGGCGCAGTCGCAGCTCGAACGCCTCGGGCGGGCCGGTCGCAAGGGGGCGCCGGACACGTTCGACGCCGACGGCTTCGTCGCGCTCCTGACCCGGCTGCGCAGCCCGGTACGGACCGTCTACGCACCCGAGTACCGCCGCGACCTGCGGAACGCCGTGGCCGGGGCCATCGCGGTGGGACCGGACGTCCGGCTGGTGGTCGTCGAGGGGAACTACCTGCTGCTCGACGACCACGGGTTCGGCCCGGTGGCGGGGCTGCTGGACGAGTCGTGGTTCCTGGCGCCCGACGACGACGTGCGGCTGGCCCGGCTGGTGGCCCGGCACGAGGCGTTCGGCAAGACGCCTGACGCGGCGCGCGCCTGGTCCTACGGTCCCGACGAGGCCAACGCCCGGCTGGTCGCGGCGACCGCCGGGCGTGCGGACGTCGTCGTGCCGATCGGATGACCCGCGGTGGGAGAATGGTCGCCGTGAGCTCGTTCCCCGCACGCGCCGTCGTGGACCTCGCGGCCATCCGCGCCAACGTCCGGTCACTGGCCGCCCACGCACCGACCGCGCAGGTGATGGCGGTCGTCAAGGCGGACGGCTACGGCCACGGCCTGCTGCCGACGGCCGCCGCCGCGGTCGCCGGGGGCGCCACTTGGCTGGGCGCCGCACAGGTCGAGGAGGCCCTCGCGCTGCGCCGCGGCGGCGTCGTCGGGCCCCGGGTCCTCACGTGGCTGTACGCCCCGGGCGCGCCGCTGCGCGACGCCGTCGAGGCGGACGTGGACGTCTCCGTGTCCGCCCGGTGGGCGCTCGACGAGCTCGCCGCGGCCGCCCGTGCGGCGGGCCGTCCGGCCCGCGCCCACCTGAAGGTCGACACGGGCCTGAGCCGCAACGGACTGACCCCGGCGGACCTGGCGGCGATCCTGCCGGAGGTCCTGCGCCTGCGCGCGGAGGGCGCGGTGGAGGTCGTCGGGCTGTGGAGCCACTTCGCCTTCGCCGACGAGCCCGAGCACCCGACGGTCGTCCGCCAGGGCGAGGTGTTCGCCGAGGCGCTGCGCACGGTGGAGGGCGCCGGCGTCGTCCTCGAGGTCCGGCACCTGGCCAACTCCGCGGCCACGCTGACCACCCCGTCGGCGCACTACGACCTGGTGCGCCCGGGGGTGGCGGTCTACGGGCTGTCGCCGGTGCCCCAGCTGGGCGCCAGCGAGGACTTCGGGCTGGTGCCCGCGATGACGCTCGAGGCCGAGCTGGCCAACGTCAAGGCCGTCCCGGGCGGCTCGGGTGTGTCCTACGCCCACCAGTACGTCACGTCGCGGGACACCGTGCTCGGGCTCGTACCGCTCGGGTACGCGGACGGCATCCCGCGGCACGCGTCCGGCACCGTCGAGCGGCCGGGTGGGCCGGTGCGGGTGGGCGACCGGACGGTCGGCGTGGCGGGGCGGGTCTGCATGGACCAGGTGGTGCTGGACCTGGGCCCGGGCGCCACGGAGCGCGAGGGTGACCGGGTCGAGCTGTTCGGGACCGGGCGTGACGGGGGACCGACCGCCCAGGACTGGGCGGAGTCCGCAGGCACCATCTCCTACGAGATCGTCACGCGGATCGGTGCACGGGTGCCCCGGGTGCACGTCGACAGCGAGGTGGTCGCCCCGTGACCGTCACCGTCCGGCTCCCGGATGCCGACGCCACCCGGGCCTACGGCCGCGTGCTCGCCCGGGTCCTGCGCGCGGGCGACCTCGTGGTGCTCACCGGGGACCTGGGCGCGGGCAAGACGACGCTCACGCAGGGCATCGGCGCGGGCCTGCACGTGCGCGGCCAGGTGGCCTCGCCGACGTTCATCATCGCGCGGGAGCACCCGCCGGTCGCGCGACCGGACGGGTCGCGCGGGCCGACGCTGGTGCACGTGGACGCCTACCGGCTCGGCTCCCTCGAGGAGGTGGACGCCCTCGACCTCGACGCGAGCCTGGACGAGGCCGTCACCGTCGTCGAATGGGGCGAGGGGTGGGTCGAAGGGCTCGCGCAGGACCGTCTCGAGATCACCCTGGAGCGCCCGCGCGGGGCGGTGTCCGAGGACTCCCTGGAGGACGCCGCGACGGGCGAGCGGGTGGTCACCGTGCGGGCCGTCGGCGCACGCTGGGCGGACGTCGACCTGCCCGACGCCGACCCGGTGGCAGGCTGACCCCCGTGCCCGTTCTCGCTCTCGACACCTCCGCCGCCGTCGCCGTGGCGCTCACCGACGACACCGGGGCGCTGCTCGCCGAGCGGTCGGACGCGCAGCAGCGCCGGCACGCCGAGCTCCTGACGCCGATGGTCGCCGCCGTCCTCGCCGAGGCGGGGGTGGACCGCCGCGAGCTCACGTCGGTCGTCGTCGGCACCGGGCCCGCGCCGTTCACCGGGCTGCGCGTCGGGCTCGTCACCGCGCGCACGCTCGCGCTGGCGCTCGCCGTCCCCGTCCTCGGCGTCCCGAGCCTGGACGCCGTCGCCGCCCGGGCCGGACGCGTGCTGCAGACGGGCACCGACGTGCTGGTCGCCACCGACGCCCGGCGGCGAGAGGTCTACTGGTCGCTGTACCGGACCTCCGAGCACGGGATCGAGGTGCTTGCGGGCCCCGAGGTCGCCGCCGCGGCCGAGGTCGCCGCCGACCCGCGCGCGGCGGGGGCCGTCGCCACCGGGCGCGGGGCGCTCCTGTACGCCGACGTGCTGCGGGGAGGCACCGGCTCGGCCGACGTGGACCTGGAGGCGCTCGGCCTCCTCGACCCCGACCCGGCCGAGCTCGCCCGCCTTGCCCTGACGCGGCGGGCGGCCGGTCAGGCGCTCGGCACCGAGCCGCTCTACCTGCGCCGTCCCGACGCCGTGCCGCAGCCCGCCCGCAAGCGCGTGCTCGGATGAGCGCGGCGGTCGACGACGTCGTCGTCCGTGCCCTCACGGCCGACGACCTGCCCGACCTCGAGCGCATGGAGGTCGCGCTCTTCGGTGCTGCCGCCTGGTCGCCGGAGTCGCTCGCCGCCGAGATCGTCGGCCCCGGGCGCTGGTACGTCGGTGCGACCGTGCAGGGCGAGCTCGTCGGCTACGCGGGGCTGTGGTTCGACGGGTACGACGCCCAGGTGATGACCGTCGGGACCGACGAGCGGTTCCAGGGCCGCGGGCTCGGCCGGCGGATGCTGGAGAACCTGCTGGCGCACGCCAGGTCCGTCGGGGCGGCCGTGGTGCTGCTCGAGGTCAGGGTGGACAACGATGCCGCGATCCACCTGTACGAGAGCCTGGGCTTCGAGCGGCTCGGCAAGCGCCGGGCGTACTACCAGCCCGGCAACATCGACGCGTGGACGATGCGGCTGGACCTGCGAGGGGACGGAGCGGCATGACGCGGACGCAGGTGCTCGTGACCGTCGACGAGCTCGCCGCCGCCCTCGCGGGCGACGAGCGGCCGGTGCTCCTCGACGTGCGCTGGGCGCTCGGCCGGAGCGACGGCCACGACGACTACCTCGCGGCCCATCTGCCCGGTGCGGTCTACGTGGACCTCGAGACGGAGCTCGCGGCGCCCCCGACGCCTCAGGACGGGCGGCACCCGCTCCCGGACCTCGCCGCGCTCGAGGCGTCGGCCCGCCGGTGGGGCGTGCGGGACGACCGCCCCGTCGTGGCCTACGACGCCGTCGGGGGCATGTCGGCCGCCCGGGCGTGGTGGCTGCTGCGCTGGGCGGGGGTGCGGGACGTGCGGCTGCTCGACGGCGGGATCGCCGCCTGGACCGCCGCGGGCCTGCCGGTCGAGGCGGGCGGCGTGACCGCGGAGGGCGGCGACGTCGTCCTGGTGGCGGGACACCTGCCGACGATCGACGCGGACGAGGCGGCGGCGTGGCGCGGTGCGCTGCTCGACGCCCGGGCGGCCGAGCGGTACGCGGGGGAGGTCGAGCCGATCGACCCGCGTGCCGGGCACATCCCCGGGGCGCTGTCGGTGCCCACCGCGGGGAACCTGACCGCGGACGGTCGCTTCCTCACGGACGAGGCGCTGCGCGCGCGGTTCGACGTGGCCGGTCCGGTGGCCGTGTACTGCGGGTCCGGCGTGACGGCGGCGCACGAGATCGCCGCGCTGGCCTCGATCGGCGTCGAGGCGGCGCTGTACCCGGGATCGTGGTCCCAGTGGTCGAACGACCCCGAGCGCCCGGTGGCGACCGGGACGACGCGGGCCGCGACCCCCGGGTAGGGGACCGCGGCCTCGGGGTGGCGCGTCAGACGGTCAGGGACGCCTGGGCGTAGCTGAGCCGCTCGCCGCGGGGACGGTGCGTGCCCTCGCCCTCGACGTGCCCGACGTTGATGACCATGAGCGACTTCCAGCCGTTCTCGGCGAAGAACTCGTCGTCGATCGCCTGGGCCTCCATGCCGCCCATCGGACCGGCGGCCAGCCCGGCCGCGCGCAGGCCGATGACCAGGTAGCCCACCTGGATGAGCGCGTTGGTCCGCGCCATCGAGTCGCGCTGCTCGGGCTGACCCTCGAGCACGTCGGCGAACGCGGTCATGTGCGGTGCCAGCGTCGGGAGGTGCCGGTGGAAGCCGGTGTCGGCGGCCACGACGAGCGTCACCGGGGCGGCCAGGACGCGGTCGCGGTTGCCGTCGGACATGTGCGCCGCGAGGCGCTGACGGGCCTCGGGCGTCCGCACCACGAGCAGGCGCAGCGGGACGGTGTTCAGGGCCGTGGGGCCCCACTTGACGAGGTCGTAGACGGCTGCGAGCTGCTCGTCGCTCACGTCGGCGGACGTGAAGGCGGCGGCGGAGCGCGCCTCCCGGAACAGCAGGTCGGCGACGTCGTCTCCGATGGCCAGACCGGGGAGGGGGAAGTCGAGGCCGTCGCGGACGGGCGTGTCAGTCGTCATGGCTGATTGAACGATCAACTAACCATAGTTGTTCCGAGCAACGAGGTGGCGCTCGTCACAGGTGGCCGGCCGCCTATCCTGGTGCCCATGGCAGCCCCCCTCGTCCTCGGGATCGAGACCTCGTGCGACGAGACCGGCGTCGCGCTGGTGCGTGGCTACGACCTGCTCGTCGACGCCGTCGCCAGCTCGGTCGACGAGCACGCGCGGTTCGGCGGGATCATCCCCGAGATCGCGTCGCGCGCCCACCTCGAGGCCATGGTGCCGACGATCGAACGGGCGCTGGCCACGGCCGACGTGTCCCTCGGCGCCGTCGACGCGATCGCCGTCACGGCCGGTCCCGGGCTCGTCGGACCGCTGACCGTGGGCGCGTCGGCCGCCAAGGCGCTGGCGCTGGCCCTGGACAAGCCGCTGTACGGCGTGAACCACGTGATCGGGCACGCCGTGGTCGACGAGCTCGTCGACGGCGCGTTCCCCGAGCGCGTGATGGCGCTCGTGGTCTCCGGTGGGCACTCGTCGCTGCTGCTCCTCGACGACACGGTGCGGGTCACCGAGCTGGGCTCCACGCTGGACGATGCGGCGGGGGAGGCGTTCGACAAGGTCGGTCGTCTGCTCGGCCTGCCCTACCCGGGCGGCCCGCACATCGACCGGCTGGCCCGCGAGGGCGACCCGACCGCGATCCGATTCCCCCGGGGCCTCACGGCCGCCAAGGACCAGGCGGCACACGCCGCCGACTTCTCGTTCTCGGGCTTGAAGACGGCCGTGGCGCGCTGGGTCGAGGCGCGGCAGGACGCCGGTCTCGAGGTCCCGCTGCCGGACGTCGCCGCGTCGTTCGCGGAGGCCGTGGCCGACGTCCTCACGGCCAAGACGATCGCCGCGTGCCGCGCGCACGGCGTCGACACGCTCGTGGTCGGTGGCGGCTTCTCCGCCAACTCCCAGCTGCGGGACATGGCGGCGAAGCGGTGCGCGGAGGCGGGCATCACGCTGCGCATCCCGCCCATCCGCTACTGCACGGACAACGGGGCGATGATCGCGGCGCTCGGCTCGGCGGTCGTCCGTCGAGGGCTTCCGCCGTCCTCGCTCGACCTGCCCGTGGACTCGTCGATGCCGCTCACGCAGGTGCTGGTCTGACGGCTCAGGCGCGGGTGGCCGGCGTCGTCCGCCAGGCGCGCCAGACGCGGGCGCCCAGCAGGAACGGCACCGCGAACACGGCGGCGTAGACCGCGAGGGCCTGCCACGTCACCGTGGACCCCATCGAGATCGAGCTGCCGTCGTTCGTGAACGTCGTCGTCACGCCGAGGAACGCACGCTGGACGGTGCCGCCGCCGAGCTCCTCGAGCGTGTCGAGGGTGCCGAAGCCGTACGCCATCGCGAGGTAGAGCAGGGCGCCGAGCGCCAGGGCGCCCCAGACCGCCCCGGTGGTCCAGCGCGGCACGGGCCGGTCGAGCTCGGCCAGGTAGCCGTCGGCGAGGACGCGCGGGTGGCCGAGGTCGGCGACCGCTCGCCGCATGCCGGTCTCGGCCGCGGTCGCCGTCAGCTCCGTGCGCAGGTCGCGCACGACGGTCCGGTACCCGGGGAAGTCCTGCAGCGCCCAGCTGAACCGCAGGAGGTAGCGCTCGCGGACCAGGGTGTCGCGCAACGAGGTGCTCATCAGGACTCCTTCGGGGTGATGCGGTCGAGCACGCGGTCGACCGTCACGGCCAGGTGCCGCCAGGCGCGGACGGTGCGATCGAGCTGGTGGGCGCCGGCCGCCGTCGGGACGTAGTACTTGCGGGCCGGCCCCGCGGTGGAGGCGACGAGACGCGACGAGATCTGCCCGTCGCGCTCGAGGCGGTTGAGGACCGGGTACAGGGTCCCGGCGCCGAGGTCGTCGAGCCCGCTGTCGTGCAGGCGCGTGACCAGCTCGTAGCCGTAGGACTCGCGTTCGGTCAGCAGGGCGAGCACCAGCATCGGCAGCACGCCCTTGAGGAGCTGGGGGTCGCGGGACTCGGGCACGGCCTGAGGCTATGCCAGGTAGTGGGTATAGACAAGTACCGCTAGAGAGGTCGGCCCGCCGACAGCTCGGCGACGAGCGAGCGGACCACGGCGTCCAGGTCGCCCGCATGGCGTCGCGCGACGGCGTGCTGGCGCTGGTACGAGGCACCCCGGCGAAGGATCTGGCGCACCTGGTCCAGCTCGGCCGCGCAACCCAGGCGCTCGGCGACGGGTGCGAGCTCGACGAGCCACCGACCGATGGCGTCCGTCACCAGCTCCTCGTCGCCCGCCGCGTTCGTGATGATGATCGCGTCCATGCCGTACCGCGCGGAGCGCCACTTGTTCTCCTGCGCGAACCACGGCGGCAGGGTCGGCAGCGTCTCGCCCCGGTCCAGCATCGTCGAGAAGTGCTCGACGAAGCAGTGCGTCAGGGCGGAGATGGCCGCGACCTCGAGCAGGTTGGACGCACCGTCCGCGATCCGCATCTCCAGCGTGCCGAACCGGGGGGACGGGCGGATGTCCCAGCGCACCTCGTCGAACTGGTCGATGACCCCGGTGTGCAGCATGTCGCCCACGTACTGCTCGAGCTGCGACCACTCCTCGAACGCGAACGGGAGCCCGGCCGTCGGCAGCTGCTGGAAGAGCAGCGCACGGTTGGACGCGTACCCGGTGTCCTTGCCCGCCCAGAACGGGGAGGACGCCGACAGCGACTGTATGTGGCCGAAGACGGTGAGCATCGCGCGCGAGAGCGGGAGGACCTTGTCCCGGTCCTCGATGCCGACGTGCACGTGCACGCCGTAGATGAGCATCTGGCGGCCCCACCACTGGGTGCGGTCGATCAGCGTGGCGTACCGCTGCTTGTCGGTGACCTTCTGCCTGGCCCAGTGGGCGAAGGGGTGGGTGGCGCCGCCCATCAGGTCGATCCGCAGCGGGGCCGCGACCGCCCGCACCTCGTCCAGCGCACGCTGGAGGTCGGCCGTCGCCTGCGCGATGGTGCGGCACTTGCCCGAGCGGATCTCCACGGTGTTGAGCAGCAGCTCCTGGGTGATCAGCGGGTGCTCGCCGCCGTCGGCCGGCCGGACGGCGGCAAGGATCGCCTCGGCGGCCTGTCGCAGGTCGCCGGAGTCGGCGTCCACCAGGGCGATCTCCCACTCGATGCCGACGGTCGACCGCTCGGACTGCCCGAACGGGAGGGTCACGGGCGATGCCATCAGACCGGCTCCACCACGAGGATCTGCTGGCTGCCCGCCACGCGCGTCAGGATGATCGTCGCCGTGGCGCTGCCCCGCAGGTCGAGCTGTCGGCGCAGCTGCTCCGGCACGACCGCCGTGCCGCGCTTCTTGATGGTCAGCTTCCCCACGTCACGTCCTCGCAGGTAGGTGCGGAGCCGCTTGAGTCCGAACGGCATGGTGTCGAGCACCCGGTAGGAGGTCGCGGTGGGCACGGGGGTCAACACGTCCGACGTCACGTACGCGATCGTGGAGTCCAGCAGCCGCCCGCGCACCTGCGCCGCCGTCTCGCCCACCAGCCCCGCGCGGATCACCGCGCCGTCGGGCTCGTACAGGTAGCCACCGATGGGCCCGGTCGGGGGGCGCTCCTCGGAGGTCTGCTGCACCACGTGCGCCTCGCCGTCCCGCAGCACGAGCGCCGACCGGCCGGGGCCCTCGGGAGCCAGCGGACCGAACCACAGGCCCACCTCGACGACGTCGCCGTCCACCGAGACCCACTGGGCCAGCGCGTCGGCGGGCAGGGCCGAGTGCGGGATGCCGGGGCCGAGCTTGAGCCCGAGGGCCGGCACCCGGTCGCGCACGGCGAGCACCGCGTCGAGCGACGGCTCGTAGGCGGCCGGGTCGAACACGCGGCTACCCGACGAGGTGCGACGGGCGGGGTCGGCGTACACGCCATCGATCCCCTCCGCCTCGAGGTCCAGCGCGAGCCCGTCGCCGTGACGCACCTGCGCGTCGGGGAAGTGCCGCAGGTTCACGGTCGCGATCGCCGCCGTGGCCTCGTCGACGTCGGTCGCCAGGACGTGCAGGCCGATGCCGGCGAAGGCCATGGCGTCCGCTCCGATCCCGCAGGTGAGGTCCGCGACCCGGGTGCTGCCGGCGTCGCGGTACCTGCGCGCGTGGTGCGCCGCGACCGTCAGTCGGGTGGCCTGCTCGAGCCCGGCCGCCGTGAACAGCATGCCGTTGGCGAACGTGCCGAACTTGCCGACCGCCTTCGCCCGCAGGCGCGACTGCGTGAGGGCGGCCGCGATGAGTGCGGGGTCGATGCCCTCGTCGCGCATCCGCTCGGACAGGGCCAGGGTGCGGGTCTCGTCGTACGGGGGCAGCGCCGAGAGCAGGGCCCAGCCGGCGGGGCTGAGCAGCTGCGCGATGCCGTCACTATCCATCCGGCGATCCTCGCACGCAGGTGAGGGAAGCGACCGCCCGTTGGCACTCGCCTTGACCGAGTGCTAACCGCTTCCTAGAGTGAGTGGCTGGCACTCTCCCGGTGAGTGTGCCAGCTGCGCTCCAGGCCACGGCACCCGCGACGACGTGGTCGACAGCACGCAAGAACCTCAGAGAACTACTCACATGCGAAGGGGAGGTCCGCTGTGTCGGTCTCCATCAAGCCCCTCGAGGACCGGATCGTCGTCAAGACGCTCGAGGCAGAGGCGACGACCTCTTTCGGTCTCGTCATCCCGGACAGTGCCAAGGAGAAGCCCCAGGAGGGCGAGGTCCAGGCCGTCGGACCCGGCCGTGTCGACGACAACGGCAACCGGATCCCGCTCGACGTCGCCGTCGGCGACAAGGTCATCTACTCCAAGTACGGCGGCACCGAGGTGAAGTACGACGGCGAGGAGTACCTCATCCTCTCCGCCCGCGACATCCTCGCGATCGTCGTCAAGTGATCTGAGGGGCGCCACGCGCCCCGATCGCTCGGGAAGGCCCCCACGGCAGCTGCCGCGGGGGCCTTCCCGTCGTCCGGCCCGGCCGACCGGGCGCGCACACACGAGAGCCCCCCGCCGTGACGGTGTCGTCGCCGGCGGGGGGCTCTGGTGGTGCGATCGTCAGCCGACGTTGCTGGTGCGCGTCCGCTGCGTGAGGATCGCGGCCCGCTCGTCCTCGGACAGGCCGCCCCACACGCCGTACGGCTCGCGCACGGTGAGCGACTGCTCGCGGCACTCCTTGAGCACCGGGCAGGTGGCGCAGATGGCCTTGGCGGCCTCCGCGCGGCGTCGCCGTGCGCTCCCGCGCTCACCCTCGGGGTGGAAGAACAGATCCTGGTCCGCGTCGCGGCAGGCCCCCTCGTACTGCCACTCCCACAGATCCATCACCGGTCCGGGAAGGCGCGAGATCTCGGCCATCAATTCCTCCTCAGTCGATCCGGCGCAGGACCGCGGTGGCGGATGCGACGGGAAGTCGTGAACACGGAACCCCGGCGATGTCCACCGGTGATGACGCGTTGGAGAGGACGTTACAACCGCGCCACAAGTTGTTCAAGACCGTGTCACACATTTTCTTGGTGGCGCGGTTGAGCACGTCATCGCAGGTAGACGCGGTGGCTCGCGGGCGACCATCGCGAGCCGAAGCGCTCCGGCCTGGCAGAATCGCGCCATGGTGACGAGTGAGGACGATGAAGCGGCGTTGTCGCAGGCGCCCGCCCTCACTGTCGCCGCGGTCGCCCGCCGGCTCGGCGTGGCCCCGGCGACGCTGCGTACCTGGGACCGTCGGTACGGTCTGGGCCCGTCCGAGCACTCAGCCGGCGCGCACCGGCGGTACTCGGCCACCGACGTCGACCGGCTGCTGGTCATGCGGCGTCTCACCCTCGACGGCGTGGCGCCCGCGGAGTCCGCGCGGATCGCACTCGCGACCGACGCCGCGGGTGGCCCCCGAGCGGACGCCCACCCGGTCGCACCTTCGACGCCGAGCGCCGTGGTGGACGCGGCGCTCGCGGGGGACCTCGCGAGGTGCGCCCGGTTGCTGGGGTTCGAGGGCCAGCCGGACGTCGCGCTGTGGTGGACCGGGCTGGTGGAGCCCGTGCTGGCCGCGCTGGCTCGGCGCACGGTCGTGGACCCGCCCGGTGTGGACGCGGTCGCGGCCGTGCACGCGGGCGTGCTCGCCGCGCTGCGCGCCCGGACCTTCCCGCTCGCCGGGGCGCGTCGCCCCGTCGTGCTCGTGCTCGTCGCCCCGCAGGAGGCCCGCCCCCTGGTGGCGCACGCCATCGCCGGCGCGCTCGCGGCGCAGGGGGTGGATGCCCGCATCGTCGGCGGGCCCATGAGCGTGCACCACGCGGCCGAGCTCGTTGCCATGACCCGCCCGCGCGCGGTGATCACGCTGGGCGAGCGGGTCGACCCGGAGCTCGAGCTGGTGGAGAGGCTCGCGCGCGACCAGCCCGACCTGCCTCAGTTCGTGATGGTGCCGGACGCCGCCGCGGGGGCCGTCCCGCTCGGCCGGTCGGTGCACCGGGCCCGGACGTTCACCGGGCTCCTGCACGAGGTGCTCTCGGTCGCGTCGGCGGGTGAAGAAGTGTGAGACCGGCCCCGCAGCGGGGGAGACATTTCCGCGCACGGTGCCCACAGGTGGACGAAGTCCCGGCCGCACCGCGTCGGGTTCCTCGTCGGGACTAACTTCTGGCAGGTCGCAGGCCGATAGGACTCACGGTGCCCCGCACGGGGCCGAGAGGGGAAGCAACATGGCGGGAGTCGTGATCTGTCACGGCTCGGCGGTCGTTCGCGAACGGCTGGTCGTGACCTCCATCGGAGTGCCCGCGCTCGGTCCGGTCCGCGCAGCCTCGTCGGTGGACGAGCTGTTGAGCCTGGCCCGGCGCATGCCGCCGACGGTGGTCCTGCTCGACGCGCACCTGGCCGCACCCGGCGCCATCGAGGCGATCCGTCGGCTGCGCGCCGTCGCGCCCGGTGCCGCCATCGTCCTGCTCGCCCTCCCCGACGACACCGTGGCGCTCGACCGGGCGCTCGCGCTCGGGGCGCGCGGCTTCCTCGCGCCCGACGTCGGCCGCGCCGAGCTGTCGGCGGTGGCCGCGCACGTGCTGGCCAGCCCGGTTCTCCCGGCCCAGACCGCGTCGCGGACGCAGCCCGTCGACGTGCCCAGCCAGGGCAGCTTCCGCGCCGGTGACCTCCGGACCCCTGCCGCGGGCGTGCCTGTCGGCGCCCCGGACGCCAACGGTGCTCCCGTCGGTGTGCCGACCTCGGGGGCGATCCCCGGCGTGCCGCTGACCAAGCGCGAGATCGAGGTGCTGACCGGCATGAGCCACGGGCGGTCGAACGCCCAGATCGGTGCCGAGCTGTACCTGTCCGAGGACACCGTCAAGACCCACGCGCGCCGGCTGTTCCGCAAGCTCGGCGCCAGCGACCGCGCCCAGGCGGTGGCCATCGGCCTTCGGCGCGGACTCATCCAGTAGGGACCGCCCGGCCGAGCAGCCGCGTATCCTTGTCGGATGACGGAGCATTCCCCTGCCGACCCGTTCGCCCGCATCGGGCTCACCTACGACGACGTGCTCCTCCTGCCGGGGGAGACGGACGTCATCCCGAGCGAGGTGGACACCACCTCCCGCCTGACGCGTGAGATCTCCGTGCGCGTCCCGCTGCTGTCCGCCGCGATGGACACCGTCACCGAGTCGCGCATGGCCATCGCCATGGCGCGCCAGGGCGGCATCGGCATCCTGCACCGCAACCTGTCGATCGAGGACCAGGCCCACCAGGTCGACCTGGTGAAGCGCTCGGAGTCGGGCATGATCACCGACCCCGTCACCGTGTCCCCGGACGCGACCCTCGCGGAGCTGGACCACCTCTGCGGCATCTACCGGGTGTCGGGCCTGCCCGTGATCGACGACGTCGGTCGGCTGCTCGGCATCATCACCAACCGCGACCTGCGCTTCGTGCCTCCCGGGGACTTCGAGTCGCGCCGGGTCCGTGAGGTCATGACCCCCATGCCGCTGATCACGGCACCGGTCGGCATCGCGCGTGACGACGCGGCGGCACTGCTGGCCAAGCACAAGATCGAGAAGCTGCCCCTCGTGGACGAGGCCGGGATCCTGCGCGGCCTCATCACGGTCAAGGACTTCGTGAAGACCGAGCAGTATCCCGACGCGACGAAGGACGGCGAGGGCCGGCTGATCATCGGCGCCGCGATCGGCTTCTTCGGCGACGCGTGGGAGCGGGCGTACGCGCTCGTCGAGGCCGCGGTCGACGTGCTCGTCGTCGACACCGCCAACGGTCACGCTCGGCTGATGCTCGACATGGTGCGCAAGCTCAAGTCGGACCCGGCCACCCGCCACGTCCAGGTCATCGGCGGCAACGTCGCGACGACGCAGGGCGCGCAGGCGCTGGTCGATGCGGGCGTCGACGCGGTCAAGGTCGGCGTCGGGCCGGGGTCCATCTGCACCACGCGCGTCGTCGCCGGAGTCGGTGTCCCGCAGGTGACGGCGATCTACGACGCCGCGCGTGCCTGCAAGCCCGCCGGGGTGCCGGTCATCGGCGACGGTGGCCTGCAGTACTCCGGCGACATCGCCAAGGCGCTCGTGGCGGGTGCCGACACCGTGATGCTCGGCTCGCTGCTCGCCGGGTGCGACGAGTCGCCGGGCGAGCTCGTGTTCGTCAACGGCAAGCAGTTCAAGCACTACCGCGGGATGGGGTCCCTCGGGGCGATGGCGTCGCGCGGGCGGATCTCCTACTCCAAGGACCGGTACTTCCAGGCCGACGTGTCCTCGGACGAGAAGATCGTCCCGGAGGGCATCGAGGGTCAGGTGCCGTACCGCGGTCCGTTGTCGGCCGTGGCGCACCAGCTGATCGGTGGCCTGCACCAGTCGATGTTCTACGTCGGTGCGCACACCATCCCGCAGCTGCAGGAGCGCGGGAAGTTCATCCGGATCACCCCGGCGGGGCTCAAGGAGTCGCACCCGCACGACATCCAGATGACCGTCGAGGCGCCCAACTACACCGGCCGCTGAGCGGGCGCACCGGGCGACCAGACCAGCCTGGTCGCGGAGCTGGGCCGCTGCGAGGCGAGCGAGCGGGAGTTCCTCACGCTGTCCCAGAGCACCGAGGGGTGTCACCTGGCTGGGTTCTTGACCAGCGAGCACGGGCACGCCCTGGCCGCGGCGTTGCACGCGCTGGGCGGCCGGTCGGCGGACCAGGCCGGTCAACCCGCGTCGCGAAGCCCGGCGGACGATGGCTCCGGTGAGGCGTGGGCGGTGCTGCCCGTGCGGGCGGATGGTGCGTGCACGCGCTGCCGGGACTCGCGCTTTCGCGCCCTTCGACGCATCGGCACCTCGATACTGGGCGCGTGGAGTTCCGGGAGATGCAGGAGAAGGCGCGTGCGGTCCGAGGCGCCTACGCGGCGCGGGAGACCGCGCGGTACGGGCGCCGCTGGAACGACGAGGAGCTCATGCTCGGCTTCCTCGGCGACGTCGGGGACCTGGCGAAGCTCGTGCAGGGGAAGGCGGGCGTGCGACCACGCGAGGACCTCGATCAGGCTCTCGCGCACGAGCTGGCCGATTGCCTCTGGTCGGTGATGTCGCTGGCCGACACCTACGGCGTCGACCTGGAGGCGGCTTTCGACCGGACCATGGCAGAGCTCGGCGCCCACCTGGCCCGCGACGGCGCAGCGCCCAGCAACCCGGAATCCCCCTGACCGAGGGTCAGGGGGATTCCGGGTTGCTGATCGAAGGAGCGGTCAGTCGCGGAAGGTCTCGATGCGAGCGCCCAGCTCGACCAGCCGCTCCTGCAGCTGCTCGTACCCGCGCGCGATGATGTCGACGTCGCGCAGCACCGAGGTGCCCTTGGCGGCGAGCATCCCGAGCAGGATGACGACGGCGGGGCGCAGCGCCGGAGGGCACGACACCTCGGCACCGGACCAGCGCGTCGGGCCGCTGACCTGCAACCGGTGCGCGTCGAGGAGCCGGACGTCGGCACCGAGCCGCGTGAGGTCGGTCAGGTGGATCGCGCGGCCCTCGTAGACCCAGTCGTGCACCAGCGTCGAACCCTCGGCGCACGCGGCGATCGCGACGAAGAACGGCAGGTTGTCGATGTTCAGCCCGGGGAACGGCATCGGGTGGATCTTGTCGATCGGCGCGCGCAGCTCGCTGGGGTGGACGGTGACGTCCACGAGCCGGCTGCGGCCGTTGGCGGCGGCGTACTCCTCGGAGAGCGTGTAACGCAGCCCCATCTCGGCCAGGGTCGCCAGCTCGATCTCCATGAACTCGATCGGCACGCGGCCGACCGTGATCTGCGAGCCGGTGACGATGCCGGCGGTGAGCAGGCTCATCGCCTCCACCGGGTCCTCCGAGACCGCGTACTCCACGTCGGCGTCGATCTCCGCGAGGCCGTGCACGCGCAGGGTCGTGGTGCCGATGCCGTCGATGCGCACGCCCAGCAGCTCGAGGTAGAAGCACAGGTCCTGGACCATGTAGTTCGGGCTCGCGTTGCGGATGGTGGTCACGCCGTCGCGGCGAGCCGCGGCCATGATGACGTTCTCGGTCACGGTGTCGCCGCGCTCGGTCAGGACGATCGTCAGGTTCTCCGCACCGCCGCGGGTCACGAGACCGTGGTAGTCGCCGGCCGTCGCCGTCACGTCCAGGCCGAAGGGGCGCAGGCCGATGAGGTGGGGCTCGACCGTGCGCGTGCCGAGGTCGCAGCCGCCGGCGTAGGGCAGCCGGAACTCGTCCTCGAGCCCCAGGAGAGGACCCAGGAACATGATGATCGACCGCGTGCGGCGTGCGGCGTCGACGTCGATGGCGTCCAGCTCGAGGTGCTCGGGGACGACGATCTCGACGTCACGGCCGTCCGTCGACCAGGTGGCGCGCACCCCGACGGAGCGCAGCACCTCGACGATCCGGTCCACCTCGACGATGCGGGCGACGTTGCGCAGCCGGGTGGTGCCCCGGTTGAGCAGCGACGCGCACAGGAGTGCGACGGCGCCGTTCTTGCTGGTGTTGACGTCGATGCGTCCGCTCAGGGTCTGACCGCCCTGCACCCGGAGGTGGGTGCGCTGCGGACCGCCGAGCGTGACGATGGGGGAGTCGAGGGCGGCGCCGATGCGGGTGAGCATCTCCAGGCTGACGTTCTGGGCGCCCTGCTCGATGCGGTGGATCGCCGACTGGCTGGTGGCGAGGCGCTCTGCGAGCTGCGCCTGGGTCATTCCGCGGTGCTGCCGTGCGGAACGGACGAGTGAGCCGACGTGCGCGAGCGGGTCCGCGATGGTCGGCACGGCTCCGGTGGAGGTCGGAACCAGGGGAATCGTCGTGGTCATGCCGATGACGGTATCTCATATATGAGATAACGCCAGGGGTCTTGTTGGAATCGAATCGGTCAGATCGGCGTCAGAGTCGGCTCGGCACGGGTGCGCGAACTCAGCCGCGATATGACGAGCATCTCACCAGAGGGTGCCCACCGGCTCCGGCGCGGGCCAGACATCGGAGGCGCCGGGCCCGTCGAAACCCTGCTCGGCGCGCCACGCGTTGAAGCCCTCCGCCCATGCCTGGTGGGCGGTGGACTGGTACTCGTGCAGCGTGTCGAGGTCGAGCGTGGCCAGGTGGGGGAAGCGTCCGACGATGCGCTCCAGCACGTCGAGCGTGGCGACCACGTCGACGTCGGCGGTGTGCAGCGCGCCCGACTCCACCACCTCGTAGTAGCCGCACAGGTCGACGAGCTTGCGCTTCCCGTGCCGGAGCCGGTCCTCGGCGCGGTCCAGCACGAGCGGGTCGATGACCGGTCGGGCGTCGCCGCAGAGCCGGTCCGGCAGGGTCTTGAGGCCGTGCCGCCGCAGCTCTGCATCGAGCAGGCACAGGTCGAAGGCGGCGTTGTACGCCACGACCGGGACGCCCCCGCGGAAGGCCTCCGCCAGGTCGGATGCGATCTCCTCGAGCGCCTCGCGCGGCGGGCGACCGTGGTCGCGGGCGTGCTCCGTGCTGACACCGTGGATCGCGGCGGCGGCCTGCGGGATCTCGATGCCCGAGTTGATGAGCCAGCTGCGCACGTGCGTTCCGGAGGCGTCGCGACGCACCAGCGCGGCGGTGACGATGCGGTCGTTGGCCACGTCCACACCCGTGGTCTCGGTGTCGAAGCCGAGCAGTGGCCCGTCCGTCCAGCTCATCGTGTCCCGCTCTCGTCCTGCATGGTTCCGTTCGTCGCCAGGATCGCACCGGCCACCGACACGAACGGGGAGGACGGCCAGCGTGCCGCCGTATCCGGTCCGGCCCCCACCCCCGGTAGCCTTGCGGGGTGAGCAACGAGATCGAGATCGGCCGTGGCAAGCGCGGACGCCGGGCATATTCCTTCGACGACATCGCCGTCGTCCCGTCGCGGCGGACGCGGGATCCCAAGGAGGTCTCGGTCGGATGGCAGATCGACGCCTACCACTTCGACCTGCCGATCATCGCGGCGCCCATGGACTCGGTGATGAGCCCGGACACGGCGGTCGCCCTGGGGCGGGCAGGCGGCCTGGGTGTCCTCGACCTCGAAGGGCTGTGGACGCGCTACGAGGACCCGGCACCGCTGCTCGACGAGGTCGCCACGTTCGACAGCGCGCGCGCCACGGCACGCATGCAGGAGATCTACGCCGCGCCGATCCAGCCCGAGCTCATCACCGCCCGCCTCAAGGAGATCCGTGCGGCGGGGGTCACCGTGGCCGGCGCCCTGTCGCCGCAGCGCACCAACGAGTTCTGGCGGACCGTGGTGGACGCGGGTGTCGACCTCTTCGTCATCCGCGGCACCACCGTGTCGGCCGAGCACGTCTCCGGTCGCGCCGAGCCGCTGAACCTCAAGCGGTTCATCTACGAGCTGGACGTGCCCGTCATCGTCGGCGGCGCGTCGACCTACACGGCCGCGCTGCACCTGATGCGCACCGGCGCGGCGGGGGTGCTCGTCGGCTTCGGCGGCGGCGCCGCCCACACCACCCGGGTGTCCCTGGGCATCCACGCGCCGATGGCATCGGCGGTCGCCGACGTCGCCGCCGCGCGACGGGACTACCTCGACGAGTCCGGCGGCCGGTACGTGCACGTGATCGCCGACGGCGGGGTGGGTCGCTCCGGCGACCTGGTCAAGGCCGTCGCGTGCGGCGCGGATGCCGTCATGCTCGGCGCCGCCCTGGCCCGGGCGACCGAGGCGCCGGGCCGCGGGTGGCACTGGGGGCCCGAGGCGCACCACCCGGAGCTGCCGCGCGGTGAGCGCGTGGAGGTCGGTACCGCCGGTTCGCTCGAGCAGATCCTGTTCGGCCCGGGCCACACCGCCGACGGCACGCTCAACCTCGTCGGGGCGCTGCGCCGCGCGATGGCCACCACGGGCTACTCCGACCTCAAGGAGTTCCAGCGCGTCGAGGTCGTCGTCAGCCCGTACCAGCCGCACTGACCCAGCCGGCCGCCCGACGTAGCAGCGCGACCCAGCCGCCCGGACGCTCCCCAGGGAGTGCCGGGCGGCTGTCGTCCCGCGTGCGACACGCGCCCCACCACGGCGACGTGCGTGTGGGCGATTCGACCGCGCCCGCGCGTAGGGTCGCCGTATGGCGCACGACCCCGGACACATCGAGCTCCACGACCCCGAGACCGATCCGCTCGCCACGTACGTGCTCGAGCCGGACGACCTACGCCCGCTCCTGCGGCGTGTGGTCACGTCCCCCGGCGCCGGGACCTTCACCTCGCACGCGCCGTTCACCGGGAGCCCGATCGCCGCGATCCCGCTGTCCACACCGGACGACGTGGCGCGCGCGGCGAAGGACGCACGGGCGGCGCACCGGCTGTGGGCCGCGCGCCCGATGCGGGACCGGACCGCGGTGCTCTCCCGCGTGCACGACCTGGTGCTCGAGCGGCAGACCGAGGTGCTCGACCTCATCCAGCTGGAGTCCGGCAAGGCCCGGGTCTCGGCGTTCGAGGAGGTGTGCGACATCGCGCTGGTCGCCCGGCACTACGCCGCCCGCGCCGGCCGCTACCTGGCGCCGCGCCGCGTGCCCGGTCTCCTCCCGGTCCTGACCTCGACGCGGGTGCTCCGGCACCCCGTCGGCGTGGTCGGCGTCATCGCCCCCTGGAACTTCCCGCTGACGCTCACGCTGGGGGACGTGCTGCCCGCCCTGGTCGCCGGGAACGCCGTCGTGCTGCGTCCGGACCTGCAGACGTCCCTGACGTCGCTGTGGGCCGCTGAGCTGCTCGAGGAGGCGGGTCTGCCGGCCGGGCTCCTGCAGGTGGTGGTGGGGGACGGGTCGACGGTCGGGGCCGCGGTCGTCGAGCACGTCGACCACGTCAGCTTCACCGGGTCCACGCAGACCGGCCGTGTCGTCGCCGCCCGGGCGGGGGAGCGGCTGGTGCCGGCGACCCTCGAGCTCGGCGGCAAGAACCCGATGTACGTGGCCGAGGACGTGGACGTCGAGGTCGCGGCCGAGGGCGCCGTGCGGGCCTGCTTCGTCGGCGCCGGGCAGGTCTGCGTGAGCATCGAGCGGATCTACGTGCACGAGGACGTGGCCGACGCGTTCACCGCCGCGTTCGTCCGCCGCACCCGCGCGCTGCGGCTGGGCTCGGGCCTGGACTACCGCTCGGACATCGGGTCGCTGACGTCGGCGGCGCAGCTGGCCACCGTCGTGGAGCACGTCGAGGATGCCGTCGGGCACGGGGCGACGGTGCTGGCGGGCGGGGAGCACCGCTCGGACCTCGGACCGTGGTTCTACGAGCCGACGATCCTGGCCGACGTGCCGAACGAGGCGCGGCTGGCCCGCGAGGAGACGTTCGGCCCGGTCGTCGCGGTCTACCGGGTGGCGTCCGACGACGAGGCCGTCGCAGCCATGAACGACAGCGACCGCGGGCTCAACGCGAGCATCTGGACCGCCGACACACGACGCGGCGCGGCCCTGGCACAACGCGTCCGCGCCGGCACCGTCAACGTCAACGAGGGGTACGTGGCCACCTGGGGCTCGGTCGCCGCACCGCAGGGAGGCATCGGTGCGTCCGGGATCGGCCACCGGCACGGCCGCGAGGGTCTGTGGGCCACCACCCGCACGCAGACGGTCGCGGTGCAGCGTGGCGCGCACGGGGTGCTCGGCGGCCCGGGCGTCGGCCTGCACCGCCTGTTCGACCTGGGCACCGAGACGTGGCCGCGCGTCTACACCGAGGTGCTGCGTGCCATGAAGACCCTTCGGCTGCCGTAGGACGCCGCGAGCCGGCCGCGAGGGAGCACCCTCGGGGCCGGCTCATCGGACCCAGCGCAGGGCTCAGGCGTGGCCCGCGGCGGCCGGTGCCGGGTCGGACTCGTCGCTGCTGCCCTCGAAGCCGGCGGCCTCGATCGTGGCGACCGCCTGCCGCGCGATGGCGAGCTCCTCGTTCGTCGGCACCACCATGACCAGCGTGCTGCACCAGTCAGGCGAGATGATCGTCGGCTCCTTCTTGCGGCCCTCGTTGCGCGCGGGGTCCACCGCGATGCCGAGGGACTCCAGCCCTTCGAGCGCGCGGGCGCGGACGATGTCGTCGTTCTCGCCGACGCCCGCCGTGAACGTGATCACGTCGACCCGCCCGAGCACCGCGTGGTACGCGCCGATGTACTTGCGCAGCCGGTGCAGGTAGACGTCGAGCGCGAGGGTCGCGTCCTCGTCGCCCGCCGCGACCAGCTCGTGCAGCTCGCGGAAGTCGTTCTCGCCGGACAGCCCTTTGAGCCCCGAGCGGCGGTTCAGCAGGTCGTCGACCTCGTCGACCGACAGGCCGGCGTTGCGCTGCAGGTGGATGAGCACGGCCGGGTCGATGTCACCCGACCGGGTGCCCATGACGAGCCCTTCCAGCGGCGTCATGCCCATCGACGTCTCCACGGCGACCCCGCCGCGGACCGCCGACGCCGACGCGCCGTTGCCCAGGTGCAGCACGATCTGGTTGAGCTCCTCGACGCGCCGGCCCAGCACGCGCGCCACCTTGCCGGACACGTAGTGGTGCGACGTCCCGTGGAACCCGTACCGCCGCACGCCGTGCTCCGCGGCGACCTCGCGGTCGATCGCGTACGTGGCGGCGGCCTCGGGCAGGGTGCGGAAGAACGCCGTGTCGAACACGACGACGTGCGGCACGTCCGGCAGCAGCTCGCGCGCGACCTGGATGCCGACGAGGTTGGGTGGGTTGTGCAGCGGCGCGAGGGGCGAGATCTGGTCGATCTGCTTGATGACCTCGTCGTCGACGATCACGGGGGAGCCGAACACGGCCCCCCCGTGCACCACGCGGTGGCCGACCGCGACGACGTGCGCCTGCGCGAGGTCCGGGCCGATCTCCTCGAACATCGCGAGCACCGCCCGCAGCCCCTCGGAGTGGTCGGCGATCGGGTTGGTGCGACGCGTGGTCAGGCCGCCGAACGTGTGCCGCAGGGAACCCTGCTCCTCGCCGATCCGCTCGACGATGCCGGACGCGATCGCCTCGCCCCCCACGGGGTTGACCAGCTGGTACTTGATGGACGACGAGCCCGAGTTCACGACGAGCACGCTGCCGTGCGCTCCGAACGCGGAGCTGGGACTGGGCTGGCTGAGCGGGGTCATGCGGGGTCCTCTGTCTGGGCCTGGATCGCGGTGATCGCGACGGTGTTGACGATGTCCTGCACCGAGGCGCCGCGCGACAGGTCGTTGACCGGCTTGCGCAGACCCTGCAGGACGGGGCCGATGGCGACGGCGCCGGCGGAGCGCTGGACCGCCTTGTAGGTGTTGTTGCCGGTGTTCAGGTCCGGGAAGACGAACACCGTCGCGCGGCCGGCGACCGCCGAGTCGGGCATCTTGGTCTGGGCGACCGAGGCGTCCACGGCCGCGTCGTACTGGATGGGGCCCTCCACGGACAGGTCGGGCCGGCGCTCGCGGACCAGGGCGGTCGCGGCACGGACCTTCTCCACGTCCGCACCCGTGCCGGAGGCGCCGGTCGAGTAGGAGAGCATCGCGATGCGGGGCTCGATGCCGAACTGCGCCGCGGTGCCGGCCGACGAGATCGCGATGTCGGCCAGCTGCTCGGCCGTCGGGTCGGGGATGACCGCGCAGTCGGCGTAGACCAGCACCCGGTCCTCCAGGCACATGAGGAACGCGCTCGACACGCTGGAGACCCCGGGCGTGGTCTTGATGATCTCGAACGACGGCTTGATGGTGTGCGCGGTGGTGTGCGCCGCGCCGGAGACCATGCCGTCGGCAAGGCCCAGCTGGACCATCATCGTGCCGAAGTAGGAGACCGACGAGACGATCTCGCGCGCGCGCTCGACCGTCATGCCCTTGTGCTTGCGCATCTCGGTGTACTCGACGGCGAACCGCTCGAGCATCTCGGGGTCGTGGGGGTCGATGATGGCCGCCGCGTCGAGGTCGAGGCCGAGCTCGGTCGCGCGGGCGCGGATGGCAGGCTCCTCGCCGAGGATCGTGATGTCGGCGACCCCGCGCTGCAGGAGCGTGGACGCGGCCCGCAGGATCCGGTCGTCGCTGCCCTCGGGCAGCACGACGTGCTTGCGGTCCGCGCGGGCCCGGTCCAGCAGGGTGAACTCGAACATCAGCGGCGTGATGACCTCGGGCCGCTCGACGTCCAGGGCGGCCAGCAGCGCGGCCCCGTCGACGTGCTGCTCGAACAGCGACAGCGCGGTGTCCACCTTGCGCTGCGAGTCCGCGTTCAGGTGGCCGTGCGTGTCCGCGACGGCGCTCGCCGAGCGGAACGTGCCCAGCTCGGTCGTCAGGATGGGCAGCCTGCTCCCCAGCCCGTTGACCAGCCTGGCGATCAACGGCGCCGGGCGGAACCCGCCGTTGAGGATGATGCCCGCGAGCGAGGGGAAGCCCTCCGCCTGGTGGGCCATGAGCAGGCCGAGCAGCACGTCGGACCGGTCGCCCGGCGTGATCACCACCGCACCGTCGGTCAGCTTGCCCAGCAGGTGCTCCACGGACATCGCGCCCACGATCACGTCGAGCACCTCGCGCGCCAGCAGGCTCTCGTCGCCGGACAGCAGCGTGCCGCGCACCGCCTCCGAGAGCTGGCGGACCGTCGGGGCCGTGAGCAGCGGGTTCTCCGGCACGGCCCACGACGGCAGGCCGGTGCTGGAGCGCAGGGCGTCGCGGACGCTGCTCACCGTGCCCGGTGCGCAGCGGTTGGCGACGATCGACACCACCTGGGCGTGGTTGGCGTGCATCTCGGTGACCACGACGTCGGCCACCTGGGCGACGACGCCCGGCTTGCGCTGGCCGCCGTTGATGACGAGCACGACCGGGGCCCCGAGGTTCGCCGCGATCCGCGCGTTGTACGCCAGCTCGGTGGGTCCTGCGACGTCGGTGTAGTCGGTGCCGACGACCACGACGGCGTCGCAGCGCCGCTCGACGTCGTGGTAGCGGGTCACGATCTGGGAGAGAGCGGCCTCCGGGTCGTCGAGCACCTGCTGGTAGGTGACCCCCACGCACTCCTCGTACGTCAGGTCGACGCCGTCGTGGCCGAGCAGCAGCTCGAGGACGTAGTCGCGCACCTCCGTGGACCGCGCGACCGGACGGAACACCCCCACGCGCTGGACGGTGCGGGCCAGCAGGTCCACCAGCCCCAACGCGACCATGGACTTACCGGAATCTCCCTCGGGGGAGGTGACATAGATGCTGCGGGCCACTGTGGGCGTCTCCTGAACGGTGGTACGGAACCGCGGGGCCGACGTCGGTGTCAGCCCCACGGGGGACGGGGTGCTACTCGTTGTCGCCGCCGGTCGACAGGGTGGCGGCCACCTGGCTCTCGTCCGCGGCATCCGCGGCGTCGGGCCACACCCAGTCTCGGACCTCGGGCAGGTCGTCGCCGAACGCCCGGGTGTACTCGCGGGCGCGCAGGCGCTCGTCGACCATCTTCTGGCGCAGGCCGGCCTGCGTGCTCCCGAGCGACGGCACGTTGTCGATGACGTCGATCACCAGGTGGAACCGGTCCAGGTCGTTGAGCATGACCATGTCGAACGGTGTGGTGGTGGTGCCCTCCTCCTTGTACCCGCGCACGTGGATGTTGCTGTGGCCGTTCCGGCGGTAGGTGAGCCGGTGGATGAGCCACGGGTACCCGTGGTACGCGAAGATCACCGGCCGGTCCGACGTGAAGAGCCCGTCGAACTGGGCGTCGGACAGACCGTGCGGGTGCTCGCGCGAGTCCTGCAGGCGCATGAGGTCGACGACGTTGATGACGCGGACCTTCAGGTCCGGCAGCTCCCGGCGCAGGATGTCCGCCGCGGCGAGCACCTCGAGCGTCGGCACGTCACCGGCCGCGCCGAGGACCACGTCCGGCTTCTCGCCGGGCACCTCCGAGCCCGCCCAGTCCCAGATGCCCAGGCCGCGCGTGCAGTGCGCGACCGCCTGGTCCATCGTCAGGAAGTTCGGTGCCGGCTGCTTGCCCGCGACCACGACGTTGACGTACTGACGGCTGCGCAGGCAGTGGTCGTAGGTCGAGAGCAGCGTGTTGGCGTCCGGCGGCAGGTAGACCCGCACGACGGAAGCCTTCTTGTTCACCACGTGGTCGATGAACCCGGGGTCCTGGTGGCTGAAGCCGTTGTGGTCCTGGCGCCACACGTGGCTGGACAGCAGGTAGTTCAGGCTCGCGATCGGGCGGCGCCACGGGATGTCGTCGGTGACCTTCAACCACTTGGCGTGCTGGTTGAACATCGAGTCGATGATGTGGATGAACGCCTCGTAGCAGTTGAACATCCCGTGCCGGCCGGTCAGCAGGTAGCCCTCGAGCCAGCCCTGGCACTGGTGCTCGCTGAGCATCTCCAGCACGCGTCCCGCACGAGCCAGGTGGTCGTCCACGTCGTCGCCGAAGAACTCGGCGTTCCACTGCTTGTCGGTGGCCTGGAACACCGACTGCAGGCGGTTCGACGCCGTCTCGTCCGGTCCGAAGATGCGGAAGTTGTCGGGGTTCAGCCGGATGACGTCCGTCAGCCAGTCGCCCAGCACGCGGGGCGCCTCGCTGATCGAGCCGCCGGGCACCGGCACGTCGACCGCGTACTCCCGGAAGTCCGGCAGGCGCAGGTCCCGCAGCAGGAGGCCGCCGTTGGCGTGCGGGTTGTCGCTCATCCGCAGCGCGCCCTTCGGCGCGAGCGACCGGATGTCGTCGTGCAGCCGGCCCGTCTCGTCGAACAGCTCGTTCACACGGTACGACTCGAGCCACTGCCGCAGGACGTCGAGGTGCTCCGGGGTGTCCCGCGCGTTGGCCAGCGGCACCTGGTGCGCACGCCACGACCCCGTGGTCTTCTTGCCGTCGATGTAGTCGGGCCCGGTCCAGCCCTTCGGCGTCCGGAACACGATCATCGGCCACTGCGGGCGCTGCTCGTTGCCGGCGTGGGCGCTGCGCTTGATCTCCGCGATCTCGTCGAGCACCTCGTCCAGCAGGATCGCGAACCGGCGGTGGATGTCCACGTGCGACTCGTCGTCGAACCCGGCCACGAACATGTGCGGCTTGTGGCCGTACCCGACCATGAGGGACTCGAGCTCCTCGTCGGGGATCCGCGCGAGCACGGTCGGGTTCGCGATCTTGTACCCGTTGAGGTGCAGGATCGGCAGCACCACCCCGTCGTTCTCCACGTTCACGAACTTGTTCGAGTGCCAGCTCGTGGCCAGCGGGCCCGTCTCGGCCTCGCCGTCGCCGATGACGGCCGCCACCAGCAGGTCCGGGTTGTCGAACGCGGCGCCGTAGGCGTGGCTCAGCGCGTAGCCGAGCTCGCCGCCCTCGTGGATGGACCCCGGGGTCTCGGGGGCCACGTGGCTGGGGATGCCACCGGGGAACGAGAACTGCCGGAACAGGCGCCGGATGCCCTCGGTGTCCTCGGTGATGTCCGAGTAGTACTCCGAGTACGTCCCGTCCAGGTACGCGCTGGCGACGAGGCCGGGGCCGCCGTGCCCGGGTCCGGTGATGTAGATCGTCGACTGCTGGCGCTCCGCGATCGCGCGGTTCAAGTGGGCGTACAGGAAGTTGAGGCCCGGGGTGGTGCCCCAGTGCCCGAGCAGCCGCGGCTTGACGTCGTCGCGCGTGAGGGGTTCGCGCAGCAGCGGGTTGGCCAGCAGGTAGATCTGCCCGACCGACAGGTAGTTCGCGGCCCGCCACCACTGGTCGAGACGCGCCAGGGTCGCGTCGTCGATCGTGACCCCGCTCCCGGTCTGCCACGTGCTGCGTGCCGGCGTCGTGGTGCTCATCCCGCGCTCCCCAGTCGTCGTTCCAGCGAAGGCGCCGGCCGGGTGTCAGCCTGGCGCCGGGCGCCACCGCAGGCGGGGGACCTTGGTCCTCTGCCACTGCGCGGGCCTGATGCCATACAACCGCACTCCGTGCGCGCGCGCAGGAGGTGTGGCCCAACGCACGGCAAACGGCCGGTGGCGCGGACGTCGGGTCGGTGCGCAGGTCAGAGGCGTGTGCCGGCCCGCGCACCGGCCTCCGTACCGGTGTCGGCGGTGCCGGTTCCACCGGTCCTTCGAGGTACCGTGAAGCGTGACCGAGCAGAGCCCCGCCGCCGTCGCGCACGAGCGCGCCGCGGGCTCCGGGACGGCCGACGACGCCCCGCCTCCCGTGTGGGAGCAGGCCGAGCGCAGGCCGCCCACCACGCTCCTGCGGGCGGCCGTCCGGCCGCGCATGCTGCTCCTGCTCGTCGTCCTGCTGACCGCAGCGGCCCTGTGCGCGCGTCTCGGAGCGTGGCAGCTGGACCGTGCGCAGGTGCACGGTGCCGCGACCGCGGAGCGCCACGCCGCGGAGCTCGCCGCCGCGCCCGCCGTGCCGATCGACGACGTGCTGGAACCGCAGACGACCTTCGTCGGCGACCTCGTCGGCCGCAAGGTCGCGGTCTCGGGCAGCTACGACGCCACCGGGCAGCTGCTGGTGACCGGTCGCGCGCACGACGGCACGACCGGCCTGCTCGTGCTCACGCCGCTGCGGACCCCTGACGGGGCGGTGCTCCCGGTCGTGCGGGGCTGGGTGGCCACACCGGCCGACGCGGACGCGCCGCCGGCCGGGTCGGTCGACGTCACCGGGTACCTGCAGGCGTCCGAGCAGGCGGGTGCGGGTGTGCGGGACGGGCAGACCGACGCCATCAGCTCCGCCGAGCTGCTCAACTCCTGGGGCGGCCCCATCTACACGGGCTACCTGGTGCTCTCGACACCGGAGCCGGCGCCGGGAGGGCCGGCGCTGCTCGACCCGCCGACCAAGCCCGGGACGGGGCTGAACATCCAGAACCTCGCCTACGCCGCGCAGTGGTGGATCTTCGGCGGATTCGCGGTGCTGCTGTGGCTGCGGATGGTCCGCGACGAGGCGCGCGGCGCGGGACCCGAGCCGGAGGTCGCCGCGGAGGAGCAGCCGGCGGCCTGAGCAGGCGGCAGCCTGAGCAGGCGGCGGGCGCGACCACGTCCGCGGTCAGGCCGGCGGTGGGCGGCGGCGCAGCTGCTTGACCGCGCGGCGCTTCTGCTCGCCCTGCACTCGGCGCACCTGCGAGCCCCGGCTCGGTCGCGTGGCGCGGCGGACCGGACCCGGGGGAGCGAGGGCGTCGTCGAGCAGCGCGCGGACGCGCGTGAGCGCGGCCTCGCGGTTGCGCAGCTGCGAGCGGTACTCCGACGCGCTCACGGTCAGCACCCCGCCGCGCAGCCGGCCTGCGAGCCGGGACAGCACCCGGTCCTGCTGGGTGTCGCTGGTCCAGGTCACCCGGCTCAGGTCCACCGAGAGCTCCACCTTGGAGTCGGTGGTGTTCACGGACTGGCCGCCGGGGCCGCCGGACCGGGAGAAGCGCCACGCGAGGGCGTCGTCGGGGACGACGACACCTCCGCGCAGCACCAGGGCGTCGGTCATGTCACTCGTGCTGCCAGGAGTGCCACAGCGCGGCGTAGTCGCCACCGGCTGCCACCAGCTCGTCGTGCGGGCCGATCTCCGTGATCCGGCCGGCGTCCACCACGGCCACCCGGTCCGCGTCGTGCGCGGTGTGCAGGCGGTGGGCGATGGCGACGACCGTCCGGCCCGCCAGGACGGCGGACAGCGACCGCTCCAGGTGCCGGGCCGCCCGCGGGTCGAGCAAGGACGTGGCCTCGTCGAGCACGAGCGTGTGCGGGTCGAGCAGGACGAGCCGGGCGAGCGCGATCTGCTGCGCCTGCGCCGGGGTGAGCTCGGCACCGCCCGACCCGACCTCGGTCTCCATGCCCTGGGGCAGCGCCTGCACCCACTCCCACGCGTCGACGGCCCGCAACGCGCGCTCGAGCGCGGCCGCGTCGGCGTCCACCTGGGCCAGCCGCAGGTTGTCGGCGAGCGAGCCCACGAACACGTGGTGCTCCTGGGTGACCAGGGCGACGTGCCGGCGCAGCTCCTCCAGCGGCAGGTCGACCAGCGGCACGCCGCCGACCGCGACCGTCCCGGCGGTGGGCGGGTGGATCCCCGCGAGCATCCGGCCGAGGGTCGACTTGCCCGCGCCCGACGGACCGACCACCGCCAGCCGCTCGCCGGCGGCGAGATCGAGGTCGATCCCGTGCAGCACGTTGTGACCCTCGCGGTACGCGTAGGTGAGGTCCCGGGCGGCGATGTCCTCGTCGACCGGTGTGCCCTCGCGCGCCTCACGGTCGGGCTCCACCAGCTGCACGCCGACGATGCGGGCGAGCGACGTGGCGGCCACCTGGATCTCGTCGATCCAGAAGATGAGGTCCCAGACCGGGCCGGTGATCTGGTAGGTGAACATGACGATCGTGGCCACGGCGCCGACGGTGACCTGGCCCTGCGAGGCCAGGTAGCCGCCCCACAGGAGGACGGCGGCAGGGGCCAGGACGAACGTGGCGTCGATCCCCGGGAACAGGATCGAGCGCAGGCGCAGCGTGGCCTTCTCGGCCGCGAACGCCTCGCGCAGGTCGTCGTCCACGCGATCCTGGCGGCGCGGGCCGAGCCGGAGCGCGTCGACGGTGCGGGCGCCCTCGACGGACTCCGTGATGGACCCGTTGAGCACCGCGTAGGCGGCCGACTCCCGCTGGTACGCCGGCGTCGCGCGCTTGAGGTACCACCGCACGACCAGGATCAGGGTGGGGACGCCGATGAACATGGCGAGCGAGACCAGCGGCGACAGCACGACGCACGCGACGACCGTGAGCAGGATGCTGACGACCGCGACGATCACCCGGGGCACGCCGAACCGGACGGCGTGCTGCAGTTTGTTCACGTCGTTGGTCGTGCGCGCGACCAGGTCGCCCGTGCCGGCCCGCTCCACGACGGACAGCGGCAGGGCCGTGACCTTCTCGATGAACTCCTCGCGCAGCTCGGCGAAGACCTCCTCGCCGAACACCATCGACGAGCGCTGCGCGAAGCGGATGAGGACCGTCTGCGCCAGCACCGCGACCGCGCCGACGGCGATGAGCGTGTTGATGTACCCGGCGGTCGTGCCGCCGGTGACCGCGTCGATGAGCATGCCGAGCAGCCACGGACCGGCCAGGCCGGCGCCCGCCGCGAGCGTGTGCAGCACGGCGATGACGGTCAGCGGGCGACGGTGCTTGCGCAGGAGGGTCCCGGTGTAGGCCCGGACCGTCGCCGAGTCGGCGATCGGGAGCTTCATGACTGTCCACCCTGCTGCTCGACCATCAGTTCCTTGTACAGCTGCTCGTCGTCGACCGTCGCCCCGGCGTCGCGGTCGTCGGCGTCGCGGTCCTCGACCGGCTCCTCGTCCATCTGCCGGCCGACCACCGCGCGGTAGGCGCGGGCCACCTCGAGGTCACCGGACCCGTCCGTGAGCAGCGCGTCGTGCGTCCCGCGGGCGCGCACCACGCCGTCCTGGACGAACGCGACCTCGTCGACGTGGTCGAGCACCAGCGGGCTGGCCGTGACGATCAGGGTCGCGCGGCCCCGGCGCGCGTCCGCCAGCCGGGCCGCGATCCGGGCCTCGGTGTGGGCGTCGACCGCGCTCGTCGGCTCCACCAGCACCAGGATCTCCGGATCGACGAGCAGGGCGCGCGCGAGCGCGACACGCTGGCGCTGACCGCCCGACAGCGACCGGCCCTTCTCGGGCAGCTCGCCGTCCAGGCCGTCGGGCACCGAGTCGAGCACGTCCTGCGCGTCGGCGGTCGCGATCACGCGCAGCAGGTCGTCCCGGCTCGCGCCGCCGCGCACGTCCAGCTCGCGCACCAGCGGGCCCGAGAACAGCTGGGGGGTCGCCTCGGCGACGACGATGCGCTCCCGCACCACGTCCTTGTCGAGGTCGGCCAGCAGCACGCCGCCCAGGCGGACCGGCGTGGCCCGCTCGGCGTCGTCGTCGAACCGCCCGAGCCGGGTGGCGATCCGCGCGGACTCGTCGGGGTCCGCGCTGACCAGCGCGACGACACGGCCCGGCTCGAGCCGCAGACCGCTGACCTCGTCGACCAGGGGCACGTGCGGCTCGGGTGCCGGGGTGGTCCCCTGCGTCGCTCCCGTGGCGGGGACGACCCGCAGCACCTTGATCACCTTGGACGCGCCGATGTGCGCGCGGGTGGCCGCCTGCAGCATCTGCGTCGCGTTCTGCACCGGCCACGCCAGGAAGGCGGCGAACCCGTACGTGGACGCGAGCTGGCCGGGCGTGATCGTGCCCGCGAGCGCCATGTGCGCGCCGAGCCACAGGAGCGTGACGACGAAGGCGCCCGGGAGCAGCACCTGCAGCGCGTCGAGCACGGACTGGGTGCGGGCCACCTCGACCCCGCGGTGCCGGGTCTCCTGCGACTGCGCGCGGTACCGGCCGGTGAAGACGCTCTCGCCGCCGATGCCCCGCAGGATCCGCAAGCCGGAGACCGTGTCGGCGCCGAGGGTGGTCAGTCGGCCCGACGCCTCGCGCTGCGCGGACTGCCGCCGCGACAGCGGCCGGACCAGGAGCCCGAGGATCGCGGCGACGGCCGGCAGGCCGAGCAGCACCACGAGACCGAGGGGCACCGACACGCGGAGCATGAGGACCGCGACGATGCCGTACGCGGCCAGGCTGCCGAGGAAGTGGGCCGCGAGCGCGAAGACCTCACCGATGCGCAGGGCGTCGTTGGCGACCGCGGAGACGACCTCGCCCGTCGGCAGCTCCTTGGTGATCGTGTGCCCGGACCTGGCGACGGTCCGGCCGACGAGCTGCGAGGAGGTGAAGGCGGCGCGCAGCCAGTTGGCGATGTCGTAGCGGTGCCCGAGGACCGACGCCACGATGATCACCGAGCCGAGGCCCAGCAGCGTGGCGCACGCGGCCCAGAGGTCCGGCCCGAACCCCTCGGTGAGCCCGTCGTCGATCGCGCGGCCCACGACGTACGGGGTGAACGCCTGGCTCGCGAACTGCACGATGCCCAGCCCGACCGCGGTGAGCAGGATGCCCCACTGGCGCCGCGCGAGCCACCACAGCAGCGCGACAGGCCCGCTCAGAGGCGGGGTACCGGGATCGTCGAGGGGGAGTGAACGCACGGGCGTCAACGTTACGTGGCGGTACCGACAACCTCGAACCGTTTTCGCTCCGCGGCGCCCTCCCGACCAGCGACATCACCCGGCGGGCGGCACCGGTCGGGACGGGTGTCCCGCTACCATCCTGGTCGCCCGGATCGGGCAGGGACACGGAGGTCGACCGCCATGAGGCACCGACGACCGACCGGCGGCCGCGCCGCCGAGGTGCTCGACGGCTCGATGGTGCCCGGCTGGTTCGAGACCCTCGCGATCGTCGCGGGCACGACCGTCGCCGTCGCGGCGTTCGTCGGCGCGTTCGCGTACATGTACAGCCGGCGTCGCGTCTTCACCCGGGGCGTGCGCGGTACCGCCGTGGTCGTGGCGGTCCAGCCGGCCTCGCTGTTCCAGCGCCGGTCCGTCGTCGCGAGCCCCAAGGACCGGGTGACGGTGGCGACGCAGGCGCGTCCCCGCGGGGTGACGGTCGACCAGCTGCTGCCGGTGGGCCAGTACCGCGTCGGGCAGATCGTGCCGGTGGTGCAGCGCAGCGGCCATCCGGACAGGCTCTTCCTGGACCGGCCGGACCTGGAGCGCTCGGCGCTCGCGGTGTACGCGCCGCTCGCCATGGTCGCCATGACCCCTGTGATCCTCTACGCAGCCCTGACCGGGCAGTCGTGACGCTCGCAGGTCCTCCTGCACGTCGCAGGCCGGCGCGGTGACGAGGCCACACCTGCGCCCCGGCCTTCCGGCACATCGACCACCGGCCGCCGATTATCCTGGACACGTGACGCAGACCCCGGACCCGGCCGCGACCACCACCCACCGCCCCGTGCTCGTCGTGGACTTCGGCGCGCAGTACGCGCAGCTGATCGCCCGGCGCGTCCGCGAGGCCAACGTGTACTCCGAGATCGTGCCGCACACGGCCTCCGTCGCCGACCTGCTGGCCAAGGACCCGGCCGCGATCATCCTGTCCGGCGGGCCGTCCTCGGTGTACGCGACCGGTGCCCCGTTCGTCGACCCGGAGCTGTTCGAGGCCGGGGTCCCGGTGCTCGGCATCTGCTACGGGTTCCAGGCGATGGCGGCCGCGCTCGGGGGCACCGTCGCGCAGACGGGCCAGCGCGAGTACGGCGGCACGGCCGTGGAGGTGACCTCCACGGGGACCGTGCTGTCCGGCAGCCCGCAGTCGCAGACCGTCTGGATGAGCCACGGTGACGC
The DNA here is from genome assembly GCF_018388465.1 of Cellulomonas fengjieae. Taxonomy (NCBI): domain Bacteria; kingdom Bacillati; phylum Actinomycetota; class Actinomycetes; order Micrococcales; family Cellulomonadaceae; genus Cellulomonas; species Cellulomonas fengjieae. The sequence goes on along the minus strand of NZ_CP074404.1, from coordinate 2,847,302 downwards.
GGTGCACGCCGCCCCCGAGGGCTTCGAGGTGCTGGCGACGTCGTCGGGCAGCCCGGTCGCCGCGTTCGAGGACCGCGAGCGCCACCTCTACGGCGTGCAGTGGCACCCGGAGGTCAAGCACTCGCCACTCGGCCAGAAGGCCCTGGAGAACTTCCTCTACGAGGGGGCCGGGCTCGTCCCCGACTGGAACCCCGGCAACGTCGTCGCAGAGCAGGTGGCCAAGATCCGAGCGCAGGTCGGCTCCGCCCGGGTGATCTGCGGCCTCTCCGGAGGGGTGGACTCGTCCGTCGCGGCCGCACTGGTGCAGAAGGCCGTCGGCAGCCAGCTCACGTGCGTCTTCGTCGACCACGGCCTGCTGCGCTCGGGCGAGGCGGAGCAGGTCGAGAAGGACTTCGTGGCCGCCACCGGCGTGCAGCTGAAGGTCGTCGACGCCCGCGCGCGGTTCCTCGCGGCGCTCGCCGGGCACACCGACCCGGAGACCAAGCGCAAGATCATCGGCCGCGAGTTCATCCGCGTGTTCGAGGACGCCGCGCGCGACATCGTGGAGCACAGCGACGACGAGGTCCGCTTCCTCGTGCAGGGCACGCTGTACCCGGACGTCGTGGAGTCCGGCGGCGGCGAAGGTGCGGCCAACATCAAGTCGCACCACAACGTGGGTGGGCTGCCCGACGACCTGCAGTTCGAGCTGGTCGAGCCGCTTCGGACGCTGTTCAAGGACGAGGTCCGTGCGGTCGGCCTGGAGCTCGGCGTGCCCGAGGGCATCGTCTGGCGCCAGCCGTTCCCCGGCCCGGGGCTGGGCATCCGGATCATCGGTGAGGTGACCGCCGAGCGGCTCGACATCCTGCGCGCGGCCGACGCCATCGCTCGCGAGGAGCTCACCCGCGCAGGCCTGGACCGCGACATCTGGCAGTGCCCGGTGGTGCTGCTGGCCGATGTGCGGTCGGTCGGCGTGCAGGGCGACGGGCGCACCTATGGGCACCCCGTGGTGCTGCGCCCCGTGTCGTCGGAGGACGCGATGACCGCCGACTGGACCCGCCTGCCGTACGACGTGCTGTCGATCATCTCGACCCGGATCACCAACGAGGTGCCCGAGGTCAACCGCGTCGTGCTGGACGTGACGAGCAAGCCGCCGGGCACGATCGAGTGGGAGTGACCGGGGTGTCGGGACAAGGAGCTGCAGGCGTGAGCGAGACGGTGACCGGTGTGGACCCCTGGGTCCGCAAGGCCGAGGGGGCGACGGCCCGCTACCGCGTGGCGGCGTGGGTGACGGGCGCGATGCTGCTGCTCCTGTGCGCCGAGATGATCCTCAAGTACGTCCTGCAGGTGCCGGGGTTCAACGTCGACGGCGACCCGCGGTCCGAGGCCGCCCGCATCATCGCGATGGTGCACGGCTGGGTCTACGTCGTCTACCTGGTCACCGTGTTCGACCTGTGGTCGAAGATGCGCTGGCGGCTCGGCCGGCTGGTCACGATGGCGGCGGCCGGTGTCGTGCCGGTCATGTCGTTCATCCTGGAGCGCAAGGTGCACGCCCAGGCCACCGCGCGGATCGCGGCCGCCCGGGCAGCCCGCGGCTGACGTGCCCCGGATGAGGAGCCGTCAGGTCCCCGCGACTACGGTGGGCGCGTGCTGATCGTCCACGTCTCCGACTGCTACGCCCCACGGACCGGCGGGATCGAGTCGCAGGTGGGGGACCTGGCCGCGCGGCAGGCCGCCGCCGAGCACGACGTGCACGTGCTGACGGCGACCCTGGGTGACGCGGGGGAGCGCGGCGGGGTGGTGGACGTGCAGGACGGCGTGCACGTGCACCGGCTCGGCGCCCGGATCCCGTTCGACCTGCCGGTCAACCCGGCCGGGCCCCGCCTCATGCGCGCCGCGTTCGCGGACCTGCGACCCGACGTCGTGCATGTGCACGCCGGCGTGCTGTCCCCGTTCGCGTACGACGGCGCGCGGACGGCACTCGCCGCGGGCCTGCCCACCGCGATCACGTGGCACTGCATGCTCGACGGCGCCGTGGCCGCCCTGCGCAGCGTGGTGAGCCGCAGCAGCTGGCAGCGGACACCCGCTGCCCTCAGCGCGGTCAGCCACGCCGCGGCGGGCCGCGTGCGGCAGGTGTTCGACACCGAGGTCCGCGTCCTGCCCAACGGCATCGACCTCGACCTCTGGGCGCCCCGGAGCCCGTCCGAGGGCCCCGGCCGCCCCGGTGAGCGCGGCCCGTTGCGCCTGGTGTCGACCATGCGACTGGCGCCGCGCAAGCGGGCCGTCCCGCTGGTCGAGCTGGTCGGCGACGCCGCGCGGCGTCTGCCGCCCGACCGGCTCCGGCTGTCGGTCATCGGCTCCGGTCCCGCACAGGGCAGGGTCGCGTCCGCCGTCGCCGGACAGGGTCTGCAGCACGTCGTGGAGCTGCGCGGCCGGCTGACGCGTGCCCAGGTGCGGGCGGCCTACGCGGACGCGGACGTGTTCCTCGCACCGGCCGAGCTCGAGGCGTTCGGCATCGCTGCCCTGGAGGCCCGCACGGCCGGCCTGGCCGTCGTCGCCCGCCGGGGCACCGGGATCGAGGAGTTCGTCGAGGACGGGATCGACGGGCTGCTCGTGTCGGACGACGCCGAGATGGCCGAGGCGGTCGTCCACCTCGCCCGCGACGGTCGCCTGCTCGACGGGATGCTGACGCACAACCGCACCGTGCGGCCCCGGTTCGGGTGGGACGACGTGCTGGTCGCGGCGGACGCCGAGTACGCCCGGGCCCGGGTGCTCAGCCGCGTCTGACGGCGCGCTATCACCTGCCGAAGCCGGTGGACCTCACTACAGTCGAGGTGACTGGACGGTGCTGTGGGGGGACCCGTTCGGAGCTGCCCCCGCCCGTCCGCGTGTTCCAGAGAGGGAGACATGGCGACGACAACAGGAAGTTCCAAGTCGGTCCGCGTGATCGGCCTGCTGACGATCATCTTCGGGATCATCTTCATCATCGCGGGCGGCGTCACCTGGGGAGCGGTGTCGAGCAACCTCGCGGCTGAGGAGATCACGGTCTCCGACGACGCCCAGGCGTTCGGGGGCGAGCTGGTCGACACCCCGTGGGAGGCCTGGTTCCAGGCCGACATCATCAACACCCACGCGCTCGAGAGCACCGACGGCCAGACCTACGCGCAGCTGGAGCAGGGCGACGAGCGGCGCAACACGGTGATGACCGCGTCGTTCCTGCGGGCCTCCCTCTTCACCTCCGTCGTGGCCTTCGGCGTCGCGCTCCTGGTGGTCGGGATCGGCGTCGTGTTCGTCCTGATCGGCGTCGCGCTGCGCAAGGCTGCCGCGAACCTCGACCAGGTGGGCAGCGCGCGCACCCTGAGCGCCGACCCCGCCGTCTAGCGTCCCGCACGACTGCACGACGGGTCCGGGCAGGTACGTCGAGACGCACCCGCCCGGACCCGTCGTGGGTTCAGCGACGGGCCTGGCGGGCGCCGCTGAGGAGCGAGCCGAGCAGCAGGGCCGTTCCGGCGGCGGCGAGCAGCACGATCATCGCGAGCTGGACGTCGATCGTGAACCCACCGGCCCAGGCCAGCATGCCCACGCCGATGGCGGCGATGACCAGGCCCCACACGACCGTGCCCACGCGCAGCCGGCGGCGGACGGGCTCGTCCACGGCGCAGGGGCCGACGGGGTCGTCGACCGGGCGGTCCGTGCGGTCGGGCGGGCTGGTGAACACGCCGATCGGGGAGGTGGACGCAGCGGCGTCGGGCTCGGTCCCGTGGAGCGGCGCGTGGTCGTCCGTGTCGCCCGGCGGCAGCTCCTCGGTCGTCGGCAGGGCGAGCGTCTCGTCGCCGGTGGGCTCGCGCTCGCTCACCGGCAGGGCGAGCGTCTCGTCGCCGTCCTGGGGGGTCTTGTCGGTGGGCATCAGTTCTCCTCGAGGATCGAGACGTCGCCGGCGCCGAGGCGTACCTGCAGCGCGAGCTGGGGGCCGTCGGCGCCGACGTCGCCGGCCGTGATGGTGCGGGGGCTCAGCCCGACGCCGGCGACGCTCGACAGCTGTCCGTCGATGTCCCAGCTGACGGTGCCGGCGCCCGCCTCGATGTCGGCGGTGACGGTGGTGTCGCCGCCGGGAACGAGGACGGTGAGGTCGCCGGCCGCGAGCTCGACGAGCACCTCGAGCGTCTCGGAGGTCATCGGCACGTCGGTGAGGTCGATCGTCACGTCGCCGAACCCCATCGAGAAGCCGTCCGCGGCCACGTCGCGATCGCTCACGAGGACCACGCCGTCGGCGGAGAAGGTGCGGTCGGTCGACGACGACCACGTCCAGTCGGTGGTCTGCGCCACGCCGACGGGAACGGCCACCAGGACGGCCGTGATCGCGAGGCCCGCCAGGGAGCCGCTCGACCGGCCGCGCAGACCCGAGACGATCATGCCGAGACCGGCAAGGACGATGAAGATGCTGAGTGCGGTGAGCGCGACGGGTCCGGTGAAGTCGCCCTGCCGCTGAGCGACGAGCAGGAGCGCGAGGCTCAGCAGGCTGAGGGCGACGACGACGCCGACGGTGCCGGGCCCGGCCCCCGGGGTCCGCGGCTTCGGGGGGGTCGCCGGCCGCGGGGGGCGAGGCTGCACGGTCGGTGCGGTCCACGCCGGCGCGGGTGCCGCCGCCGGCGGAGCGCCGTAGGTCGGGGACCCGGCGGGAGGCGCCGGGTAGGTGGCGGCGGGTCCGGGGGCGGGGTAGCTCGCGGCGGGACCGGCCGCGTAGCCCGTCCCGGAGAGGGGCGGTGCGAACCGGGCGTCCGTGCTGCTCGGTCGGGGCCGCGGCGACTGCTGGTTGGAGACGATCGCGATCACCATCACGATGCCGCCGACGAGGGTGAGCCACAGCAGGCCCTGGACCCATTCGGGCGGACCCCAGAAGAAGAACCAGCTGTCGCCGCGCCCGAACCCGACGACCACGAAGGCCAGGGCGCCGAGCAGCGCGATGTCGAAGCGCCCGAGGATCATCTCCTCCAGGTGGATGCGACCGTCGCGGCGCTCGGGCAGCAGCGCCCAGGCGACGCCGTATGCCACCAGCCCGAGCCCGCCGAGCAGGAGCGTCGCGAAGAAGATGCCGCGGACGAGGAGCGGGTCGATGCCGAAGCGGTCGCCGATGCCCCCGCTGACGCCGCCGATCCAGCGGTCGTCGGACCGGGTGATGCCCAGCCGCCGTACACCGGCGAAGAAGCTGTTCGTCGGGTGTGCGGCGGCGGGGTCGGCCGCCGCGGGGCCGGGGGCCGGCTCCGGGCCGGAAGGGGTGCTCGTGTCCATGCCTCGATCCTGCTCGCCCGGGCGGGCGCGCGGCATCGGGTGGCCCCCTGACCTCACCCTGAACCTCGGGGACGACACCCCTGAACGAACCCCGGACGCGACCCCGGAACGCGTGCGGGCATGTGACGATCGGTCCGTGCACCCGACCGAGGCCCCACCCGCCGCGCGCCGCCGGCTGCCGTTGCGCCGCCCGCCGCGCGCACGGTGGTTCGGTGGTGTCGCGCTGGGGTTGGCCGCGCACCTCGACGTGCCGGTCGGTCTGGTGCGGGCCGCCTTCATCGTGCTCACGCCCGTCGCGGCGATCGGGCCCCTGCTCTACGTGTTCTGGTGGCTCGCGGTCCCGCAGGGGGACCCGGCCGATGCGGCCCAGCTGGTGCGGCCGAGCGCGCTGACGCGCCTGGCCCGCCGCCAGGCGATCATCGAGCCGGGTCGGCGCGTCCCGATCACCGACATCGCGATCGGTGCGGTCCTCGTGATCGCGGCGGCGCTGCTGATCGCGGTCCGCTCGGGTGCGGACGTCCAGGCGGACTGGATCCTGCCGACGATCATCGTGCTCTCCGGCCTGTGGCTGGCCTGGAGCCAGCTGGACGCGGTGCAGCGCGGTCGCCTGCGGGACCGGGCAGGCGGAAGGACGCCGGTCAGCGTGCTGCGCGTGGCCGGCGGCATCCTGCTCGCGGGCGTCGGGGTGCTGCTGTTCGTCGGGATGGTGTCGGGCCAGGGCGTCGAGGTCAGCACGCTCGTGCAGTCGATCGTCGCCGCGCTCGTCATGCTCGGCGGCGTCGCGCTGGTGCTCACCCCGTGGTGGCTGCGGCTGGTGCGCGAGCTCGGCGACGAGCGCGCCGCACGGGCGCGCGAGTCGGAACGGGCGGACATCGCCGCGCACCTGCACGACTCGGTGCTGCAGACGCTCGCGCTGATCCGGTCGCGGTCCGACGACTCCGCCGAGGTCGCACGGATGGCGCGCGCGCAGGAGCGGGAGCTGCGGGAGTGGCTCTACGACGACCGCCCGGCGCCGGGCACCTCGGTCGCCGCGGCGCTGCGCGGGATCGTCGCGGAGGTCGAGGACTCGCGGTCCGGGCCCACGGGGGTCCCGGTGGCCATCGAGTCCGTCGTGGTCGGGGACCGCGTCCCCGACGCCGACACCGAGGCGCTGCTGCAGGCCACCCGCGAGGCGCTGGTCAACGCGGTGGTGCACGGGCGTCCGCCGGTCTCGCTCTACCTCGAGGTGGGCACCGGCGAGGTCGAGGTGTTCGTGCGCGACCATGGTGACGGTTTCGACCTCGACGAGGTGGGCACCGACCGGTTCGGGGTGCGCGAGTCGATCATCGGGCGGGTGCGCCGACGCGGTGGCACGGCGACCGTGACCAGCAGCCCCGAGCGCGGGACCGAGGTGCACCTGGTGGTGCCCATCAGCAGGGACGACGAGGGACAACGATGAGCGAGTCAGCAGGCCAGCCGGTCGACGTGGTGCTGGTCGACGACCACCACATGTTCCGCACCGGGGTGAAGGCCTCCTTGGACGCCGGCGTGCGCGTGATCGGGGAGGCGGACTCCGTCGACGAGGCGATCCGGCTGGTCCGCGAGCTCACCCCGCCGGTGGTGCTGCTCGACGTGCACCTGCCCGGCGGGGACGGCGGCGGCGGCGCCGAGGTGATCAAGGCCTGCACGGACCTGCTGGGTGGCACCCGGTTCCTGGCGCTGTCGGTCTCGGACGCGTCCGAGGACGTCGTCGCGGTCATCCGCGCCGGCGCCCGGGGGTACGTCACCAAGGCGATCGACGGCACCGACCTGTCCGACGCGGTGCGCCGCGTGGCCGGCGGGGACGCCGTGTTCTCGCCGCGGTTGGCGGGCTTCGTGCTCGATGCGTTCGGCGCGGCCGCGGGCGACGTGGCGATCGGCGACGACGAGCTGGACCGCCTGTCCGCCCGGGAGCGCGAGGTCATGCGGCTGATCGCCCGCGGGTACTCCTACCGCGAGGTGGCCTCCGAGCTGTTCATCTCGATCAAGACGGTCGAGACCCACGTGTCGGCGGTGCTGCGCAAGCTGCAGCTGTCCAGCCGGCACGAGCTCACGCGCTGGGCGGCAGCGCGGCGGCTGCTGTAGACCGAGGTCGTCGGGCGCCGGGCCGGTCCGACCCTCGCTCGAGGCCTCCCCGCCGTCGGCGATGGTGTGTACTGTGGCGCAACATACCGCGTGGTCGGTATGGAGACGACGGCGTCGAACCCCGGAGGTGCACGTGCAGATCGTGGGCGCGGTGCTCGAACGCTCCGGTGCGCCGGCGCCGTTCGCGGTGTCCCGGCCGCTGACCGTCGGCACGCTGGACCTCGACGGCCCCGGACCCGGCGAGGTGCTGGTCCGCGTCGAGGCGGCCGGGGTCTGTCACTCCGACCTGTCGGTGGTCGACGGCAACCGCGTCCGGCCCACGCCGATGCTCCTCGGGCACGAGGCGGCGGGGATCGTCGACGCCCTCGGCGACGGTGTCGACGACCTTGCCCTCGGCGACCGCGTGGTCATGACGTTCCTGCCACGCTGCGGCCGGTGCCCCGAGTGCGCGACCGACGGGCGGCTGCCGTGCCGGGTGGGCAGTGCCGCGAACGGCCACGGCACGCTCGTCGGCGACGTCCGTCGGCTGTCCCGGGAGGGCGAGCCCGTCCATCACCACCTCGGCGTCTCGGCGTTCGCCAGCCACGCGGTGGTCAGCCGCACGTCGGTCGTCCGCGTGGACGCGGACGTGCCGCCGCAGGTGGCCGCGCTGCTCGGGTGCGCGGTGCTGACCGGGGGCGGGGCCGTGGTCAACGCCGGGCGTCCGCGGGAGGGTGACACCGTGCTGGTCGTCGGGCTCGGGGGCGTGGGGATGGCCGCGCTGCTGGTCGCCGTCGCCCTCGGGTTCGACGTGATCGGTGTCGACGCGCGCGCGGACAAGCTCGATGCCGCCCGCGCCAACGGTGCCGTGGCCACCTACGCGCCGCCCGCGCTGCTCGACGCAGGCGTGCGGGCGCCCGTCGTGATCGAAGCCGCAGGCAACGCGCGCGCGTTCGAGGCCGCGTTCGCGGCGACCGCGCCGGGTGGCACGACCGTGACGGTCGGCCTGCCGGCACCCGATGCGCGGGCCGCTGTGAGCCCGCTGACCCTGACCGCCGAGGCGCGCACGGTCGTCGGCAGCTACCTCGGCTCCGCCGTGCCCGCCCGCGACATCCCGCGCTACGTCGACCTGTGGCGCGCCGGGCGGCTGCCGCTCGAGCGGCTCGTCTCCTCGCGCATCACGCTGCACGACCTGAACGTCGCCATGGACCGCCTCGCGGCCGGTGGCGAGCTCCGCCAGCTGATCGTCCTCGACGAAGGGAACGCTCCGTGACAGACACCCGCACCGCCCTGGTGACCGGCGCCGCCCGCGGCATCGGCGCCGCGACCGCCCAGCGACTGGCCGCCGACGGCTACCAGGTCGCCGTGCTCGACCTGCGCGAGCAGGACTGCGCGGAGACCGTCGAGGCCATCCGAGCCGACGGGGGTTCGGCGATCGGGCTCGGTGCCGACGTCGGTGACGCCGATGCCGCCGCCGCCGCGGTCGCGCGCGTGGTCGACGAGCTCGGCGCGCCCACGATCCTGGTCAACAACGCCGGGATCCTGCGCGACAACCTGCTGTTCAAGATGACCGAGGACGACTGGGACTCCGTCATGTCGGTCCACCTGCGCGGGGCGTTCCTCATGACCCGCCAGGTGCAGAAGCACCAGGTGGAGGCCGGCTGGGGCCGGATCGTCAACCTGTCGAGCACCTCGGCGCTGGGCAACCGCGGGCAGGCCAACTACGCGACGGCCAAGGCCGGGATCCAGGGGTTCACCAAGACGCTCGCCCTGGAGCTGGGCCGGTACGGGATCACCACCAACGCGGTGGCCCCGGGCTTCATCGGCACCGACATGATCCGGCAGACGGCCGAGCGGATGCACCTCACGTACGAGCAGTTCGTCGAGGCCGCGGCCAAGGAGATCCCCGTCGGCCGCATCGGTCACCCGGACGACATCGCGAACGCCGTGTCGTTCTTCTGCTCGCCGGCCGCGGGCTTCGTCAACGGCCAGGTGCTCTACGTGGCGGGCGGGCCGAAGTCGTGATCGCGGTGCCGACCCCCGGCGCCCTCGTGGACGTGCTCGGCCGGTCCGTGACGTCCGAGCACTGGTTCGACGTCGACCAGGCCCGGATCGACGCGTTCGCGGACACCACCGACGACCACCAGTGGATCCACGTCGACCCGGTGCGCGCGGCGGCCGGCCCGTTCGGCGCGACGGTCGCGCACGGGTACCTCACGCTCTCGCTGATCCCCGCCCTGACCGACGGGCTCGTGGAGGTGGGCGGGACGGGCCTGGTGGTCAACTACGGGCTCGACCGGGTGCGCTTCCTGCAGCCGGTGACCGCGGGCTCGCGGATCAGGGCGACCACCACGGTCCGCACCGCCGAGCCGACCCCGCAGGGTGTCCGGGCGGGCTTCACGATCACGGTCGAGATCGAGGGCGAGACCAAGCCGGCCCTGATCGCAGAGACGGTCGTCCTGTACTTCACCGCCTGACACCGCAACGTCCGAGCAGGTGTAGGCCCTGACCCACATCTGCTCGGACGTTGCGATTGGTTGAGCACTAGCTGACGCGCTCGACCACCATGGCCATGCCCTGGCCGCCGCCGACGCACATGGTCTCCAGCCCGAACGTGCCGTCCTGGACCGCGAGGCCGTGCAGCAGGGTGGTGGTCAGCCGCGCTCCGGTGCTGCCGAACGGATGGCCGACCGCGATGGCGCCGCCGTGCACGTTGAGCCGCTCGGGGTCGATGCCCAGCGCGCGGGCCGACGGGAGCACCTGTGCGGCGAACGCCTCGTTGAGCTCGACCAGGTCGATGTCGCCGATGCTCAGCCCGGCGCGGGCCAGCGCCATCCGCGAGGCGTCGACCGGTCCCAGGCCCATGATCTCCGGCGACAGACCGCTGACGCCGGTGGACACGATGCGCGCGAGCGGGGTGAGCCCGAGCTCGTCGACGATCCGGTCGCTGACCACCACGAGGGCCGCCGCACCGTCGTTGAGCGGGCAGCAGTTGCCCGCCGTGACCGTGCCGTCGGGCCGGAACACCGGGTTCAGTCCCGCCAGGGACTCGACCGTGACGCCCGCGCGGGGGCCGTCGTCGGCGGACACGACCGTGCCGTCGGGCAGGGTCACCGGGGTGATCTCGTCGGCCCAGAACCCGTCGGCCAGCGCCTTCTCGGCACGGTTCTGCGAGAGCGCCGCGAACTCGTCCTGATCGCGCCGCGTGGTGCCCGTGAGCGCCGCGACGTTCTCCGCCGTCTGCCCCATCGCGATGTACGCGTCGGGGAGCAGCCCGCTCTCGCGCGGGTCCACCCAGGCGTCCCCGGACGCCGCCCGGGCCGCGGTCCGGGCCGTCGCATCCGCGAACCGCGGGTTCTCCAGGGAGGCGCCCGGGATGAAGTCGCTGTTGCCGATCGCTGACCGGCTGACGCACTCGACGCCGGCGGAGACGAACACGTCGCCCTCGCCGGCCTTGATCGCGTGGAACGCCATCCGGGTGGTCTGCAGCGACGACGAGCAGTAGCGGTTGACGGTGGTGCCGGGCACGCCGTCGAGCCCCAGGAGCACCGCGACGATGCGGGCCATGTTCATGCCCTGCTCGCCGCCCGGCATGCCGCAGCCGAGCAGCAGGTCCTCCACGCGGCCGGGGTCGAGCTCGGGCACCTGCCCCAGCGCCGCCCGCACCATCGACGCCGCGAGGTCGTCGGGTCGCAGGTCCTTCAGTGAGCCCTTGAAGGCGCGGCCGATGGGGGAGCGGGCGGTCGCGACGATGTACGCCTCGGCCATCAGACGAACGCCGCGATGCCGGTGACGGCACGCCCCACGATGAGGTTGTTCATGTCGTAGGTGCCCTCGAACGAGAACACCGCCTCGGCGTCGGCCATGTAGCGCGCGACGCCGTGGTCCAGCTGGATCCCGTTGCCGCCGAGGGTCTCCCGGCACAGCGCCACCGTCTCGCGCATCGTCCGGGTGGTGAACGCCTTGGCCAGCGCGGAGTGCTCGTCGCCCTGGCGGTCCTCGTCGAGCAGCTGCGACACCCGCACGCACATCGCGATGCCCGCGGTGATGTTGCCCAGGCACCGGGCGAGCCGGTCCTGCACCAGCTGGAAGGACGCGATCGGCTTGCCGAACTGCTCACGCGCGAGCGCGTACCTCACGGTGGCCTCATAGGCGCCGACGGCGAGGCCGACCGCCTGCCACGCGACCTCCGCCCGGGTCAGCCGGAGCACGATCGCGACGTCCTTGAAGGAGCGGATGTTCGGCAGGCGGTCCGCCTCCGAGACCTCGACGCCGTCGAGCAGGATGTCGGCGTTCTGCACGGAGCGCAGGGCCTGCTTGCGCTCGATCTTGGTCGCGGTGAACCCGGGGGTGCCGCCGCGCACCAGGAAGCCCTTGACCTGGTCGTCGGCGGTGTCGCGGGCCCAGATGACGACGACGTCGGCGAACGTCGCGTTCCCGATCCAGCGTTTGGCGCCGTTGATCACCCACGTGTCGCCGGTGCGGTGCGCCGTCGTGCGCAGGCCCCGCGCGGTGTCGGAGCCGGAGAGCGGCTCGGTGAGGCCGAACCCGCCGATCACCTCGCCGGTCGCCATCGGCGGCAACCAGTGCGCGCGCTGCTCCGGGGAGCCGCCGACGCCGATCGCGCCCATCGTCAGGCCGTTCTGCACGCCGACGAAGGTCGCGAAACCGGGGTCGACCCGGGCCAGCTCGAGCGCCACCCAGCCGCGGTACAGCGCGCTGTTCTCGAACCGCTTGGTCTCCGGCCACACCGGCCCGAGCAGGCCGAGCCGGCCGACCTCGGGGATGAGGTGCACGGGGAACTCGGCGCGGTCCCAGTAGTCGTCAGCGATGGGCCGCAGGTCGCGCTCCAGGAACTCCCGGATCTCCATGACGCGCTCGTTCTCCGCGGGCGTCAGGAGGTCCTGGAAGGAGTAGAAGTCGCTGGTCAGCAGCGCGTGGGACAGGGGCGTCTGGGTCACGTCATGGCTCCGCTCATGGATCGGCACTGATCTCCCGCTCGAGTCTGCATCATTTTCCCAGATGTTGCATAGCCCCCACGACGGGGGAGTAGGTTGCCGCCATGTCGAACCTTGGCGTGATCGGGGAAGGGCTCGCCCGCACGGGGACGCGCGCAGCGCCGTCGTGGCTGTCGCAGCGGCTCGAGGACGGCGAGCACGCCGAGGCCGTGCGTGCGTTCGTCGCCGCCCGCGAGACCTTCATCGAGGGGGCGCGGATCGACATGGGGCGCCTCGCTGCGCGGCTCGGGGTGGACCGCACGTCCCTGTTCCGCTGGGTCGGCAACCGGGACGCCCTGCTGTCCGAGGTCCTGTGGTCGCTGGCCGTGCCGACGCTCGAGCAGGCCGAGGCCGCGACCCGCGACGCGCACGGCGCCGCGCGGGTGTCCGCGGTGCTCACCCACTTCGCCCGCGACCTGATCACCGCCGACTACTTCCGGGGCTTCCTGCAGCGGGAGCCGGCCCGGGCGCTGCGCCTGCTGACCACCAAGGAGAGCGAGATCCAGCGCCGGTACGTGGCGGTCGTGGAGGCGCTGGTGCGCCAGGAGCTGGGCGAGCAGCCGTTCGGTCACCCGGTGAACGCGCACGACCTGGCCTACCTGCTGGTCCGGATCTCCGAGTCGTTCACGTACGCCGACCTCATCAGCGGCGACCGCCCCAGCGCGGAGCGGGCGCGCGCGGCCTTCGAGCTGGTGCTGCGGCCGTGAGCGGGTACCGGCACCGGGCGCCCTTTGCGACGCGGTGGAACGACAACGACGTCTACGGGCACCTGAACAACACCGTCTACTACGAGGCGATGGACACCACGATCAACGTCTGGCTCATCGAGTCGGCGGGCCTCGACCCGGGCAGCGGCGAGCCGATCGGCGTCTGCGTCTCGTCGTCGTGCGAGTTCCGCGCCTCCGCCGCCTTTCCGGAGCCGCTCGAGGTCGGGCTGCGGGTGGGCCGGCTGGGCACCACCAGCGTGACGTGGGAGCTCGGCATCCTGCGCGCGGGGGAGCTCGTCGCGGAGGGCCGCTTCGTGCACGTCTTCGTCGACGACGCCACGCGGCGCCCCGTCCCGGTTCCCGACCGGATCCGTACGGCCATCGAGCGCGATCTGGCCGTCTGATCGGATAGCATACCGACCGGGCGGTATGACGACGTGCCACCCGGAGAGGTGGTCGACGATGACCCCACGGTTGCCGGACCCGCCGGGGCTGGACCTGGCGCGGCTCGAGCAGTACCTGCGCCGCGAGCACCCGTCGGTGCTGGGCGACGGCCCGCTGACCGCTCAGGTGATCGCGGGTGGGCGCAGCAACCTCACCTACCGGGTCGACGGCGCGGTGCGGCCGCTCGTGGTCCGGCGCCCGCCGTTGGGTCACGTGCAGACGACCGCGCACGACATGGCCCGCGAGCACCGCGTCATCTCCGCGCTGGCCGGCACGCGCGTGCCCGTGCCGCCGACCGTGGCGCTGGTGGACGACCCGTCGGCCGGCACCGGGACGGTGTTCTACGTCATGGACCTGGTCGAGGGGACCGTGCTGGCCCATCCGGCGCAGAACGCGGTGTGGTCGCCCGGGGACCTGCGCGCCGTGAGCCTCGAGCTGGCCGCGCTCCTCGCGGAGCTGCACGCGATCGACCCCGCCGACGTCGGCCTCGCGGACCTCGGCCGGGCCGACGGCTACCTCGACCGGCAGCTGCGCCGCTGGCGGACGCAGCTGGAGGGGTCGCGCTCGCGGCCGGTGCCGCGCCTCGACGACCTGCAGGAGCGGCTGGGGGAACGCGTGCCGACCACCCGGCGGAGCAGCATCGTGCACGGCGACTACCGCCTGGACAACGTCCTGGTCGGCGCGGGACCGCGGATCACCGCGATCCTCGACTGGGAGATGGCGACGATCGGCGACTGCGCCGTCGACCTCGGCATGCTCGGCCTGTACTGGCACATCCGCGACGTCGCCGGGGCGCAGGGCGTCGCGCCCAGCGCCGTCGACCCCGCCGCGGGGTACCCGGAGTTCGACGAGCTGGTCGACGTCTACTGCGCCCGGCTGGGCACCGGAGTGCCGGAGCTGGGTTGGTACCGCGCGTTCGCCGCGTACAAGCTCGCGGTCATCCTCGAGGGGATCCACTTCCGGTTCCTGGGCGGGGACACCGTCGGCGAGGGGTTCGACCGGATCGGGGGGCTGGTCGAGCCGCTCGCCGACGAGGGCCTGGCGCAGCTGGCGGGGGTGCGCTGATGGACTTCGCCCCGGACGCCGTCACCGTCGAGTACACCGGCCGCGCCCAGCGGTTCCTCGACGAGCTCGTGTACCCGGCCGAGGCGGTGCTGGAGGAGCAGCTGGCGGCGACGCCGCACGAGTGGGGGGCCCGTCCGGTCGTCCGCGAGCTGCAGGCGGCCGCGAGCGAGCGCGGCCTGTGGAACCTGTTCCTGCCGGGCGTGCTGACCACGCTGCAGTACGCCCCGGTCGCCGAGCTGACCGGTCGCAGCCCGCGCCTGGCGCCGGTCGCGATGAACTGCGCGGCGCCCGACACCGGCAACATGGAGCTGCTGCACGAGTTCGGGACGCAGGAGCAGAAGGACGAGTGGCTCGAGCCGTTGCTCGACGCCGAGATCCGGTCGGCGTTCTGCATGACCGAGCCCGACGTCGCCTCCTCGGACGCCTCCCAGATCGCCACCCGGATCGTGCGCGACGGCGACGAGTACGTGGTCACCGGCCGCAAGTGGTGGTCGACCGGCGCGATGAGCCCCGACTGCGCGCTGCTGGTCGTCATGGGCGCCACCGACCCGACCGCGGCCCGGCACCGCCGGCAGAGCATGGTGCTGGTACCGAGGAGCGCGCCCGGCGTGCGGATCGTGCGGCCGCTGACGGTCTTCGGGTACGACGACCGCGACCACGGCGGGCACGCGGAGATCGTGTTCGACGACGTCCGCGTCCCGGTGGCCAACCTCCTCGCCGGCGAGGGGGAGGGCTTCGCGATCGCCCAGGCGCGGCTGGGCCCCGGCCGGATCCACCACTGCATGCGCGCGCTGGGCATGGCCGAGCGGGCGATGGACCTGGTGGTCGAGCGGGCCACGTCCCGCGTCGCGTTCGGCAGGCCGCTCGCCGACCAGGGCGTCGTGCGCGAGTGGGTGGCCGAGTCCCGCCTGCAGATCGAGGCGCTGCGACTGCTGGTGCTCAAGACCGCCTGGCTCATGGACACGGTCGGCAACCGCGCCGCGATGACCGAGATCCAGGCCATCAAGATCGCCGTCCCCCGGGCGGTGCAGCAGATCCTCGACCGAGCGATCCAGCTCTTCGGTGCGGCCGGCCTGTCCGGCGACCAGCCGCTGGCCGAGATGTTCGCCGCCGCCCGGGCCCTGCGCCTGGCGGACGGTCCGGACGAGGTCCACCTCGCCTCTCTGGGGCGAGCCCAGCTTCATGATGAGAGAGGAAGGGACGATGACCGCAATGCCCTTTGACCAGGCCCTCGACGGTGCGGGCTTCGGGAGCATGTCGGTCGCGGCGATCCTCGCCGAGACCGCCCACCGCAGCCCCGAGCGCACGGCGTTCTTCATCGGCGACCACGCCGTCCGCTACGGCGACCTCTGGGACCAGACCCGCGCCTACGCCGGCGCCCTGCGTGCCCGGGGGATCGGCCGGGGCGACCGCGTCGCCATGATCGTGCCCAACGTGCCCGACTTCGCCCGCGTCTACTACGGCGTGCTCGCCCTCGGCGCGGTCGTCGTGCCGGTGCACCTGCTGTTCAAGGCCGAGGAGATCGAGTTCGTGCTGCGCGACTCCGGCGCCACGCTGCTGGTCGCCGCCGCGCCGATGCTCGCCGAGGCCGCCCCGGCCGCCGCGCGGGTGGGCATCCCGCTGCTGACGGTCCTGGTCCCGGACGGGATGGCGGTGCCGTTCCCGCGCCTGGAGGACGAGGCGGCGGGCGCCGAGGCGATCGCCACGTACGAGTCCACCCACCCGACCAGCGCGGCGACGATCCTCTACACGAGCGGAACCACGGGCCGGCCCAAGGGCGCGGTGGGCTCGCACCTGGGCATCCTCGAGCAGGTCAACGTGGCCCTCATCGACCTGTTCGACATGCGCCGGGACGACGTCGTCTTCGGCGGGCTGCCCCTGTTCCACACGTTCGGCCAGACGTCCGTCATGAACATCTCGTTCCGGCGCGGCGCCGCCGTGATCCTGCTGCCCAAGTTCGACCCCGACCAGGCGCTCGCCCAGATGGTGCAGCACGGCGCGACGGTGTTCACCGCGGTGCCGACGATGTACATCGGGCTCATCCAGGCCGCCGCCCGCAGCACCGCGCGGCCGCCCCTGCGGTACGCCGTCTCCGGGGGCGCCGCCCTGCCGGTCGCGGTGCTGGAGGCGTTCGCGCGGGACTTCGGCGCCGAGGTGCACGAGGGGTACGGGCTGACCGAGACGTCGCCCGCGGTGGCGTTCAACCACGTGGGCGAGCCCATCCGGCCCGGCACGGTGGGCCGGCCGCTGTGGGGCGTGGACATCGAGGTCGCGGACCCCCACGTGGACGACAGCATCGTGCTGCTGGCCCCCGGCGAGCTGGGCGAGATCGTGGTGCGCGGCCACGCCCTGTTCAAGGGCTACCTGGGCGACCCGGAGGCGTCGGC
The DNA here is from genome assembly GCF_018388465.1 of Cellulomonas fengjieae. Classification (NCBI taxonomy): domain Bacteria; kingdom Bacillati; phylum Actinomycetota; class Actinomycetes; order Micrococcales; family Cellulomonadaceae; genus Cellulomonas; species Cellulomonas fengjieae. Next base: position 2,830,355 of record NZ_CP074404.1, on the reverse strand, counting down.
GGCCGCGGTGGTCGACGGCTGGTTCCGCACCGGCGACCTGGGCACCAAGGACGCCGACGACATCGTCACGATCGTCGACCGCAAGAAGGACATGATCGTCCGCAACGGCTACAACGTGTACCCCAGCGAGGTCGAGGACGTGATGATGCGACACCCCGCCGTCGCGTTCGCCGCCGTGTTCGGGCTGGCCGACGAGGCCCGCGGCCAGGAGGTGCACGCCGCGGTGGTGCTGCTCGACGGGCACGAGGCGACCCCGCAGGAGCTGGTCGCGTTCGTGCAGGAGCGGATCGCCGCGTACAAGTTCCCCCGCGTGGTGCACCTGGTCGAGACGCTGCCCCTGGGGGGCAGCGGCAAGGTGCTCAAGCGCGAGCTCGTCGCGCAGTTCTCGACGTCCCCGGTCGACGCCTGACGCACCGCAGGCCCGGTCCCCCGCGGGGGACCGGGCCTGCGGCGTGCCGGGCTCAGGCGGTCGGGATGCCGTCACCCTCGAGCACGACCGCCTCGCCCGTGTACGGGACGACCTCGCCGTCGCCGTCGTCCGTCGTGTAGATCTCGTCGGCGACGTAGTCCTGGACGCCCTTGTCGACCACCGTGATGCCGACGCCGTCGAACGCGGAGTGCGTCTCCTGCGAGAAGCTCAGCGGCACGATGCCGTTGCCCGTGAGGCTGCCCTTCTCGAGGGCCTCCAGCACGCCCTGGCGGGTCGGCTCGTCGCCGGCGGCGGCCAGCGCCTCCGCGAACAGGTAGCCCACCGACATCCCGAACACGGTGTTCCCGCTGAACGGGGCGCCGTCGTTGTACTCGTCGTTGATCTCCTGGAACAGCGCGACCCACTCGTCGTCAGGGCTGAACGGCAGGTAGTTGGAGCTGACGAAGCCCTGCAGCAGCAGCGGCGCGACGTCCTCACCGAGGTAGCCGACCAGCGTCGGGTAGTCGCCGCCCGACGACGACGAGACCCACTGGGCCGGGTACTTCATCTTGGCGGCGGTGCCCAGCGCGAGGGCCGTGAACCCGTTGACCGTGGCGAGGAAGTTGACCTCGCAGCCGGCCGCCTGCATGGCACCGACCTGCGCCACCACGTCCTGCACGGACACCGAGTACGTCTGCGTCGAGGCCAGCCCGTCGTCGCCGAGCACCGTGAGCAGCCCCGCGGTGAAGTCCGTCCCGAAGTCGTCGTCCTGCCCAAGGACGCAGAACGTCTTGTCCGGCCACGTCTTCTTGGCGTAGGTGGCCAGCGCCTTGGCCTCGACGACGTAGTCGGCGTTGTACCCGAACGTCCAGGGGAACGTGTCGGGCTGGTCCCACTGGGGGCTGCCGGACGCGACGAACAGGTCGGGCACCTCGTTCTCGTTGAGGTAGTCGACCACCGCCGAGTGCGTGGGCGTCCCCAGGCCGTTGATGATGGCGAAGACCTCGTCCTCCTGCACCAGCTCGCGCACCACGGTCGACGTCGTCGCGGGGTTGTAGCCGTCGTCCTTGACCAGGTACTCGATGCTGCGGCCGTTGATCCCGCCGTTGTCGTTGACGTACTCGAAGTACGCCGTCGTCGCCGCGGAGATGGTCGAGTACCCCGCGGCGGCCGGGCCGGTCAGCGGGGTGTGCGTCCCGACGGTCACGGTGTCGTCCGTGACGCCGGGGGAGGCCTCGGGGGTGCTGCAGGCAGCGAGTGCGGCGACGACGAGGGCCGCCGTGGTGAGCACCGCGGGGACGGACCGGGAGCGCTGTGACATCGGTGTCACCTCTGTTCTTCCGTGGGGACGAGGACCTTGCGCGGAACGGCTTCTTCGATCGGGTGGGCGCTGGGGGGCGTGCGACGACGGCGGACGAGGGCACCGTGCAGGCCTCGCGGCGCGAGCGCCATGACGGTGATGAGCAGGAGCCCGAAGACCAGCACCGCGAGGTTGCCGTCGAGGCGCTGCGCCGCGTCGGCGGGCAGGTCGGCGGTGAGCCGGCCGATGAGCCAGGGCAGCAGGACGATGACGACGGACCCGAGCGCCGCGCCGAGGATGCTGCCGAGGCCGCCGATCACCACGGCGACCACCAGCAGCAGCGAGAACCCGACGGTGTACGCGCCCGGGCTCACCGCCTGGGCCACGAAGCACAGGACGGCGCCGCCGACACCGGCGGCGACCGAGCTCGCGGTGAACGCGAGCACCTTGACGCGGCCGGCCGGGATGCCGCTGAGCCGCGCGGCCACCTCGTCGTCACGGACGGCCTGCATCCGCAGCCCGAAGCGCCCGGACCGCAGCACGGTCAGGGCGGTCACGACCGCGGCGGTCACGACGACGGCCACCATCGCCTGCCACTGCTCCAGGGCCACCACCCGGCGCAGGACGTCCGGGACCCCCTCGAACGCGATCTGCACGCCCTGGTCACCGTGCAGCACGGTCGACCAGGTCGAGGAGACGGCGGGCAGCGCGACGACGACCGCGAGCGTGAGGCCGGCCAGGTACGGGCCGGACAGGCGTGCGGCGGCGAGCCCGAGGAGCAGGCCGACGACCGCGCTCGCCACGGCGCCGGCGAGCAGGGCGACCACGAAGGCGAGCATGCCCCCGAACGGCAGCGCGTTGCTGGTCAGCGCGTACCCGTAGCCGCCGACCGCCATGAGCGCGGCGTGCCCCAGGGACAGCTGCCCGGTGGCGCCGACGAGGACGGTCAGACCGGCCGTCGCGCACAGGTAGGCCGCCACCAGCGCGAGCTGGTAGTTCCGGAACGGGTCGAGCGCGAACGTCCCGGCCAGGGCCACGACGGTCCACCCGGCTGCGAGGACGAGGGTGCGGGCCAGGGGTCGCTGGCCCGGCAGCCGCTGCCGCCCGCTCATGCGCGCCTCGCCTCCGCCGCCGCGAACAGTCCGGCGGGTCGCAGCAGCAGCACCAGCACGAGCAGCACGAGCACCGCGATCGGCACCAGCCCGGCGCCGAGGTACCCGGTCACCAGGCTCATCGCGACGCCGACCGTGATGCCGCCCACCAGGGCGCCGACCGGTGAGTCGAGACCGCCGACCACCGCCACCGTGAAGCCCAGCACGAACAGCGAGTCGGTGGCGTGCGGGTTGAGGCCGAGGCTCGTCGGCACCAGCAGCAGCGCCGCGAGCGAGCCCACCACGCTGGACAGGGCCCAGCCGGCGGTCACGGTCCGGGACACCCGGATGCCGAGCAGCCGGGACACCTCGGGTGCGAAGGCCGCCGCGCGCATCTGCAGCCCGGCCGACGTCCACCGGAAGCCGATCGCCAGGACCACCATCACGAGCACCGCCACGACGAGCACGAACAGGTCGTACGGCGACAGCAGCGGCACCCCGCCGACGACGATCGCGCTGTCGTCGAACGGCACGCGCATCGGCCGGTAGTCCGCGCCGAAGGCGATGCCGAGCCCCGACTGGAGCACCATCACCAGCCCGATCGCCATGATCACGCCGGACAGCGGTGACTGCGGCGACGCGAACCGCATGACCCCACGCTCGACGGCGAACCCGAGCAGCCCGCCGGCCAGCAGCGCGGCCACCAGGCCGAGCCAGTAGCTGCCCGTCGCCGAGGTCACCTCGAAGGCGACGTAGGTGCTGGCCACCGCCATGGCGCCCTGCGCGAAGTTGACCACGCGCGCGCCGCGCCAGATGAGGACCAGGGCGAGCGCGAAGAGCGCGAGGACGGCGCCGCGCGCCAGGCCGCTGCCGAGCAGGAAGACGAGTCGGTCCATCAGAACCCCAGGTAGGCGTGGCGGAGGGTCTCGTCGGCGGCGAGCTCGTGCGCCGGGCGGGACGCGACGACCTCACCGAGGCCGAGGACGACGCCGTGGTCGGCCACGGACAGGGCGCCGACGACGTTCTGCTCGGCGAGCAGGACCGTCAGGCCGGTGCGGTCCGCCAGGCCGCGCAGGACGGCCATGATCTGGGCGACCACCCGGGGCGCGAGCCCGAGCGAGGGCTCGTCGAGCAGCAGGACGGTGGGCCGGGCGACCAGCGCACGGCCGAGGGCGAGCATCTGCCGCTCGCCACCGGAGAGCTGGTGCCCGGCGTGGTTCCTGCGTCGCGCCAAGGGCTCGAACAGCTCGTAGACCTCGCCGATCGCCGAGCGCCGGTCCGGTCCCCGCCACAGGCCGCCGAGGCGCAGGTTCTCGTCGACGGTGAGCTCGGCGACCACCCCGCGCCCCTCGGGCACGTGGGCCAGCCCGCGCCGGACGCGGTCCTCGACGCCGACCGCGGCCAGGTCGTGCCCGCCGAGGCGGACGCTGCCTCGGGTGAGGGGGACCAGCGCCGACAGGGTGCGCAGCAGCGTGGTCTTGCCCGCACCGTTGGCCCCGACGAGGGCCACGATGCTGCCGGCGGGCACGTCGAGGTCGACGTCGCGCAGCACGGGCGCGCCGCCGTAGCCGACCGTGAGCCCCCGGACCTCCAGGAGCGCGCTCACGCCGGCACCTCGATGCCCAGGTACGCCTCGTCGACGGCGGGGTCGCCCGCGACCTCGTCCGGCGTGCCCGCGGCGATCACCCGGCCGAAGTCGAGGACGACGACGCGGTCGCACACGCCCATCACGAAGTCCACGTGGTGCTCCACGAGCAGGACGGCGCAGCCGGTGGCCGCGGTGTGGCGCACCAGGTCCGCGAGGGCGGCGATGTCGTCGGACCCGAGGCCGCCCGCGGGCTCGTCGAGCAGCAGCAGCCGGGGCTCGGCGACCATCGCGCGGGCCAGCGCGACCTTCTTCTGCTCGGGGTACGGCAGGTCGCCGACGGGGCGGTCGGCGTGCCCCGCCAGGTCCAGGGCGACGAGCTGGCGCTGGGCGGCGGCGCCGGGGTCGTCGGCTCCGAGGTTGCCCGCCAGGACGTTCTCCCGCACGCTCAGGCCGCGGAACAGGCCGAGGCCCTGCAGTGTGCGGGCCACCCCCTGCCCGGCCAGCCGTGCCGGGTCCGGGACCAGCGGGACGCCGTGCACGGCGATCGTCCCGCCGCTCGGGCGGACCAGCCCGCAGACCGCGTTGAACAGCGTCGTCTTGCCGGCGCCGTTCGGGCCGATCAGCCCGACCACCTCGCCCTCGTCCACGTGCAGCGTGACGCCGTCGAGCGCGGCGAGGCCCCCGAAGCGCACGCTCAGGCCGCGGACGGCGAGGCTGTGCTGACCTGGCAGCTCATCCGCGCGGACGGACGTCATGTGTGCAGACATCGGCACCTCTTCGTGTCGGTGAGGACGAACGTACAACAGAAACCGACCGGACGGTATGGAGATCGTGACACGGTTCGGTCACGCTCCGGACGGCGCTGCTCAGGTGTGCGGGATGCCCGCGATCATGCCGCCGTCGACCACCAGCTCGGTGCCCGTCGTGTACGCCGACCCGTCGCCGGCGAGGAACACGACGGTGCCCGCGACGTCCTCGGGCGTCGCCGGCCGCCCGAGCGGGATCGCCGTCGCCGTGGGGTCCAGGCGCGCGGTCATCGGCGTGAGCACGAAGCCGGGGTGCACGGAGTTGACCCGGATGCCGTCGCGGCCCAGCTCGACCGCGAGCGACTTCGTCAGCCCGCGCACGCCGAACTTCGAGGCGACGTACCCGTGCAGGTGGTCGCCGCCGCGCATGCCCTCGACCGAGGAGATGTTGATGATCGACCCGCGTCCGGCCGCCTTCATGGCGGGCACGACCGCCTGCGCGCCCAGGAACACGCCCGTGAGGTTCACCGCGATGACGGCGTCCCACTTGGCGCGGGGGTAGTGGTCGATCGGCCCGGCGTTGGCGATGCCCGCGTTGTTGACCAGCACGTCGACCGCACCGAAGGCGTCGAGCGCGGCGTCCACCGTCGACGCCCAGCTCTCCTCGGACGTCACGTCGAGGTGCGTCGCGAGCGCGCGGTCGCCCAGCTCGGCGGCGAGCGCCTGCGCGGCGTCGTCGACCAGGTCCGCGACCACCACGCTCGCGCCCGCGGCGTGCAGCGCGCGCGAGAAGGCGGACCCGAGCCCGCCCGCGGCGCCGCTGACGACGGCGACCCGTCCCTCGAGCCCGGTGCCCATCGCCCTCACCCGACCCGCACGACGAGGCGGCCGGTGGTGGCGCCGTCGGCCAGCCGCTGCACGGCGGCCGGGGCGTCCTCGAACGCGACCACGTCCGCGACGACCGGCCGGATGGTGCCCGCCTCGATGAGGCGGGTCAGCTCGGCGTGCGCGGCGTCCACCAGGTCGGGCCGGCGCTGCGCGTACAGCGCCCAGTGCAGGCCGAGCACGCCGTAGTTCTTCACCAGCGCGTGCCCCGCACGCACGTCCTGGATCACGCCACCGGCGAAGCCGACGACGACGATCCGGCCCTCGAACGCGATGCAGCGGGTGGACCTCTCGAAGGCGTCACCGCCCACCGGGTCGAAGACCACGTCGGCCCCCGCGCCCGCGGTCTCTGCCTTCACGACCTCGACCAGGTCCTGCACCGAGCGGTCCACGACGACGTCGGCCCCGGCCGCCCGGGCGACCTCCGCCTTGGCGGCGCTGCCGACGACCCCGATCACCCGCGCCCCGGCGGCCGCGCCCAGCTGGACGGCCGCGGTGCCGACGCCGCCGGCGGCCGCGTGCACGAGCAGCGTCTCGCCCGGCTGCAGCGCGGCCCGCCGGTGCAGCCCGAACCACGCGGTCTGGTAGCCGATGGTCAGCGCGGCGGCCTCCGCGTCGTCCAGCCCGGCCGGCGCCGGGAAGACCTCGCGCTCGTCGAGCACCGCGAGCTCCGACAGCACCCCGATCCGCGACCCGACCACACGGTCGCCGACGGCCGCGCGCGCGACACCGTCACCGACCCCGACCACCTCGCCGCACAGCTCGATGCCCGGGGAGAACGGCAGCGCCGGACGCACCTGGTACTCGCCGCGCGCCAGGAGGGCGTCGGGGAAGTTCACCGCGACGGCCCGGACCCGGACGAGCACCTGTCCGGGACCGGGCGACGGGTCGGCCACGTCGACGAGCTCGAGGACCTCGGCGGGCTCACCGTGGCGGACCACCTGCCAGGCGCGCATCGGCTCAGGCCGCGATCGCGACGAGGAAGAGGTCCGTCAGCTGGCCCGCGAGGACCGCCTTGTCCTCGGCGCCGTCGGGGGAGTACCAGTGCGACAGGTAGTGCACGTCCGCGAAGAAGTGGGCGACGAGCACCGCCCGCGGGATGTCCGTCCGGTAGATCCCCTCGGCCTGACCCTGCTCGATGAGACCCGCGAACACGTCGTGGTACTGCCGCCGGCGGCGGGTGACCTCCTTCTGGCGCGGCTCGGAGAGCATGTGGACGCTGCGGAAGAACACGGTGCCCTCGGGAAGGAAGTCGATGGACGTCTCGACGACGTCGACGCACACGTCGTGCAGGGTCTGCGCGACGGGGGCGCCGCGTCCGACGATCTCCTCGAGGTGCTCGGTCTGCAGCGACAGCATCCGCTCGTAGACGGAGAACAGCAGGTCGTCCTTCGACTCGAAGTAGTGGTACATCGCGCCCTTGGTCACACCGGCCGCCTCGACGATCTGCTGCACCGAGGTGTTGGCGTACCCCTGGGTGGAGAACAGGTGGACCGCGGCCCGGGTGATGTCGTCGACGACGCTGGACGTTGCCATGTGTGCCTCTCGTTCCTTCTAGCCGACCGCGACGGCACTCGCGCCGCCGTCGATGGTGAGCGTATGACCGGTGACCCAGGCGGCGTCGTCGGAGAGCAGGAACGCGACGGCGCCGGCGACGTCCTCGGGCTCGCCGATGCGGCCCAGGGGGTACGCCGCGGCGAGCGCCGCCTCGCGGTCGCCCGCGTAGAGCGCCTGCGCGAGCCGGGTGCGGACCACGGCCGGGGCCACCGCGTTGACGCGCAGGGCCGGCGCGAGCTCGACCGCGAGCTGCTGGGTCAGGTTGAGCAGGGCCGCCTTGGAGACGCCGTAGAAGGCCAGGCCGGGGCTCGACGCCAGTCCGGCCACCGACGCGGTGTTCACGATCGAGCGGCGCAGGCCGGCGGCCACGGCCGAGCGGGTCCAGTCGAGGGCGGCGACCACGTTGACGTCGAGGATCTTGCGGACGACCGAGCTCTCGATCTCGAGGGCGGGCCCGAAGGCGGGGTTGATCCCCGCGTTGTTGACCAGGTGGTCCAGCGCCCCGAACCGCTCGGTGACCAGGGCGAACACCTCCGCGCGGTGGTCCGCGTCGTCGGCGCGCCCCGCGACGGCGAGCGCCTGCCCCGGGGCGACGGTGTCGAGACGGGCGACCGCGTCGGTGAGCGACTCGGGCTTACGGCCGGTGATCACGACCGTGGCTCCCTCGGACACGAGGCGCTCGGCGACGGCCAGCCCGATGCCGCGGCTGGCCCCGGTGATCAGGGCGACCCTGCCCTCGAACCTGCGCATCTGGCGTCCTCTCGATACCGACTGTTCGGTATGTCGCCCGAGAGTAGCGCACGCGCGGTGCCCGCGTTCTGACCCCGCGTCAGATCCGGTTAGGGTCATCGGCATGGATCTCGTCTACAACCTGCTCGTCGTCCTCCACCTGATCGGCTGGGCCATCGTGCTCGGCGGGACGCTGGTCAACCTGCGCGCCCCCAAGATCGCGACGGGCGTGCTGCACGGCATCCTCACCGCGCTGGTCACCGGCATCCTGCTCGTCGGCATCGCGTCCGCGGGGCTGGCCGGCCACGAGCCGAACACCACCAAGATCGCGGTCAAGCTCGTCGTCGCGGTCGTCGTCGCCGCGCTCGTGATCATCGGCGTGCGCAAGCCCTCGCGCGTGACCACCGGGTACCTCGGCGCGATCGCGGGGCTGACCGTCGTGAACATCGCGGTGGCCGTCCTCTGGCGCTGACGCCCGCTACTGTCCACCCGTGAACTCCGTGGGTGACCTGCTGGTCGGGCTCGTCGTGCTCGTCGGGCTGTTCGGTGTGATCGTGCAGGTGCTGCCCGGGGGTCTCCTCGTGGCCGGTGCGGTCATCGTGTGGGGCGTGGTCACCGGCGGTGTCGCGGGCTGGACCGTCGTCGCGGTCGCGCTGGTGGTCACCGGCCTGGCCGGCGTCGGCAAGTACCTCCTGGCCGGGCGGCACCTCAAGCGCGCGGGCGTGCCGTCGTCGACGCTGGTGTGGGGCGGGATCGCCGGGGTCGTCGGCTTCTTCGTGATCCCCGTGGTCGGCCTGTTCGTGGGCTTCGTGCTGGGGATCTACCTCGCCGAGTGGCTGCGCTCGCGCGAGCCCCGGCCCGCCTGGCGGGCGACGGTCGCCGCGCTCCAGGCCACCGGCCTGACCATCCTGGTCGAGCTCGCGGCGGCGCTGATCGCGACCGGCACGTGGCTCGCGGCGATGGCACTGACCTGATCCGACCGGCCTGAGCTGCGCGCCCCGCGCATCCACAGCCAGAGCGCGGGAGTGTCGGTGGCGGCGCCTATCCTGGGAAGGCCATGACGTCGCTCTTCGAGAACCTCTCCCTCCCCGCGCCCGCCCCGGCTGAGCCCTCGGGCGACGCCGCCGTCCGTCGCCGGGCCGAGGCCGACCGGCTGCTCGTGGGGCTCAACCCGCAGCAGCGCGAGGCAGTCGTGCACCACGGCAGCCCGCTGCTCATCGTCGCCGGCGCCGGCTCGGGCAAGACGCGGGTGCTGACCCACCGCATCGCGTACCTGCTCGCCACGGGCAGGGCGCGGGCGGGCGAGATCATCGCCATCACGTTCACCAACAAGGCCGCGGCCGAGATGCGGGAGCGGGTCCAAGGGCTCGTCGGACCGGCGGCCGGCCGCATGTGGGTGTCCACGTTCCACTCCGCGTGCGTGCGGATCCTGCGCCGCGAGGCGGCCACCCTCGGTCTGCGCTCCAGCTTCTCCATCTACGACTCGGCGGACTCGCAGCGTCTGCTCACGCTCGTCGCACGGGAGCTGGACCTCGACCCCAAGCGGTACCCCGCCAAGGCGCTCGCCTCCAAGATCTCCTCGCTCAAGGACGAGCTGGTGGACCCCGAGACGTTCGCGGCCACGTCCGGGGGCGGCGCGGCGAACGAGTTCGACACCGTGCTGGCGCAGGTCTACACGCGGTACCAGGCCCGGCTGAAGCAGGCGCACGCGCTGGACTTCGACGACCTGATCATGACCACCGTCCACCTCCTGCGGGCGTTCCCCGACGTGGCCGAGCACTACCGGCGCCGCTTCCGGCACGTGCTGGTCGACGAGTACCAGGACACCAACCACGCGCAGTACGCGCTGGTGCGCGAGCTGGTCGGGTCCTCGCACGGGATCGTCGACGACTCCACGGACATGGAGCTGCCGCGCGGCGAGCTCACCGTGGTCGGCGACGCGGACCAGTCGATCTACGCGTTCCGTGGGGCGTCGATCCGGAACATCCTCGAGTTCGAGGTGGACTACCCCGACGCACGCACCATCCTGCTGGAGCAGAACTACCGCTCCACGCAGAACATCCTGTCGGCCGCGAACGCGGTGATCAGCCGTAACCCCGGCCGGGAGAACAAGCGGCTGTGGACGGACTCCGGCGCCGGCGCGCAGATCGTGGCGTACGTCGCGGACACCGAGCACGAGGAGGCGCGGTTCGTCGCGGAGGAGATCGACCGGCTGGGCGACTCCGACGGCGTGCGGCCCGGTGACGTCGCGGTCTTCTACCGCGCGAACGCCCAGTCCCGGGCGCTCGAAGAGGTGCTCATCCGCGTCGGGCTGCCGTACAAGGTGGTCGGCGGCACGCGCTTCTACGAGCGCAAGGAGATCAAGGACGCGGTCGCCTACCTGCGCGCGATCGCGAACCCGGACGACGACGTGAACCTGCGCCGCATCCTCAACGTGCCCAAGCGCGGGCTGGGGGACCGGTCGGAGGCGATGGTCGCGTCGTTCGCCGAGCGGGAGCGCATCTCCTTCGGCGCGGCCCTCGAGCTGCTGGACGAGGTCCCCGGCCTCGGCACGCGCGCGATCACGGGCCTGCGGGCCTTCGCGACGATGATGAGCGAGCTGCGCGCGCTCGCGGACTCGGGGGCCGGCCCGGCCGAGGTGCTCGGGGCCGTGCTGGACCGGTCGGGCTACCTGGCGGAGCTGCGGGCGAGCGAGGACCCGCAGGACGCCTCCCGGGTGGAGAACCTCGCCGAGCTGCACGCCGTGGCCTCCGAGTTCGAGCAGAGCGACCCCGAGGGCGACCTGGCCGACTTCCTCGAGCGCGTCTCGCTGGTGGCCGACTCCGACCAGATCCCCGACGCGGACGGCGGGGACGACGCCGACCCGGCGCGCCCGGACCCCGGGGTCGTGACGCTGATGACGCTGCACACCGCCAAGGGCCTCGAGTTCCCGGTGGTCTTCCTCACCGGCATGGAGGACGGGACCTTCCCGCACGCGCGGTCGCTGTCGGACTCCCAGCAGCTCGAGGAGGAGCGCCGGCTCGCCTACGTCGGCCTCACCCGGGCGCGGGAGCGCCTGTACATCTCGCGGGCGGCCGTCCGCACGGCCTGGGGCGTGCCGAACGAGTTCCCGCCCAGCCGCTTCCTCGACGACCTGCCGGACGACCTGATCGACTGGCGCCGCCGTGAGTCCTCGACCTCGCAGCTGCGCGGGGGATGGGGCTCGGGCTACGGGACGTCCGGCGGCGGTGGCTACCGGGCGCAGTCGTCGACCCGCGCGGAGCGCGACCCGCGGCCCACGCTGCCGTCGACGGGCGCGACCTTCGGCTCCGCGAAGCCCCGACCGGACTCGGCCATCCCGCAGCTGGCGGTCGGTGACCGGGTCACGCACGACTCGTACGGGCTGGGCACCGTCGTCGCGCTCGAGGGCGCCGGACCGAACGCGGTGGCCAAGGTCGACTTCGGGACCGACGGCACCAAGCGGCTGCTGCTGCGGTTCTCGCCGGTCACCAAGCTGTAGCGGTCCGGTCCGGCGACGCGACGAACGCGCGTGGCGAACCTGCCCCGGGCGATCACCGCCGCCCAGTCGGTCGGCATCGTCAGCCCACCGGGACGTCGGCCCACACGGCGGTGACGGCGTCGCGCGCCTCCGTGGGCCCCACGCGCAGGGCGCCGAGCGCGCGGTAGGCGGTGCTGTCGTCCAGCCGGACGACCGCGAGCAGCAGGTGGCCGGTGTCGATCCGCCGGTGCTTGCAGCGCATGGCCTCCCGCAGGGCGACCTCCAGCAGCTTCTTGGCCGACGACTCGAACGGCAGGTGCCCGGCGCGGCTGCGCGGCGGCGTGTCCAGCGCGCCCGGACCGAACGACGCCTCGACCTGGACGCGCACGGCATCCAGGTCGATCCCCACGCCGGCGAGGGCCTCCGCGTCGAGCGCGCCGGGGGGCAGCGACCGGACCGTGGCGAGCACGTCCGCATGGGCGACGCCGAGGCGCTGGAGCGCCCGGGCGGCCACCGAGTCCGGCGCGCGCAGCATGCCGAGCAGAACGTGCTCGGTCCCGATGCGGTCGGCACCGAGCGCGCGTGCCTCGACCTGCGCGCCGACGACCGACTCGCGGGCGTCCTTGGTGAACTTCTCGAACATCAGCCGACCCTCTTCCCGTACTTCTTGTGGACTGCCTGCCGCGAGACGTCCAGCGCCGCGGCGATCTGCTGCCAGGACCAGCCGAGCCCGCGCGCGCGCTCGACGTGCAGCGCCTCCAGCCGGTCGGCCAGCGCCCGCAGTGCGCGGACGGCCCGCAGGCCGTCGGCGGGATCGGCGGCGCTGGCGGCTGCGGTGATGAGCTGTTCGGACATGCTCGTCAACCTATGTTGACTGCTATCCGAGTGTCAACCCTTGTTGACACACTGGGCTCGCCCGCGGCGCACCCGCTGCGCCGGTCCACGACGTCCGCGCACCAGGGCGCGGGGACGCTGCGTTCCCCCACCCGCGCTCCGAGCAGGCGGGGAGGTGCGTCAGGGGAGCAGGTGGGGGTGGTGGACGTCGCGGTTGTCGATCACGACGGTGGCACGCGACGCGGGGCGGCAGGCGGACAGGTACCGGCGCTGACCGTCGACGTAGCGGGCGTTCGACGGGTGGGTGGGGTCGGGGGAGCACCCGTCACGGACGGCCATCCGCGCGAACGTCTCGGCGAAGTCGACGTCGAGGTACACCGAGAAGTCCCACCAGGCGGCGAGCTCGTCGCGGTGCAGGAAGATCCCGTCGATGACGAGGACGCACCGGTCCGTGCCGTGCTCGCGGGGGAGGTGGAGCGGGGCGTCGGTGGCGACGTCGTGCACGGCACGGCGGAAACGCCGCGAGCCCCGGGGCGCGAACGGCTCGAGCACCTCGGTCCGCAGCGCGTCGTAGTCGTAGGAGTCGGCCCAGAACCCCTCGGCGGAGTGCCGGCCCCGGCGGTAGCGCTCCGCACGTGGACGGTGGAAGCCGTCGACGCCGACGCGCACGACACTGCGTCCGCGGCGCTGCAGCTCCGTGGCGAGCTCGTCGGCGAACGTGGTCTTGCCGGCGCCGTCGATCCCGTCGACCGCGACGAGGACGGGGCGGCCCAGGGTGCGGGGGTCGGGGATGCCGGACGCCACGTCGCGCAGCACGGCCAGCCGGGCGACCGAGGCCGTGGGGGCGGTGTCCGAGCGGGCGCTCACCGGGCGCGACCGGCGGTGGCGATGTCGAGCGGCCCAGCCGCCACGGTCACCGGATGCATGCGGGGAAACGTAGCGGATCGCGACGATTCGAGGGAGGGGGTGTGCACGACGTGTGACGTGCCCGTTGCGCACGACGCATCTCTTGATGTGAAGATATCTCCCGCTGGCCGCTACCATCGACCGGGGCGTTTCGGCCGCACAGAGGCCGTCGAACGCCGGTGATGAGAGGACCCAGACCAGGTGGACCTGTTCGAGTACCAGGCACGTGACATCTTCGAGAAGCACGGCGTCCCCGTGCTCGGCGGCGTCGTCGCCACCACACCGGAGGAGGCTCGCGCAGGCGCGGAGCAGCTTCTCGGTGGCCAGAGCGGCGTGGTGGTCGTCAAGGCGCAGGTCAAGGTCGGCGGCCGCGGCAAGGCGGGCGGCGTCAAGCTGGCCCGGTCCGCGGACGAGGCGGCCGAGAAGGCCTCCGAGATCCTCGGCATGGACATCAAGGGCCACACGGTCCACCGCGTGATGATCGCGGCCGGCGCCAAGATCGCGACGGAGTTCTACTTCTCCCTGCTGCTGGACCGCGCCGAGCGCCGCTACCTGGCCATGTGCTCGGTCGAGGGCGGCATGGACATCGAGCAGCTCGCGGTCGAGCGCCCCGACGCGCTGGCCAAGGTCGCGGTCGACCCGCGCACCGGCATCGACCAGGCCAAGGCGGACGAGATCGTCGACGCCGCCGGGTTCGCGCCGGACGTCGCGCCGAAGGTTGCGGCCGTCCTGCAGACGCTCTGGACCGTCTACCGCAGCGAGGACGCCACGCTGGTCGAGGTGAACCCGCTCGTCCTCACGGAGGACGGCGAGGTCGTCGCGCTCGACGGCAAGGTCACGCTCGACGAGAACGCCGGCTTCCGCCACCCGGAGCACGCCGAGCTCGAGGACGCCGAGGCCGCGGACCCGCTCGAGGCGCGCGCCAAGGAGAAGGACCTCAACTACGTCAAGCTCGACGGCGAGGTCGGCATCATCGGCAACGGCGCGGGGCTCGTGATGAGCACGCTCGACGTCGTCGCGTACGCCGGTGAGGCGCACGGCGGCGTGAAGCCCGCAAACTTCCTGGACATCGGTGGCGGCGCGAGCGCCGAGATCATGGCCGCGGGCCTCGACATCATCCTCACGGACCCGCAGGTCAAGTCCGTGTTCGTCAACGTCTTCGGTGGCATCACCGCGTGCGACGCGGTCGCCAACGGCATCGTCCACGCCCTGGAGATCCTCGGCGACGAGGCCTCCAAGCCGCTGGTCGTCCGTCTGGACGGCAACAACGTGCTCGAGGGCCGTCGCATCCTCGCCGAGGCGGGTCACCCGCTGGTCACGATCGCGGAGACGATGGACGGCGGCGCCGACAAGGCAGCCGAGCTCGCCCACGCCGCCGCCTGACGACCGCTGACCGACAACAGACGTAGAGAGAAGCAGAGACCACATGGCGATCTTCCTGACCGAGGCATCCAAGGTCATCGTCCAGGGCATGACGGGTTCCGAGGGCCAGAAGCACACGACCCGCATGCTCGCGTCCGGCACGTCCGTCGTCGGCGGCGTCAACCCGCGCAAGGCGGGCACGTCCGTGGCGTTCGACGTCGACGGCAGCAGCGTCGACGTCCCCGTGTTCGGCTCCGTCTCCGAGGCGATGGACGCGACGGGCGCGGACGTGTCCGTCGTCTTCGTGCCGCCGGCCCACACCAAGGGCGCGGTCGTCGAGGCGATCGAGGCGGGCATCCCGCTCGTCGTCATCATCACCGAGGGCGTCCCGGTGGCCGACACCGCCGAGTTCTTCGCGCTCGCGCTCGACAAGGGCGTGCGGCTGATCGGCCCCAACTGCCCGGGCCTGATCAGCCCCGGCAAGTCCAACGTCGGCATCATCCCGGCGGACATCACCGGTCCCGGCCGCGTGGGCCTGGTCTCGAAGTCCGGCACGCTGACCTACCAGATGATGTACGAGCTGCGGGACTTCGGGTTCTCCACGGCCATCGGCATCGGCGGCGACCCGATCATCGGCACCACGCACATCGACGCCCTCGCGGCGTTCGAGGCGGACCCCGACACCGAGGTCATCGTCATGATCGGTGAGATCGGTGGCGACGCCGAGGAGCGCGCGGCGGCCTACATCGCCGAGCACGTCACCAAGCCCGTCGTCGGCTACGTGGCCGGCTTCACGGCACCCGAGGGCAAGACCATGGGCCACGCCGGCGCCATCGTCTCCGGCTCGTCGGGTACCGCCCAGGCCAAGAAGGAGGCCCTCGAGGCCGCGGGCGTCAAGGTCGGCAAGACGCCGTCCGAGACGGCCGAGCTCGCCCGCCAGCTGCTCAGCTGAC
This sequence comes from Cellulomonas fengjieae, assembly GCF_018388465.1. Lineage (NCBI taxonomy): Bacteria > Bacillati > Actinomycetota > Actinomycetes > Micrococcales > Cellulomonadaceae > Cellulomonas > Cellulomonas fengjieae. The sequence goes on along the minus strand of NZ_CP074404.1, from coordinate 2,814,517 downwards.
CGTCCCGTCCCGTCGACCCCGGTGAGCCTCGCTCGCCGGGGTCGACGTGTCGATGCCGACATCCGACGCGCCGGGCCGCCTTCGGCGCTCGCGTCCGCGCGGCGGCGACCATGACGTGGTGAGCGCCACCGGCCCCCGCACCGGGAGCAACCCCGTCGTCGACCGTCGCCGTCGCCGCACGCTGGTCGACGACCCGACACCCACCTTCTTCACGAGCGCGCTCGACGGCGCCCCGCGGTGGATCGCCGGAGTCCTGTCGGCGTTGCAGGCCGCGCTGCTGTCCTTCCTGGTGCTCGCGCTGCCGGCCGTCGCGGCCTACGTCGCCACGTCCGCCGACCCGTCCAACAGCGGCGTCGGCTGGATGCGCTCGGTGGGCGTGGGGTCGTCGCTCTGGCTGCTCGGTCACGGGGTCCCCGCGCACGTCGGCACGGTCGTGGTGTCGCTGGTCCCGCTCGGGGTCACCGCGCTCGCACTGTTCGTCTGCTACGCCTCGGCGCGACGGTCGGGCCTGGCGACCTGGTCGTCCTACGCCGCCGGCGTCGGTACCTACACCGCGGTCGCCGTCCTGGTGGCCCTGCTCAGCGGTGCCGGATCGGGTGCGCTGCTCGCGGCGCTCGGCGGCGCGGCCGTGTCCGCCGTCGGCCTCGGCGTGGGGCTGCTGGCCCGGCCCGAGGCGCCGTCGGCCCGCGCGCTCACCCGACCCGTCTGGTCGCGGTGCCCGGCACCGCTGCGCACCGGGGCGTCCGCGGGCGTCCTCGCCTCGGCCACCCTGCTGCTCGTCGCGGCGCTCGTGACCACGCTGTGGGTCGTGGCCGGGCGGGCGACCATCTCGGACGTCGTGCGCGGTCTGGGGCTCGACGCGGTGGGCGGCGTCGTGCTGGCGGTCGCCGAGCTGGCGTACCTGCCCAACCTGGTGGTCTGGGCGCTCACGTGGGTGACCGGGTCCGGCTTCTCGGTCGGGGAGGGAACGCTTTTCGCGCCGGACGAGGTCATCGGCGGAGCGCTGCCCGCGGTCCCGATGCTCGGCGCGCTCCCTGCGCCCGACATCGCCGGGCCCGTCACCAGCCTCGTCCCGCTCGTGCTCGTGGCCGTGGGCGCGCAGGTGGGCTGGTACGTGCACCGCCGGCTCGAGACGCGACGCTGGTGGCACACGCTGGCCGCGTGCGCGGCGGCGGCGACCAGCGCGGCGGTGGTCGTGATGCTGCTCGTCACGATGGCCAGCGGCGGGGTCGGCCCCGACCGGCTGGCGACGGTGGGTGCGCACGGCGCGGTCGTCGGGCTTCGGACGGGTGCCGGGGTGCTCCTGGGCGCCCTCCTGGTGGCGCTGCCCGGCGACCGGCTCCTGCGCGCCGAGGTCCGCCGCCGGGTGCAGACGCTGCTGCACCGCGACCAGATCTGAGGGGCCGACCTCAGCCGGCGCGGGCGCCGCTGGGCAGGAGGGAGTCCTGCAGCTGTTCGAGGTCCCTCTCGTACTGCGACTCGCACGCCGTCCTGGCCTCGATGGTCAGGGCGCTGCGGAGGCAGTCCTGCAGGTCCTGCTGCACCGGCCAGAACGCGAGCTGCACCGCCTGCAGGAAGGTCCACGACAGCGCGATGACCACGCCGACGGAGAGCATCGGCAGCAGCGAGCGTGAGTGGGCTCGGGCCGCCACGACGAGCGCCCGGATGCCGACCGCGACGCCGCCCAGCGCGAACACGAGCGAGGCGGCCTGCCACGGCAGGGGGAGGGTGGCCACCAGGACCGACCCGAGGACGAGGACGCCGAACAGCCGGGTATGGCGCGCGGCGCGGGCGGTGCCCTCGGGGTCCGGGGGAGTGCGCTCGACCTGGACCGGCGGCGGCGCCGGCGACCACGTGGGGACGCGGTCGGTCGCAGGAGCGTCCGTCTGGTCGCCGTCCGAGGGGCGGGGGCGGTTCTCAGGCGGCGCGTACGGGTTGCTCACCCCTGCATTCTCGCCCACGAACCGAGCGGGGCGGACCTGCGTCCGCTCCGCCATCGCCCGCGGGTAGGGTCGGCGCGTGACGCACGAGATGCCCCCGCGCCCCGCTCCGGCCACCCGTGCGTCGGGGCGGCTCGTCGTCATGGTGTCGGGGACGGGCTCCAACCTGGCGGCACTGCTCGCGGCCCACGAGGACCCCGCCTACGGTGCGCGCGTCGTCGCCGTCGTCGCCGACCGAGGCGGCATCAGGGCGCTGGAGATCGCGCGCGCGGCGGGCATCCCGACCGCGGTCGTCTCGGTCAAGGACTTCGAGGACCGTGCCGCCTGGGACGCCGCCGTCACGGAGACGGTCGCGGTCTTCTCCCCGGACCTGGTGGTGCTCGCCGGGTTCATGAAGCTCTTCGGCGCCACGTTCCTCGGCCGTTTCGGTGGGCGGATCGTCAACACGCACCCGGCGCTGCTGCCGTCCTTCCCGGGCGCGCACGGTGTGCGCGACGCGCTCGCGTACGGGGTGAAGATCACCGGCTGCACCGTCATGGTGGTCGACGAGGGCGTCGACACGGGGCCGATCCTGGCGCAGGCCGCGGTCCCGGTGGAGCCGCACGACGACGAGGCCACCCTGCACGAGCGGATCAAGGCCGTCGAGCAGGTGCTGCTCGTCGAGTGGGTCGGGCGCATCACGCGCGAGGGCCTGCGCGTCGAGGGCCGGCACGCGTTCGTCGGCTGACGCGCCCGCTAGACTCGGCCGCGGTCGTGACTGGCGCAGGTGGGTGCAACCACCGGGGAGCGGCCGCAGTGCCCCCCGCCACGCACCGCCCGCCTGGGTGCATGGGTCCGCTCTAGCCGACCCTTGCCACCCTGGGAGCCGCCATGTCAGCCACCGAGAACCAGCGACCCGTCCGCCGCGCCCTGGTCAGCGTCTACGACAAGACCGGCCTCACCGGCCTGGCCGCCGCGCTGCACGCCGCCGGTGTCGAGATCGTCTCCACCGGCTCGACGGCCGCCACGATCGCCGCGACCGGCGTGCCCGTGACGCGGGTCGAGGACCTCACCGGCTTCCCGGAGTGCCTGGACGGGCGGGTCAAGACGCTGCACCCCCGGGTGCACGCGGGCGTGCTCGCCGACACGCGACTGCCCGAGCACGTCGCGCGGCTGGCGGACCTGGGCATCGCCCCGTTCGAGCTCGTCGTGGTCAACCTGTACCCGTTCACGGCCACGGTCGCGTCGGGCGCCGGCCCCGACGAGTGCGTCGAGCAGATCGACATCGGCGGTCCCTCGATGGTCCGCGCCGCCGCCAAGAACCACCCCAGCGTGGCGGTCGTCGTCGACCCCGCGCGCTACGAGGAGGTGGCGACCGCGGTCGCGAGCGGCGGCTTCACGCTCGCCGCGCGTCGCCTGCTCGCGGCCGACGCGTTCGCGCACACCGCCGCGTACGACGCCGCCGTGGCCAGCTGGTTCGCCGCCGAGTACGCGCCCGACGGGGCCGCCGCCGAGTCGGGCTTCCCGGCCTTCACCGGGACCACCTGGGTGCGTGGGGAGGTGCTGCGGTACGGCGAGAACCCGCACCAGAAGGCGGCGCTGTACCTGACCCCGGACGGCGCCGCGGGCCGGGGCCTGGCCGGAGCGCAGCAGCTGCACGGCAAGGCCATGAGCTACAACAACTACGTGGACGCCGACGCCGCCTGGCGGGCCGCGCACGACCACGCCGCTCCCGCCGTCGCCATCATCAAGCACGCCAACCCCTGCGGCATCGCGGTCGGGACGGACGTGGCCGACGCGCACGCCAAGGCGCACGCGTGCGACCCGGTCTCCGCGTTCGGTGGTGTCATCGCGACGAACGGCACGCTCACGGCTGCGGCCGCCGAGCAGATCGCCCCCGTGTTCACCGAGGTCGTCGTCGCTGCGGCGTTCGAGCCCGAGGCGCTCGAGATCCTGGCCCGCAAGAAGAACATCCGGCTGCTGCAGGTCACGCCCGTGGACGCCGCCCTGACCGAGCGCCGCGCGGTCAGCGGAGGGCTGCTCGTCCAGGAGCTCGACCGCGTGGACGCCCCCGGGGACGACCCGGCGGCCTGGACCCTCGCGGCCGGCGCGCCGGCTGACGAGGCCACGCTCGCCGACCTCGCGTTCGCCTGGCGTGCGGTGCGTGCCGTGAAGTCGAACGCGATCCTGCTGGCGGACGCGGGAGCGTCCGTCGGGGTCGGGATGGGCCAGGTCAACCGCGTCGACTCGTGCAGGCTCGCGGTCGAGCGGGCCAACTCCGGGGACGCCGAGCGCGCCCGCGGAGCCGTGGCCGCCTCGGACGCCTTCTTCCCGTTCGCCGACGGTGCGCAGGTGCTGATCGACGCCGGCGTGCGCGCCATCGTCCAGCCCGGCGGGTCGGTCCGCGACGAGGAGGTGATCGCCGCGGCGCAGGCCGCAGGCGTGACCCTCTACCTCACCGGCACCCGGCACTTCGCACACTGAGCCGCGCGCAGGCCGCGCCCGCTCAGGCGAGCGCGGCCTGCCGCAGCGGGCGTCCGGGGTCGTGCGCGACCGCCCGGTCCAGCCGGGGCAGCCCTTCGGCTGTGAACAGCCGCCGGGCGGCGCCGACGTCGCGGGGGCGGTCGACCGTGAGGATGGCCCCGAGCTCGTCCGAGCCGGGGCGGAACCAGAGCGCCGCCCACCCCTGCGCGCCGGCCGGGTCGCCGCGCAGCACCACGTCGTCGTCGGGGTGCGGGTGGCCGAACAGGGCGAGCTCGTGGCCCAGCTGGGTGGAGAACACGTACGGCGCCACGTCGACGACGGCGTCCGTCGGCGTGCCGAGCAGGTCCGCGACCAGCGCCGCGGGGCCCCGCAGCGCCCCGTCCCAGTGCCCGCCGGGGACCCACCCGTGGCGTGCGGACCGGCGCAGCGCGACGTCGCCCACGGCCCGGACGGTGCGCGGTGCGCCGATGACCGCGTGGTGCTCGTCGACCCGCAGCGCGCCGTCGGGCTCGCGCGGCAGCGCACCCGCCAGCCAGTCGGTGGTCGGGCGCGCGCCGACGGCGGCGAGCACGACGTCGGCGCCGACGAGCTTCCCGTCCGCGAGGAGGACGCCGTTGGTGCCCACCTCGGTCACGTGCTCGCCGGTGAGCAGCCGGACACCGGCGGCGGCGTACCAGGGCGCGGTGAGCTCGCCGACGGTCGACCCCAGGGCCGCGGCGAGCGGGGCACCGTTGGCCTCGACCACGACGACATCGACGCCCGCCGCGGCGGCGACACCGGCGACCTCCGCGCCGATCCACCCGGCGCCGATCACCACGAGGCGAGCCCCCGGCTCGAGCACAGCCCGCAGCCGCGCGGCGTCGGCCGCGGTGTGCAGCGTGAGGGCGGCCTCCCAGCCGGAGGGTCGGACGGCGTGCGCCCCGCTCGCCACGACGAGAGCGTCCGCGGTGAACGTGCCGCGGTCGGTCAGGACCTCGGGGCGCGCGGCCGACAGGGACAGCGCGCGGGCGGGTGTGTCGAGGAGCACGTCGTCCGCGAGGGCGAGCAGGTCGGTGCCGATCTCGTCCGCCAGCCAGCTGGGCTCCGGACGGTCGAAGAGGTGCTTCGACAGCGGGGGCCGGTCGTAGGGTGCCGTGCCCTCCACACCGAGCACGACGACCCGCCCGTCGTAGCCCCGCTCGCGCAGGGCGGCGACCGTCTGGGTGGCCGCCAGGCCGGCGCCGACGACGAGCACGTCGCGCGGTCGGTAAGGGTCCAGGTGCTCGTCGTTCGTCGGGGCGCTCACCTCGCAACGGTAGTCTCCCGTCGGGAGGCACGAGCGAGATGGTGAAGGAGCGCATGACCGGGACAGCGGGGACGCACCACGCCACGCCCGCCCACGCGCGCCCGGGCGGGCACACGCCCCCGGACGACCCGGCGGCCGCCGACCCGGTGCCCTCGACCGGTCCCATCCCCGTCGAGCAGGCGCCCCTCGACCCCCGTGCCATCGCCCGCGCGTCCCTCGACGCCGCCCGCAACGCGTCCCTGTGGTGGACGAGCGCCGGCATCGTGGTGGCCGTCGTGGTGGCGCTCACCGTCGGCACGCGGCAGGGCGCCTTCGTGCTGGCCGGCGTCGCCCTCGTCGGCGCGCTGGTGCGCGCCGTGCTCCCGTCGCCGGGGCCCGTGGCGCTCTCGTTCCGGTCCAAGCCGATCGACGTCGTCGTTCTGGTGGTGCTGGGCCTGGGCATCGCGGTGCTGGCGCAGGTCCTGCCCGCGTAGCCGGTCGACCCCGAGCCCCGGGGCCCCGGACCGCCCCGTCGCGGCCGGTCCCACACGCGCGGACGCCCGGGACCGTCGGGGTCCCGGGCGTCCGAGGGCGGCGTCAGGTGCGCGTCAGCGCTCCGTCACCACCAGGACGTCGTCCGTGGTGACGTACGCGTCGTCCTCCTCCAGCAGGTTGTCCTCGGCCGGCTCCGCCGCGAACGCCCGGTAGACCAGGCCGGCGAGCGCGGCCCCGACCAGCGGGGCCACCCAGAACAGCCAGAGCTGCCCGAGGGCCCAGCTCTCCGAGAACAGCGCCGCGGCCGTCGAGCGCGCCGGGTTGAGCGACGCGTTGGTGACCGGGAGCGCCACGAGGGTCAGCACGGCCAGCGCGAGCCCGATGGCGATCGGTGCCTGGGCGTTGCGGGAGCGGCGGTCCGTGGCGCCGAGGATGACGCCGACGAACACGGCGGTGAGGACGATCTCGACGAGCAGCCCGACGACCAGCGAGAACTCGACCTGACCCTGCGACGCCGTGGACAGCGGCGAGTGGTCGGCGAAGCCGTTGGCGACGCTGCTGAAGAAGGTGCGGCCGGAGGCCTCCCCGCCCTGCGCGAGCAGGCCGGGCAGGGTGCTCGGGATGGTGATGAACAGGACGGCCGCCGCGAGGACCGCGCCGACGAGCTGCGCCAGCCAGTACGGGACCACGTCCTTCCACGGTGTGCGACCGCCGATCGCGGCGCCGAGCGTGACCGCGGGGTTGAAGTGGCCGCCGGAGACGTGACCCACGGCGACGAGGGCGGCGGCGTAGGCGAGGCCGAAGCCGAGGCCGACGCCGAGCGACCCGATCTGGCTGATGCCGTTGTACAACGCGATGCCCAGGCCCACGACGACGAGCCCGAACGTGCCGAACACCTCGGCGCCCAGGCGGGCGACCAGGCTCGGTCCCGTGACCATGACCGTGCCCGCCGGGATCACGTAGGCGTCGATCTCGTGCTCGTGCTCGTCCTCGGCGGAGGCGGAGCCGGAGGTGCCGGCGGGCTGCGAGCCGGGGGTGCCGGCGGGCTGCGAGCCGGACGGGGCGGGCTGGGAGGCAGCAGGCGTCGAGTCGGCGGCGGCGGCGGCCGACGCCTCCTCGGGCGCGGGGGTGCCGGCGGCGGCGTTGTCGTCCGGCTCGGTGGAGCCGGCGGACGTGGCGGAGTTGTCCTGTGCCATCTCGGTCCTGTCGTGAGTCATCGGCGGGGGGCAGCTGCGCACGGAGCCTGCGACCGTGCAGCCGTGGCGACGCGCTGGAGCGGCGTCTCACCCCTGGTCGGTGCCAGCATGCCAGCCACGGGGCCAGCGGGCACGGTCTTCGCCAGCGCGTGGACCGGCCGGACCGCTCGAGCCACGCATAGATCTGTCGACGTCGAGTAATCTTGTCGGCGGACCCGCGCCGGCAGCCGCCCCATCGTGCCGTGCCCCCACCCGCCCAGCACAGGAGATACCCGCATGGCGAAGATCAAGGTTGTCGGCCCGGTCGTCGAGCTCGACGGCGACGAGATGACGCGCATCATCTGGCAGTTCATCAAGGACCGCCTGATCCACCCGTACCTCGACATCGACCTGCGGTACTACGACCTGTCGATCCAGAACCGCGACGCCACCGACGACCAGGTGACGATCGACGCGGCGAACGCGATCAAGGAGCACGGCGTCGGCGTCAAGTGCGCCACGATCACGCCCGACGAGGCGCGGGTCGAGGAGTTCGGCCTGAAGAAGATGTGGGTCTCGCCCAACGGCACGATCCGCAACATCCTCGGCGGCGTCGTCTTCCGCGAGCCGATCATCATCAGCAACATCCCGCGCCTGGTGCCCGGCTGGAACAAGCCGATCATCATCGGCCGCCACGCGTTCGGCGACCAGTACCGGGCCACCAACTTCAAGGTCCCCGGCGCCGGCACGCTGACGCTGACGTACACGCCCGCGGACGGCTCCGAGCCGATCAACCAGCAGGTCGTGACGTACCCCGACGGTGGCGGCGTCGCGATGGGCATGTACAACTTCAACGACTCGATCCGCGACTTCGCGCGGGCGTCGTTCGCGTACGGCCTGCAGCGCGGCTACCCGGTCTACCTGTCGACCAAGAACACGATCCTCAAGGCCTACGACGGCGCGTTCAAGGACATCTTCCAGGAGGTGTTCGACGAGGAGTTCGCCACTGCCTTTGCTGAGAAGGGCCTCACCTACGAGCACCGCCTCATCGACGACATGGTCGCCGCGGCCATGAAGTGGGAGGGCGGCTACGTCTGGGCCTGCAAGAACTACGACGGGGACGTGCAGTCCGACACGGTCGCGCAGGGCTTCGGCTCGCTCGGCCTCATGACGTCGGTGCTGATGACGCCCGACGGCAAGACGGTCGAGGCGGAGGCCGCGCACGGCACCGTGACCCGGCACTACCGCCAGCACCAGGCCGGCAAGCCGACGTCGACCAACCCGATCGCCTCGATCTTCGCCTGGACCGGTGGCCTCAAGCACCGCGGCAAGCTGGACAGCACCCCCGAGGTGACCCAGTTCGCCGAGACGCTCGAGCAGGTCGTCGTCGAGACCGTCGAGAGCGGCGCCATGACCAAGGACCTCGCGTCGCTGGTCGGGCCCGACCAGGCCTGGCAGACCACCGAGGAGTTCCTCGCGACGCTCGACGCCAACCTGGCGGCCAAGCTCGCCTGACACGCACGTCCCGGCGCCCACCGGGGTCATCCCCGGTGGGCGCCGTTCCTCACCTGCGAGGTAGCGTGAGGCCGCCATCGTCGTCGATCCAAGGAGCCGTTCCGTGCCCAGCTCGCCCGTCACCGTCACCGTCACCGGAGCCGCCGGGCAGATCGGCTACGCGTTGCTGTTCCGCATCGCGTCCGGCCAGCTGCTGGGTGCCGACACCCCCGTCCGGCTCCGCCTGCTGGAGATCCCGCAGGCGGTCAAGGCCGCCGAGGGCACCGCGATGGAGCTCGACGACTGCGCGTTCACGACGCTGGACAGCGTGGAGATCTACGACGACGCGACGGCCGCCTTCGACGGCGTCAACGTGGCGCTGCTGGTCGGTGCCCGACCCCGCACGGCCGGCATGGAGCGCGGCGACCTGCTGTCCGCCAACGGCGGCATCTTCAAGCCCCAGGGCGAGGCGATCAACGCCGGTGCCGCCGACGACGTCCGGGTCCTGGTGGTCGGCAACCCGGCCAACACCAACGCGTTCATCGCGGCGTCGCACGCGCCCGACGTCCCGCGCGAGCGCTTCACCGCGATGACGCGACTGGACCACAACCGCGCGGTCTCGCAGCTGGCCACCCGGACGGGCGCGAAGGTCGCGGACATCGAGCGGCTGACCATCTGGGGCAACCACTCCGCCACCCAGTACCCCGACCTGTCGCACGCCACCGTCGGCGGGCGCCCCGCGCTCGAGGTCGTGAACGACGACGCCTGGGTGCGCGACACGTTCATCCCGACCGTGGCCAAGCGCGGCGCGGCGATCATCGAGGCGCGTGGCGCGTCGTCGGCGGCGTCCGCGGCCAACGCCGCGATCGACCACGTCTACTCCTGGGTGCACGGCACGCCCGCGGGGGACTGGACCTCGGCGGGCATCGTCTCGGACGGCTCGTACGGCGTGCCGGAGGGCCTGATCTCCTCGTTCCCCGTGACCTCCGAGGGCGGCAGCTGGAAGATCGTCCAGGGTCTCGATGTCGACGAGTTCTCGCGCGGCCGGATCGACGCCTCGGTCGCGGAGCTGGTCGAGGAGCGCGACGCGGTGCAGGCTCTGGGCCTGCTCTGAGTCGCCACTGAGCCGGTCGACCCGAGCACCGTGCGCTGACCGTGTGGGCCGAGGAGGTCCGCGTCCCGCGTCCCGGCACCGGTGCCGGGGCGTTCCTCGGCTGGGTCCTGCTGGGCGCGGGGGTCGGCGCAGGGCTCGGGCTCGGGGTGCGGGCGGGGCTGTTCGTCGCCCTCGGGCTGCTGGCCGTCGGCGGGGTGCTGGTCGTCCGGCAGGGCCCGCGCCCCGCCCAGCTCGGCGTACTGAGCGGCCTGAGCGCGCTGCCGTTGGCCATCGCCTGGCTCAACCGGCACGGCCCGGGGGAGTACTGCTCGGGCGGGGTCACGGGCGCGTCCGCGTGCGTCGCGCAGGCGAACCCGTGGCCCTTCGTGCTGGTCGGAGCGGCGCTCGTCGTGGTCGGCCTGGCGGCCTTCCGCCGGACGGCCAGGCCGCCCGGCCGGCTCACCGGGTCACGGCAGTGAAGGTCGCGATCCGGGTCCGGCCCGGTGCCTCCCGCACCGCCGTCGGCGGGACGCACGCGGGCCGCCTGGTGGTCGCGGTGAGCGCCCGTGCGGTCGACGGGGCGGCGACGCGGGCGGCGCTGGACGCACTGGCCGGCGCGCTCGGGCTCCGCCCCCGGCAGGTCCGGCTGGTCTCGGGCGCGACGAGCCGCGACAAGCTGGTCGAGATCGACGCCGACGAGTCGGTGGAGGCCCGGCTGGAGGCCCTCCGCGGCTGACCGGACCGTGACCGGGTGCCCGCAGCGGCGCGCCTCGGGACCAGGTGGATTGACGGGTTCCTCCGGATCCCTTGCTGCAAGTTGCTGCAACGGTTAACGTCGGCGACACCTGTCCCGCACATCGAGGTGCGGGAGACGAAGGAGTCCCCATGTCGCCCGCCGGCGCCCCCGTCCACCGCATCTCGCGAGCCCTCGCCGCACTCACCGCCCTCGCGGTCGGCGCGGTCGGGCTCGTCGCCTCGTTCGGAACCGCGGCCGTCGCCGCCGACCGCACCGCGACCCTCGTCGGCTCCTTGCAGAGCGAGCTCGGCTGCGCGGCGGACTGGTCGCCGGACTGCGCCGCCACCGAGCTGGCCCCGACGGCCACGCCGGGGCAGTACTCGGCGGAGCTCACCGTGCCCGCGGGCACCTACGAGTACAAGGTCGCCCTCGACGGCTCGTGGGACGAGGCGTACGGCGAGGACGGCGGCGACGCCAACATCCCGCTCGTCGTGGCCGGCCCCTCGACGTTGAGGTTCACCTACGACGACACCACGCACCGCGTCGCGCTGACCCCGCTGGGCCTGGCGGCGGGGTACACGCCGGACGACGATGCCGTCGTCGCGACGCCCGTGCGGGACCCCGCGGCCGACAAGCAGTTCTACTTCGTCATGACCGACCGGTTCGCCGACGGCGACGACGCGAACGACGCCGGCGGCCTCGGCGGTGACCGTCTGACCACGGGGTTCGACCCGACGAACAAGGGCTTCTACCAGGGCGGTGACCTGGCGGGCCTGCGCAGCCGGCTCGACTACATCGAGGGCCTGGGCACCACGGCCATCTGGCTCACCCCGTCGTTCAAGAACCAGGCCGTGCAGGGCGCGGGCGCGGACGCGTCCGCCGGCTACCACGGGTACTGGATCACCGACTTCACGCAGATCGACCCGCACCTGGGCACCAACGCCGAGCTCGAGGCCCTGATCGACGACGCCCACGCACGCGGCATCGACGTCTACTTCGACATCATCACCAACCACACGGCCGACGTCATCGACTACGCCGAGGGCCGGTACGACTATGTCGACCAGGCCACCAGCCCCTACACCGACGCCGCGGGGACCGTCTTCGACCCGGCCACCTACGCGGGCACGGACACCTTCCCGACGCTGGACGCCGCCACGTCCTTCCCGTACACGCCGGTGATCGAGCCGCAGGACGCGGACGTCAAGGTCCCGGCCTGGCTCAACGACCCGACGCTCTACCACAACCGCGGAAACTCGACCTACAGCGGGGAGTCGACGACGTACGGAGACTTCTCCGGGCTCGACGACCTGATGACCGAGAACCCGGCGGTCGTGGACGGGTTCGTGGACGTCTACAACGACTGGGTCGACCTGGGCGTCGACGGCTTCCGCATCGACACGGCCAAGCACGTGAACTTCGAGTTCTGGGAGACGTTCTCCACCGCGGTGCGCGACCACGCCGCCTCGATCGGCAACGACGACTTCTTCATGTTCGGTGAGGTCTACGACGCCGACCCGGCCAAGCTGGCCCCGTACCTGCGCGACAGCGACATGAACGCGGTGCTCGACTTCACGTTCCAGTCGGCCGCCAGCAACTACGCCAAGGGCTCCTCGGCGGACGGCCTGACCGCGCTGTACGCCGGGGACGACCGGTACACGACGCCGACCACGAACGCGCAGGCGCTGCCCACCTTCCTCGGCAACCACGACATGGGCCGCATCGGCTACTTCGTCACGGGTGCGGACGACCCGCAGCAGCGCTCCGCTCTGGCGCACTCGCTGATGTACCTCACGCGCGGGCAGCCGGTCGTCTACTACGGCGACGAGCAGGGGTTCGCGGGCGCCGGTGGGGACAAGGACGCACGGCAGTCGATGTTCGCGACGCAGGTGGCCGAGTACGCGAACCAGACGCTGCTGGACGGCACGGTCGCGGGGTCGGTGGACCGGTTCGACACGGACGCGGCGCTCTACGAGCACATCGCAGGGCTGGCCGCCGTGCGCAGCGCCAACCCGGCGCTGCAGACCGGCGCGCAGATCGAGCGGTTGGCCGACGGGGCGGTCTACGCCTTCAGCCGGGTGGACGCGGAGGAGAAGATCGAGCACCTCGTCGCCACGAACAACAGCACCGCCGCGGTGACGGTCACGGTCGACACCCTGACCCCTGGCGCGGCCTTCACGCCGCTGTACGGGACGACGACGGGCGCCACCGCCGCGGCCGACGGGACCGTGTCCGTGACGGTCCCGGGCCTGAGCGCGATCGTGCTGAAGGCGGGGACCACCGTGAGTGCCCCCGCAGCCCCGGGGCAGATCAGCCTGAGCGTGCCGACCCCGGGCGCCGGACTGTCCGGCGACGTCCCCGTGGGCGCGGACGTGGCGGACGACGTCTGGAGCCAGACGTCGTTCGCGTACCGGGTCGTCGGTGACGACGAGTGGACCCCGCTGGGCACCGCCGAGACGACGTCGCCGCGCGTCTTCCACACCGTGGCGGACCTCGCCGACGGCACCCTCGTCGAGTACCGCGCGGTGAGCGTGGACGCCGCGGGCAACAGGTCCGCCGCCTCCACCTACGCGAGCGTCGGCGTCGCCGTCGACGGCGTCGTCCCCGACCCCGGCCCCGCCGGTCCCGCCTCCGTCACGGTCGCGGGGAGCCACAACAGCGAGATGGGCTGCACCGGCGACTGGATGCCGGACTGCGCGGAGGCACAGCTGACCGAGGGTGCCGACGGCGTCTGGTCCGGAACGTTCACGCTCCCGGCCGGCGCCTACGAGTACAAGGTCGCGATCAACGGCAGCTGGGACGAGAACTACGGCGCCGGCGGCGCGCCCGGGGGCGCGAACGTGGCGTACACCGTCGCCGCGGCCGGTCCGGTCACGTTCTTCTACGACCCCGACACGCACTGGTTCACGTCGACCGCGCAGGGCCCGATCCTCACGGTCCCGGGCTCCGTGAACAGCGAGCTGGGCTGCTCGGGTGACTGGATGCCCGACTGCATGGCGAGCTGGCTGCAGGACCCCGACGGCGACGGCACCTACACGTTCACCGCGCAGGACCTGCCCGTCGGCGCCTACGAGGTGAAGGTGGCGCACAACCGCAGCTGGGACGAGAACTACGGCGCCGGCGGCGTGCTCAACGGCGCGAACATCCCGTTCTCCGCGCCCGGCGGGAAGCCGGTCACGTTCTCGTACGTGCTGGCCACGCACGTCCTGACCATCGAGGTCACCGACCCGCCGCTGCCCGGCACGGGGGAGCGCAGCGCGCACTGGGTCGACCGAGGCACGATCGCCTGGCCGGCCGCGTGGGCGCCCGACCCGTCGTCGTCGACGTTCGCGCTGCACGGCTCGCCGACGGGTGGACTGTCGCTGCAGGACCTCGGGGACGGCGAGCCGGTCGCGCTCACCTACGACCCGGCCGGCCTGACTGCCGAGCAGCGCGAGCGGTTCCCCGCGCTCGCCGGTCACCTGGCGCTGCGGGTGCCCGAGGGGGCACCCGTCGCGGAGCTGCTGCGCGGCGCGCTCCTGGTCACCCAGGCGAGCCCCGGCGGGTCGTACCAGGCGGCGACCGGGGTGCAGGTCCCGGGCGTCCTCGACGACGTGTACGCGGCGAAGGCCGCTGAGCGGGCGCTCGGCGCCACGTGGACGAAGGGCGTGCCGTCGCTCGCCGTGTGGGCCCCGACGGCCCAGAAGGTCGAGCTGCTGGTGTGGCCCGGGACGTCGTCGACGGAGCAGCGCGTGGCGGCGAAGCGGCTGGCCGACGGCTCCTGGACCGTGGCCGGCAAGAAGTCCTGGGCCGGTGCGAGGTACCTCTGGGAGGTCACGGTCTACGCGCCGACGACCGACCGGGTCGAGGTCAACCGGGTCACCGACCCGTACTCGGTGGCACTCACGCTCAACTCGACGCACTCGGTGCTGGTCGACCTGGACGACACGGCCTTCCGCCCGCGGGAGTGGGAGAAGGCCAAGCAGCCCGTGGTCCGGCCCGTCGACCAGACGATCTACGAGCTGCACGTCCGCGACTTCTCGATCAGCGACCCCAAGGTCCCGGCGGCGAAGCGGGGCACGTACCTCGCCTTCGCGACGAACGGCAACGGTCGCGCGCACCTGCGCGACCTCGAGGAGGCGGGCCTGACCACGGTCCACCTGCTGCCGACGTTCGACATCGCCTCCATCCAGGAGGACAGGGCGCAACAGCAGACCCCGGACTGCGACCTCGCGTCGTACGCGCCGGACTCCGACCAGCAGCAGGCGTGCGTGACGGCCGTCGCCGACGCCGACGGGTTCAACTGGGGCTACGACCCGCTGCACTGGTCGGCGCCCGAGGGCTCCTACGCCGTGAACGCCGAGGGGGGCGCGCGCGTCGCCGAGTTCCGCACGATGGTCGGGGCGCTGCACGCCGACGGCCTGCAGGTGGTGCTCGACCAGGTGTTCAACCACACCACGGCGAGCGGCCAGTCGCCGCAGTCCGTGCTCGACCGCGTGGTGCCCGGCTACTACCAGCGGCTCGACGCGATCGGCAACGTGGAGACGTCGACCTGCTGCCAGAACATCGCCACGGAGCACGTGATGGCGCAGAAGGCGATGGTCGACTCCGTGGTGACGTGGGCCCGCGACTACAAGGTCGACGGCTTCCGGTTCGACCTCATGGGCCACCACTCGGTGCAGAACATGCAGGCCGTGCGGGAGGCCCTCGACGAGCTGACGCCGCGCAAGGACGGCGTCGACGGGAAGAAGGTCTACCTGTACGGCGAGGGCTGGAACTTCGGCGAGGTGGCCGACAACGCCCTGTTCACGCAGGCCACGCAGGGCCAGCTGGGCGGCACCGGCATCGGGACCTTCTCCGACCGGCTGCGCGATGCCGTGCGCGGCGGGGGACCGTTCGACGAGAACCCGCGCGTCCAGGGCTTCGGCTCCGGTGGCGGCACCGACCCGAACGGCGACCCGGTCAACGGCTCGGAGGCCGATCAGCGGGCCCGGGCGGCGCACGACGCCGACCTGGTCCGTCTGGGCATGGCCGCCAACCTGCGCGACTTCGCCTTCGAGACGAGCGCGGGCACGGTCCAGACGGGCGAGGAGCTCGACTACAACGGGCAGCCGGCGGGGTACGCCGACTCCCCGGAGGAGGTCATCACCTACGTCGACGCGCACGACAACGAGACCCTGTGGGACTCGCTGACGTTCAAGCTGCCCACGGACACCCCGATGTCGGACCGCGTGCGCATGAACACCGTCTCGCTGGCGACCACGGCCCTGGCGCAGACGCCGTCGTTCTGGCACGCGGGCGCGGACCTGCTGCGCAGCAAGTCGCTGGACCGCAACAGCTACAACTCGGGCGACTGGTTCAACCTGCTGGACCTGTCCGGCCAGGACAACGGCTTCGGCCGCGGCCTGCCCCCGGCGCCGGACAACGAGGCCAAGTGGTCGTTCCAGCAGCCCTTGCTGGCCGACCCGGCGCTCAAGCCGACCCCGGCCGACATCGCCACGGCGTCACGGGCGGCGGACGACCTGCTCAAGCTGCGGTTCTCCACGCCGCTGTTCCGGCTCGGCTCCGCCGACCTGATCCAGCAGAAGGTCACGTTCCCGGGCTCCGGCGCGGACGCGGACCCCGGCGTGGTCGTCATGGCGATCGACGACGAGCCCGGCTGGGACGCCGCGTCGCGGCGCTGGGTGAAGGACGTGGACAAGAAGCTCGACGGCGTCCTGGTCGTGGTCAACGCGTCCGACGAGGCGACCACCCAGACGGTCACCGAGCTCAGCGGCCACAAGCTGACCCTGTCCCCGGTGCAGGCCAAGGGCAGCGACCCGATCGTCAAGGGCACCACCTGGGACAAGGCCACCGGCACGGTGACCGTCCCGCCGCGGACCGTCGCGGTGCTGGTGGAGCAGGTTGGTCACGGTCACGGTCACGGTCACGGTCACGGTCACGGTGGCGGCTGGTGGGACTGGCTCGGTAGCTGGTGGGAGTCGCACGTCGGGTGAGCCGCGCACGCCGCGCGGGGGTCGGCGGCGGGTAGATCGAGCACGCTCGGAGAGGGGCCCGTGATCACGGGCCTCTCTCCGTGTCGTGAGCCCGTGCCCGACGTCGCGGCACGACCCACGGACGGGATCGCCGCAACCCTGTGAGCGGGAGATGTGAGCGCTCACATCGTAATGACTTCGTGACGTTCGTACGCTTCGTCCCTCGTTGACTTCGAGAAACGAATGGAAGAAAGTGGGGCCGCTGCCGCCGCCGGTCACTGTCGACGGAGGCAGCGGACAGGGCGCGCAGGCGCTGACCGACCGACGAGCTCGCGCACCTCCAGCCCGGTCGCCGGGCCTCTCAATGACGAGAAGGAGCACAGCACATGCGACGGATCACGATCGCGGCGATGGGTGCGGTCCTCGCACTCGGACTGGCCGCATGTTCGGGCAGCGGAGCCGGCAGCACGGACGACTCCTCCGGCGCCGCCCCCAAGGACCCGAGCGACCTCACGGTCGGCGTCGCCATGCCGACGCAGACGTCCGAACGCTGGATCGCTGACGGCAACGCCGTCAAGGCCGGCCTCGAGGAGGCGGGCTACACGGTCGACCTGCAGTACGCGGGCGACGACATCCCGACCCAGCAGGAGCAGATCGACCAGATGATCACCAAGGGCGCCGACCTGCTGATCCTGGCCTCGATCGACGGCACGGCGCTGGCGACCCAGCTCCAGGCCGCTGCCGACGCGAACATCCCGGTCATCGCGTACGACCGCCTCATCCGGGACAGCGACAACGTCGACTTCTACGTGACGTTCGACAACTACAAGGTGGGCGTGCAGCAGGCGACGTCGCTGCTCACGGGCCTGGGCATCCTCAACGCCGACGGCTCGGAGGGCGACGCGGCCGGGCCGTTCAACATCGAGCTCTTCGCCGGCTCGCTGGACGACAACAATGCGCACTTCTTCTTCAAGGGCGCGATGGACACGCTGCAGGAGTACATCGACGACGGGACGCTCGTCGTGAAGTCGGGCCAGACCGACATCGAGCAGGCCGCCACGCTGCGCTGGCTGCAGGAGACCGCGCAGAAGCGCATGGAGAACCTGCTCACGTCGACCTACTCGGACGGAAGCTTGGTCCAGGGCGTCCTCTCGCCGTACGACGGTCTGTCGCGCGGCATCATCACCGCCCTGCAGAACGCCGGCTACGGCCCCGCGATCTCCGGCGGGATGCCGATCGTCACCGGCCAGGACGCCGAGATCGCCTCGGTCAAGCTGATCAACGACGACGTGCAGTACTCGACGATCTTCAAGGACACGCGCAAGCTCGCCGACCAGGCGGTC
The DNA here is from genome assembly GCF_018388465.1 of Cellulomonas fengjieae. Classification (NCBI taxonomy): domain Bacteria; kingdom Bacillati; phylum Actinomycetota; class Actinomycetes; order Micrococcales; family Cellulomonadaceae; genus Cellulomonas; species Cellulomonas fengjieae. Next base: position 2,796,560 of record NZ_CP074404.1, on the reverse strand, counting down.
GTCTCCGCGCAGGCCTTCCTGGCCGAGGAGGAGCCCGAGGCGAACGACACCGAGTCCTACGACAACGGCGTGAAGGTCGTCCCGTCCTTCCTGCTCGACTCGGACGTGGTCGTCAAGGACGGCATCCAGAGCCTGCTCATCGACTCCGGCTACTGGACCGAGGAGCAGGTGGCCAGCGGCCAGGCCTGATCCACCGTCCCGACCGCGGACCGGCCGGCACGCTCCCCTGACGGAGCCTGCCGGCCGGTCCGCCGGTCGACCCCCACAGCGACGGGCCCGGTGACGGCGCCCGCCACGACGAAGGACGGTGGCCCGTGGCCCAGCCCATTCTCGAGATGCAAGCCATCACCAAGACGTTTCCCGGCGTCAAGGCACTGCAGGACGTGTCGATGTCGGTCGAGCGTGGCGAGATCCACGCGATCTGCGGCGAGAACGGCGCCGGCAAGTCGACCCTCATGAAGGTGCTGTCGGGCGTGCACCCGCACGGCTCCTACGAGGGGTCGATCCTCTTCGACGGTGAGGAGGTCCAGTTCGGGTCGATCAACGACTCCGAGGCCAAGGGCATCGTGATCATCCACCAGGAGCTCGCGCTCGTCCCGTACCTGTCGGTCGCGGAGAACATCTTCCTCGGCAACGAGCGGGTGCACCGCGGCTTCATCGACTGGAACGTCGCCAACTCCGAGGCCGCGGTGCTGCTCGCCCGGGTCGGGCTGGACGAGCTGCCCGTCACGCCGGTCGGCCAGCTCGGCGTCGGCAAGCAGCAGCTCGTCGAGATCGCCAAGGCGCTGTCCAAGCAGGTCAAGCTGCTGATCCTCGACGAGCCGACGGCAGCCCTCAACGACAACGACTCCGAGCACCTGCTGGGCCTGCTGCGCCAGCTCAAGGCGCAGGGGATCACCTCGATCATGATCTCCCACAAGCTCAACGAGATCGCCGAGATCGCGGACACCACGACGATCATCCGCGACGGCCGCACGGTGGAGACGCTCGACATGCGGGCCGACGAGGTCACGCAGGAGCGCATCATCCGCGGGATGGTCGGCCGCGACCTCGGCCACCGGTTCCCGCCCCACGAGTCGCACGTCGGCGAGGAGGTGCTGCGGATCGAGGACTGGACCGTGCACCACCCGACGGACCCCGAGCGCGTCGTCGTCGATCGGGCGAACCTCACGGTCCGCGCGGGCGAGATCGTCGGGCTCGCCGGGCTGATGGGCGCGGGTCGGACCGAGCTCGCGATGTCGGTGTTCGGCCGCTCCTACGGCAGCCACATCACCGGGAACCTCTACCTGCACGGAAAGCCGATCAAGGCGGCGACGGTGAGCGAGGCCATCTCGCACGGCATCGCGTACGCGACGGAGGATCGCAAGAAGTACGGCCTCAACCTGATCGAGGACATCCGGAGCAACATCTCCGCCGCGAACCTCGCGCAGGTCTCGAGCTCGGGGTTCGTCAACACGAACGAGGAGATCCGGGTGGCGGAGGGGTACCGCCAGCGCATGAACATCAAGGCGCCCACGGTGCTGGCGCTGGCCGGCAAGCTCTCGGGCGGCAACCAGCAGAAGGTCGTGCTGAGCAAGTGGCTCTTCACGGACCCGCAGGTGCTGATCCTCGACGAGCCCACCCGTGGCATCGACGTCGGCGCCAAGTACGAGATCTACACGCTGATCAACAAGCTCGCCGACGAGGGCAAGGCGGTCCTGGTCATCTCCTCGGAGCTGCCCGAGCTGCTCGGCATCTGCAACCGGATCTACACGCTCTCGGCCGGCCGGATCACCGGTGTGCTGCCGCAGGCGCAGGCGACTCAGGAGAACTTGATGGAGCTCATGACCAAGGACAAGGACGAGGTGCGATGACCGCCGTGGCAGGCCTGCGGGAGCTCTTCACGAGGAACCTGCGTCAGAGCGGGATCCTGGTCGCGTTCGTCGTGATCGTGGGGCTGTTCACCGTCCTCACGGACGGCGTGCTGCTCGACCCGCGCAACGTGACCAACCTCGTGCTCCAGTACTCCTACATCCTCATCCTCGCGATCGGGATGATGATCGTCATCGTCGGAGGCCACATCGACCTGTCGGTCGGGTCGGTCGTCGCGCTCACGGGTGCGGTCTCTGCGGTCGTCGTCATCCAGCACGGCTCGCCCTGGTACCTGGGCGTGCTCGCGGGCCTGTTCGTCGGGTTCCTGGTCGGCGTGTGGCAGGGCTTCTGGGTGGCGTACGTCGGGATCCCGGCGTTCATCGTGACGCTCGCCGGCATGCTGCTCTTCCGCGGCATGACCCTGCAGGTGCTCGGCAACATCTCCCTGTCGCCGTTCCCGGCGTCGTACCAGAAGATCGCCAACGGCTTCCTCAACGGCTTCCTCGGCGGGCAGGGGATCGACGTCTTCACGCTCGTGATCGCCGCGCTCGCGGTCGTCGGCTACGCCGTCAGCCAGTACCGGACCCGCGCCGGCCGGATCAGGTACCAGCAGGTCGTGGAGACCATGCCGATCTTCCTCGCCAAGATCGTCCTGGTCGGGCTCGTCGGCATGGCGTTCGCGTACCAGCTCGCCCGCAGCCGGGGCCTGCCGATCGTGCTGATCATCCTGGGCGTCCTGATCATCGCCTACCAGATCCTCACCACCAAGACCGTGTTCGGCCGCCACGTCTACGCGATCGGCGGGAACCTGTCCGCCGCCCAGCTGTCGGGCGTGAAGGTCAAGCGGGTCAACTTCTGGATCTTCGTCAACATGGGGATGCTCGCCGCCGTGGCGGGCGTCGTGTACTCGTCGCGCTCCAACAGCGCGCAGCCGGCGGCGGGCAACATGTTCGAGCTCGACGCGATCGCCGCGTGCTTCATCGGCGGCGCGTCCACCACGGGCGGCGTCGGCCGCATCACCGGGGCCATGGTCGGCGGCCTGATCATGGCCGTCATGAGCAACGGCATGCAGCTCATGGGCATCGACGACTCGGTGCAGCAGATGGTCAAGGGCCTCGTCCTGCTGCTCGCCGTCGCGTTCGACATCTACAACAAGCGCCGGGCGGCCTCGGCCCGCTGACGTCGCGCGCCCCCGGCCGCGTCCCAGCGGCCGGGGGCGCGGACCGGACGGGTCAGGCGCGCGCGCAGGGCGTTCCGTTGAGGGCGAAGGTCGCCGGTGCGGTGTTGGTACCGGAGTGGGCGCCGTTGAGGCCGAACTGCGTCGAGCCGCCCGCCGGGATCGTGCCGTTCCACGCCGCGTTCCGCGCGGTGACCACCGACCCGGACTGCGTGGTGACCGAGCTCCAGGCCTGCGTCACGGTCTGCCCCGACGGGTACGTCCACGTCAGCGTCCACCCGCTGAGTGCCACCGCCGACGTCACCGTGATGTTCGCCGTGAAGCCGGTGTTCCACTGGTTCACCGAGTACGCCACGGTGCAGGAGCCGGACGGGGTGGGCGGGGGAGTCGTGGGGGCCGGCGTGGTCGGTGCGGGCGTGGTGGGCGCCGGGGTGGTCGGGGCCGGTGTCGTCGGGGCCGGTGTCGTCGGCGTGACCGGGCTGTCCAGGCCGAAGAAGCGGATCGCCGCGGCGGCGTCCACCGGCAGGTTGTGCCCGACGCCCTGCAGGCTGATCGCCTCGACGGGCGCCCGGTCGCCGGTGGCGCCGTAGCGCGTGCGGGTCTGGCCGCTCGCGGGGGAGTCCGTGGACGCCGGGGTCGCGCTGACGCCCAGCACGTCGGTCCACTGCTTGATCGCCTCGCCGAAGTTCACGTAGCTGAGCGTCGTGTCCTGCGAGCCGTGCCAGAGCTGCACCCGCGGCCGGGGGCCCGTGTAGCCGGGATAGGCCGCGCGGGCGAGGTCACCCCACTGCTGATCGGTGCGCACCAGCCGGCCGCCCGAGCAGTCGCTGTTCCAGGGCGCCTGCGACGTGGTCCCCGGCGGGGGCGACGTCGTCGAGAAGCACGTGGCCGGCACGCCCGCGAACGCCGATCCCGCGGCGAACACGTCGGGGTAGGTGGCGAGCAGCACCTCGGTCATCATCGCGCCCGACGAGACGCCGGTGACGAACACCCGGCCGGTGTCGGTCGCGTACCGCTGCTGCACGTACCGGACCATCGACACGATGCTCGCGGGGTCGCTGGCGCCGCCGTGGGTGAGCGCCTGCGACGAGCTCACGTCGAAGCAGCTGCCGCTCCGGTTGGCCTGGGGATAGATCACGATGTAGCCGTACCGCGTGGCCAGCTCGTCGAACTGGGAGCCGTCGTACATCGCCTGCGCCGACCCGGTGCAGTAGTGCACCGCGACGAGCACCGCGGGCCGGGCGGGCAGGGAGTCCGGCACGAAGATGCTCATCCCCAGTCCGCCGGGGTTGCTGCCGAAGCTCGGGACGCTGACCAGTGAGGCCGCCTGCGCTGCGGGCGCGGTGGTCAGTGCGGCGACGGCGAGGCCGACGACGCCGAGCGCGAGGGTGGTGGCGGCCGCGACGGCGCGGCGCAGGGACGGCTTCATCCCCGGAGCGTGCCCGACCCACGCCGCAACGGTCAGGGCGCGAACCGTTTCATCGGAAGACGATGGTCCGGTGGCCGTCGAGCAGGACCCGGTGCTCCGCGTGCCAGCGGACGGCACGCGCGAGGGCGCGGCGCTCGACGTCCTGGCCCAGGGCCACCAGGTCCTCGACGTGGCGCGAGTGGTCCACCCGCTCCACGTCCTGCTCGATGATCGGGCCCTCGTCCAGGTCCCCGGTGACGTAGTGCGCCGTCGCGCCGATCAGCTTCACGCCGCGGTCGTGGGCCTGCGCGTACGGCCGCGCGCCCTTGAAGGACGGCAGGAACGAGTGGTGGATGTTGATCACGCGGCCCTGCAGCGCCCGACACAGGTCGTCGGAGAGGATCTGCATGTAGCGCGCGAGCACCACCAGCTCGACGTCCAGCTCCTCGACCAGCTCGAGCAGGCGCGACTCGGCCTGCTGCTTCGTCGCCGCCGTGACCGGGACGTGGTGGAACGGGATGTCGTAGAACTCGGCCAGCGGTGCCAGCGTGGTGTGGTTGGAGACCACGGCGACCAGGTCGATCGGCAGGTTCTCCGAGCGCTGCCGGAACGCCAGGTCGTTCAGGCAGTGCGCGGCCGTCGAGCCCATGACCAGCGTCCGGACCGGCCGGCCGGCGACGTCGAGCGACCAGTCCATCTCGAACGTGGCGGCGATCGACTCGAACGCCTGCTCCAGCTCGGCGCGCGGCGTCGATGCGGTGACCTGCACCCGCATGAAGAAGAGCCCCGACAGCGGGTCGCCGAACTGCTGCGACTCGGTGATGTTTCCGCCGTGCTCGGCCAGCACCCCGGCGACCGCGTGCACGATCCCGGGGCGGTCGGGGCAGGAGAGGGTCAGGACCCAGTGGACGGAGGCAGGTGAGTCGTAGGACACGAGGTCCGAGAGTAGTGGTCGTGCGGATCGGCTGACACGATGGGCCGCATGACGCAGCCTGACCTGGACATCCGCTTCGTGACCCCCGACGACGCGGGCGAGCTGCTCACGCTGCGTCGGGCCGCGTTCGTCACCGAGGCGCAGCAGTACGGCGACCCGCACATCCCGCCGCTCACGCAGACCCTCGAGGAGCTCCAGGCGGACCTGCAGCAGGACGGCGTCATCACCCTCGGTGGCTGGTACGGGCACCGGCTCGTCGGCTCGATCCGGGTGCTCGTCGAGGGGACCAAGGCGACGCTCGGCCGGTTCGCGGTCGCCCCGGACCTGCAGGGGCAGGGGTTCGGCACGCAGATGCTCATGGCGATCCTGCCGCACCTGCCCGAGGGCATCGAGGAGGTCTGGGTGTTCACCGGCCGCGACTCCGTGCAGAACATCGCGCTGTACGCCAAGCACGGGTACGAGCACCAGCACGACCAGACCGCCGGTGACCTGACGTACGCGTACCTGCGCAAGATCCTCGGGGACACCGCCGAGGCGTGAGAAGCCCCGCCCGTCGCGGGTCACGCGCCGGGGTGTTGCGCTCGCTCGTCCCGCGCAGGGGCAGCATGCGAACCGCCGACCGGCTGGTGGCCGAGGCTCCCGTACGCCGTTCCGCTTGCTACTCTGTGCCGGTCGCGACTGGCGCAGCGAGGTGGGTCACCACCGGGGAGCGACGCAGCAGCAGACCAACGGGTCGGACGCCTGGGCCCCCGGTCACCACACACGAGTGTGCGGGTGCCGGACGCGCGCGTACACGCTGACTGCCGACAGGAGTGCCACATGAGCGCCGACCAGATCCCCCTGATGGACCAGAACATCTCCCAGCTGGACCCGGAGATCGCCGCCGTCCTCGACGGCGAGCTCGCCCGCCAGCAGGGCACGCTCGAGATGATCGCGAGCGAGAACTTCGTGCCCCGCGCCGTCCTGCAGGCGCAGGGCTCCGTGCTCACCAACAAGTACGCCGAGGGCTACCCCGGCCGGCGCTACTACGGCGGCTGCGAGCAGGTCGACATCGCGGAGAACATCGCGATCGACCGCGCCAAGGCGCTGTTCGGCGCCGAGCACGCCAACGTCCAGCCGCACTCGGGCGCCACGGCCAACGCCGCCGTGCTGCACGCCCTGATCAACGCCGGCGACAAGATCCTCGGCCTCGAGCTGGCCCACGGCGGGCACCTCACGCACGGCATGAAGATCAACTTCTCGGGCAAGCTCTACCAGGTCGGCGCGTACGGCGTGGACCCGCAGACGTTCCTCGTGGACATGGACGTCGTCCGGGAGCGCGCGCTCGAGCAGCGTCCCGACGTCATCATCGGCGGCTGGTCCGCGTACCCGCGCCAGCTCGACTTCGCGGCGTTCCGGTCCATCGCCGACGAGGTCGGCGCCAAGCTCTGGGTCGACATGGCGCACTTCGCCGGCCTGGTCGCCGCCGGCCTGCACCCGAGCCCGGTGCCGCACTCGGACGTCGTGTCGTCCACGGTGCACAAGACGATCGGTGGCCCGCGGTCGGGCTTCATCCTGAGCCGCGAGGAGTACGCCAAGAAGATCGACTCAGCCGTCTTCCCGGGTCAGCAGGGCGGCCCGCTGATGCACGTGATCGCCGCCAAGGCCGTCGCGTTCAAGGTGGCCGGTACCGAGGAGTTCAAGGACCGCCAGCAGCGCACCCTCGACGGTGCCCGGATCATCGCGGAGCGGCTGTCGGCGCCGGACGTCGCGGCGGCCGGTGTCTCGGTCCTGACCGGCGGCACCGACGTGCACCTGGTGCTCGTCGACCTCCGGCACTCCGAGCTGGACGGTCAGCAGGCCGAGGACCTCCTGCACGCGGCCGGCGTCACGGTGAACCGCAACGCGGTGCCCTTCGACCCGCGCCCCGCACGGGTCACGTCCGGCTTGCGCATCGGCACACCCGCACTGGCGACCCGCGGCTTCGGCGACGTCGAGTTCACCGAGGTGGCGGACATCATCGCGACCGCGCTCGTCAACGGCGCCGCCACGGACCTCGAGGCGCTGCGCGCGCGGGTGCTCAAGCTCACCGACGCGTTCCCGCTGTACTCCGACCTGCAGCAGTACTGATGACGGCCCAGCTGCTCGACGGGACGGCCGCCGCCGCCCGGATCAAGGCCGAGCTCACCGAGCGGGTGGCAGCGCTCGCGGCCCGGGGCGTCCGTCCCGGGCTCGGCACGCTGCTCGTCGGCGACGACCCGGGCTCCCGCTGGTACGTCGCGGGCAAGCACAAGGACTGCGCCGAGGTGGGCATCGCCTCGATCCGTGAGGACCTGCCCGCCACGGCCACGCAGGACGAGATCGAGGCGGCGGTCCACCGGCTGAACGAGGACCCGGAGTGCACCGGGTTCATCGTGCAGCTGCCACTGCCCACGGGCGTGGACACCAACCGGGTGCTGGAGCTGGTCGACCCCGGCAAGGACGCGGACGGGCTGCACCCGACGAACCTCGGTCGCCTGGTCCTGCGGGTCAACGAGCCGGTCACGTCGCCGTTGCCGTGCACCCCGCGGGGCATCATCGAGCTGCTCCTGCGGCACGACATCGACCTGCACGGCGCGGACGTCGTCGTCGTCGGGCGGGGTGTCACCGTCGGGCGCTCGATCGGGCTCCTGCTGACCCGCCGCGAGATCAACGCGACGGTCACGCTGACCCACACGGGAACCGAGGAGCTGTCCGAGCACACCCGGAACGCCGACGTGGTCATCGCCGCGGCCGGCGTTCCCGGGATCATCACCGCGGACATGATCAAGCCGGGTGCGGCGGTCATCGACGTCGGTGTCTCGCGTTCCGTCGACGCCGAGACCGGCAAGAGCCGGGTGGTCGGCGACGTCGACCCCGGGGTCCGTGAGGTGGCCTCCTGGGTCTCGCCCAACCCGGGCGGCGTCGGGCCGATGACGCGCGCGATGCTGCTGACGAACGTGGTGGAGACCGCCGAGCGGCTGCTGGGCTGACACCGTCCCCGATCGGGGCCAGGCTGTCGTGCAGGCGGCCGGCCCCGGTCGTCGGGGAGGAGTCCGCCATGGGCATCGTCCGTCCGCACCTCTGGTTCGACGACCAGGCCGTGCCGGCCGCCAGGTTCTACGCGTCCGTGATCCCGAACACCACGATCCACTCCGTCGCGACGGCACCCCCCGGCACCCCCGGAGTCGTCGAGGGCGCCGAGTTCATCGTCGAGCTGACCATCGACGGCATGCGCGCGACGTTCCTCAACGGCGGGCCGCACTTCACGCTCGACGAGGCGTTCTCCTTCGTCCTCGACTGCCAGGACCAGGCCGAGGTCGACCACTACTGGGAGACGCTCACCGCCGACGGTGGCCGGCCGAGCCGGTGCGGGTGGCTCGTCGACAGGTTCGGCGTCTCCTGGCAGGTGGTGCCCGTCCAGCTCGACGACGTGATGTCCCGGCCGGACGCCCCGGGGGTCGCCCGCGCCATGGCGGCGATGCTCACGATGGACAAGCTGGACGTCGCGGCGCTGGAGGCGGCGTACCGGGGCGAGTGAGCTCGACGTGGTCGGAGCCCTCCGCGGGCTGAGGTTGGATGGTCCGGTGCTGACCATCGCGAGCGTGAACGTCAACGGCATCAGGGCCGCGTACAAGCGAGGCATGGGTGCCTGGTTGGAGGCGCGCCGGCCCGACGTCGTCCTCCTGCAGGAGGTGCGCGCCTCCGACGAGATCCTGGCCGACCACCTGCCGACGGGCGAGTGGGACCTGGCGCACGAGGCCAGCGAGACCAAGGGACGTGCGGGCGTCGCCATCGCCAGCCGACTGCCCATGACCGCCGTGCGGATCGGTCTGGGGACCGGCGTGACGGGGGACTCCGGGCGTTGGGTGGAGGCGGACCTGGAGCTGCCCGCGCGCGAGGGGACACCGGCGCGGACCCTCACGGTCGTGTCGACGTACCTGCACTCCGGCACGCTCGGGACGCCGTCGATGGACGAGAAGTACGCGTTCCTGGACCACGTCACCGCACGGCTGGCGGAGCTCGCCGATCGCGGCGGGTATGCCGTCGTCGCGGGGGACGTGAACATCGCGCACCGCGAGGCGGACATCAAGAACTGGAAGGGCAACCTCAAGTCCGCGGGCTTCCTGCCGCGCGAGCGCGCCTACCTCGACCGCTGGTTCGACGACCTGGGCTGGCACGACCTCGGCCGCGAGCTCGGCGGCGAGGGGCCCGGGCCGTACACGTGGTGGTCGTGGCGCGGGCAGGCGTTCGACAACGACGCCGGCTGGCGCATCGACTACCAGCTGGCGACGCCCGACCTGGCGGACGCGGCGGTCAGCGCGACCGTGGACCGTGCGGCCACCTATGCCGAGCGGTTCTCGGATCACGCCCCCGTCGTCGTCGAGTACGACCTCTGATCTCGCCGCTCGCGACGCTCCGTGCGGAGCGCCGCCTCGCTCCGGCTGGATGACGCGCTCCGGCGCCACATCTGGCTACGGTGCGGGGATGACGTCTGTGCCGGACCCGTGGACCGGTCCGCCGTGGGGGAGCGGTCGCCAGACGTGGATCGTCGTTCCGGCCGCGCTGCTGGGTCTCGTCACGATCGTCGCCTGTGCGGGTATCAGCACGCGGCAGCCCTTCGGCCGCCCGTTCGACGCGCTCGCCGTGGCGCTCCTGCTGCTGGCCCCCGCGTCGCTCGTCCTCGTCGTGCGACGCGGCGTCCTCGGCGTCCTCGGCGCCTGCCTCGGGCTCGTCGGCCCGGTGACGTACGTGGCGCTCGGGTACGTGCCGGGGCCCGCCTTCGTCCCGCTCGGCTTCACCGTCGTCGCGCTCGGGGTCACCCGGCAGCGCGTCCTCTCGCTGGCGGGCGGGACGGCGGGCGCGCTCGCCGCGGTGGTCCTCACGACCGGTGCCGGAGCGCGGCCCGTCGCCTGGGCGACGGTCACGGTCGCCGGACTTGCGGTGGCGATGCTGCTCGGCGAGGGCGCACGCGGTCGGGCCGAGCGGATGCGGGCGCTCCGGGCGGCGCGGGCGTCCCGCGAGGAGTCGGCGGTCGCGGCCGAGCGGCTGCGCATCGCGCGCGAGCTGCACGACGTGCTGGCGCACTCGCTGTCCGGCATCACCGTGCAGGCGGGCGTGGGTCTGCACCTCATGGACCGCGAGCCGGAAGCCGCCCGACGTGCCCTGACCGAGATCCGGGAGGCCAGCAAGGACGCGCTCGACGAGGTGCGTGAGGTGCTGGGCGTGCTGCGAGCCGACGGTGAGGCCCCGCGCGAGCCCGCGGGCGGTGCCGGGCCGCGCGGCCTGGCGGACCTTCTCGTCCGGGCACGCGCCGACGGCCTGCGGGTCGACGACTCCGGCGTGCTCGACGCGGCGCAGGGGTTGCCCGATCCCGTCGCCGGGGTGGTCCATCGCACGCTGCAGGAGGCGCTGACCAATGTCCGCCGCCATGCGCCGGGGGCCGGTGTGCAGGCCAGGCTCGTGGTGGGCGACCGCATCGTCCTGGAGGTGGTCGACGACGGTCCCGGCGGCGGCCCGGTGAGCGAGGGCTTCGGCCTGCGCGGCATGCGCGAGCGGGCCGAGGCCGTCGGGGGCACGCTCGTCGCGGGTCCGGGGCCGACCGGGTTCCGGGTCCGGCTCGAGCTCCCGAGGGGCGAGCGGTGATCCGCGTCCTGCTCGCCGACGACCAGGCCCTGGTGCGCGGAGGTTTCCGTGCGCTGCTCGACGCCGAGCCGGACCTGACGGTCGTCGGCGAGGCCGCGACGGGGGACGAGGCCGTCCGGCTCGCCCTCGAGCTGCTACCGGACGTCGTGCTGATGGACATCCGGATGCCGGGGACCGACGGTCTGGCGGCGACGCGGCGCATCGTCGCCGAGCCGCGCGCGGCGGGCGTGCGCGTGGTCGTCGTCACCACGTTCGAGCTGGACGAGTACGTGGCCGAGGCCATCCGTGGGGGTGCGTCGGGCTTCCTGGTCAAGGACACCGAGCCGGCGGACCTGCTGCGCGCCGTGCGGGTGGTCGCGGGTGGCGACGCGTTGCTCTCGCCGACCGTCACCCGGCGCCTGCTGGCCACCGTCGCACGCGCGACGCGGGCCGTCACCGAGGCCCCGGCCCTCGCCGACCTGACGCCGCGGGAACGCGAGGTCCTGGTCCTCGTCGCGGAAGGGCTGTCGAACGACGAGATCGGTGCGCGGCTGTTCCTGAGCCCTCTCACGGTCAAGACGCACGTGCTGCGCGCGGCGACCAAGCTCGGTGCGCGAGACCGTGCGCAGCTGGTCGTCGTCGCCTACGAGTCGGGTGTGGTGCGGCCCGGCTGGGCGGGCTGACTCCCGCCGGAGCGCCCCGGACGCTCCGCACGGACGACGACGGGCGCGGTCGTGCCGGGTGACCGTGGTGGTCCGGTCGAACGACGGCCGGATCGACCCCGGAGGTTGACCATGCTCAGCACCCTCGTGTCCCACCCCGTCGGCTACGGCTGGGGCTGGGGGCCCGGTCCCTGGTTCCTTCTCGTCCCGCTGTTCTGGTTCGGTCTGATCGCGCTGTTCTTCGTGATCGGGAGCCGTCGGCGGCGTCGGTGGGCCGGCTGGGGCGGTCCCGGCGGGCCGCGAGGAACGGGATCCGCCCGCTCGGTGCTCGCCGAGCGCTACGCCCGCGGCGAGATCGACGAGCAGGAGTACCGTGCGCGGCTCGAGGTGCTGCTCGCCGCCGATGCGCCGCGGGAGTGATCGGGCGGTGGCCCGTGGCCGTCGAGCACGACCCTGACGCGGACCACGGCGTGGTCGCCTGCGACGCAGCTGTGCGCGACGGGCCGGACACCGCGGGCACGCTGGCGGTCACGGGTGCCGGCGTCGGCTCGGTCCTGCTGCCGGCCACGTTCGATGTGCTCACCGGCATCGCGCTGCGGGCGCTCGCCCGGCGACGTCGGCCGTAGCGCTCCGTCAGGCGTCGCGCGTGGGGACCGGCGCGACGGGACCGCCGGGCAGGTCGCGCATCCCGAGCAGGGGCGAGAGCACGACCGGCAGGGCGGACAGGGTCATGATCGCGGCCGAGATCCACAGGGTCGGCAGCACGCCGAGGTGGGTCCCGAGCCAGCCGCCCAGCAGCCCTCCGATGGGCATCGTCCCCCACACGATGAACCGCACCGACGCGTTCATCCGGCCGAGCAGCGGCGGCGGGCACACCCGCTGCCGGAAGCTCACCTGCGCGACGTTGTAGACGATCACGGCGAAGCCGAACAGCGCGCCGCCCGCGATGAGCAGCGCCGCCGCCGGGAGGATGCCCGTGGACGCCAGCGGGGTCAGCGCGGCGGCCGGGGCCATCAGGAGAGCGGCCAGCGGGATGGTCCGGCCCTCGCCGACCCACTGGGCGAGCCGGCCCGCGACGACCGCGCCGAGCAGCCCGCCGACGGCACCGGCGGACACGATCGCGCCGAACGCCGCGGTGCCGAGGTCGAGTGTGCGCAGCACGTAGATCACGGTGACCGCGGCGGAGAGCGCGCCTGCGAGGTTGCCCAGCGACGTGCAGACCACGATGCGTCGCAGGTAGGGCTCGTGGACGACGAACCGCAGGCCTTCGGCGATCTCGACCCGCAGCGGACGACGCGTGGCGGGGTCCGGCGGTGTCTCGCGCTGCCGGATGCGGCCGACGGCGAACGCGGAGACCAGGTAGCTCGCCGCGGTGATGGCGATGAGCGCGGGCGCGGCGATGACCCGCAGCAGGACGCCACCGAGCGCCGGTGCGACCACCTGGGCGACCGACGCGGTGGCCTGGAGCTTGGAGTTGCCCTCCACCAGGTGCTCGAGCCCCACCAGGCCGGGGATGTAGCTCTGGTGGGAGACGTCGAAGAAGACCGTGGCGGCACTGATCACGAGGGCGGCGACCACGAGCAGGGGGATCGACGCGTGTCCCGTGAACGCCGTGACGACGACCGTGGCCAGCACGGCGGCGCGCACCAGGTCGGCGACGACGAGCACGCGGCGCTTGCGCATGCGGTCCACCCAGGCGCCCGCCGGCAGGCCGATCACCAGGAAGGCGGCGTACTCCGCGGCCGTGAGCACGCCCATCTCCCACTCGGTCGCCGCGAGCTGCTGGACGGCGAAGATCGGCAGGGCGACGCCGGTGAGCTGCGCGCCGAGCTGGCCGAGCGCGTCACCGGCCCACAGTCGGCGGAAGTCGGGGTGGTGCACCAGCGACCGGGGCCGGTCGGGTGCGAGAGTGGGGCGGTCGGCGCTCATTCCGCAAGGATGCGGCGACTGATTGGGAAATGTCAATCACTGTGGGAGGATCGGTCCATGACGGAACGCGCGCCGGACCTCGGCACCAGCACGGCCGACGCCGACGCCGATGCACGCGCCCTGGCCAGCACGCTGCGGATCCGGATCCTGCGGCTCTGCCTCGACGAGCCGCTCACCAACCGGGAGATCGCCCAGCGGCTGGGCCGCAACCCGGCCACGGTCCTGCACCACGTGCGCACCCTGGTCGACCGCGGGTTCCTGGTCGCCCAGCCGACGCGCCGTGGCGCCCGCGGGGCGCGCGAGGTGCCCTACCTCGCCACGCGCAAGTCCTGGCGCACCCCCGGCGGGCCGAGCATGAGCCGGGTGCTCATCGACGCGTTCCTCGAGGAGGTCGCGCTCGTCGACACCGAGGAGCTCCAGATCAGCCGCCTCGGGCTGCGGCTCGACGCGGCCGGCCTCGAGGACCTCACCTCACGGGTGCACGCGATCCTCGAGGAGTTCGCCACCCGTCCGCCCGACCCCGACGGGACGCCGTACTCGGTGTTCTGGGCCCTGCACGAGGACGTGACCCGTCAGACGCCCCCGCGCAGCGCGGCGATGGGCTCGATCGACGAGGCCTTGAGCGACGGGTAGAGCCCGGCGAGCAGACCGATCACGCCCCCGGAGACGGCCGCGACACCCACGATCCGCAGGTCGAGGACGGGCGTCCAGTCCTGGCCAGCGCTGACCCCGACCACGACCGCGACACCGAGCGCCGCGCCGAGCATCCCGCCGAGCAGGCCGACCACCACCGACTCGACCATGAACTGCGCGCCGATGTCCCGCCGTGTGGCCCCGAGCGCGCGGCGCAGACCGATCTCCCCGACCCGCTCCAGCACCGACAGCAGGGTCACGTTCGCGATCCCGACGCCGCCGATCAGCAGCGCCACACCGCCGAGCGCCAGGAAGATCGTGTTGACGTCCGCCTGCACGCTCTGCCGCACCTGCGAGGTGGCGGGAGGGGCCTGCACATCGATGGTCTCGGGAGCGTTGGGGTTCAGCGCGGTGGGGAGCTGGCCGGCGACCACCGGCCCGGCGCCGACCGCGAGGTGCAGATGGAGCTCACCGGGAGCCGCGAGCGCGAAGTCGGCCCGAGCGGTCCCCTCCGGCATGACCACCGAGGTCAGCACGTCCGACCGGCGCTTGACGTCGTCGACGATCCCGATCACCTGGTACGCGCGGTCGCCGATGAAGATCGACGGCTGGCGGTCCACGCGGACCACGCCGAGGCGCTGCGCGGCGTCGACCCCGAGCACCACCACCCGGTCCGCGCGTGCGTCGTGCCCGGAGTCGAAGTAGCGGCCCTGGATGACGCGCCCGCGGACCGCGTCGAGCGCGCCCGGCGACGTGGCCAGGACGTCCGGGGCGACGGTGCGTGCGGCGGACGGGTCGTGCACCGGGACGGCCGAGATCTCGACCGTGCCGATGTCGACCACGGAGAACGTGCCGGCGTCCTCGACCCCGGCGAGCCGCTCGGCGCGGGCCGGTGCGTCCCAGGGGAGCATGGCGAGCGCCCGCTCCGCGCCGGACCAGGTGCTGCTGGTCTCCGGCCTGGCGAGCGCCTGGGTGGCCGCGATGGCGTCGAACTGCTTGTTGATCTGGCTCGACGCCGTCTGCGCCAGCCCCACGGTCACCACCATCGACGCGATGCCGAGCACCGTGCCGAGGATCGTCAGCAGCAGCCGGCCGGGTCGCGCACCGATGCCGGCGGCGGCCTCCGCGAGCAGGTCCGGGAACCCGAACCGGTCACCGCGCGCCGTGCGCTCGGTCACCGCGCTCACGCGATCTCCCGCAGGTACCCGTCGGCGATCCGGACCCGGCGCTGCGCACGTGCGGAGACCTCGTCGTCGTGCGTGATGACCAGCAGCGTCAGTCCGCCGGCGTGCAGCTCGTCGAACAGCTCGAGCACGCTGGCGGAGCTCTCCGAGTCCAGGTTCCCCGTGGGCTCGTCCGCGAGCAGGACCCGCGGCTGGGCCACGACCGCGCGCGCGACGGCCGCCCGCTGCCGCTCGCCGCCGGACAGGAGCGTGGGGACGAAGTCCGTGCGGTGGCTCAGCCCGACCCGGTCCAGCGCCGCGAGCGCGCGGTCGCGGCGCTCCGATCGCGGCACCCCGCTGTACAGGGTGGCCAGGAGCACGTTCTCGAGCACGGTCCGGTGCGGCATCAGGTGGAACGCCTGGAACACGAACCCGATGTGCCCGGCGCGCAGCGCGGCCCGCTCCCGCTCGCCGGCACCTGCCGTCGGGATCCCGTCGAGCAGGTACTCGCCCTCGGTCGGCTTGTCCAGCAGGCCCAGCAGGTTCAGCAGCGTCGACTTGCCGGACCCGGACGGACCGACGACGGAGAGGTAGTCGCCCGACCCCACCGCCAGGTCGGCCGGGTGGAGCGCGTGCACGGGCGGGTCGCCGGGGAACTGCCGCCCCGCCCCGCGCAGCTCGAGGACGGGCGGCTGCTCGACGCTGCCCGGCGCGTCGAGCAGGTCCAGGACCGTCACCCGTCCTCCTCGCCGGGGTCCGCGTCGGCCTCGGCCGTCTTCGTGGTGTCCGCGACGCCGACGACCACCAGGTCACCGGCGACGAGCTCGGTCTCGGCGCCGGCGATCTCGACGTACCCGTCGGCGGCGAGTCCGGTGGTGACCGTCACCAGCGAGCTGGGCTTCCCGTCGGCGCCGGCGAGCTCCACCCTCGACTCACCACCCGGACCGGCGGTCAGCGCCGCGAGCGGCACGGCGAGCACCTCGCCCTCGGTCGAGCTGACGGGGACCCGCACGCGCACGTTGGTGTTCTGCAGGGCCATGACCTGCTCCTGCGTGAGGGCGCCGAGCGTGAAGACCACCGAGCGGCGGTCACCCTTGGGCGCGGCGGGCTGCTCGGTGCCACCCTCCTCGCCCGCCTCCTGCCCGGCGGCGGGCGCATCGACCGCGTCCTTGACCTCGGCCACCGTCACCGCCAGCGGCTGCCCGTCGAGCGCGATCTCGCCCACCGTGCCGACGGTGAGCAGCTCGGCGTCGGCACGCGTGGCGCTGCCGGTGATCTGGATCGTCGCGCCGGACACGCTCATGAACTCACCCGTGACGGTCCCGCCGCGCGTGGCGCTGACGACGTCGACGCGGCGGGGGAGCGAGGGCACGAACACGACCTCGCTGGCCGGCAACGGCGTGAGCGTCGCGGTCTGAGCCTCGGCCTGGTCCTCGCGCGCGGACGCCAGCTGCGTCTGCGCCGCCGCGACGGCCGCCCGCTGGGCCCCCGTGTCGGCCGGGCTGTCCGCCTCGGCCCGCTCCGCCTCGGCCTGGGCGACAGCGCCCTGCGCCTGGAGCAGGTCGATCTGGCTGCAGGGCACCTCCTCCGTGGGCGCCGCGCACCTCGCCTGCTCGTCGGCGAGCATCGCCCGGGCGACGGCGACGGCCGTGTCCAGGCCGATGATCGTCGACCGCGCCGGACCACCGCCGGCACCGGCCAGCTCGCGCTGGGCGGCCGCGAGGCCGTCCTGCGCCGCTCGCACGCCGTCACGGGCCGCCGCGACGGCCTCCTGCAGCTCCTCGCCGGCGGACGGCGGCTCGTAGCCCACCCGCTGGTACAGCGCGCGGACGCCCGCGGCCGTCGCCGCGTCGTACGTGTCGCCGGCCGGATCACCGGCGCCGATGCCGAGCGACCCGAGCGCCGCCTTGAGCTGACGGACGTCGGGACCCGAGACGCCCGCCCGCAGCGACCGGTACGTCGGCAGGTCGCCCGGCAGCACGATGACCGGCCGCCCCACGATCTCGAGCGCCACGGAGGCCGCGCCGAGCTCGGTGCCGACCTCAGGCACCTGGCCGGTCACGACCGCGGGACCGCCCAGGTCGCCCGTCTCCACGCGCAGCGCCACCGGGTCCTCGTACCCGACGTCTCCCCGGATCACGAGCTCGTTGTCGATCACGCGGCTCTCCACCGGCACGGTGATGGGACCAGCCGTCGGGGGAGCCGCGTCTGCCGCGTCCTTGCCCGGGGACACGATCAGCCGGCTCAGGCCGAGCCCGGCGGCGAGGCAGACGACGGCGACGACCGCCATGACGACGATCGTGCGCCGGCCACCGGCGACCTGCGTGCTCATTGCGCACCTCCGCGAGGGGACGTCGAGGCGCTCACTCGGACGCCTGCGCCGCCTTCTCGACCATCGCGTCGAGTCGCTCCTTGTTGGCGTCGATGAACTCCTGCTCGATCGCGAACTGCGCCTCGAGCGCGGCCTGGCCCGCACGGGTGCTGTCCTGGCAGATCCGGTCGGCGGTGGCGGTGGCGAGCTCCTGCTCGGTGATCTCGTCGAGCGCCGCCTCGTCCTGCATCCCGGTCTCCTCGTCGTACGGGATCGCCTCCATCAGGTCGAAGATGCTCTGCTGGGCCTCCTGCGGGTTGGCGAAGTCGTACCCCTCGTCCGCCATGCACTTCGCCCACTCCGCGTGGGCCTCGACCATGCGCTCGTCCGTCTGCGAGTCCGTGTAGAGGGTGGACATCTCGTCCGCCAGGTCCTTGAACTCCGGGTCGTCCCAGATCTGGCTGCCCTCGTACACCTCGTGCTGCGCCTTGCCCTGGCAGCCGCCCGTCGTCCAGTCGTACTCCGGGAGCTCGGCCTCGGCGTCGATCGGCTCCTCGGACACGACCTGCGCACCGTAGAGAGCGGCGTAGAAGGCCTCCTGCTCGCTCTCGCTCATGGAGGCGACATAGTCGGCGTTCGCGTCCACGTACTCGTCGGCGCCCTCGTTGACGGGCAGGTCCTCCCACGTCGTGGCCCCGTACCCGTACTGCTGGGCGAACTCGAGGGTGTCCCACGCGGGCATGTCGCCGTCGCCCCCCTCGAGGCTCCGGTTCATCCCCGACGTGTCCTGCGGCGTGTACTCGAAGCCCTCGTCCTGCATGCAGGCGGCGACGATCTCCTCGGACCGGGCCGCCTGTGCGTCCGCGGCGGACTCGTCCTGGGACCCGCCCATCGCCTCCCAGTACTTGGTGAGCGGGCTGTCCCGGTAGGTGAGCGTGGCGTCGTCCGACGGGCCCTCGCCCCCGCCGGCGCCGCAGCCGGAGAGCAGCGCCAGGGCGACGGCCCCGCTGGTGATCGCTGTGACGACCGGCGTGGTTCTCATGATGTCGGGCCCCTTCGGCGCGCTGGAGTCATGGTCCTGCTCACTGGTGCCGACGAAACATAGCGCTCGGCGCGGCGGCATGTACCACGTTTCGGACGGAACCGCGAGACGAGCGCCGGGTATCCGCCCCTCCGCGGATACCCGGCGCTCGCGGTTGCTGCGCCAACGGCACGCCCCGAGGCTAGGGAAGCCGTCCCCCCGGGCACATCCACCGCAAGGTGTAGAACCGTCGCGGGCGGTCATCCTTCAGTAGCGGATGGCGTCGATCACCTTGACCCGCACGGCGAACGTCGCGGGGATCAGCCCGGCGAGGGCGCCCACGCCCACGGCGGCGGCCATCCCGACCAGGGCCGCGCTGACGGGGAAGGGCGGCATGTCCTGGATCCCGCTGCCGAACATCCGCTCGATCGGGACGTTCTTGATGATCGCGACCGCCAGCACCACGCCCACCAGCCCCGCGACCACCGTGGCCACCACGGACTCGAGCAGCACCCCGAAGAACACCCGTCCCGACGTGGCGCCGAACGACCGCCGGATGCCGATCTCACGGATCCGGTACCGCACGGTCACCAGCGCGATGTTGACCAGGCCGAGGCCGCCGAGCAGCAGCGCGAACCCTCCGACCCCGATCCCGACCCACTTCGTGGCACCGTCGAGCGACTGGTCGCCGTAGTTGTTGTCGGACACGCCCACCTCCCAGCCCGGGAGGGCGGCCACCAGGTCCCGCTCGATGCTCGCCGCGATCGCCTGCGACTGGTCGGCGGGAACCCACAGCCGCATCGAGGGGACCTGGGCGGGCATCCCCGCCGAGGCGTCGCCGGACCCGCCGGCCTGCGCGCCCGACCCGTCGGGGCCGATCCAGCGGTGGAGCTGCTCGTACAGCACGAAGGCGGACGGCTCCGCGTCGACCCACTCGTTGCGCACGACGCCGATCACCGACGCCGTGACCGGGGCGCGATCGCCCAGCTGGACCGTGGGGTGCGAGGACAGGTCCGCCAGTCCGAGCGCCTCGAGGAACGCCTGGTTGACGACGAGTGTCGGTGCCAGGGCGTCGTCGTCCGCGTCGGTGAACCAGCGGCCCTGCTCGGGCACCACGCGGTTGATGGTGCCGTGGTCCGCATCGACCGCCCGCACCTCGGTCGTCCGGGTGCCGTCGGGGAAGCGGAACAGCGCCTGGGTCCACTCGTCGCGGCTGGCATAGGTGATGTCGTAGCGCTCCAGCACGCGCTCGAACTCCTCGTCCCAGCCCGTCGGCGCGACCGCGTCCGGGGTCTGGGGCCAGGCGCCGACGTTGAGCGTGATGCTCCGGCCCGCCTGGCGCTCGGTCTGCTCCTTGAAGGACTGGTTGAGCATGGAGACGAGCGCCGTGACGCCCGTGATGGCAGCGACCGCGCAGGCCACGCCGATGAGCGCCAGCAGGACGCGCAGCCGGTGGATGCGCAGCTCGCCCCAGGCCTCGACGATCGCACCGACCACCCCGGTCACGCGCGGACCTCCGCGTCCGGCAACCGGCGTTCGGTGTGCGACGAGCGGTCGGCCACGAGCGGCACGTCGCCCACCCACTCGGACGTGGTGTCCAGCGAGATCGGCAGGAGGACCCCCTCGGCGAGGCGGTACTGCCGCTCCGCGCGGGCCGCGACGGCCAGGTCGTGCGTGATCGTGACCAGGGCGGCGCCGGTCTGGGACGCGATCTCGTCGAGCAGGTCCATGACCTCGCCGCCGGTCTCCACGTCGAGCGCCCCGGTGGGCTCGTCGGCGAGGATCACCCGAGGACCGCGCACGAGCGCGCGGGCGATCGCCACGCGCTGCTGCTCGCCGCCCGACAGCTTCTCGGGCATCGTGTCCAAGCGGTCGCCCAGCCCGACGCGCTCCAGCATCTGCGCGGCGAGCCGGGTGCGGGACCAGAACTGCCGGCCGCTGGCGTAGAGCAGGGGAGCGGCCACGTTCTCCAGGGCGGTGCGGCCCGGCAGCAGGTTGAACTGCTGGAACACGAAGCCGAAGTCCCGGCCGCGCCGCTTGGTGCGCGCGCCGTTCGAGAGGGTGCCGATGGGCACACCCTCCAGCAGGTACTGCCCGGTCGTCGGCGCGTCGAGCAGGCCGAGGATGTTGAGCAGCGTCGACTTCCCGGTGCCGGAGCGGCCCACGATGGCGACGTGCTCGCCGGCGTCCACCGCGACGGTCACGCCCTGCAGGATGTGCAGCAGGCGGTCGTCGGGCAGCCGGACCGAGCGGGTGACGTCGGTCAGCTCGAGGAGGCTCATCCGCCGCACGCAGCCGGGTCGTAGTCGACGTCGCAGTCCACGGGTCTTCCCGTACCGCCGGGCACCGGGATGAACTCCAGCACGGTGTCACCCGCCGCGAGGCCCTCGGTGATCTGCACGTGCTGGCCGTCCGTGAGCCCGAGGCCCACCGCGCGCTTCTCGTTGGTCCCGTCCGCGGCGACCACCCAGACGTTGCCCTTCTGCACGGTGCCCTGCACGGCCGTGATCGGGACGACCACGGCGTCGGCGGCGGAGCCGTTGGTGATCTCGATCGTCGCGCCCAGCCCCGGGAACGCGGTGACCTCGGCCGGGATGGCGCAGGTGATGATGCCGGACGCACTCGCCGCGGCGGTCTCGTCCGCGTCGGAGCCGGCGCTCGGAGCCGCGCCGACCCGCAGGTTGGTGCACTCGAACGGGGCGGGCCCGCCGTTGAGGGTGACGCTGGCCTGGGTCGGGGCGCCGACGAGTCGGTACTGCTGGTCGGGCGTCAGCGTCCCGGTGACCGACAGCGTGCCCGGGGCGACCTTGCCGATCTCGTCGCCCACGGCCACCACCTGATCCTTGAGGGTGGGGAGGGTGAGCGTGCCGGCGATTGGTGCCGTGACGGTCTCGACGACCACCTTGGGCTTGCGCTCGGTCGTCGTCACCTCACCGGTCTCGGGGTCGGTCTTCACGACCGGGTCCTGCGGCGTCTCCTGGCGGATGGTCAGGATGGGGGTGCCGGCGGCCACGGCCGCGCCGTTCCCGACGAGCAGCTTGGACACCGTGCCGGCCAGGGTCGCCCGCACGACGACCGCGGGGTCGGCGACGACCGACGCCTGCACGCTCACGGCGTTGGTCACGGTGCCGGTGGCCACCTCGACGGTCGGCTCCATGACCGCGCCCGTGGGTTGGAGCGAGGTGTCGACGGTGCTCACGTCCGCACCGGCGAAGGCGATCTTCACCAGGGCGGCCGCGATGATCGCCCACAGGATCAGGCGGATGGTCGGGAAGATGATCCGGCGGGTGACCCCCACGGTCGGGCTCCTCGTGTCGATGCGGCAGGTGTTCCGGGAACGTATCGGCGCCGCCGTGAGCAGGGGATCCGTCGTGAGGATGATCTGCTCGCGCGGGCACCGCGTTACCGTGCGCCGAACACTACTGCGCGATGTGCACTACCGGGCACACGTGAGCCCGCGTGTCGAGATCGTGGGTTCGGCACGAGCTCGTGCATGCGCAGCCACGATCTCGCGCCGAACCCACGATCTCGCGGGCGCCGGGACTGGCCGGCTCAGCTTGCGGGGGCCGACGCCGTCGCCACCAGGAAGCCCGGGGCGCGCAGGCCGGCGTCGGCGAACGCGTCCGCGACGGCGTGCGCCACGCGGTCCACCTCGTCCGCGGCGACCAGCGCGATCGCCGACCCGCCGAACCCGCCACCGGTCATCCGCGCACCGAGCGCACCGGCCGCGCGCGCCGTGTCGACCACCAGGTCGAGCTCGCGGCAGGACACCTCGTAGTCGTCGCGCAGGGAGGCGTGCGACTGGTTCATGAGCGTCCCGATCAGGCTGACCTCGCCCGCGTCGAGCAACGCGACGAACCAGGTGACCCGGTCGATCTCCGTCACGACGTGCCGGACCCGTCGCACCTGGTCCTCGTCGTCGAGCTTGTCGAGCGCCCACTCCAGCCCGCGGGGGTCGCTGTTGATCTCCCGGAGCGTCTCGACGCCCAGGGTGGCGGCAGCCGCCTCGCACGCCGCCCGACGCGCCGCGTACTGGCCGTCCACCAGAGCGTGCTCGGCGCGGGTGTCGACGACGAGGAGGGCCAGGTCGTGCGCCGCGAGATCGAACGGCACGTGCCGGACCGACCCGTCGAGGCAGTCGAGCAGGAGCGCGTCCCCCTCGCGGGCGCGCAGGGCCGCGGCCTGGTCCATGCCACCGGTGGGCGCCCCCGCGATCTCGTTCTCGGCGCGCACGCAGAGGGCGGCCAGCGTCGTGCGGCCCTCGTCGGACCCCTCGAGGCCCAGGCCGAAGACCGCGTCGAGCGCCACCGCGACCGAGGCCTCCAGCGCGGCCGACGACGAGAGGCCAGCGCCGTACGGCACGCACGAGTCGATCGCGACGTCGAACCCGCCGATGGCGTGCCCGGCCTGCCGGAGCGCCCAGGCGACACCGACCACGTAGCCCACCCAGCCGTCGACCGCGCCGGGCGCGACGTCGGCGAGGTCGAGGGTGCGCAGCCCGGTCGGCTCCTGTGCGGAGACCAGGCGCACCAGGTCGTCGTCGCGGCGGCGGACCGCCGCGTAGGTGCGGTGGGGGAGCGCGATCGGCAGGCAGAGGCCGCCGTTGTAGTCCGTGTGCTCACCGATGAGGTTCACGCGGCCCGGGGCCGACCAGGTGCCCTCGGGCTCGGTGTCGAACCGGGTCCGGAACACGCTCGCGGCGCGCTCCGCGCCGTCGGTGGGTGCCCAGTCCTCGAGCCAGTCGATGCTCATGCCAGCTCCTGCAGTCGGGTCGCGATGCGCTCGGGGGTGGTGTCGCTGATCCAGGCGCCCATGCCGGACTCGACGCCCGCCAGGTACTTGAGCTTGCCCGGCGCGCGCAGCACCGAGAACAGCTGCAGGTGCAGGCGCGAGTCGTCCCGGCCCTCGCGGGTCGGGGCCTGGTGCCAGCCGGAGATGTACGGCAGCGGGATGGGCTCGCCGTCGGGTCCGACGAAGAACCGGTCCAGCCGCTGCAGCAGCGTCAGGTACACGCTCGACAGGTCGTCGCGCTCCGCGTCGGTCAGCGCCGGCAGGTCGGGCACGTCGCGGCGCGGCGCCAGGTGCACCTCGACGGGCCAGCGCGCGGCGAACGGCACGTAGGCCACCCAGTGCTCCGACTCCAGGACGATGCGCTCGCCGTGCGCCAGCTCGGCGTCCAGGACGTCTCGGCCCAGCAGGCGTCCGGTGCGCTCGCGGTGGGCGCGCGCCTGCGCCAGCATCGCGGTCGTCTTCGGCGTGATGTACGGGAACGCGTAGATCTGGCCGTGGGGGTGGTGCAGCGTGACGCCGATCTCCTTGCCGCGGTTCTCGAACACGAAGACCTGCTCGATGCCGGGCAGGGCGCTGAGCGCCTCGGTCCGCTGCGTCCACGCCTCCACGATCGTGCGCATCCGCTTCGGGGAGACCGTGCTCAGCGACGCGCTGGAGTCCGACGAGAAGCAGATGACCTCGCACCGACCCGCGGCCGGCCGCACCGTCCACAGCGGCTCGCCGTCGCGCTGCACGGGCGCGTCCGGGACCCCGGGGATCGCCAGCAGGGAGGGGAACCGGTTCTCGAACACGACGACGTCGTAGTCCTCGGCCGGGATCTCGCCGTCCTGGTACACCGCTCCGGGCTTGGCGGGCGCCAGGGGGTTGGCGTCCGCCGGGGGCAGGAACGTGCGGTTCATCCGGTGGGCAGCCATCGGGATCCACTCGCCGGTCAGCGGGTCGCGCCGCAGCTCCGGGCCGGTGACCGGCTGCGCCACGCCGTCCGGGCCGGGCACGGGCGCGAACCTGTCCGGCAGCGGGCGGGCATCGACCAGCGTGCGCGTCGCGCCGCCGGACACGTACGGCTCGGAGTCGTCGAAGTAGATGAGCTCGCGACCATCCGCGAGCGTGGTCGGGGTGATGCGGACGTTCACAGGGTGGCTCCATCGGTGGCGACCGTGACCAGGGTGGTCGCGGTCAGGTGTCGTCGGGCGTCGGGGGGCAGGCCGTCGTCGGTGAGCAGGGTGTCGACGTCCTCCAGCGGGGCGATGCGGGCCAGGCCGACGAGGCCCCACTTGGTGTGGTCGGCCAGGACGGTGGTCGCGGCCGCGCACGCCATGAGCGCGCGGTCCGTGGCGGCCTCCGCGAGGTTGGGGGTGGTGAGTCCGCTGGCATCGAGCCCGTGCACGCCGAGGTAGGTGCGGTCGACGCGCAGGTTGGCCAGCGTCGCGTCGGCGACGGGCCCGACGAGCGCGTCCGACGGCGTGCGCACCCCGCCGGTGAGGATCACCTCGATGCCGGCCACGTCCTGGAGCGCGTCGGCGATGCGCAGCCCGTTCGTGACGATCGTGAGCCCTTCGACGCCGGAGCCCGCGAGCAGCTCCGCCAGCAGGTACGTCGTCGTCCCCGCGGACAGCGCGATCGCCTGACCCGGCTGGATCGTGGCCAGCGCGGCCCGGGCGATGGCGGCCTTCTGCGGACCGGCGAGCGAGCGCTTGGCCTCGAAGCCCGGCTCGTCGGTGGGTCGGCCCCCGACGGTGGGCGCGACGGCGCCGCCGTGCACGCGCCGGACCAGCCCGGCGCGAGCGAGCTCGGCGATGTCGCGCCGGACGGTCATGTCCGAGACGTCGAGGCTCTCCACCAGGTCGGCCACGCGAGCGGCTCCCTCGGCGCGCACGGCGGCGAGGATCCGCTCCTGACGCTGCGACGCAAGCATGTGAACATGCTCGCACACAATCCAACAGGCTCACACACGTGGTGGGCGTGGCTGCCGTCTACGGGACCGTCGCACCTGTCCGATGGAGCCGCGCTTGTGGCGGATGGGACAGGCGGGACTGCCGGGCCGCCCCAGGGGCCACTCCCGTACCAGGTGCACCAGGAGCGGCCGGATCGGATACGCGCGGCCGGCTGCGGCGGGCCGGCTGGCGCCGGTCGGCCACCTGCCGACGGGTGAGTCGGGGCTGCCCGGCTACCGGCCGGCCGGGGTGAGGCCCAGGGAACGGCCGGCCAGGCCGCGGCGGCGGGCGGTCAGCGACCGGGCCACGCCGACCAGGGCCTGCGCAGCGGGGGACTCCGGCGCGCTCAGGACCACCGGGGTTCCCGCGTCACCCGCCTCCCGCAGCCGCACGTCCAGCGGCACCTGCCCGAGCAGCGGCACCTCGCCACCGGTGATCCGGGAGAGGTTGTCGGCGACGGTCTGACCGCCGCCGGCGCCGAACAGCTCGAGCCGCGACCCGTCCGGCTGCTCGAGCCAGGACATGTTCTCCACGACGCCGACCACGTGCTGGCGCGTCTGCACGGCCACGGAGCCGGCGCGCTCGGCCACCTCCGCGGCGGCCAGCTGCGGCGTCGTCACCACGACCAGCTCCGAGCCGGGAAGCAGCTGCGCCACGGAGATCGCGATGTCCCCGGTGCCGGGCGGCAGGTCGAGCAGGAGCACGTCCAGGTCGCCCCAGAACACGTCCGCGAGGAACTGCTGGAGCGCGCGGTGCAGCATCGGTCCCCGCCACACGACGGGCTGGCCGGGCGGGACGAACATGCCGATCGAGACCACGAGCACGCCGAACGCCTCGGGCGGCAGCAGCATGTCGTCCACCCGGGTGGGCTGGCGCGTGACGCCGAGCATGCGCGGGATGGAGAACCCGTAGATGTCGGCGTCGACCACGCCCACCTTCAGGCCGTCGGCGGCCATCGCGACCGCGAGGTTGGCGGTGACCGACGACTTGCCCACGCCGCCCTTGCCCGACGCGATCGCGAACACCTTGGTCAGCGAGCCGGGCTGCGCGAACGGGATGACCGGCTCGCTGTCCGTGCCCCGCAGCAGCGTCCGCAGCGCGGTGCGCTGCTCGGCCGACATCACGCCGAACACCACGGAGACGTCGGCGATGCCCGGGACCGTCGCGGCCGCGGCGCTGACGTCGCGCGTGAGCGTGTCCTTGAGGGGGCAGCCCGGCGTCGTCAGGTCGATGCCGACCGTCGCGCGCGTCCCTGCCACCTCGATCGACCGGACCATGCCGAGCTCCGTGATCGGGCGTTTGATCTCGGGGTCGAGGACGTGCGTGAGCGCCTCGCGGAGGGCGTCGAGCAGGGGGTCGGTGGGCTCCGGCATGGGGTCCATCGTAGGTGCCGAGCGGACTAGCCCCGGGGGGCCTTCCGTCCTCGGTCGGACCCCTCGTGACCTCTGTCGGACTCGGCCTCGCGCTCCACCGTCAGGTCCTCGAGCATGTTGCGCAGCTCGGAGCGGACGAAGTCGCGGGTGGCCACCTCGGACAGCGCGATGCGCAGCGCAGCCATCTCACGGGCCAGGAACTCCGTGTCCGCCAGGTTGCGCTCCGCGCGCTGGCGGTCCTGCTCCGCCTGCACCCGGTCGCGGTCCGTCTGCCGGTTCTGCGCGAGCAGGATGAGCGGCGCGGCGTACGAGGCCTGCAGGGAGAGCATGAGCGTCAGGGCGGTGAAGCCGTTGGCGGACTTGTCGAACCGCACGTCCGGGGGTGCCCAGACGTTCCACGCGATCCAGACCAGGCAGAACAGCGTCAGGTAGATGATGAACCGCGGCGTGCCCAGGAACCGCGCGATGCTCTCGGAGACCTTGCCGGACGCGTCCGCGTCGAGCTGCGGCCGGCGGATGAACCGCCGGCGGGTCTCCAGCGGCGTGTCGAGGCGGTCAGCCACGGGCCACCCCCGGACGGTGGATGCCGAGCTCGTCGGCGTCGGAGAAGTTCCCTTCGTCGTCGGTCTCGCGCCAGTCCTCGGGCAGCAGGTGGTCGAGGACGTCGTCCACCGAGACCACCCCGAGCAGGCGCCGTTCCGAGTCGACGACGGGCAGTGCGAGCAGGTTGTACGTCGCCAGGTTGCGGGTCACGGACAGCAGCGGCGCGTCGACCTGGATGGACTCGATGTCGGTGTCCACGATCGAGCCGATCGCCTCGTGCGGGGGCTCGCGCAGCAGCCGCTGCAGGTGCACGACGCCGATGAACCGGCCCGTGGGGGTCTCCAGCGGCGGCCGGGCGACGAACACCATCGACGCCAGCGCCGGGGTCAGGTCCTGGCGACGCACGTGCGCGAGCGCGGCGGCGATCGGGGTCTCGGGGCCCAGGATCACCGGCTCGGTGGTCATCAGACCACCTGCGGTGTTGTCCGCGTAGGCCAGCAGGCGGCGCACGCCCTTGGCCTCCTCCGGCTCCATGAGCTCGAGCAGCTCCGCGGCCTGCTCCTTGGGCAGCTCGCCCAGCAGGTCGGCGGCGTCGTCGGGCTGCATCGCCTCGAGCACGTCGGCAGCACGGGTGAGCGCGAGCGCCTGCAGGATGCCCACCTGGTCGTCCTCGGGCAGCTCCTCGAGCACGTCGGCCAGGCGCTCGTTGTCCAGCGCCCGGGCCACCTCGAGGCGACGGGTCAGGCCGAGGTCGTGCAGGACGTCGGCGAGGTCCGCCGGCTTGAGGTCCTCCCACTGCGCGAGCAGGAGCTCCGCACCCTGGGCGGCGGTCGCCTGACCGAGCCCGGTGACCTCGTCGACCGACACGAGCAGCGTCTCGCCGCGGCGGCGCAGGATGCTCGAGCGGCCGGGGGTCTGGCGCCGGACGAAGAGCTTGGACACCACCCAGTCGCCGTTGCGCTGCAGCTCGATGGCCACGTCCTCGATGGTGGCGGGGCCCGAGCCGTCGACGAACTCGACGGTCCGGTCCAGCAGCTCGCCCACGACGAGCGTCTCGAACGTGCGCTGCTCGAAGCGGCGCATGTTCACCAGACCGGTCGAGATGACCTGACCGGAGTCGACCGCGGTCACGCGGGTGAGCGGCAGGAAGACCCGGCGCCGGGCGGCCACCTCGACGACCAGCCCGACCGCTCGGGGCGCGCCCTTGGGACGCACCAGCACGACGACGTCGCGCACCCGTCCCACCTGGTCACCGAGGGGGTCGAACACGTTGGTCCCGGCAAGGCGCGCGACGAACACCCTGGTACCGACGCTGCTCACGTCGGTCAGCCTAGACCGGGCGCGGGAGATCCCGGTCGTCGGCCTGGCGATCCACCCCCCGCTGGGGGAGGATCGCGGCATGTCGCTCTCCGGAAACACCCGCACGCCGAGCACCCCGACGCCTCCTCAGGGAGAGGTCGTAGCGTCCTACGCCACCTATCTCGAGGCGCAGAAGGCGGTCGACCACCTGGCGGACAGCGCGTTCGCGGTGCAGCTGGTGACGATCGTGGGCACCGACCTGAAGATGGTCGAGCGCGTGACCGGCCGGCTGTCCTACCCGCGGGTGGCGCTGGGCGGGTTCCTGTCGGGCGCCTGGTTCGGCCTCTTCGTCGGCCTGCTCCTGAGCCTGTTCAGCGCGCCCGGGACGCAGAGCCCGCTCGTGCCCGCGATCTTCATCGGTGGCGCGTTCGGCCTGCTGTTCGCCGTCCTGACGTACTCGTTCTCACGGGGGAAGCGCGACTTCACGTCGACGAGCCAGATCGTCGCCTCGTCCTACGCGGTCCTGTGCCGCCAGGAGCAGGCGCACAAGGCCCGCGAGCTGCTGCGCGAGATCGGTGGGGTCCAGTCCGGCTGGCCGGCCCGTCCGGCCGCACCCGTCACGACGACGAACCCGTCGGACCCGTCGGGCACGTACCCGCAGGCTCCCAGCTCCCAGCCGTGGGGCTCTCCGTCGGTGCCGCCCGTCGGGCCGCCCGCACCACCCGCTCCGCCGAGCGGACCGCCCGCCGACCAGCCCGGGAACGCCGCGCCGCCGAGCGGGCCGCCGACCGGGCCCTGAGCCGCTCACGCCAGGTCGGTGCCGGGTCCACCTGCGGCGCGTCCGGCCGTGCGCTGAGTGACAGGCTGTTCATCTCGCGCTTCCAGAGCAGTAGGGCCAGATGCGGTCCGTCCATGGTTGCCTCCTGTGGGGGATGGTGCTCTCACAGGGGGTGACGCGGGCGGGCCGAGCCGATCGACACGGGTCGGCAGAAGGAGCGGGCGACAGGCTCAGCGGCCGAGCAGCCCCGCCATCCAGGCCTCGACGGCGTCCGGCTCGCGCGGCAGCGCCGCCGACAGGTTCTCGTTCCCGTCCGCGGTGACGAGGACGTTGTCCTCGATCCGCACGCCGATGCCGCGGTACTCGGCCGGCACGAGCAGGTCGTCCGACTTGAAGTACAGACCCGGCTCGATGGTGAACACCATGCCGGGCTCCAGCACGCCGTCCAGGTAGAGCTCGGCCCGGGCCTGTGCGCAGTCGTGGACGTCGAGGCCGAGGTGGTGACTGGTGCCGTGCACCATCCAGCGGCGGTGGTGCTGGTTCTCCGGCTGGAGCGACTCCTCAGCGGTCACCGGCAGCAGACCCCACTCGGCCAGCCGCTCGGCGATGACCTGCATGGCGGCGCTGTGCACGTCGCGGAACCGCGCCCCGGGCACCGCTGCGGCGAAGCCGGCGTCGGCGGCGTCGAGGACGGCCTGGTAGACGCGGCGCTGGACCTCGGTGAACGTCCCGTCGACCGGCAGGGTGCGTGTGAGGTCGGCGGTGTACAGCGAGTCGACCTCGACGCCGGCGTCGACGAGGACCAGCTCGCCCGCGCGCACCTGGCCGTCGTTGTCCGTCCAGTGCAACGTCGTCGCGTGCTCGCCGGCGGCCGCGATGGTCTCGTAACCGACCGCGTTGCCCTCCTGGCGGGCGTGGCCGAGGAACGTGCCCTCGATCACCCGCTCACCGCGCCGGTGCGCGACCGCGTCGGGAAGGGAGCGCACGATCTTCTCGAAGCCCTCGATCGTGGTGGCGACCGCGAGGCGCATCTGCTCGAGCTCGTAGGCGTCCTTCACGAGCCGCAGCTCCGAGAGGGCCTCGGCCAGCACGTCGTCGCGCTGCCCGGCCGCCTCGGTGGCGCGGATCTGCTCCACCAGCTCCTCGATCGCCTCGTCCGCGTCCGGCACCACCCGCACCTGCACGCCGCCCTCGCCGACGTCCTTGGCCAGCCCGTCGGGCAGGTCGTCGAGGTGCAGGGTACGGATCCCGGTGAGCGTCTCGAGGTCCTCGAGCGTGGGGCGCGCGCCGACCCAGAACTCGCCGCTGCGGGAGTCGGAGAAGAACTCCTCGGTGTCCCTGCCGGCCAGCGGACGGATGTACAGCGCGGCCCGGTGGCCGCTGCCGTCGTCCCCGGTGCCGTCCTCGACCGGGTGCAGGACCAGCACCGCGTCCGGCTCCTGCTCGACGCCCAGACCGGTGAGGTGGGCGAACGCCGAGTGGGGACGGAAGCGGAAGTCGGTGTCGTTCGAGCGGACCTTCAACGTGCCGGCGGGAACGACGAGCCGCTCGCCGGGGAACTTCGCGGACAGCGCCGCCCGGCGGGCCGCCGTGTGCTCCGCGGCGGGGCTGCGCTCCAGGGTCGACGACGGCCGCTCGCCCCAGCCGGAGGTGATGAACCGGACGAACTCCGCCGAGCGCGGACGCTGCGACCTGTTGCTGCCCCGGTCGGCGAGCGGCTGGGCGGTGGTGGTCTCGGGAGTCAGGTCCTCGCTCATGGCACCCATCTTCCCATCCCGGCCGGACGTGGTGCCGAGCCGCCGGTGCGGAGGGTGGCTCGGGCGCGGATAGCGTGAGGTCGTGCTCATCGACCTGCATACCCACTCCACGGCGTCCGACGGGACGGATGCCCCGGCACAGGTCGTCCTCGACGCCGCGACCGCCGGCCTGGACGTGGTGGCCCTGACGGACCACGACACGACGGCGGGGTGGGACGAGGCGGCTGACGCCGCACGGGAGCACGGCGTCGCGCTGGTCCGCGGGACGGAGGTCTCCGCCCGCTCCAGCGGCATCAGCATCCACCTGCTGTCCTACCTGCAGGACCCGACGCATCCCGCTCTCACCGCCGAGCTGGACCGCACCCGGGAGGCCCGCGTGGGCCGCGCCCGTGCCATCGTCGACCTGCTCGCCGCCGACTACCCGATCACCTGGGACGACGTGCTGGAGCACTCCCGCGACGCCGTCGTCGTCGGCCGCCCGCACATCGCCGACGCCCTGGTCGCGCGCGGCGTCGTGCCCGACCGGGACGCCGCGTTCACGCACCTGCTGGCCTCCAGCGGGCCCTACTACGTGCCGCACTACGCGCCCGACGGACCCGATGCCGTGCGCGCGATCCGGGCTGCCGGCGGGGTCCCCGTCTTCGCGCACCCCGGCGCGGACGGGCGCGGCCGGATCGTGCCGGACCGGGTGTTCGACCGCCTGGCGGCGGCCGGGCTGGCCGGCATCGAGGTGCACCACCGCGACCACTCCCCGCAGCAGCGGGCACGGCTCACGGCGATCGCCGACCGGCTCGGCCTGTTCGTCACCGGGTCCAGCGACTACCACGGTGCAGGGAAGGCCAACCGGCTGGGAGAGAATCTCACGGCGCCCGAGGTACTCGGGGCGATCGAGGAGCAAGGCATGACGAAGGTGGTTCGGCCGTGAGTAACGTGTTCGACGCGTATCTGTTCGCGTCGGTCTTCATCACCCTGTTCGTGATCATGGACCCGCCCGGGGTGGTGCCGATCTTCCTCGGCCTCACGGGCGCCATGACGCGCCAGCAGCGCAACCGGGCAGCGCGCCAGGCGGTGCTCGTCGCGCTCGGGGTGATCGTCGCGTTCGCCCTGTTCGGGCAGTCGCTGCTCGACTACATGCACATCACGCTGCCCGCGCTGCAGGCCTCCGGCGGGCTGCTCCTGCTGCTGATCGCGATGGAGCTGCTGACCGGCAAGATGGAGGAGCCGCAACCCTCCGGGAACGGCAAGGTCAACGTCGCGCTGGTGCCGCTGGGCACCCCGCTGCTCGCGGGCCCCGGGGCCATCGTGGCGACCATGGTGTTCGTCCAGCAGTCCGAGAAGACCCTCGTCGACTGGGTCACCATCGGGCTCGGCGTGGTCGCGGTGCACGTGGCCCTGTACCTGGCCATGCGGTTCGCCAACGTCGTCAACCGCGTGCTGGGCGACTCGGGGACGATCCTGGTCACGCGCATCGCGGGGCTCCTGCTCGCCGCGATCGCCGTCCAGCTGGTGGCCGACGCGGTGACCGCCTTCGTCAAGGCCGCGTAGGCGCACGAAAGGGGCGCGGCTCGTCGAGCCGCGCCCCTTTCGTGCGTGTCCTGAGTCAGCCCTCGGTGGCGGTCGCCTGCGCGGCGCCGTCCTGCCCGCTGCGCGTCCGGCGGCGGTTGCGGCTGCGGCGGCTGGTGCCCTCAGCGGAGGTGCCCTCGGCCGCGGCCGGACCGTCGGACGCCGACGCGGGCTGGGTCACGTCGGACCCGCCCTCCGCGCGACCGCGCCCGCGACCGCCACGGCGGCGGCGCGCGCCGCCCTCACGGCCGTCGCCGGTCTCGTCGCCGGCGCTCGGAGCGCTCGGCTCGGGCGTGCGGGCGACCGGCTCCTCGGTGCGCCGCGGGGCGGACGCCCCGGAGCGCGAGTCGCTGCCCCGACGCGAGTCGCCGCGCGAGTCACGGCCGTTGCCGCGGATCTGGTCGGAGTGCGAGCCGCCCGGGCGCCCGCCGCGCTTGCCGGTCTCGCCCAGGTCCTCGAGCTTCTCGGCGCCCAGCCCCTCGCGGGTCTGCTGCGCCTTCGGCAGCCGGCCCTTGGTCCCCTCGGGGATGTCGAGGTCCGCGTAGACGTGCGGTGAGCTGGAGTAGGACTCGATCGGGGCGGGGATGCCCAGGCCGAGCGCCTTGTCGATCAGGCCCCAGCGCGGGATGTCGTCCCAGTCGACGAACGTGACGGCCGTGCCCTTGGCACCCGCGCGGCCGGTGCGGCCGGTGCGGTGCAGGTACGTCTTCTCGTCCTCGGGGCACTGGTAGTTGATGACGTGCGTGACGGCCTCGACGTCGATGCCGCGGGCCGCGACGTCGGTGGCCACGAGGACGTCGACCTTGCCGTGCCGGAACGCGCGCAGGGCCTGCTCGCGGGCGCCCTGGCCGAGGTCGCCGTGCAGGGCGCCGGCGGCGAAGCCGCGCTCGACCAGGTCGTCGGCCACCTTGGCGGCCGTGCGCTTGGTGCGGGCGAACACGATCGTCAGACCGCGGCCGCGCGCCTGCAGGATGCGGGCCAGCATCTCGACCTTGTCGAGGGCGTGGGCGCGGTAGACGACCTGCTTGATGTTCTTGACGGTCTGGCGGCCGTCGTCGTCCGGGTCGGCGGCACGGATGTGCGTCGGCTGCGTCATGTAGCGGCGCGCCATCGCGACGACGGCGCCCGGCATGGTGGCCGAGAACAGCATCGTGTGGCGGCTGGCGGGGGTCGCCGACAGCAGCGTCTCGACGTCGGGCAGGAAGCCCAGGTCGAGCATCTCGTCGGCCTCGTCGAGCACGACGGCCTTCACGTGCGACAGGTCGAGGTGCTTCTGCTTGAGCAGGTCGATCATGCGGCCCGGGGTGCCGACGACCACGTCGACGCCGTCGTTCAGGGCGGCGATCTGCGGCTCGTACGCGCGGCCGCCGTAGACCTGCAGCACGCGCACGGACCGGCGCGAGGACGCGGTGGCCAGGTCACCGGCCACCTGCACGGCGAGCTCGCGCGTCGGGACGACGACGAGCGCCTGCGGCTTGCCGGGGTGGGCCAGCTGGTCGTAGCCCTCCTCGCCGGGGGCGACGACGCGGTGCAGCAGCGGGACGCCGAAGCCCAGCGTCTTGCCGGTACCGGTCTTGGCCTGGCCGATGATGTCGTGGCCGGAGAGTGCGACCGGCAGCGTCATGGCCTGGATGGGGAACGGGTGCGTGATGCCGGCATCGGCCAGCGCCTGCACGATCTCCGGGCGGACGTCGAAGTCCGCGAACGAGGCCTCCACCGCCTGCACGGAGGACCAGGTGTTCTTCAGGGGTCGGGTCATGGGCTCGGCCAGAGCAGAGACCTGCTCCGGCGACTCGTCTGTGGTGGTCACGAGGACTCTTCACTGCGAAGGGTGGTGTGCCGCGCGCGCCGGGGCCGACGGGTGTCGGAGCGTCCCGGGCGACAGCGGAGTTCACCACGCGGGTTGGCCGGCAGCCGATCGTGCAAGTCGACTCGCGCGCGTCGTCCGGACGGGTCCGGGGCTGCGCGAGAATGGGTCTGATCGTCGAGCTAACGGGAATACCGAGACGACCGGGCAACCGAATTACCTGCACAGTCTATCCGACGGGACCGCCACGTCGGGTGCACCCCGCCGTGCGGCCCGCCAAGGCCCCGGGGCTACGATCCTCGGATGACGACGACGCACGCACAGACCGGTGCCGAGCCGCTCCCCGCCGCGGGCTCCGCGGACCTCGCGGACGCGATCGAGCTCCTCGGCCTCGTCGCCCAGCTCGAGCACATGGCCTTCGTACGGCTGGCCGCGGACTCGGCGCTCGCTCCGACCATCGAGCAGCGCCTCGAGCTCAGCCGGTTCGCGTCGGCCGCGGTCGCCCGCCGTGACCGCGTGCTGGCCCGCATCGGCGAGATCGGCGGCGACCCGGTCGCCGCCGTCCGCCCCTACGACGGGGTGCTGGACGACTTCGACGCGCGCACCCCGCCGAGCTCGTGGTGGGAGCGGCTGCTGAAGGCCTACGTGGGGTACGGCGTGGCCGACGACTTCTGCCGCCTCGCGGCCGAGGGCCTCGACGAGGAGTCCCGCACGCTGGTGCTCGAGGTGCTCGACGACGCCTCGCACGCCGAGCTGGCCGTCGCGGAGCTCGACGCGGCGGGGTCGAAGGACGGGGTCCTGACCGCCCGGCTCGCGCTGTGGGGCCGCCGGCTCGTCGGCGAGGCGCTGGGCGTGGTCCAGCGGCTGCTGGTGCAGCACCCGGCCCTGGTGCGCCTCGTCGCCCTGGGCTCGGCCGGCCCGCAGGCGGCGCCGGCGAACGCCCCGAGCAAGCTCTTCGGCGAGCTCACGGCCCAGCACACGCGGCGCATGAGCCGGCTCGGTCTGACCGCCTGACCACGCGCGAGAGCCCCGCCGGAACCGGTCCGGCGGGGCTCTCGTGTACGTCGGTCAGATGTTGCCGAAGCCGACGCGGCCCTTCGTCTCGGAGCCGATCTCCACGTAGCCGAGGCTCGCGGTCGGCACGATGACGCGTCGACCGCGCGTGTCCACGAGCTCCAGGGCCGGCCGGCCGCTCAGCGCGGCGGCCACGGCGGCGGCGACCTCGTCCGGCGTCTGGTCGGACTCGAGACTGATCTCCCGCGGCAGGTTCTGCACGCCGATGGTGATCTCCACCGTCATATCCTTCACGTCCTTTACTCCACGCTGTGGCTTCTCAGGTCGTACCTGGTGTGCCACAGCCCGGTGGGCCGCGGCACGTGGTCCGATCCTAGGCGTCCTCGTAGACGAAGTCGGGCCGGATCAGCGCGGACACCCCTCCCCAGGCCACCTGGGTCACCAGGTGGACGGTGCGCTCGGCGCTGACCTCGGTCGGCTGGCGCAGGCGGTACGTCGCGGCGCCCTGCGCCATCGAGATGAGCGAGACGGCGAGGATGCTCGCCTCCTCCAGCGGCAGGGCCGTGACCTGCGACAGAACGACGGCGATGCGCCGGGCGGCCTCCGAGGACGCGCGCTCGACCCGGGCCCGGACGTCGGCGTCGTGGGTGACGTCGGACTCGAAGAGCAGCGCGGAGGACTCTCCTGCGCCCTCGACGAACATGACGTACGCCTCGACGATCGCCGAGATGACGTCGCGTCCGTCACCGCGGCGGACCGGCCCCTGCTCGATCGCGGAGACGGCCGTCTCGACCGCCACGAGCAGGTCCGCCCCGTTCTGGTCGACGACCGCCAGGTAGAGGTCGAGCTTGGAGGGGAAGTGGCGGTACAGGACGGGCTTGCTGACCTCGGCCCGGTCCGCGATGTCGTCCATCGAGACGTGGTGGAACCCCTCGGAGGAGAACAGCTCCTGCGCGATGCGCAGGACCTGCGCTCGGCGTTCGTCACGAGCCATGCGAGGGCTCCTCGCCCGCGGGTTCGTGTCGCCTGTCCCGTCCGTCATCCCGCGATGGTAGCGACGACAGGTGTCCGGGATGCGACGATGTCCCGGTGACGACCCCGGAACCGCTCGGGACGGACCAGGGACCGGTGCGAGCACGCCGACTCCGCCCGGTCCCTCGTCGGGGTACCCGCAGGGTCCGTCGCGGGCCGTCGCGCGCCGGCCGGACGGTCCCGGCGCTGGTCGCGGTCGCGCTGGGCCTGTCCGTCGGTGTCGGGACCGGGCTGTGGACGGAGCACCGGCCGCGGACGTCGGCGGCGGCCGAGGAGGCACCCGCGGCGGCGGCACTGCCCGGCGCGGACGCGGTCGAGAGGTTCGGCGCGCAGAGCCGGTCCGGGGACCGCGCGATGCTGGCGCCCGACCCCGTCGAGGTACCGCTCGGCATGCTCCCCAGCGAACCGCCTCCGGGCATCGTCGCGCTCCCACCCGGCCTCACCGCGCAGGACATGGCGGCCGGGCTGCTGTCCGCCGACATCCCCGAGTCGGGTGCGGGGACGTTCAGCGTCGTACCCGGCACCGACCCCGGACCGGGCACCGGCGCCGTACGCACCGTGCGCGTCGAGGTCGAGGACGGGCTGGCCGTCGACGGGCCGGCCTTCGCGGCGACCGTCATGGCGACGCTGAACGACCCGCGCGGCTGGGGCGCCGACGGGTCGCTCTCCTTCGCCCGCACCGACGGCGCTGCCGAGCTGCGGGTGCTCCTGGCCTCACCGACGGCGGTCGACGACCTGTGCGCCCCGCTCGACACGGCCGGCGAGGTGTCCTGCGGGACGCGGGGGCACGCGGTGCTGAACCTGCGCCGCTGGGTGCTGGCGACCGAGGAGCTCGCCGCCGACAAAGTGCTGTACCGGCAGTACCTGGTCAACCACGAGGTCGGGCACCTGCTCGGTCACCGGCACGAGCGCTGCTCCGGGCCGGGCGAGCTGGCGCCGCTGATGCAGCAGCAGTCGTACCGCGCGGCGCCCTGCATCCCCAACGCGTGGCCGTTCCCCTGACCGTCTGACCCGCCCGCGCGGGTCGTGCGTCCCGGTGTCGGTGGCTCGTGATGGGATCGTTCGTGTGACCAGCTCTCCGCCCGGCCTGCGCCTCGTGCGTCCGGCTCTCGCGGACGTCCCCGCGGGTGGGCCGGGGGCCACGGTCCAGCTCGATCCCGAGCAGGCGGCGGCGGTCGCCGCGACGGACCCCGCGGTGCTGGTGCTCGGTGCGCCCGGCACCGGCAAGACGACGGTCGCGCTCGAGACGGTCGTGGCGGCGGTGGAGGGCGGGCTGTCCCCCGAGGACGTGCTGGTGCTCGCCTCCGGGCGCCGCGCGGCCGCGGACCTGCGCGACCGGGTGTCCGCGCGCCTGCGACGGACGTCGGGCCGCCCGCTCGTCCAGACGGCGGCGGCGGCCGCGTTCTCGGTCCTCCGTGCGCGCGCGTCCCTGCTGGGAGAGCCGGTGCCGACGCTGGTGTCCGGCGCCGAGCAGGATCTCCTGATCGCCGACCTGCTGGCCGGGCACGCCGCGGGCGAGGGCGTGCCGCTCGCCTGGCCGCCCGAGGTGCGCCCGGACGTGCTCGGCCTGCGCCCGTTCCGCGACGAGCTGCGCGACCTGCTCATGCGCGCGGCGGAGCGCGGCCTGAGCCCGGTCGACCTGGCGGCGCTCGCCCGGTCGCACGGCCGGCCCGTCTGGGCCAGCGCCGCCCGGCTGTACGAGGAGTACCTCGACGTGGTCGAGCTGCGCACCGGCACCCCGGACCTGGGCGCACGGCTGGATCCCGCGGTGGTCGTCGACGAGGCCGCGCAGGCCCTGCTCACGTGGGACGACGAGCTCCCGGGTTCCCGGCCGCGCTGGC
The DNA here is from genome assembly GCF_018388465.1 of Cellulomonas fengjieae. Classification (NCBI taxonomy): domain Bacteria; kingdom Bacillati; phylum Actinomycetota; class Actinomycetes; order Micrococcales; family Cellulomonadaceae; genus Cellulomonas; species Cellulomonas fengjieae. The sequence goes on along the minus strand of NZ_CP074404.1, from coordinate 2,758,117 downwards.
GGCTGGTCGTGGTCGACGACCACCAGGAGAGCACGACGGCCACCGCGCGCCTGCTGCGGGTGCTGGCCGACGACGGCGCCCGGGTGGTGCTGCTCGCGGACCCCGACGCGGCCGTGCAGACGTTCCGCGGTGCCACGCCGTCGCTGGTCGGCCGCGCCGGCCTGCACGGACCCGGCCCGGGGGAGCTGGGCGCGCGCACGATCGTCCTGCGCACCGCGTGGCGCCACGATGCCGGGCTGCGGTCCGTGGCCGGCCGGATCGCGGAGCGTGTCGGCGCGGTCGGCGGCGTGCAGCACCGCCGTGCGGGCGCGGCGCGCCCCGGCGCGGGCGACGTGCGGGTGGCCGTGCTGCCGAGCACCGCGCAGGAGGCGGCGTTCGTGGCGCACGCGCTGCGCAGCGCCCACGTCGAGGAGGGTGTCGCGTGGGACGCGATGGCCGTCGTGGCGCGCTCCGGTGCACAGGTGACCGCGCTGCGCCGTGCGCTCGCCGCCGCGTCGGTGCCGGTGAGCGTGCTGGGCAGCGACGTCCCGCTGCGTGAGGAGCCGGCGGTCCGGCCGCTGCTCGACGCGATGCGGGTGAGCGTCGGCGCCGCTCCGCTGGACGCGACCACGGCCGCCCGGTTGGCCTGCTCACCGCTGGGCGGGCTCGACACCGTGGGCCTGCGGCGGGTGCGCCGGGCGCTGCGCACCGACGAGCTCGCGGCGGGTGGCGGGCGCACCAGCGACGCGCTGCTGGTCGAGGCCCTCGGCTCCGGCGAGCCCGCGGACCTGCCCGGCGGCGCGCGGCCGATCGGGCGGCTGGCGCGGGTCCTGGCGGCCGGTCGCGAGGCGGCGGCGCAGACCGGCGCCGACGCGCAGACCGTCCTGTGGGCGCTGTGGCGCGCGGCCGAGCAGGCCGACCCCTGGCGACGGTCGGCGCTCGCGGGCGGTGCGGCGGGGGAGCGGGCGGACCGCGACCTCGACGCCGTGCTGGCCCTGTTCCGTGCGGCGGAGACGTTCGTCGACCGCATGCCGCGCTCGACGCCGGCCGCGTTCGTGGACTGGTTGCAGGCGCAGGACCTCCCGTCGGACTCCCTGGCGGCACGCGCGCGCAGGGCGTCGGTCCAGGTGCTCACCCCGGCCGGCGCCGCGGGGCGGGAGTGGGACGTCGTCGTGGTCGCCGGGGTGCAGGAGGGGTCGTGGCCCGACCTGCGGCTGCGCGACTCGCTGCTCGGCGCGCAGGCGCTGGTGGACCTCGTCGCGGGCCGCTCGGTGCCCGGCGCGTCGGACGACGCCGAGGCGGCCGCCGCTGCGCGCGACGCGGTGCTGGCGGACGAGCTGCGCTCGTTCCTGGTGGCGTGCTCGCGCGCGCGCCGTCGTCTGCTGGTCGCCGCAGTCGACGACGCCGACCACCAGCCGTCACCGTTCCTCGAGCTGGTGGACCCCTCCGGGGACGAGGCCGAGACCCGACGCACCAGCGTGCCCGCTCCGCTCGACCTGCGGGGACTCGTCGCGCAGCTGCGGGCCCACCTCGAGCAGGCGGCGGTGGACGGTGTCGAGCCGGACCCGGCGGCCGCGCGCACGCTCGCACGGCTGGCCGCCGCCGACGTCACGGGAGCGGACCCCGCGCAGTGGTCCGGGCTCGCAGCGCCGTCGAGCGACGCGCCGCTGTGGGCGCCGGACGAGCGGGTGCCGGTCTCGCCGTCCAAGGTGGAGACCGCGCAGCGCTGCGCCCTGCGGTGGGCGCTGGAGGCCGCCGGCGGCACGTCGTCGGCCAGCGGGGGGCAGAGCCTGGGCACGCTGCTGCACGCGATCGCGCAGGAGCACCCGCAGGGCACCGAGGAGCAGCTGTCCGCGGAGCTCGACCGACGGTGGGGTGAGCTGGGGCTCGGCGCCGGCTGGCCCGCGCTCGCCACCCGGCGCAAGGCGGACGCGATGGTGCACCGGCTCGCCGTGTACCTGCGGACGTCCGGCAGACCGCTCCTGGTCGAGGGCGCCTTCGCCCTTGACACCGACCGCGCGTCGCTGCGCGGCTCGGTCGACCGGATCGAGCTCGTGCAGGACGACGACGCCGGGCCGGTGGTGCGCGTGGTCGACCTGAAGACCGGCGCCAGCCCACCCAGCGTGAGCAAGGCGGCGGAGAACCCGCAGCTGGGCGCCTACCAGCTGGCGGTCGACGCGGGCGCGTTCGAGGGCCTGCCCGAGGGGGCGACCAGCGGTGGTGCGCAGCTGGTCTTCCTCGGCACCGGCGCGACCGCCGTGACGCGCTCGCAGGACGCGCTCGGGCCCGAGGTGGACGGCCCCAGCTGGGCGCGCACGATGGTCGACCAGGTGGCGGACCGCATGGCCGCGTCGACGTTCGAGGCGACCGCCAACGACCTGTGCGACCGGTGCCCCGTGCGCCGGTCCTGCCCGGTCCGCGGCGAGGGCGGGCAGGTGGTCGCGTGAGGCTCTCCGCGGAACAGATCGCTGCCCTGGTCGGCCAGCCCTCGCCCACGGACGAGCAGCGCGTGGTCATCGAGGCGCCGCTCGGCCCGTCGCTGGTGGTGGCGGGTGCCGGCTCGGGCAAGACCGAGACGATGGCGGCGCGGGTCGTCTGGTTGCTGGCGAACGGTCTGGTGGAGCCGGAGCAGGTGCTGGGGCTGACCTTCACCCGCAAGGCGGCGGGCGAGCTGGCCGAGCGGGTGCGCAAGCGGCTGCGCACCCTGGCCCGGTCGGCCGCGGCCGAGGGCGTCACCCTCGGTGGCCAGGTCGACCCCGAGCGTGCTGCCGGGCTCGCGGGGCTGGCCCGCCCGACGATCTCCACCTACAACTCCTACGCGGCATCCCTCGTGGCCGACCACGCCCTGCGGATCGGCCTCGACCCGTCCGCGCGGCTGCTGGGCGAGGCCGCGCAGTGGCAGCTGGCGTCCGAGGTGGTGGAGGCGTGGAGCGACGACCTGGACACCGACGCCGCGACCTCGACCGTGATCGAGGCGGTGCTCGCGCTGTCCGGTGCGCTCGACGAGCACCTGCTGGACGCAGCCGGTGCCCGGTCGGGGATCGAGGCCATCCTCGAGGCGCTCGCCGCGACGCCGCCCGGCACGCCGCCGCGCGAGCCGTACGCGGACGTGAGGCGGCTGATGCGCTCGCTCGGCGAGCGCGTCCGCGTGCTGGACCTGGTCGCGGAGTACCGGTCGCGCAAGCGCGCGGCCGACGCGATCGACTTCGGCGATCAGGTGGCGCTCGCCGCGCAGCTCGCGCTGGACGTGCCGGAGGTGGGTGCCGGTGAGCGGCAACGGTTCCGCGTGGTGCTGCTCGACGAGTACCAGGACACCTCCTACGCCCAGCTGACGCTCCTCGGAGCGCTGTTCGGCGGTGGCCACCCGGTGACCGCGGTGGGCGACCCGCACCAGTCGATCTACGGGTGGCGTGGCGCGAGCGCCGGTGGCCTCGAGGGTTTCCCGACGTCCTTCCCGCAGGTCCACGCGGACGGCTCCCGCTCCCCGGCGGACGTGCACCAGCTGTCGACCTCGTGGCGCAACGACCGTGTGATCCTCGCCGCGGCGAACCACGTCGCGGCGCCCCTGCGTGCCGCCGCGACGCGGGTGGCCGTGCCGGTCCTGGCCGCCCGGCCGGGGGCGGGCGAGGGTCGGGTGCACGCGCACGTCGGCGAGACGGTCGAGGACGAGGCACGGGCGGTTGCCGAGTTCGTCCGCGAACGCTGGCGGCCGGCGGGTCCCGGACGCGACCGGGTCACCGCCGCGGTGCTGTGCCGCAAGCGGTCCCAGTTCGAGGTCCTGCGACGGGCGCTGCGGGACGCCGGGCTGCCGGTCGAGGTGGTCGGGCTCGGCGGGCTGCTGTCCGCTCCCGAGGTGGTCGACCTCGTCGCGCTCCTGCAGACGGCGCACGACCCGTCGCGCGGGGATGCGCTCATGCGCCTGCTCACCGGGGCGCGCACGCGGCTGGGCGCCTCGGACCTGCACGCGCTCGCGGCCTGGTCCGGCGAGCTGGCCGCGCGGCACGGTGGCACGGCCCGCGGGCGCGCTCGTGGTGTGCCGCTCGACGGCGTCACGGGCGACGGCACGGCGGGCCCGGGTGCCGGTGAGGGCGCGGCGGGCACGGGCGTCGGCGACGTCGAGGCGGGCACGGATGCCGACGACGTCGTCGTCGAGGCGGACGCCGTGGACGAACGCAGCATCGTGGATGCGCTCGACGCGATCACCGAGCTGCCCGTCGAGGGCTGGACCAGCCGTGGCGGCCGGACCCTCAGTGCGGTGGGCCGGGCCCGGCTCGCGGACCTGGCGGCGACGCTGCGGGTGCTCCGCTCGCATACGTACCTGTCGGTGCCGGAGCTGGTCGGGGAGGCCGAGCGACTCCTGGGCCTGGACATCGAGGTCGCCGCGCGGGCGCGCACGTCGCCCGGCCGTGCCCGGGCGCAGCTCGACGCGTTCCGGGACGTGGCCGTGGAGTTCGCCCGCTCGGCGGACCACCCGAACCTCGGCGGGTTCCTCGCCTGGCTCGAGGCGGCCGACAGCCGAGAGAACGGCCTCGACATGCCGGTCTCCGAGCCCGATCCCGACGCGGTGCAGCTGATCACCGTGCACGCGGCCAAGGGGCTCGAGTGGGACGTCGTCGCGGTGGCCGGTCTGGTCGACGGCGGTCTGCCCGCCACGGCCACCCAGGGCAAGGACGGACCGAAGGACTCGGCCTGGCTGACCGGCCTCGGGTCCCTGCCGTACCCGCTGCGCGGCGACCGTCACGACCTGCCGGTCTTCGCCTACGCCGGCGCGGAGGACCCCAAGGAGCTGGAGGAGCGGCGCAAGCAGTTTGTGCTCGACGCCGGGGACCACCAGGTCGCGGAGGAACGGCGGCTGGCGTACGTCGCCCTGACTCGCGCGCGCTCCGACCTCCTCCTCACCGCGGCGTGGTGGGGCGACGGCACGCGCGTGCGGAAGGTCTCGACGTTCCTCACCGAGCTCGCGGAGGCCGGCCTCGTCGAGGCGGCCGGCTGGGAGCAGCCTCCGGACGCGGCGGGGAGCAACCCCCGGGCGTCGCTCGTGCTCACGGCGACGTGGCCAGCGGACCCGTTCGGCACCGAGAGCGGGCCGAGCAGGCGCACGCACGTCGAGGACGCCGCCGACCGGGTCCGCGCCGCGATGGCGGCGCACGCCCAGGGTGCGGCGCAGGCCAGCACGCAGGACGGGGAGGAGTCGCTCCCGCACCCCTGGGAGGTGCTGGCCGACCGCCTGCTCGCCGAGCGTGAGCGCGTCCGCACGCCGTCGGGCGAGGTGGAGCTGCCCGCGCACCTGTCCGCGTCAGCGCTGGTGCGGCTCGAGGGTGACCCGGCGGAGTTCGCTCAGCACCTGCGCAGGCCCGTGCCGGCGGAGCCGTCGCCGCAGGCGCGGCGCGGCACGCGCTTCCACGCCTGGGTCGAGGGCTGGTACGGCCGCGCGTCGCTGGTGGACGTCGACGCCCTGCCGGGTGCCGACGACGACTCGGCGGTGGTCGACCTGGACGAGCGGGCGCTGCGTGAGGCTTTCCTGGCCACGGAGTGGGCGGACCGGTCGCCGGTGGCCGTGGAGGTCGACATCGAGATCTCGGTGGAGGGCTACGTGCTGCGCTCCCGGATCGACGCGGTCTTCCCGGACACCGGCACCGGCACCGGCACCGGCACCGGCACTGGCACGAGCACGAGGACCGGCACGGTTACCGGTGCCGACGCGGGCCGACCGGACGGGGTGGTGGTCGTCGACTGGAAGACCGGGGCGCCACCGAAGGACGAGACCGCCCGTGCGGCCCGCGAGCTGCAGCTGGCCGTCTACCGCCTCGCCTGGTCGCGCTGGACGGGCACCCCGCTCGAACGCGTCCGTGCGGCGTTCTGCTACGTGGGCGCGGGAGTCACGGTGTACCCGGAGCGGCTGCTCGACGAGGCGGAGATCGCCGCGCTGCTCCGCGCGACCACGCGGACGGACGGCCCGCAGGGTGCCGATGCCGTCGCGCCGCGCGTCAACCGCCCGGGCGCCCGGGCGAACGCGGGCGGGCGGCGTCGAGCGGGCTGGGAGCGGCCGAAAGCCGCGCCACGCGCGGCGCCGACGCTGTTCGACACCGACTGAGGGGGCCGGGGTGCTCGGAGCAGCCGGGCGTGAGCAGCTCGCCCCGGCGGCCTATGAACTCGGCGCCCCACCCCTCGCCGGGGCGGTGGTGCCGGACGACACCGGCCGGCAGCGTCAGGTCGCGCGCGTCGTGCAGCCCGCCCCAGGCGACGGGACGCTCGGTCACGCCAGCTGCGGTGCGGCCTCTGCGTCGTGGTCCTCACGGGTGTGGGCGTCGAGGTCCTCGAGCATCGCGACGGCGTCGTCGATGATCTCGTCGTCCTGCGTCCGGACCCCGTAGAGCAGCCACCGAGCCAGTGCCAGCTCACCTGCGAGCAGCGCACGGTCGGCCAGGTGCGGGTCGGTGAGCTCGGTCCGGCGCATCTGGTACGCCTCCATGATCGAGTCCATGGCGTCCGCAGGCGCGGTGACCAGGAGCCACGCGAGGTCGTCGGCCGGGTCGGCCACGCAGGCGTCGCCCCAGTGCAGGAGCCCGGTCACGGTGTCCCCGTGCACGAGCACGCGGTCGCTGGTCAGGTCGCCGTGCACGACCGTCGGCCGGAAGCGCCACAGCGCGACGTCCTCGAGCCGCTCCTCCCAGCGCCGCAGCAGGGCGGGCGGGACCTTGCCCGTGCGGGCGGCCTCGTCCACCTCCGCCTGACGGCGCTGGCGGTACTCGCCGGCGTCGTAGGCGGGCAGACCGGCATTCTCGACCAGGCTGGTGGGCAGCTCGTGCACCGCGGCGATCGCGCGGCCGAGCGCGGCGGCCAGGCCGGGTCCGGGAGCGAGACGTTCGAGGCGGAGGGGACCGCCGGGGATCTCGGCGTGCACGGCCGCGCGACCGCCCTCGGGCAGGTGCGCGAACCCGACGGGGGCGGGGACGGCGAACGGGAGCCGTCCCGCCTCGCACTCGGCGCTGAGCATGCTCAGGAGCACGACCTCGGCCTCGAGCGCGGCGCCCGCGGCGGCGTGCTGCGGCGCGCGCACGACCCACCGGTTGCGGTGGCCGTCGATCACGACCGCGGTGTCGAAGTCGGTCCCGGGTCGGGCCGGACGCCGGACGTCGAAGGCGTCGAGTCCCGGGACGGCGACGGTCGCCAGCGCGGCGAGGGCGAGAGGGGATCGAACCACCCGCACAGGATAGGCAGGCGGCACGGCCGACCCCCGTGGACCGGCCCGGCGTGTCTGCGCCCGGTTCGTCCCGTCCCGGCCCGCGTCGCCGGGCCCGCGCGCGCCCCACGGGGCACCGCCGCGTACCGTGACCGGCGTGATCGATCCGGATGCCCTGCCGCTGTCCCGTGCCGGAATCGACCGTGCCGCGCACCTGCGCCCCGGGGGCGACCACCTGCGTGCGGCGCTCGCGGACCCCGCGACGCGCGTGCTGCTGGTGAGTGACGGAGCGGTCGTGACGTCCACGGGACCGCGGGTGGCGCTGCTGGAGCCGGCACAGGCGGCGCACCTGGCCGGGATGGCCGGGACGGCCGGCGCAGACGGCACAGCCGGCACAGACGGTACGGAGCGCATGGACGACGCGGACGACGGCGGGTGGCTGCTGCTCGGCCGCGGCGAGGCCGGCGAGGCGTATCTCGCGCGGCGCGTCGCGCAGCGTCGTCCCGCACCGCCGGTCGGCGTGCCGTCCGACGTCCTCGTGCACCCGGTCCCGGCCGGCCCGGACCCGACGCCCGAGCGGCGTGCCCTGCCCGACGGTCTGACATGGACGCCGCTGCGGGACATGGGCGCGGAGCTGTCCGCGGACGACGCGGGCCTGGCCACCACGGCCGTCGCGCTCGACGGCTGGCACGCACGGCACCCGCGCTGCCCGCGCTGCGGCGCCCGCACCCGGGTGGCCCAGTCCGGCTGGACGCGGGTCTGCGTCGCCGACGCCTCCGAGCACTACCCGCGCACCGACCCGGCCGTGATCATGGCGGTCGTGGACGCGGACGACAGGATCCTGCTCGGCCACGCCGCGCAGTGGGCGGAGGGTCGCTGGTCGACCCTGGCGGGCTTCGTCGAGCCGGGGGAGTCGCTCGAGCACGCCGTGCGCCGCGAGGTCGCCGAGGAGGCGGGGGTCGTCGTCGGGGCGGTGTCCTACCGCGGCAGCCAGCCGTGGCCGTTCCCGGCGTCGCTGATGATCGGCTTCCGTGCCACGGCGGAGACGACCGACGCACGCGCGGACGGCGTCGAGCTGACCGAGGTGCGCTGGTTCACCCGCGGCGAGCTCGCGGACGCGGTGCGCGCGGGCGACGTCATCCCGCCCGGACGGGCGTCGATCGCGCGGGCGCTGGTCGAGGAGTGGTTCGGCGGACCGCTCAGCTGAGCCGGTCGCGCACCTGCGCGAGGGACGGGTTGGTCACCGCGGAACCGTCCGGGAACACGACCGTCGGGACGGTCTGGTTGCCACCGTTGACCGACTCCACCAGGGCGGCGGCGTCCGGGTGGTCCTCGATGTTCACCTCGGTGTAGCCGATCCCTGCGGAGTCCAGCTGCGTCTTGAGCCGGCGGCAGTAGCCGCACCAGGTCGTGGAGTACATCGTGATCGTGCCGGCCTCGGGCAGGGTCTGGGTGGTCATCGGTCCCTCTGTGCTGGTGTGCGGACGGGTGCGACGGGTCGCCGTGCATGTCAACGCCCGGCCGAGCTGGTCTCTTCCCGACGGTACCCGTCGCGCACAGGGCGGTGACGAGCGTGTCGGCTCGTGCTGCGAGACTGGTCCCGATGTCCGCCGAAGCCCTCCTCGACGCCCTCGATCCCGAGCAGCGCGCCGTCGCCACCACGCTGCGGGGACCCGTGCGCGTGCTCGCGGGTGCCGGCACGGGCAAGACGAGGGCGATCACGCACCGCATCGCCTACGGCATCCAGGTGGGCGCGTACCGGCCGGCCAACGTGCTGGCCGTCACGTTCACCGCCCGCGCCGCCGGTGAGATGCGCACCCGGCTGCGGCTGCTGGGTGCGTCCGGTGTCCAGGCCCGCACGTTCCACGCCGCGGCGCTGCGTCAGCTCGGCTTCTTCTGGCCCAAGGTCGTCGGCGGTCCGCCGCCGCGGATCCTCGAGCAGAAGGCCAAGCTGGTCGCGCACGCCGCGCAGCTGGTCGGCATCGAGACCGACCGGGAGAGCGTGCGTGACCTCGCGTCGGAGATCGAGTGGGCCAAGGTCAGCCTGGTCACCGCGGACGACTACGTGAAGGCTGCCGCCGCCACCGATCGACCCGGCCCCGGCGGCATCGACCCGCAGTCGGTGGCGCGGCTGATGGCCGCGTACGAGTCGACCAAGGACCAGCAGGGCGTCATCGACTTCGAGGACGTGCTGCTCCTGCTCGCGGCCATGCTGGCCGAGCGGCGGGACGTGTCCGACTCGGTCCGCGAGCAGTACCAGCACTTCGTCGTCGACGAGTACCAGGACGTCAGCCCTCTCCAGCAGTACCTGCTCGACCAGTGGCTCGGTGGCCGGCAGGAGCTCTGCGTCGTCGGGGACCCCAGCCAGACCATCTACTCGTTCGCCGGAGCCTCCGCGCACCACCTCATGTCGTTCACCAAGACGTACCCGCGCGCCACCACCGTCGAGCTGGTCCGCGACTACCGCTCGACGCCGCAGGTGGTGGGCCTGGCCAACCACGTGATGCACGCGGCCCGCAAGGCGGGCGGGCCCAGCCCGCTGGAGCTCCGGGCGCAGCGGCCCGACGGACCCGACGTGTCGTTCGTGACGTACCCGGACGACGAGGCCGAGGCCGCCGGCGTGACCGACGAGATCGCGCGGCTGATCCGGGGCGGGGTGGGGCCCGCTGACATCGCCGTGCTCTTCCGCACCAACGTGCAGTCGGAGGCGTTCGAGGCGGCGCTCGCCGACCGGGGCATCGCCTACCAGGTCCGGGGCAACGCGCGGTTCTTCGCGCGCGCCGACGTGCGCAAGGCCATGGTGCTGCTGCGCGGCGGCGCCCGGGCCGCGGACCCCGAGACCCCGATGCCGGACTCGGTCCGGGACATCCTGCGCAACGCGGGCTGGACGGACACCCCGCCGGAGGGCCGGGGCGCGAGCCGCGAGCGCTGGGACGCGCTGCAGGCGCTCGTCTCGCTCGCCGACGCCCTCGCGGCGGCGCCGCCCACGGGCAGCGGCCCGCCGACCGTCGCGGACCTGGTGGCGGAGCTCGACGAGCGGGCCACCGCCCAGCACGCGCCGACCGTCGAGGGCGTGACGCTCGCGTCGCTGCACGCCGCCAAGGGCCTCGAGTGGGACGCGGTGTTCCTCGTCGGTCTCTCGGACGGCCTGCTGCCCACGGTCCAGGCGCAGACCGACGCGGCGCTCGCCGAGGAGCGGCGGCTGCTGTACGTCGGGATCACCCGGGCGCGCGAGCACCTTCACCTGTCGTACTCGCGGGCGCGGCACCCGCGCGCCAGGGCCGGCCGCGGCGTCTCGCGGTTCCTCACGGACCTGTGGCCCGACGAGCGACGTCGGCCGGGCGTCCCGCTCCGCGACCTGGACGGCCGCGAGCAGGCCGTGGTCGAGGGCCTCACCTCGTGGCGCGACGAGCACGCCGCGCAGCTGCGCCGCCAGCCCGCCTCCATCCTGACGAGCGCCACGATCCGTGCGATCGCCCAGGCCGATCCCAGCACGCTGGAAGAGCTGGGCGCCGTCCGCGGCGTGGGCCCGATGACGCTCGCGGACGTCGGCGAGGACGTGCTGGCTGCCGTCCGCGGAAGCCGCGCGGACGCCGGCTCGCTGGGCCGATCGGGTGTTGGCAGAAACTCGTCGAGGAATGTTCGGTAATTCGGTTGTTCGCCGTGTGAGGCCGGTCCTAGGGTTGGCGACGTCCTTGTTGAGGGATCGCGCCGAGAGGCGAGGGTCCGAGCCGGAGAGGGGGTGGGTGCACCGATGAATTCCACGAAGAGCGAGATGCCGAACGCTGCTGCGTTCCTGCCGCGATCTGTCGCACCCGCCATGTTCCCGATCCCGGGGACAGCTGCGCCTATCGGCGGCACTGCTCTCGAGCTCCTCGGTGGGTGGAAGCGTCGTCCGGCGACCGATCACCACGTGCAGCTCATCCGGACTCCCATGATCTGACCTCTCGACGAGGCACCAGGCCGCGGAGTCCGAACTCGGACCCGCGGCCTTTCTGTTCTCCCGATGAGTCGGGCGGACGGGTTGGCAGTCGGTCCGGCACCGACGCAACACGTTCACCAGCAAGGACATCAGGAGGACATCGTGCGGCTCACCGCGCTGCTCGACACGGTGAACCACGGCGGATCCGGTCCGTGGCCCCTTACCGACTGCACTTCGGCGACCGACGACCGCCAGACGTTCGACCAGCTCGTCGCCGGATGCGTCCCCTGCCGGTCCAACGACCCGGAGCTCTGGTTCGCGGAGCGGACGGCCGACGTCGAGAAGGCCAAGGCCCTGTGCCGGGAGTGCCCCCTGATCGAGGGGTGCCTGGCCGGCGCGATCGACCGCGCCGAGCCGTGGGGCGTCTGGGGCGGCGAGGTGTTCGTCGGTGGGGTGGTGGTCGCGACCAAGCGTGGTCGCGGACGCCCTCGCAAGAACCCGGACACCGCGGTCTGACGGTCGGCTCAGACCGGCGCGCCCGCCGGCGACGCCGGAAGGGCGGTGCACCCGCACTCGGGGTGCACCGCCCACGTGCGTCTGCGGGGAACGGCGTCCGGCAGGGCGACCTCGAACGTGACGCCGGGTGCGAGCCCGGCGACGCGGTCCAGGTGCGCGAGCACGGCCGAGGCGGCCAGCCCGGCGCACACCGCCGCGACGACGCCGGACTCGTCGGCGGTCCCGGCACGCAGCTGCGTGGCGATGGTCGGCCACGACGCGTCGGCGTCGGCGCGGTGCAGGTCGAGGCAGCGCAGGCACGGCCCCGCGCCGGGGACGACGAACGGCCCGACGACCGTGTCGGCCTCGCGGATCACCACGCTGAGGTGGGCGGTGGCCCCGCACACCAGGACGGGCCCGCGCATGGGGTCCGCCACCCCGTCCTCGACGAGCACCACGGCGTCCGCCGGGCGCTGCGACAGCGTGGACACGTGCGGCGCGACGTCCCGCAGGATGCGTGCGGCCACGTGCTCGCGCGGCGCTCCGGCGTCCGCCCACCGGTATCCGCACACGCCGACGTCCGTCGATCGCACCGGACGCTCGTCGTCGAGCAGGAGCGTGCCGACCCCCGCCGCCGCGAGGCCGACGGCGATGCCGAGGCCGGTGGGTCCGAGGCCCAGCACCGCGACCACCCGCTGCGCACGCGCCCGGACCAGGCCGGCGCCGTCGCCGTCGGCGCGCAGGAGGGACCACGTGGTCGCGTCCGCCGCCGCTGGACCTCGCAGGACCGCCCGAGGCGGATGGTCGTCGGTGAGCCGCGCCTCCACCAGCACGCCCACGAGCGCCTGGACCCGTTCGCCGTCCAGGCCCCGACGCGCCGCGGCCCCGAGGACGCGACCCAGGTCGGTGCGCGGCCCGACGGAGAGCAGCAGGTCCGCTTCCGCGGAGGTGAGGTCGGTCAGCCGGACGGCCCAGCGCGGGTCGGTGCCGACCTGGACCTCGGTCGCGGTGCGTCGCAGCACCTGCAGCCCGTCACGCAGTCGCATGGATGCCCCCTTCCGAGAACGACGGCGTCACTCTCGCAGCACGGCCGACGCCGCGCGCAGGTCATCCACAGCCCCAGGAACGCCGAAAGGGCACCGTCCGGGTGGACGATGCCCTCGGGCGGTACGTGCGGTGCTCAGGCCTTGCCGAGGATCCGGTTCAGCTTCGTCCCGCAGACCGGGCAGACGGCCTTGGCCATCCGGCGGCCGGACTCCGAGATGACGACGTCGCCCTCGGCCTCACGCTTCTCCTTGCACTTCACGCAATAGAACTCGCCTGCATACGTCTCGGCCATGGGGGTCCTCCCTCGGTGTCGTGCACCGGACCGGGAAACCGCCGGCCGGCGGCCGGGCGTGGTGGTGCTGCCACGTCCGAGCGGCTTTCACAGTAGTGGCCGAGACGCCCACAGCCCCCGGAATCGTGCAGGACTCGCCGTGTGCGGACGGGTGAACCCGGGGCCGGGGACGCGGGGCGCTAGCGTTCCGGTGTGCAGCCCCCGCAGGACCTGTCACAGGTCGAGATCCGCCGATCGCGCAAACGCGTGCGCACGGTGACGGCCTGGCGCGAGGGCGACCGCACCATCGTGGCCATCCCCGCACGGTTCACGCGTGCCCAGGAACGCGAGTGGGTGCGTCGGATGCTGACGCGGCTGGCCACCCAGGAGCGCCGCCGTCGGCCGTCCGACGACGAGCTGATGTCGAGGGCCACGGAGCTCTCCACCAGGTACCTCGGCGGGCGGGCGCGGCCGACGACGGTCCGGTGGTCCACCAACCAGGGCCGGCGGTGGGGGTCCTGCACGCCGTCCGACGGGACGATCCGGATCTCCGACCGCGTGCGTGGCATGCCGCGGTGGGTGCTCGACTACGTGCTGCTGCACGAGCTCGCGCACCTGCTGCACGCCGGGCACGGGCCCGAGTTCTGGGCCGTGCTCGAGGCCTATCCGCGCACCCAGCGCGCACGCGGCTTCCTCGAGGGGTACGCGTACGCGGCGGAACGAGGTCAGGAGGCCCCGGCCGGGGGAGCCGAGGACGGCGTGGGCGACGTCGACGGCGGTGCGCTGGCGGAGCCGGACGACGTGCTGGACGACGTGCTGGACGACGTGCTGGCCGACGAGGTGGACGAGCTCGACGAGGTGCAGGTCGTCGAGGTGGCCGAGGATCTCGAGCTCGACGACCTCGGGGACGACGGCAGGCGCTGAGCGTCCACGCCGCAGGCCCGTCGGCCGCGGCCGGCTGGTCGGGTCAGGCTGTGGGGCCGGCGTCCGGGTCGTCGCCGAGGATCTCGGCCAGCGCCCGGTCCACCTCGGCGGCGTCGTCCACCGCGGTCGCCCGACGTGCCGCGTAACCGGCCGGGTCGTCGAGGTCCTCGGTGCTCGGCAGCAGGTCGGGGTGGTCCCACACGGCGTCGCGTCCGGTCGCACCGTTGTCCCGGGTGATCTGTGCCCACAGCGCCGCGGCGTCGCGCAGCCGGCGGGGTCGCAGCTCGAGGCCGACCAGGTTCGCGAACGTCTGCTCCGCCGGACCACCGGCGGCACGGCGCCTGCGGATCATCTCGCGCAGGGCCATCGTGTGCGGCAGGTGGGGGAGCGCCGCGGTCGCGGTGACCTCGTCGACCCAGCCCTCGACGAGCGCGAGCGCGGTCTCCAGGCGCTCGAGCGCGGCCTTCTGCGCGGCCGTGGTGTGCGGCGCGAACACCCCGCCGGAGAGTGCCTGCTGCAGGGCGGCGGTGTCCGTCACGTCGACGGAGCGCACGGCCTCCTCGAGCTGCTCCGCGTCGATCGTGATCCCGCGCGCGTAGGCCTCGACCGTGGACAGCAGGTGGGCGCGGAGCCAGGGGACGTGGGTGAACAGGCGCGTGGCGGCCGCCTCGCGCAGAGCCAGGAACAGCCGCACCTCGTCCACGGGCGCATCGAGACCTTCCGCGAAGGCGTCGACGTTGGCGGCGACCAGCGCGGGGGCGGGGCGGTCGAGGAGCGGGAGCCCGATGTCGGTGGTGCCGAACACCTCGTGCGCGAGCGTGCCGGCGGCCTGGCCGACCTGCATGCCGAACACCGCGGAGCCGAGCTGGCGCAGGAGCTGCGCCGGCTCGATGCCGCCCGGCAGACCGAACCCCTCGGGCGACTCGTCGGGCAGGGCGCCGCCCAGGGCGCCGACGAGCGCGGACGACAGCGAGCTGGCCACCGGCTCGGTCAGCGTGCGCCAGGCGGGCAGGGTCGCCTCGACCCACTCGGCCCGGCTCCACGCACGCGGGGTCCCGGTGGACGGCGGAAGGTCGGTGGCGGCGTCGAGCCACAGCTCGGCGACGCCGAGCGCGTCGAGCACCTGCCGCGTCTGCGCCGCGGTCAGCGACGGGTCGCCGCCGGCGGCGGCCTGCTGACGCGCCAGGTCGTGGGCCATCTGCCAGTTCACGGGATCGTCGCCCGACGCGGCCAGCATGGCCTGCACCTGCGCGAACACCTGCTGGAGGACCGCGGGGTCGTTGGGCAGGCCGGACGCGGCGGCCATCGCGTCGGGGTCGAAGCCCCGTTCCTGCAGCTCACGGATGGCCTCGTCGGCGCCGTCACCCAGCATCGCGCGCATCACCTGCTCCCACGCGGGCATGCCACCATCGGCTCCCGGTACGGCGGAGTTGTCGGGGCTCACGTGGACCTCCTGCGACGATAGGGCGGGCTGCGAACACGGTAACTGCGTGGCACCGGGACGGGGGATGGTGGGCGGGCAGATTCGCTCAGGGCGCAGCGCGCGTCCGCTCGGCGCGTCGGCGGCGCGGACGAGCGACGACGACGTCGTCGTGGTCGGCCGCGGACCCGTCGCCGCCGCGGTCGCGACCGCGTGGGGCACGGGGGTGCGGACGGTCGCCGAGCTCCCCGCGCGACGTCCGCAGGACGCGCTCGAGGGGGCCGGTGTCGTCGTGCTCGTGACGCACGAGGCCGACCTCGCCGGGGCGTCGGGCAAGCCCGGCCGGGAGAGCGAGGCGACGATCGTCGCGCACACGCAGCGGGTCCTGGCCGCCGCGCGCGCGGTCGGGACGAGACACGTGGTGGCCATCGGCTCCGCAGTCGTGCACGGGGCCTGGCCCGACCGTCCCGTGATCCACGACGACGACCCGCTCCCGCGTGCCGACGAGGTGCCGCGCGACGGCCTGGTGGGCGACCTGGTGGCGGCCGAGGCGGTGCTCGAGCGTGGCCGCCGTCGCAGGTCGCCGCTCGTGACGGTGCTGCGACCCGCCGCGGTCGTCGGGCCGGGCATCGACACGTTCGTCACCCGGCACTTCGAGGCGCCGCGCCTGCTCACCGTGCGCGGTGCCGCCCGGCAGTGGCAGTTCGTGCACGTCGAGGACCTCGCCGCCGCCGCCCGGTTCGCGGTGGAGGAGCGGCTGTCCGGCGTGCTCACCGTCGGAGCGGACGACGTGCTCGAGCCGGCCGAGGTCGAGGCGGCCGCGGGCATGCGCCGGATCGAGCTGGCCGCCGCGACGGCGTTCGGCACCGCGGAGCGGCTCCACCGCGTCGGCGCCCTCCCCGCGCCCGCGTCGGAGCTCGCGTACGTCGTCTACCCCTGGACGGTCGCGTCCGACCGGCTGCGCGAGGCCGGGTGGGAGCCGCGCTGGTCCAGCGCCGCGTGCCTGGACGTGCTGCTCGAGGGCGTCCAGGGCCGCCTGGCGGTGGCGGGGCGGCGGGTCGCGTCGCGCGACGTGGCGGCGCTGGGTGCCGCCGGGGCGGCGGTCGCGGTCATCGGCACCGCGGCCGTGTGGCGCCAGGCACGGTCCAGGAAGCGGCCGTGACGGCCGACCCCGCCGTGCCGGGGGATGATGTGGGCGTGCTCGACCAGCCCTCGCTCCCGTCCGACGTCGACGCGCCCTTCGGCGCGCCCGACCGCGTCAGCCCGCGGTCGCTCACCCTGTCCGTCGGGCTGCTGTCCACGGCGGTGCTGGTCGCCGTCCTCGCCGTCATGCCCGTGCCGTACGCGGTCAGCAGCCCCGGGCCGACGCGGGACGTGCTGGGCGAGCACGACGGCACGCCCCTGATCCAGATCGAGGGCGCCGAGACGTTCGACGCCACGGGCGAGCTCCGCCTGACCACGGTGTCCGGCACGGGCGGACCGGGCTTCCCCTCCAGCGTCGTCGGCGTCCTGGAGGGTTGGTTCTCTCCCGATGCGGTGGTGCAGCCCGTCGAGCTGCTCTACCCGCCGGACCGCACGCAGGACGAGATCGACGAGTCGAACACCGCGGAGATGGTCTCGTCGCAGGAGAACGCCGCCGTCGCGGCGCTCACCGAGCTCGGCTACGAGGTTCCCGCGACCCTCGTCGTCGCCGGGGCCGTCGAGGGGACGGACGCCGAGGGCAAGGTGGAGGAGGGGGACGTCATCGTCGCCCTCGACGGGGCCCCCGTGCCCGACTACCAGGGGCTCATCACGCAGCTCGAGCGCGTCGAGCCCGGGACCACCGTGACGCTCACGGTGCGGCGGCACGGGCAGGCGCTCGACATCCCGATCGTCACCGGCACGAGGGACGACGGCAAGGCGCAGATCGGGGTGTTCATCGACCCGACGTTCGACATGCCGGTCGACATCTCGATCAGCATCGACGACATCGGCGGCCCGAGCGCGGGGACCATGTTCGCGCTCGGGATCATCGACAAGATGACGCCCGAGGACGAGGCCGCCGGCGAGCACATCGCCGGCACCGGGACCATCGACGTCACGGGCGAGGTCGGGCCCATCGGCGGCATCCGGCAGAAGCTCGCCGGTGCGGCCCGGGACGGCGCCACCTGGTTCCTGGCCCCCGCCGACAACTGCCCGGAGGTCGTCGGGCACGTCCCGGACGGCCTGCGCGTGGTCCCGGTCGAGACCCTGCACGAGGCGCGCGAGACCGTCGTCGCGATCGGCGCGGGGACGACCGAGGACCTGCCGAGCTGCCAGTCGAGCCGGTCGACCTAGTCGAGGGTCGAGCGCACCGCGGCGACGAGCCCGGGCACCAGGTCGGCGCCCTGGCCGACCTGGTCGTCGGCGTCGTTGGCGCGGGTGCGCACCGCGCACCACGACGGGCCGCCGCGCAGCGCACCGACGACCAGCCGGACGTCCTGGCGCTCCGGGTGCGACAGCAGGTAGTCGAGCGCGGCGTCGGTGTCCTGCGGCATCTCCTCCTCGGCGGCGGGCGGCAGGACCACGCGCTCCACGGTGACGGCCATGCCGTCGACGGTCGACGGCCACGACAGGCCCGCGAGCAGCGTCTCGAGGTCGGGTGCGGCCGGCAGGTCCTCCTGCTCGATCGACGTCAGGTGCCACGGCTGGGACCGGGCGGCTTCCAGGACCGACTCGTCGAGCTGCGCAGCCAGGCCGGGCTCGGTGCGCAGCATCTCCTGGGTGCGGACGAGCGCGAAGACGCGCACCGGGCCGTCCCAACCGGCTTCGGCGACGTGATGCTCGATCTCGCGGACGGAGTCGGCCAGCGCGGCCAGGTCAGGGGTGGGTGCACTCACAGGGTTCATGGTCGCATCCGTGTGGGAACCTGTGCCTCGACCGGCGCGTTCTGAGTGCGAGTGATACGTGCCTGTCGCGCGTCGCTCGCACGGTCCATGACCGTGCCGATGTGTCTCACCTGTTGCCGATGACGAGGACTGCCCCGCCGTGACTTTCGGAAGCCCGCCGCCCCGCCCGAGCCCGGCTCGCCCCCGCCGACGCGGAGCACTCGCCCCCACGCTCGTCGTCCTCGGGGTGCTGGTCGTCGCCGTCCTGCTCCTCGCCCAGGTGTGGACGGAGGTGCTCTGGTTCCAGCAGCTGGGGTTCACCGACGTCATCCGCACCGAGTGGCTCACCCGGGCGGCGCTGTTCGTCGCCGGGTTCCTCGTCATGGCCGGTGCGGTCTTCTGGAGCCTGAACTTCGGCTACCGGTCGCGGCCGGTGTACGCGCCGTCCACCCAGGAGCAGGCGAACCTCGACCAGTACCGCGAGGCCATCGAGCCGCTGCGTCGCCTGGTCATGATCGTCGGGCCGGCCGTCCTCGGCCTGTTCGCCGGCGCCGCCGCGTCGCAGCAGTGGCAGACGGTCCAGCTGTGGATGCACGGCAAGTCCGTCGGCGAGACCGACCCGCAGTACGGCATCGACCTGGGCTTCTACCTGTTCACGCTGCCCGGCCTGCGGTTCGTGGTCTCGTTCCTCACCGCGGTCGTCGTGCTCGCCGGCATCGGCGCCGTGGCCACCCAGTACCTGTACGGCGGCCTGCGGGTCGGCGGCCAGCGCGGGGGTGCGCCCCGCACCACCCGGGCCGCCCGGGTGCAGCTGTCGCTGATCGCGGCCGTGCTGATGCTGCTCATCGCCTCGAGCTACTGGCTGGACCGGTACTCGATCCTGACCAAGTCGGGGGAGAAGTTCGTCGGTGCGTCGTTCACCGACGTGCACGCGGTCATCCCGTCGAAGGCGATCCTGGCGGGCATCGCGATCTTCGTCGCGGTGATGTTCATCGTCACCGCGATCCGTGGCAACTGGCGCCTTCCGGCCATCGGCGTCGGGCTCATGGTCGTGGCCGCGATCGCGGTCGGCGGCATCTACCCGGCGATCGTCCAGCGCTTCCAGGTGCAGCCGAACCAGCAGGACGCCGAGGCGGAGTACATCAAGCGCAACATCGACGCGACCCTCGACGCCTACGACCTCACGGACGTCGAGAAGACCGCCTACGACGCCGAGGTCACCGCCGAGGCCGGCGCGCTGCGCGCCGACGCCGACACCACGGCCTCGATCCGCCTGCTCGACCCCCAGATCGTCAGCCCGTCGTTCAAGCAGCTCGAGCAGATCCGCGCGTTCTACGACTTCCCCGACTCCCTGTCGGTGGACCGGTACGAGATCGACGGGGAGAGCCGCGACACGGTCATCGCCGTGCGCGAGCTGTCGCTCGACGGCCTGGACGCGCAGCAGCGCAACTGGACCAACGACGCCACCGTCTACACGCACGGGTACGGCGTGGTCGCGGCCTACGGCAACACGACGGCGGGACGGGGCGCCCCGGCGTTCTGGGAGCAGGGCATCCCGTCGACCGGCCAGATGGGCCCGTACGAGCCGCGCATCTACTTCAGCCCGAAGGCCCCGGCGTACTCGATCGTCGGTGCGCCGGAGGACGCCACGCCGTGGGAGCTGGACTACCCGGCCGACGACTCCGAGGGCGCGGTGAACAGCACGTTCCCCACGCAGGAGGTGTCGGCGGGACCCTCGATCGGCAACCCGCTGGCCAAGCTCCTGTACGCGCTGAAGTTCGGCTCCGAGCAGATCCTGTTCTCGGAGCGCGTGACCAGCGAGTCGCAGATCCTCTACGACCGCGACCCGCGTGACCGGGTGCAGAAGGTGGCGCCGTACCTGACGCTCGACGGTCGCGCCTACCCGGCCGTGGTGAACGAGAAGGTCGTCTGGATCGTCGACGGCTACACGACGTCCGACCAGTACCCGTACGCCGCGACCCGCTCGCTCGACGACGCGACGACGGACTCCCTGACCGCGACGTCGGAGACGGTCGAGGCGCTCCAGCCGAAGACCGTGAACTACATCCGCAACTCGGTGAAGGCCACGGTCGACGCCTACGACGGGTCCGTGACGCTGTACGCGTGGGACGCCGAGGACCCCATCCTGCGGGCGTGGGACTCGGTGTTCCCGTCGTCGCTCGAGCCGATGTCCGAGATCGACGGCGCCCTGATGAGCCACCTGCGCTACCCCGAGGACCTGTTCAAGGTGCAGCGCAACCTGCTCGCCCGGTACCACGTCACCGACGCCGGCCAGTTCTTCTCCGGCAACGACTTCTGGGCCAACCCGAACGACCCGACCAGCGAGGTCGCCGTCCCGCAGCCGCCGTACTACCTCACGCTGCGGATGCCCGACCAGGACGAGGCCAGCTTCTCGCTGATGTCGTCGTTCATCCCGACGGGTACCAACGCGCGCAACGTGCTCACCGGCTACCTGGCGGTGGACGCCGAGGCGGGCAACGAGGACGGGAAGGTGTCCGAGGACTACGGCAAGATGCGCCTGCTCGAGCTGCCGCGCGACTCGACGGTGCCCGGGCCGGGTCAGGTGAACAACAACTTCGTCGCCGACCCGGACGTGTCCAACGAGCTCAACATCCTCGGCCGTGGCGACTCGCAGGTGGTCCGCGGCAACCTGCTGACCCTGCCCATGGGCGGCGGCCTGCTGTACGTGCAGCCGGTCTACGTGCAGGCACGCTCCGGCACCACGTTCCCGCTGCTGCAGCGCGTGCTCGTGGCCTTCGGTGACGACATCGGGTTCGCGGACACCCTCGACGGTGCCCTGGACCAGGTGTTCGGGGGCGACTCGGGTGCCGATGCCGGTGACGCCGGAACCGATCCGGACGCGGAGACCCCGCCGACGCAGGAACCGACGGACACGCCGACCGACACCCCCGCCGCACCGGCCGACCCGGGCGCGGGCACCGGGACGGACACGACGGCGCGCGCCGACCTGGACCGCGCGCTGCAGCAGGCCAAGGAGGCCATCGCCGAGGGCCAGGCTGCCCTCGCGACCGGCGACTTCGCCACCTACGGCGAGGCGCAGAAGCGCCTCGACACGGCGATCCAGGCCGCCCTGGACGCCGAGGCGCGACTGGCTGAATGACGCGGGTCCGGCCGGTGGGGGTGACGCACACCACCACCGGCCGGGTGCCTGCGATTTGGCCCCCCTCCAGGGGTGGGGTAAGTTGTACTCACCGACGCGGGGTGGAGCAGCTCGGTAGCTCGCTGGGCTCATAACCCAGAGGTCGCAGGTTCAAATCCTGCCCCCGCTACAAGTGAAGTTGCAGCTCAGAGGCCCTTTCTCCCTTCGGGGAGAGAGGGCCTCCGGCGTTGGTGCACCCAGGAGGTACGCAGCGGTCGCGTGGAGACGTTGCCGGCCACGAGCGGATGCGTGCGGGTAGATCCGGGCCGGGACCGACGTCCGGCGGACGCTCGCCCTCAGCCCGCAGCACCTGCGCGCGCCGCGGTGCGCTCCACCGGCACCGCACCGCTCGCGATGAGCAGGGCCGCGAGGTAGACGGGGATCACGACGACGTTCTTCACGGCGAACGTCACGGCGTCGGCCGCACGCCGTGCAGGCACGCTGTCCGCCCCCAGCGCGCCGAGCACGTCGCGCACCGACGACTCGGTGACGACCGCTCCGACGGCGAGCGCGGCGAGGGTGACGACGCCCAGCTGGACAAGGATGCCGAACCAGCCCGCGCGGTACGCCCGCGCCACGTCGGCCCGCACCTGCCGCCACGGTTACCCCGCGACGCCGCGCCACCGCCGACCGACGGCGACCATGGCGACGACCAGGGCCACGCGCAGGAGCTCGACGAGCAGCTCCAGCCAGCCGTTGGTGTCGCCGCTGTACAGCTGGTAGCTGCGCAGGCCCGCCGGCACGATCGCGAGCCCGAGCAGGAGCGGCGCCGTCACGTACAACGTCGCCGCCGAGCCCAGCAGGACCACGCCCGCGCACACGTGGTGCAGCACGCCGGTCACCCCGACGATCTCGTCATCAGGCGGCCCAGCAGGGTGTCCGCCCACGGCCGGTACCGGGTGTTCTGAAACGCCGTCACCAGCCACCGGTCCCCGTCGCGGACGAGCACCGTCGTGTTCGCCGAGACCCGTTTCGCCGACGGCGTCGCGCGGTCGCCCTGCCACCGCATGACGATCCCGCCCATCTGCGTGGCGACCGCGACATCGCTCGAAACCAGGCGCACGCGACGGTCCCAGCTCAGGAGCCGCGAGCCGCGCATGATCCCGCGGAAGAGCGGCGCGTGCCCGCTCTCGATCTCGCGCCGTCCGACCATCAACGTGCCGTCGAATGCCAGATAGGTCGCCATCGGCGCATGGAGCGCAGCGAAGGCGCCCGCGTCCCCTGCAGCCCAGGCCTCTTCGATCCCGCTCATCGTCGCGTCGATCGCCTCGGTGGCATCCATGCGCGCCTCCTGATCTACTTAGATGGGTCGTAGTAATTACTACGACCGATCTAAGTGATTTGAGGGGTCCCGTGTCAAGCACTCCGTCCCTCGGGCGCGAGCTGAGCAGTGCCGTCGTCCTCTTCCACCAAGCGGTCGCCGCGCGCGTCCGCCTGTCGGCGGGCGACCTGAAGACCCTCGAGCTCATCGACCAGGAAGGGCCCTTCAGTGCCACCCAGCTCGCCCGACGGACGGGCCTGACCCCTGCGGCGATCACCAGCCTCGTCGGACGTCTGGCCGCGGGCGGGCACGTGCAGCGCGAGACGGACCCTGCTGACCGCCGGCGCGCGATCATCCGCGCAGTCCCCTCGACGAACCCGGAGCTCGACGACGCCTTCGCGCGACTCGGTGGGGCGCTCGGTGGGCTCATTGCCGAGTACACCCCCGAGCAGCAGGCCGCGATCACGGACTACCTTCGTCGGATGATCACCGTGCTGCGCGAACAGACGGTGCTCCTCGGCGACGCGCACCACGGGGACGGGCAGCCCGACGACGCACACGCAGCGCCCGGACCCGCGACGCCGCCCCGCGGCGACGGCTAGGTGTGCTGACCGGGCGCATGGATCGACGGTGGGTATACCGCTCACCGGTCCTCAGGCTGGGGCGAGTGCCGCTCGGCCGGCGTCGTGGCGTGCCGGCGCACCGCGGTCTCGACGACGGACGAGCAAGCCCTGAGGGCCGCTTCGGGCGTCGTGGGCAGCACCCATGGCGTGGTCGCCGCGCAGAACCGCCCTTGACGCCTGTGCGCCACCGGTGGACTACTGGGATGTGGCGGGGGCAGCGCCAGCGGCAATGAGGCCGTGGTGCCCGACGCCGTGACCCGGGGGAGGGTCCATGCGTACCGACATCCGAACCAGGTCCCTCAGGCTGTCGATCGTGGCGGCCGTCAGTGTGGCGGCGATGGTCGTGCCGGCGGGTGGTGCGGTCGCGGCCCCGGACGATCCCGATGGCGAGGCGGCCGTCACCGAGAGCCTGCAGGACGTGAAGTCCCTGCCGTCGCAGTGGTGGTGGGACGAGTCCGGCCCCGACACCCGGCGCGCCCGCGCCCTGCTGCGGCAGATGACCCTCGACGAGAAGGTCGACATGCTGCACGGGGAGCAGAACAACTTCTACGGCTTCTACAACGGCCCGATCGAGCGCCTCGGCATCCCCGCGCTGACCATGGCCGACGGTCCGGCGGGGGTCCGCATCGCCAACCCCGGCGTCAATGACCAGGAGGCGACGCAGCTGCCGGCGCCGATCGCCCTGGCGGCCACCTGGGACACCGCCCTGGCCGAGCAGTACGGGCAGGTCGCGGGTGACGAGGCCTTCCGCACGGGCCACAACGTCCTGCTGTCCCCGGCCGTCGACATCGCGCGGGTGGCGCAGGCGGGCCGCGCGTTCGAGGCGCTGGGCGAGGACCCGCTGCTGTCCGGCACGATCGCGGCGGCCGAGATCCGGGGGATCCAGTCGCACCCCGTCGTCGCCGACATCAAGCACTACAACGTGTACACGCAGGAGGTGAACCGGCTCAGCGGTGGCAACGCGGTGGTGGACGAGCGGGCTCTGCAGGAGATCTACACGCGGCCGTACGCGATCGGCGTGGAGGAAGGGCGGCCGGGTTCCGCGATGTGCGCGTTCAACAAGGTGAACGGCGTGTTCGCGTGCGAGAGCGACGAGCTGCTGAACCGGATCCTCAAGGAGCAGCTCGGCTTCGAGGGCTGGGTGATGAGCGACTACGGCGCCACGCACAGCACCGTGCAGGCGATCCTGGGCGGGCTCGACCAGGAGATGCCGGGCAACACCACCCCGCAGACGGGACCCGGCACGTGCTTCTTCTGCGGACCGCTGCTCGACGCCGTCCGCGCAGGTCAGGTCCCGGTCTCCCGGATCGACGACGCCGTCCTGCGGATCCTGCGGCCCATGTTCGCGCTCGGGCTGTTCGACAACCCGCCGGTCATCTCGGCGCTGCCCGAGGCGGAGCACGGCGCGTTCGCGCGGCAGGTCGCCGAGCGGGCGATGGTGCTGCTGAAGAACGAGGCGAGCGCGCTCCCGCTGAGCGGGTCGGTCGGGTCGATCGCGGTGATCGGCGCCGACGCGGACACCGTCGTCGCGGGTGGCGGCAGCTCGCTGGTGAAGCCGACCTACACGGTGAGCCCGCTCGACGGAATCCGGGCGCGGGCGGGCGCGGGTGTCCTGGTCCGGCACGTCGCCGGGGCCGATCCCGTGACCTCCGCGTCGCTCATCGGCGGCCCGGACCCGATCCCTTCGGACTACCTCACGGACGGCGCCGGGGCTCCCGGGCTGCGGGCGGAGTACTTCTCCGAGCCGGAGTTCGCCGGCACGGTGCTCGCTGACCGGACCGAGCCCTATGCCGCCATCAACGCCGGGTTCTTCGTGTTCCCCGGGTTCAACTCCCAGTCCCCGCACTTCCCGACGCAGACCCGGGACATGGGACCGTCGATCCGGTGGACGGGGGCCCTCACCGCTCCGGTCGACGGCACGTACGAGCTCGCCGTGACCACCATCGGCCGGGCGGACGTCTACCTCGACGACGCGCTCGTCCTGTCGGCGGACCAGGACGGCGTCCTGGCCACCGTGACGGCAGCGGTCCCGCTGACCGCCGGCGTCGCGCACGACCTGCGGGTCGAGTACAACAACCCCGGGGTGACCGGCACCGACGCCGGGGCAGTGTTCCAGCTCGGCTGGACCCCGCCGGACGGCGTCGTCGCGCCGCAGGCACAGGCAGCGGCCGACCTCGCGCGCTCGTCACAGGCGGCGGTCGTCGTGGTGCGCGACTACTCCACCGAGGGCGGAGACAAGCCGGACCTCGATCTGCCCAACGGTCAGGCCGAGCTCATCCGCGAGGTCGCGGCGGCGAACCCCCGCACGGTCGTGGTGCTGGCCACCGGTGGCGCGGTCCAGACCTCCGACTGGGAGGGTGGCGTGCCGGCGATCATCCACTCGTGGTTCGGGGGGCAGGAGCAGGGCAACGCGCTGGCCGGCATCCTGTTCGGGGACGTCAACCCGTCCGGACGCCTGCCGATCACGCTTCCGGTCGACGAGGACAGCACGCCGGTCAGCACGCCGGAGCAGTACTCGGGCATCGGGCTGGACCAGCAGTTCACGGAGGGCATCTACGTCGGCTACCGCGGGTACGAGGAGTTCGGCATCGCGCCCCAGTACCCCTTCGGGCACGGCTTGTCGTACACGACCTACGACTACCGGAACCTGCGCACAGCTCCCGCAGCGAACGGGGCGCTGCAGGTCAGGGTCGCCGTCCGCAACACCGGTGCGGTCGCCGGGACCGAGACCGTGCAGGTGTACGTCGGCAACCTGCCGACCCGCCAGGTGCAGAGCGCGCCGAAGGTGCTGGCCGGGTGGGCGACCGTGACCCTCCAGCCGGGGGAGCGCAGGCAGGTGACCGTGGCGCTCAGCCCGGAGTCGGTGTCGTACTGGGACGTCGACCGGGACCGGTGGCGCACGCCGCGCGGTGACATCCCGGTGTTCGTCGGCTCGTCGTCCGCGGACGTCCGACTCACCGGGACCGTGCGGGTCGGCGGCGGCCGGCGCTGACGCGCCGCCGTCGTCGAGCGCAGTCTCGACACGTCGCGTCGACCGGTGATGGCGGTGTATCCGCAGGTCGCAGGGGTACCGTGTGCTGAGCGGCCTGGTACCCCGACCGAGCTGCCGCCACGCGTGAGGCGAGAGCGGAGCCCCTGGTGAAGGAACGCGCACCGGGGATGGTCGACGTCGCTCGCCTCGCTGGCGTGTCGCACGTGACGGTGTCCAGGGTCGTGAACGGCCACCCGTCGGTGAGCGCGGACACCCGCGCGCGGGTGGAGGCCGCCATCGCCGAGCTGGGCTACCGCCGCAACTCGATGGCCCGGGCGCTGAAGTCCGGCAGCTCCTCGACGATCGGCGTGGTCATCGCCGGGTCGGAGCTGTACGAGCTGCCCCGGCTCCTGCTCGGCCTGGAGACCGCAGCGCGCCGGGCGGGGTACTGGGTCAGCCTCGCCAGCTGGATGGACGGCGCGGGCGACCTCGCCGAGACCGTGCAACGGCTGGCGGACCAGTCGGTGGAGGCCGTCGCGGTCGTCGCGGACCGGCCCGTCGCGGTCGACGCGCTGGCGACGATCACCAGCCGGATCCCGCTGTCGGTGGTGATGTCCGGTGACGTCCCGAACCCGCGCGTGGCGTCGGTCGAGGTCGACCAGGACCTGGGGGCGGGGCTGGTGGTGCGCCACCTGGCCGGCCTCGGGCACCGGGAGATCGTCCACCTGAGCGGGGCGCTGCGGACCTGGGACGCGCGCGCTCGGGTGGAGGGCTGGCGGGCCGAGCTCGAGGCGACGCCGGGGCTGAGCGGTGACCTGCTGGAGGGCGACTTCACCGCCGAGAGCGGGTACCGCCTGGCCCACGAGCTCGTGTCGCGGCCGGGCGGCCCGCCGGGCGCGGTGTTCGCCGGCAACGACCAGATGGCGATGGGCGTGCTCGCGGCGTTCGCCGAGCGGGGAGTGAGCGTTCCGGGCGACGTGTCCCTGGTGGGCTTCGACGACCAGGTGGGGTCGGGCTACCTCGTGCCCGCGCTGACCACCGTGCGCCAGGACTTCGCGGCCCTGGGGGAGGCCGCGATCGAGTCCCTTCTCGCGGCGCTGCGCGGTGACGTCGTCGGCCATCGCAAGCTCGAGCCGGAGCTCGTGGTGCGCCGCAGCACCGCGCCGCCGCGCTGACGGTCAGCCGGGGCCGGGCCGTTGCTGCCGCGGCGCCGCCAGCGGCTCGTAGCTGAACGCCTCGACGAGGGCCTGTGCGGTGCTCGGCCCGCTCGCCCCGTCGGCGAACACGCCCAGGTGCACGCCGAGGAAGCCGCCGGCCACCTCGGTGCTCAGGAAGGCCCGGTCGACCGCCGCGACGACGGTCTGCTCCGCACCGGTCTCGAGCGCGAACGTGTACGTGGAGTCGTCGCCGGTGATCAGCAGCGTGGCCGAGTCCCCCGGCAGCGGGGCCCGGCCGAGGACGTGCCCGCCGGCGGAGGTCCAGGCGGTCACGCGAACCTCGCGCGAGCCGTCGGCGTCGACGCCCAGCGCGTGGGTCACGAACCGGTCCTGGTGCAGGAACGCCACCACGCCGGCCTGCTCCGCGCCGGTGAGCCCGTCGGCTCGCAGCCGGGTCCGGGTGCGGAACCGCGGGTGCTGCTGGCGTCGCGCCACGAACGTCGGCGTGCCGCGGCCCGCCAGGTCGGCCCCCGCCGGGGTGAGCAGCAGCCCGTCCGGCACCGGCTCGACGAGCCCGGTCACCGGCCCACGAAGGCTCGCCCAGCCCTGCGCGGCGAGTGGCGCGGCGAGGTCGAGCACCTCGACGGGCGCTGCGGTCGCGGCCTCACCGACGTGGATCGCCCCGGCACCCGGGGCGAAGACGGGGCCCGCGGTCGACCACTCGACGGGAACGAGGAACGTCTCGCGGCCCAGCACGTGCGTGTCGTCGACGGCGCGCACCGCGAGCACGACGGCCCAGGTCTGGCCGGAGGGGGTGTCGACCAGGTCGGCGTGCCCCACGTTCTGCACGGGATGGTCCGGCCCGAGGTGGCGGTGCGTGAGCAGCGGGCTGCGGGGGTCGGTCACGTACGGGCCGGTGACGTGGGTCGCGCTCGCCGCCGTGACGGCGTGGTTGCGCTCGGTACCGCCCTCGGCCGCGAGCAGCAGGTAGCGCCCGTCGCGCTTGTACAGGTGCGGACCCTCGACCCACTGACCGCGCAGGGCGCCGTGCCACAGCACGTGCTCCGGTCCGACGAGGCGGAGGGTGTCGAGGTCCAGCTCGCGCAGCCACAGCTCGCCCGGACCGGTGACCGCGGGCTCCGGAGCGTCCCGCGCACCGGTGAACCAGCAGCGCCCGTCGTCGTCGAAGAAGAGCGACGGGTCGATGCCCTGTGCGTCCAGCTCCACCGGGTCCGACCACGGACCGGCGGGGTCCGTGGCGGTGACGACGAAGGTCGACGCCCCGGTGCGCCCCCGCGCGATGCCCGAGACCACGTAGAACACCCCGTCGTGGTGGCGGATGGTCGAGGCCCAGATCCCGTCGGACAGGTCGAGCCCGGTCAGGTCGAGCTGGCCGGGACGGTCCAGGACGTGGCCGACGAGCTCCCAGTCCACGAGGTCCGTGCTGCGGTACACCGGGATGCCGGGGTAGTACCCGAACGAGGAGACCACCAGGTAGTAGACGTCGCCGACGCGGCAGACCGACGGGTCCGGGTGGCACCCGGGCAGGACGGGGTTGGTGACAGGACGCACGCGGCGACTCCGGGTGGTCGGCTCGGCACAAGGGACGGCGGGCCGGTCGGCCTCAGTCGAAGATCAGCTCCGCGACCCGCGCGGCACCCTCGATCTCGACCCGCAGGTCGACGGGTCCCGCCGGCGGCGAGAGGAGCTCCAGGCGCAGCTCCTGCCAGTCGTACTGCTCGGTGCTCGTCACGTCCGCCCACTCCGTCAGCGGTGCCCACCCGGTGCCGCCGGCGGTCAACCGGACCCGCGGGGCCGACGAGGCAGGAAGCCACCGGCGCGCCACCAGGATCCGCACCACGCGGGCGCCGTCGAGCGCGATCCGCCCGTACTGCGCCCAGCCCGCCTCGTGCGCCGGGTGGACCTCGATGCAGCTGCCGAGCGTGCGCTCGCGAGCCGACGTGACGAGGGAGCGGTAGGAGTGGAAGGCCGCTGCGGGCAGGGTCCCCGGACGCAGGACCGCGGGCTCGGGACCGGTGACGGTGAGCGGGGCGGTGAGGGCGGCCTCGGTCACGCTCGGCCCGCTCGCGACGACGTAGGCGCCGGGCTGGACCACGTAGGCGCCCGGGGTCGCCACGAGCGCGGTGCGGTCGGGCGCCGTGGCGGCGACGTCCCAGACGGCCAGGGCACCCAGGGGGAGCGGCAGTCGCACGTCGAGCGTGGAGTGCGGGGCCACCTCGACGCGGGTCCAGGCCAGCAGGCGGCGACGCGGGGCCCGGACGGTCAGGTCCTGCGGGGCGTGGGAGTAGACCGCGACGAGCTCGTCCACCGGGCGGTCCCCGGTGTTCTCGACGGTGACCGTGGCCGTGAGGTCCGTGCCGGGGGCCTCGGCGTCCCGCGCGGGCGTGTGCCCGAAGGTCGGTGCGGGCGCCGCGACGCTGCCGGCGGAGAGCTCGAGCCTGCGGTAGGCGATCTCGGAGTAGCCCAGGCCGTGGCCGAGCCCGTAGAGCGGGTCGGCCTCGGCGTACCGGTAGGTCTGGCCGCCCTGGCCACCCGCGCCCGTCACGTCGTAGTCGAGCAGGTCGCCGGCGTCCTCGACCCGCCGCCACCAGGTCTGTGCGATGCGCCCCGAGGGGTTGACGTCGCCGGAGAGGACGTCGACCAGGCCGTGCCCGAGCTCCTGGCCGGCGTGCGAGCTCCACACCACAGCGCCGGCCTGCGCGGCCTCGTCCTGCACCGCGTAGGGGTAGCTGGAGACGATCACGAGGATCGGCCGGTCGTGCGCGGCGGACGCGGAGCTCCAGGCCGTCGCGGCCGTCGCGCCGAGCAGGAGGTCGGGCCGGTCCTCGGTCTCGCGTCCCGCGACGTGCGGGTCGTTGCCGACGGCGACCAGCACGGCGTCCGCACCGGCGCACGCCCGGGCGACGTCGTCGCTCCCGCTGACGAGGGTCTCGAGGGAGAACCGTTCGGCGGTCGCCTCGGTGCCGTCGGCCACGAGCAGGTGGGTGCCGTTCTGGATGCGGAGCCACTTGCCGCTGCCGATGTGCAGCAGGGACACCGACCCGTCGGGCTGGGTCCGTGCGGAGTACGTCTCCTGCACCACCCAGCCACCGATGCGGTCGGCGTCGGCCCGCTGGATCCAGCTCTGGCCGCTCAGGTAGGCGCCGGTGGCCACGCTGCGCAGGCTGAGGACGCCGTGGCCCCAGTCGGTGACGTCGAACTGACTGGTGGCGTCGACGGTGACCGAGGTCGCGGTGACGGCGTCGCCCGTCGGCGTCGCGGCGAGGTAGCGCTGGTGCGTGCGGCTGAACAGCGCGACCCGGTCGGCGCCGGTGGCCACCCGGACCTCCGCGTCCGGGTACCGCTCGGCCAGCGCGTCGGCGAGGGTGACGACGTACGGCGGTGTGCCGGAGTACCAGTCGTGGACCACGTGCGCGGCGAACGGGCCGACGACCGCGATGGACGTGGGCTCACCGAGCGGCAGCGCGCCGCCGTCGTTGGCCAGGAGCACGACACCGCGGGTGCTCGCCTCCCGGGCCAGCGCGCGGTGCTCCGCCGTGTCGATGGCGGTGGCCGGCACCCGGTAGGGGTCGGCGCCCGAGAGCTCGCCGGTCCGGTCGCGCAGCTCGAGCAGCCGGAGCACGGCGCGGTCGATGTCGGCCTCGTCCACGAGCCCGGCGCCCAGCGCGGCGGTGATCCGCTCGATCGTCG
Organism: Cellulomonas fengjieae; assembly: GCF_018388465.1. Lineage (NCBI taxonomy): Bacteria > Bacillati > Actinomycetota > Actinomycetes > Micrococcales > Cellulomonadaceae > Cellulomonas > Cellulomonas fengjieae. The sequence continues at coordinate 2,727,126 of NZ_CP074404.1, read as the reverse complement.
GGCGCACATCCTGCGAGTTGTCCGTGAAGGAGTCGATGCCCGCACGCAGCGCCGCCGCGTGCGAGGTCACGTGGTCGGGGAAGAACCGCTCGACGTCGACCAGGCTCGAGGGCGCCTGCGCGTCCGAGACCACGGCGACGGAGCCGTCCGCCCACGTGCGGAGCTCGTCGAGGAGCTCGGTCGCGACGTGGTTCGGCCGACCGTTGACCAGGTTGTACGACGGCATGACCGCGCCGACGACGCCCGCGGCGAGCGGGCCCTGGAAGGCGGGCAGCTCGTACTCCCGCAGCGACTGCGGGGGAAGGTGGGAGCTCGTGGCGGACCGGTCGGTCTCGTTGCCGTAGCCGAGGTAGTGCTTGAGGGTCGGGACGGTGAGCCAGACATCGGGGTCCTCGCCGCGCAGACCCTGGCAGTAGCCGGTGGCCAGGGCGGCCGTGAGGTCGGGATCCTCGCTGTAGCCCTCCTCGTTGCGGCCCCACAGGGGGTGGCGCAGCGTGTTGACGACCGGCGCCCAGACGTTCAGGCCGATCGACGGGTCCTCGGCGTGCTTGGCGCGGACCTCGGTGCCGACCGCGCGGCCCACGCGGGCCAGGAGGTCGACGTCCCAGGTGCTGGCCAGGCCGACGGGCTGCGGGAACACGGTGGCCACGCCCGTCCACGACAGGCCGTGCAGGCACTCGGTGCCGGTGGTGTACGGCCGCAGGCCGAGCCGGTCGACGGCGGGCGCGTGCTGGTGCAGCAGCGCGATCTTCTCGTCGAGCGTCAGCCGGCCGAGCAGGTCGACGGGCGACACCCGGGGTGCTGCGGCACGGTCCGGCTCGGGGGAGTGGTGGTCCATCGAGGGCTCCTTCGAGGGGTTTTCGCACGCGTCGTGCCTGGTCCGGGGCGTGAGCACCGGACGGGGTGGAGGGGATGCCGGCCATCATGACATGGCAACGTTGTCATCCCTCGGCGCATGGTCTACTTTTCACTCGAAGCGCTTCGACGGATCTTGGTCGAACCGTGTCGCCCGCGGCGGAAGACACCCGTCGCGGGTGTCAGGCACCTCAGGGGGCATCGACGCCTCCGACGTTCCCAAAGGAGTGGATCTGGTGATGAAGAGACTCACGACGAGTCACGGCGCTCAGCGGCGGCGGGTGTGGGTGACGGCGACCGCAGCCCTCGCGGCCACCTCGCTGCTCGCGGCCTGCGGCGGCGGCGACACGAACGCGGACGGCGCCAAGGGAGGCGATGACGTCCAGGCGGGGATCTCGGAGGAGAACCTGCCCAACCACGCCCCGATCGACCTGGTGGAGGCCGACTTCCCGAGCGTGAACGGCTCGGCGCCGGGCTTCCTGTCGATCCCGGACCCGCTGGTCAAGGCCTTCGACGCGCCCCCCGGCTCCGGTGGCGAGTACACCGTGATGACGCCGCTGTGGGGCACCATCCCCCCGACCAAGGGGAACCAGTACTTCGACGCGGTCAGCGAGGCGATGGGCACGACCCTGAACTTCCAGATCTCGGACGGCAACACCTACGGCGACAAGCTCGCCGCGGTGCTCGCCTCCCCGAAGGACGTCGCGGACTGGGTCAGCATCCCGTCCTGGAACAACCCGCCCCGCTTCGGCCAGGCCGTCGAGACGATCTTCGAGGACCTGACGCCCTTCCTGGCCGGCGACAAGGTCGACGAGTACCCGTACCTGGCGAACATCCCGACCGAGGCGTGGCAGGCGTGCTCGTGGAACGGCAAGCTCTACGGGCTCCCGTTCCCCGAGGCCGCCGGCGTGACCAACTGGTCGATGTACCGCGACGACCTGCTCCCCGAGGCCGCCCTGCCGACGAACGCGGACGAGCTCCTCGACTTCGTCGTCGACAACACCGGTGAGGGCGTCTGGGGCACCAACGACATGTGGTCGACCGCGACCGTGATGTTCGGCGTCCTGCCCGCCAAGGGCTGGGAGGTCGGCGAGGACGGCAAGCTCGTCAACCGCGTGGAGACGGACGAGTACCGCGCGGCGCTCGAGTGGCTGGCCGAGGTCTACGCCTCCGGCGCGGTGCACCCCGACGCGGTCGCCGGCAACGACGGCGACGCGGGCCTGCGCTTCGAGTCCGGCGACGTGCTGGTGAACTCCGGCGGCCTGGGCTACTGGCACGAGGCCCTGACGCGCAACCGCGCGACCAACCCGGACTTCAGCATCGACGTCCTGCCGGTCTTCGCGGCCGACGGTGGCGACCCGGTCCTCTACAAGCCCAACGGTGCGAGCATCTGCTCCTACCTCAAGGCGAACGATGACGACGCCGCCATCAAGGAGCTCCTGACGGCCGCGAACTTCCTGGCGTCGCCGTTCGGCACGGAGGAGTTCCAGCTGATCAACTACGGCGTCGAGGGCCTGCACTACGACCTGGACGCCAACAAGCTCCCGGTGCCGACGACCCTCGCGCAGACCGAGGTGCAGCCGAGCTACATCTTCCTGGTGGACCCCCCGGTCGTGAACGCCCAGGTGGCCCTGCCCGACTACGTCGAGCGCCGCAGCGCATGGGGTGCGCGCAACGCCGAGTTCATGGTGGAGCCGCTGTTCTACGGGATGAACATCACCGAGCCCGCGCAGTACGCGTCGCTCGGGCAGCCCTTCGACGACCTGGAGAAGGACATCGCTCGCGGGCGTAAGTCGATGGACGACCTCGACGCCGCCATCGAGACGTGGCGTACGTCCGGCGGCGAGGAGCTGCGGGCGTTCTACACGGAGATCTACGAGGCCCAGCAGGGCGACGGCGAGTCCGCCGACTCATGACGACCGGAACGACGACCCCCGGCCCGACGGCTCAGCCGTCGGGCCGGGGGGCCGGCGGCGAACCCGCCGCCACCCCATCGAGCCGGCCGCGCCGGCGCTCGCGGCGCCAGGTGGTCCCCGACGGTGGCGCCCCGGTCAACCGCGTCACCTGGCGTACGCGGCTGAGGCGGGACAGGACGCTGCTCACGATGACCCTGCCGGGCATCGTGCTCCTGGTGGTCTTCGCCTACGTCCCGATGCTGGGCAACGTCATCGCGTGGCAGGACTACTCCCCGTACACGGGGATCCTCGACAGCGCGTTCGTGGGCTGGGACAACTTCGTCCGCGTCTTCACCAACCCGTTGTTCCTGCACTCGGTCGAGAACACGCTCGTGATCACGGCGTTCCAGCTGGTGTTCTACTTCCCGATCCCGATCGTGCTCGCCCTGCTGCTGAACAGCGTGATCACGCCGGGTCTGCGCACCACGATCCAGTCGATCATCTACCTGCCCCACTTCTTCTCGTGGGTGCTCGTCGTGACGATCTTCCAGCAGATCTTCGGCGGCGCGGGCCTGGTGAACCGGGTCCTGGCCGACGCCGGCTACAGCGGGTTCGACCTGATGACCAACCCGGACTCGTTCCTGGTCCTCATCACCGCGCAGGCCGTCTGGAAGGACGCCGGCTGGGGCATCATCATCTTCCTCGCCGCGCTGGCGACCGTGGACCCGGCCCACTACGAGGCCGCGGCGATGGACGGTGCCGGGCGGTGGCGGCGGATGTGGCACATCACGCTTCCCGCGATCCGGCCGACGATCATCCTGCTGCTCATCCTGCGCCTGGGCGACGCGCTCACCGTCGGGTTCGAGCAGCTGATCCTGCAGCGCGACGCCGTCGGCTCCGGCGCCGCGGAGGTCATCGACACCTTCGTGTACTACCAGGGCGTCGTGAACGGCGACTGGGCGTTCGCCGCTGCCGCCGGCCTGGTCAAGGGTGTCGTCTCTCTGCTCCTCGTCCTGGGAGCGAACAAGCTCGCGCACGTCTTCGGTGAGGATGGGGTGTACCGCAAATCATGAGCATCCAGTCAGACGTCGGACAGGGCCCGCTGGGCCACCCGGACGCCGTCCCGGTCCCGGACCCCGTGCGCGACGCCCGCCCCGTGCGGCGCAAGCCCCGCAAGACGCACCGCAACGCGTGGGAGGGCAAGCCGTCCCCGCTCGGTCAGGGCCTGAAGGCCGTCGTCCTGGCGGGTGTGGTGCTCACGGTCCTCTTCCCGCTCTACACGGTCGTGCTGACCTCGCTGTCGACGACGGCGGACGTCAACCGGTCGGGCGGCATGGTCATCGTGCCCGGCACGCTCACCTTCAGCGCCTACGAGCAGATCCTCAACGGCGGCATCGTGACGCGCGCCGCCATGGTGAGCATCGGCATCACCGCGGTCGGCACGCTGCTGTCGACCTCGGTGTCCATGCTCGCCGCGTACGGGCTCTCCCGGCCGAGCTCGATCCTGCACCGGCCGATCCTGTTCGTCTTCCTCATCACGATGTTCTTCGGCGCCGGGATGATCCCGACGTACCTGCTGGTCAGCAACCTCGGCCTGATCAACAGCTACTGGGCGCTGATCCTGCCCGGGGCCGTCTCGGCCTTCAACGTCCTGATCCTGCGGTCGTTCTTCATGGGGATCGACCCGGCCATCACCGAGGCGGCGCGCATCGACGGTGCCGGCGACTGGCGGATCCTGCGCAGCATCGTCGCGCCCATGTCCCGGGCGGTCATCGCCGTCGTCGCGCTGTTCTACGGCGTCGGGTACTTCAACGCGTTCTTCAACGCGATGCTCTACATCAACGACAACGCCAAGTGGCCGCTGCAGCTCGTCCTGCGGTCCTACGTCCTGCAGGGCGTGACGCTCCCGGGCAGCGGGGCCGGCCAGGTCGACGTGGCCACCGGCGCCGTCACCGGGCTCCCGGTCAAGATGGCGATCATGGTGCTCGCCGTCATCCCCATCCTGCTGGTGTACCCGTTCGTGCAGCGGCACTTCACCAAGGGCGTGATCTTCGGCGCCGTGAAGGGATGACCCGCCGCAGCGGGCTGTCACGTCTGTCCCCGATGCGCCCGGCACCCCGGGCGCAGCGGACTCTCATTCTCATGGAGGCACGATGAAGTTCACCGACGGCTACTGGCAGCTGCGTCCCGGAGTGGACCTGCTGCGTCCGCGTGACGTCGAGGACATCGTCCGTGAGGGTGACGACCTGCTCGCGTACGCGCCGACCGCGCGGATCGACTCCCGCGGCGACACGCTCAACCAGCCGCTGATCACGATCCGCCTCACGTCGCCCGTCCCCGACGTGATCGGTGTGCGCATCTCCCACCACCTCGGCGCCGTCGACCCCGGCCCGCACTTCGCACTCGCCCGGGCGGAGCACGACGTCGTCGTGGAGCTGCCCGAGGCGCCCGGCAAGGGGCCGGCCACGTACACCTCGGGCCGGCTCACGGCGCGGGTCGCCACCGAGGGGCCCTGGCGGATGGAGCTCGTCTCCGACGACGGGCGCGTCCTGACCACCTCGACGCACCACAGCGTCGGGATCCTCAGCACGCCGGACGGCCGGTTCGTGCGCGAGCAGCTGACGATGGGCGTCAACGAGACCATCTACGGCCTCGGTGAGCGGTTCGGGACGTTCGCCAAGAACGGCCAGAGCGTGGACATCTGGAACGAGGACGGCGGCACCGCCTCCGAGCAGGCGTACAAGAACGTCCCCTTCTACCTGTCCGACGCCGGCTACGGGCTCTTCGTCGCGCACCCGGAGCACGTGTCGTTCGAGATCGGGACCGAGGTCGTCTCCCGCTCGCAGTTCTCCGTCGCGGGCTCCGAGCTGCAGTACTACGTCGTCTACGGCGCCACGCCCAAGGAGATCCTCGAGCGCTACACCGCGCTGACGGGCCGCCCCGCGCGCGTCCCGGCCTGGAGCTACGGGCTCTGGCTGTCCACCTCGTTCACCACCAGCTACGACGAGCAGACGGTCACGTCGTTCGTCAGCGGCATGGCGGAGCGCGACCTCCCCCTGTCGGTGTTCCACTTCGACTGCTTCTGGATGCGGCAGTTCCACTGGTCGGACTTCCTGTGGGACCCGGCGATGTTCCCCGACCCGCAGGGCATGCTCACCCGGCTGAAGGCCAGGGGCCTGCGGATCTGCGTGTGGATCAACCCCTACATCGCGCAGCGCAGCTACCTCTTCGAGGAGGGGCGGGCGCTGGGCTACCTGGTGCGGCGCGCCGACGGCAGCGTGTGGCAGTGGGACAAGTGGCAGGCCGGCATGGCGCTGGTCGACTTCACCAACCCCGCCGCGGTGGCGTGGTACCAGGGCAAGCTCAAGGCGCTGCTGGACGACGGCGTCGACTGCTTCAAGACGGACTTCGGCGAGCGCATCCCCACGGACGTCGTGTGGCACGACGGCAGCGACCCGCAGCGGATGCACAACTACTACACGCAGCTCTACAACAAGGTCGTCTTCGAGCTCCTGGAGACCGAGCGCGGCGAGGGCGACGCGGTGCTCTTCGCGCGCTCGGCGACCGCCGGCGGCCAGCAGTTCCCCGTGCACTGGGGCGGTGACTGCGAGTCGACCTTCGTGGCGATGGCCGAGTCCCTGCGCGGCGGCCTCTCGCTGGGCATGAGCGGCTTCGGGTTCTGGAGCCACGACATCGGCGGGTTCGAGGGCACCCCTGACCCGGCGGTGTTCAAGCGCTGGGTCGCCTTCGGCCTGCTGTCGTCCCACTCCCGCCTGCACGGGTCGAACTCGTACCGGGTCCCGTGGGCCTTCGACGACGAGGCCGTGGACGTGACCCGCGCCTTCACCCGCCTGAAGATGCGGCTGATGCCGTACCTCGCGGGCCTCGGTGAGGAGGCGAGCACGACGGGCGTCCCGGTGATGCGCGCGATGGCGCTGGAGTTCCCCGGCGACCGGGGCGTGGCCGGCCTGGGCAGCCAGTACATGCTCGGTGACGCACTGCTCGTCGCCCCCGTCTTCTCGGCGGGCCAGGACACCACCGTCTACCTGCCGCAGGGTCGGTGGACCCACCTGCTCACCGGCGAGGTCGTCGCGGGCAGCGGCTGGCGCCAGGAGAAGCACGGCTTCGACTCGCTGCCGCTGTACGTGCGGCCGGGGACCGTGCTGCCGATCGGCGCCGACGAGACCGGGCCGGAGTCGGCCTGGGCCGACGGGGTCACGCTGCGTCTGTTCGAGCTCCCCGACGGCTACGACGCCGTGACGAGCGTGCTCGGCGGCACCGGCGCGGCGGCGTCCTTCCGCGTCGTGCGCACCGGGTCGCAGGTCACCGTGACGAGCCAGGACGCCGTCGCCGGCTGGTCCGTCGCGCTCGGTGCGCTCGGCGAGCCCGTCGCGTCGGCGGCCGGCGAGGTCACGCTGAGCATCGGCACGCACCCGTGAACCGGAGCGTCGTGACCGACCTGTCGGCCTGGCGGGACGCCTCGAACCCGGTCCTGCCCGGCTTCCACCCCGACCCGTCGGTCTGCCGGGTCGACGGCCCCGACGGGACCTGGTACTACGTCGTCAACTCGACGTTCGAGTACCTGCCCGGGATCCCCGTGCACCGCTCCCGCGACCTGGTCAGCTGGGAGCACGTGGGCCACGTGATCACCGATCAGCTGGACTACACGGACGTCCGGGACTCGGGAGGCCTGTACGCGCCCACGATCCGCCACGACGGCACGCGCTTCCTGGTCGTGTGCACGCACCTCGCCGGCCCCGGCCGGCAGGGCGGGAACTTCGTCGTGACCGCGCAGGACGCCGCGGGTCCGTGGTCCCAGCCCGTCTGGTGGCCGGAGAGCGAGGGCGTCGACCCGTCGCTGCTCCTCGACGACGACGGCCGGATCTGGGCGCACGGTGCACGCGGGGCGCACGTGCCGCAGTGGCCGAACGAGGGAGAGGTCTGGGTCCGCGAGGTGGACCCGGCGACCCTCGAGCTGGTCGGCCCCGAGGTGGCGATCTGGAACGGTGCGCTGATCGGTTCGGAGTGGACGGAGGGGCCGCACCTGTACCGGCGTGGCCAGTACGTCTATCTCCTCGCTGCCGAGGGCGGCACCGGTCGCCACCACGCCGTGACGGTCGCTCGGGCGCTGTCGCCCACGGGCCCGTTCGAGGCGTGCACCGACAACCCCGTCCTGACGCACCGCACGCTCGGCCCGCAGTCGGTGGTCGTGAACGTCGGGCACGCCGACCTCGTCGAGGCACCCGACGGCACCTGGTGGGCGCTGTGCCTGGCGTCGCGGCTCGCCGACGGCGTCGACCTGCTCGGCCGCGAGACGTTCCTGCTGCCGGTGCAGTGGCACGACGACTGGCCCGTCTTCGCGCCCGGCACCGCCACGCTGGTCCCCGAGCCGGGGGGCCCGTCGGGCGTCACGCGGCAGGCTGGTGCGGGGGAGCCGTGGCTCGCGGTCCGGCGCCCGCCTGCGGCGGTCGCCGCCGGGACCGGTGCAGGCGGAGACGTGACCCTGCGTGCCGGAGCGGGGCTGGCGGCGAGCGAGCCCGCGTTCCTCGGTCGCAGGCTGCGCCACCTGGCCGCGGAGGTGTCGCTGGCGCTCGCGGACGTGGGGCCGTGGGTCACCGCGTCGCCCGAGCGCGAGGTGGGTCTCGCCGTGCGGCAGTCCTCGACGCAGTGGGTCAGCGCCGGCGTGCGAGCGGGCGACGACGGCACGGTCGAGCTCGTGGTCACTCAGTGCGTCGACGGAGCGGCAGCGGTGGTGACGCGGTCGCCGGTGGCCGGGCAGGGCACCCTCTCGGTGCGGATCGGCGGGCGGCGGGCCGAGGTCCTGTGGCAGCCGTCCGGTGCGGCGCAGACCCAGGTCACGGCGCTGGACGTCGCGCACCTCGGCACGACGCACGCCGGCTGGTTCGTCGGGTGCACCTACGGTGCCTACGCCCTCGCGACGATCGAGGAGCAGGTCGTAGTGGGGCAGCTGTCGGCGCGGTCGCTGGAGCAGTGAGCCACGCGCCGGGCGGGGAGCCTCGCGGCGGTCCAGCGCCGTCGGCTCACCCGCCCGCGCGGACCAGCCCCGTCTCGTAGGCCACCACGACCGCCTGCACGCGGTCGCGGACACCCAGCTTGGCGAGCACCCTGCCCACGTGCGTCTTGACCGTCGCCTCGGACAGGAACAGCCGGCCGGCGATCTCGGCGTTGGACAGGCCTTCGGCGATCTCGCGCAGCACCTCCACCTCACGGGGCGTCAGGGGCGCCAGCCGCGGGTGCACCGCGTCCGCGTCGGCCTGCGCGTCCCCGGCCGGGAGGTGCTCGGAGAAGAGCTCCAGCATCCGGCGGGTGATGCGGGCCGACACGACGGCGTCCCCGGAGGCGACCGTCCGCACGGCGGCGGCGAGCTCGTCGGGGGCGGCGTCCTTGAGGAGGAAGCCGCTCGCGCCGGCGCGCAGGGCGGCGAACGCGTACTCGTCCAGGTCGAAGGTCGTCAGGACCAGCACGCGCGTCTCGGGGTGCGTCTCGACGATGCGTCGGGTGGCGTCGATCCCGTTGACGCCGGGCATGCGCACGTCCATGAGCACGACGTCGGGACGCAGCGCCGCGACCTGCTCGACCGCGGCCTGGCCGTCCTGGGCCTCGCCGACCACCTCGAGGTCGTCCGTGCTGCTCAGCAGCAGCCGGAAGCCCATCCGGATGAGCGCCTGGTCGTCGACCAGCAGGACGCGGGTCATGCCTCTCCTTCGTCATTCGGCTGCGGGATCTGCGCGCGCACGCGCCAGCCCGGACCGTACGGGCCGGCCTCGACCGTGCCGCCGAACGCGGCGACGCGCTCGGTCATGCCCACGATCCCGCGTCGGGTCCCCGGGGTGGGAGCGACGTCCTGGCCGGGGCCCTGGTCCGTGACGACCACCTCGACGGCGCCGGGCGCCCGCCGGACCTCCACGTCGACGCCTGCCGTGCCGGGGGCGTGCCGCAGCGCGTTGGTGAGCGACTCCTGCACGATCCGGAAGACGGCGAGCTGTGCGGTCGCGTCGAGGCAGGCGGGGCCGTCCAGCCCGGTGACGGCGAGGCCGCGCGTGCGTACCGGCAGCCCCGCGGTGCGGAAGCGCTCGACCAGGCGGGGCAGGTCGGTGGTGCCCGGCTGCGGCTCCATCGGAGCAGGCTCGGACGAGCTGTCGGAGGAGCGCTCGGCCGTTCCGCCCGGCGTTCCGGCGGCGTCCTCGGCGGCGTCCTCGGCGGCGTGCAGTACTCCGAGGATCCGGCGCACGTCGTCCAGCGCGGTGCGGCCGGTCTCGACGAGCTCCTTGAGGGCCAGGCGCGACTGGTCCGGTGCCCGGTCGAGCGCCGCGGCGGCGCCCCCGCCGAGGGCGACCATGACGGTGATGGAGTGTGCGACGACGTCGTGCATCTCGCGCGCGACACGGGCGCGCTCGTCGGCCTGGGTGAGGCGAGCGCGTTGCTCCTGCTCGGCGGCGCGTGCCTGCGCGGCCTCGGCGAGCGCCGCGAGCCGCAGGCGCCGGTTGCGCAGGAGGGTGCCGCACGCGATCCCGAGCAGCACGAGGACGACGACGGGCACCACCGTCACCAGCCACGCGGGCGTGACGGCGTCGGCCAGGGCACCGGGCAGCAGGGGGGAGCGCAGCGCGGCCGGGTCGCCGGGGTCCCTGCCGATCACCCGGGTGCCGAGCACGCGGACGAGCGGAGCGGCCCACGCGACGAGCGCCACGGGCAGCACCACGGCCGCGGCCGTGAGCCACACGTCGCGCACGGGACGCGCGACGGCGACGGAGCACAGGGCGATCGCGAGGCCGATCTCGAACCCGTTGGTCGCGCCGGTCGCCAGCAGCGAGGCGATCGCGAGGGTACCCACGGCCGCGGCGACGACGACCGGGCGGCTGCGCCGCCAGCACAGCGCCGTCGCGCCCGCGGCGGTCAGGACGACGCACGCGAGCTGCATCCGCAGCACCTGCGCGCTGTCGAGGTGCTCGGACAACCAGTACATCGAGTCGGCGCCGAGCCCCATCAGCAGGGCCCAGGCGGTGAAGCCGCCCACGACGAGCACGTGCGCGACGGCCGGTCGGCGCAGGAACCGTCCGACGTGCGCGCCGACGCGCCCCGCCGCCGCGGCCACGGCCGCGGGGCGGGGCGCGTCGCGGGGTGCGCCGGGCTCGAGAGTCACCGGCGCATCCTCGCACCGCAGGTCACGCATCACGGCGCCGGAGCAGCACGGCGGCGACCACGAGGACGGCGGCGACCCAGCCGAGCAGGACCGCGTACCCGGCCCAGGGGCCGAGCATCGTGCTCTGCGAGCCGGACATGACCGACCCCATGGCGTCGGCCGTGACCAGCCGCGCGCCGGCGGCGCTGGGCAGGTAGGCGGCGAGGCTCTGCAACGGTTGCCACGGGATGTAGGAGAACGCGGGCTCGACCACGAACACGAGCCCCAGCACGGTCGCGATGCCCGCGGCCGAGCTGCGCAGGACCGCGCCGATGCCGTACGCGAGTGCCGCCATGGCGGCCAGGTACAGGGGGACACCGAGCATGAGCCGCACGTGCTCGGGCTGGGACAGGTCGACGCTCATGCCGGCGGCCTCGAACCACGGCGCGGCGGCGACCCACCCCGTCACGGCTCCGACCAGCCCGGTGGCGAGCGCCACCGCGACGACGACCAGCAGCTTGGCCCACAGCACGGGCAGGCGGGTGGGCGCGGCCACGAGCGTCGAGCGGATCTGGCCGGTGCGGTACTCGGCGGTGACCACCACGACGCCCAGGCCGCACAGGACGAGCTGCGCGAGCATGAGCCCCGACGTCACGTAGACCGGCCCGACGAAGGCCCCGGCGGGGGCCTCGTCGGCGATCTGGGCGATGCTCGAGCTGCGCATGGCCGCGAACATCGGGAAGAACGCGACGGCGAGCGCGAGCGCCCACCAGCTCGAGCGCAGCGAGCGGAACTTGACCCACTCGGCGGCCACCAGCCGGCCGAACGTCACCGGCTGCACGGCGGTGGGGGTGCGGACGAGCGTGGCTGCCGTGGTCATCGGTGGGCTCCTGAGGTCGAGGTCGAGGTGGCGGTGGGCGCGTCGGGAGGGGTCGCGCGGTACTCGACCGCGTGCTCCGTGAGCTGCATGTAGGCGTCCTCGAGGGAGGCCTGCACCGGGGCGAGCTCGTAGAGCACGATCCCGGCGCCCGCGGCGAGCGTCGCGATCGCGGGGGCGGTGCTGCCCGTGACGTCGAGCAGGTCGGCGCCGGTGGACGCGAGCTCGACGCCGGCCTCGCGGGACAGCAGCGCGGCGAGGCGCGCGGCGTCGGGGGTGCGGACGCGCACGGTCGACGTGCGCACGCGGGACACGATCTCGTCGACGGGTGCGTCGGCGATCACCTGGCCGCGGCCCACGACGATGAGGTGGTCGGCGGTGAGGGCCATCTCGGACATGAGGTGCGACGACAGGAAGACCGTCCGCCCCTCGGCGGCGAGCCCACGCAGCAGGGTGCGGACCCACAGCACGCCCTCGGGGTCGAGCCCGTTGACCGGCTCGTCGAGGATCAGCGTCTGCGGGTCACCCAGGAGCGCGGCCGCGATGCCGAGGCGCTGGCCCATGCCGAGCGAGAACTTCCCCGCCCGGACGCGGGCGACCGACGTCAGCCCGGTCAGCTCGACGACCTCGTCGACGCGGCGCCGCCCGATGCCGTGGGTGGTGGCCAGCGCCACGAGGTGCTCCCGGGCGGACCGGCCACCGTGCACGGCCTTGGCGTCGAGCAGCACGCCCACCTCCGCCAGCGGCGCGCGGTGCTGTGCGTACCGGCGGCCGTTGACTGTCACGGTCCCGCCGGTCGGCCGGTCGAGCCCGACCACCATGCGCATCGTCGTGGACTTGCCCGCGCCGTTGGGGCCCAGGAACCCCGTGATCTTCCCCGGCTGGACGGTGAAGCTCATCCCGTCCACGACGTTCCGGCTGCCGTACCGCTTGGTCAGGCCGTTGGCCTCGATCATGCGTCCTCCTCGTTCGGTGTGACCCGAACGTAGGAGCCGGCAGGGTGTCGCCGGGACGCCCGCAGGGACCATCTCCGGTGCGCTGCGGGGTACGCCGCAAGGATGACGCCGTACCCCCTCGAGGGCGTCGCGTCAGGCGGGGTCGGCCCAGCCCCAGACGTCGTCGCCGCGCAGCGAGGCGTCGGCGCCGCCGTCGCAGTAGATCGTCTGGCCGGTCACGTGGGTGTTGACCTCGCTCGTGAGCCAGACCAGCAGCTCCGCGACCGACTCGGGGCTCTGGTGGTAGTTCAGCGGCATCGGGACGGCCTTGTCGACCATCGCGACCGACTCCGGCGCGGCGAGCAGCTCGCGGGTCATCGGCGTGAGGATCGTGGCGGGAGCGACCGCGTTGAGGGCGATGCCCGCGCCGGCCCAGTCCGCGGTGATCGACTCCCGACGGACCCAGCGGGACAGCGCCCGCTTGGAGGACGGGTAGGCCAGGTAGCCGACACCAGGCCCCTGCTCCGCGAGGCCCGCCGCGATGGTCAGTGCGCGCTCCTCGTCGTGGGCGAGGCACGCGTCGACCAGGTCGGGCGAGTTGCGCTGGAGCGTCGCCATGGAGGACACGACGGCGGCCCGCGGGGCGGTCGACCGCCGCAGCGCGGGCAGCAGCCCGGTCAGGACGTCGACCACACCGAAGTAGTTCACGGCGACCGTGAGCGGCTTCGGGGCCGAGATGCCTGCGCAGGCGATCACGCTGTCCACGGTCCCGCCGGTGGCCGCGACGGCCGACTCCACGGCGCCGGCCCGCCCCTCGGGCGTGCCCAGGTCGGCCGTGATGTCGGCGTCGCGCAGGTCGATGCCGACCACCCGGTCACCGCGGGCCCGCAGAGCCTGCGCCACCGCCGCGCCCACGCCGGAAGCTGATCCCGTCACCAGATGCGTACGTGACATGTGCACCCTCCTCTTGCCCGGTACGTGGTCCGATTGTCCCGCGTGAACCTGTGCGTCCTGACTCCCGTTGACGTGACCTTGGTCCGGGCTTTGCGCGTTCGCGGGTCGGGGCGCCGACCGGGCCGCGGCCACCGGGGCCCTCCACCCGGGACCAAGGGCCCAGTGATCGGCCTCGTCGCGCTGGTTACCTGAGTGCACTGCACGTGCACCAGGGCGCACCGACCCGCGGCAACGAAGCCGCTGGTGCGGACGCCCGGACCGGGCGGGAGCGGGCCGGTTCCCACCGGCCCGCGTCGGTGCCGGCCGGGGGGATCGGCGTCGCGCACGTCCCCAGATCACTTCTCTCGCACTCCCGCACGGCCCCAGCGGCGTGCGCGCGGGTGCGCGACCTCAGCGTGGAGGTTGTTCCGATGTTCGAGCAGATCCTGGATCCCTTCGGGGGGTCCGTCGCTCTCTCGGCGGTGCTCGCGGCGCTGCCGCTGCTGCTGCTGTTCGTGCTCCTCGGCGTGTTCCGCGCCAAGGCCTGGCAGGCCGCCCTCGCGGGTCTCGGGCTCTCGCTGCTCCTCGCCGTCGTGGTGTGGAAGATGCCGGTGGTCCAGGCGCTCAGCGGCACCGCGGAGGGCATGTTCTACGGGCTGTTCCCCATCCTGTGGATCCTGGTGAACGCCATGTGGATCTACAAGCTCACGGTGGAGACCAGGTGGTTCGAGGTGCTCGGGCGCACGATCCGCTCCGTCAGCGACGACCTGCGGATCCTGTCCATCCTCATCGCGTTCTGCTTCGGGGCCCTGCTGGAGTCGCTCGCCGGCTTCGGCGCCCCGGTGGCCATCTCCGCGGCGATGCTCATGGCGGCGGGCATGAAGCCGCTCAAGTCGGCCATGGTGTCGCTGCTGGCCAACACCGCGCCGGTGGCGTTCGGTGCCATGGCGGCGCCGATCATCGCGCTCAACGGGGTGACCGGCCTGCCGATCGACCAGCTGTCCTCGATGGCCGGCCGCCAGACGCCGTTCATCGCGCTGATCGTCCCGCTCGTGCTCGTGTTCCTCGTCGACGGCCGCCGCGGCGTGCGTCAGACGTGGCCCGTGGCGCTGGTCGCCGGTCTCGTCTTCGGCGGGGCGCAGTTCGTCACGTCCAACTTCTTCGCCGTCGAGCTCACCGACGTGGTCGCCGCCGTCCTGACGGTCGTCGCCGTGCTCGTCATGCTCCGCTTCTGGCAGCCCAGCACCACCGTGACCGGCGACGACGACGAGGCCGTCGCCGAGCAGGGTGCCGCCGCTCAGGGCGGCGCGTCCGCCGTCGGCGGTCCGACCACGACCACCACGACCACCACGACCACCACGACCACCACGACGCTGCCGCGCACCGGGGGTGGCGACGGCGCGCAGGAGCGCCCGTCCACCCGCGAGGTCTGGATGGCGATCGCGCCCTACCTGATCATCATGGCCATCTTCTCGCTCGCGCAGATCCCGGGGATCAAGCACTGGCTGACCGAGGTCGGCAGCGTGACGTTCCGCTGGCCCGGGCTGGACGTCGTCGACTCCGCGGGTGAGCCCGTCGGTGCGCAGAACTTCAAGCTCGACCACCTCAAGGCGACCGGGACCCTGCTGCTCTTCTCCGGCATCGCGACGATGGCGCTCTACAGGATCCCGTTCTCGCGCGGGCTCGCCATCTACAAGGACACCGTCCACCAGCTGCGGTGGACGATCCTGACCGTCACCGCCGTGCTCGGCCTGTCCTTCGTGATGAACCTGTCCGGCCAGACGACGAGCCTCGGGTTCGCCCTCGCCTCGGCCGGTGGCTTCTTCGCCTTCCTCTCCCCGCTGATCGGGTGGATCGGCGTCGCGCTGACGGGCTCCGACACCTCGTCCAACTCGCTGTTCGGCCAGCTGCAGGTGACCGCCGCGGAGCAGACCGGCCTGTCGCCGGTGCTGATGGCCGCGACGAACTCGTCGGCGGGCGTGCTCGGCAAGATGCTCTCGCTGCAGAACCTGGCCGTCGCCGCCGCCGCGGTGGGGCTGGCCGGGGCGGAGTCCACGTTGTTCCGGCGGCTGGTCGGCTGGAGCCTGGGCCTGCTGGTCTTCGTGACCGCCCTCGTCGTGCTGCAGTCCACCCCCGTCCTGGGCTGGATGGTGCCGTGACCGCCGACCGCGCCAGCACGGCCACCCTGGACGCGCTCCGGGTCGCCGTCGGCGACCCGGAGCAGGTCCGGACCCGTCCGCTCGACCTGCACGCCCACGCCCACGACGCGTCGCACTTCCTGCTCATCCCGTCGGCCCTGGTGGTCGCCCGGGACGCCGGCGACGTGTCGCGGCTCCTGCAGGTCAGCGCGGCGCAGGGCGTGCCGTTGGCGTTCCGCTCCGGCGGCACGAGCCTGTCCGGCCAGGCGCAGACCGACGGGATCATGGTCGACGTCCGGCGCAACTTCAAGGACATCGAGGTGCTCGACGGCGGGCTGCGCGTGCGCGTGCAGCCCGGCGTCACGGTCCGTGCGCTGAACGCGCGGCTGGCCCCCTACGGCCGCAAGTTCGGCCCGGACCCGGCCTCGGAGGGTGCCTGCACCATCGGCGGCGTCGTGGCCAACAACTCCTCGGGCATGGAGTGCGGGACCGTCCAGAACGCCTACCAGACCCTCGAGTCCCTCACCGTGGTGCTGCCGAGCGGCACGGTGCTGGACACCGGCCAGCTCGACGCCGACCAGCGCCTGCGTGCCCTCGAGCCGGAGATCCACGACGGGCTGCTGACGCTGGCGACCCGCTTGCGCCGCGATCCCGCCTCCGTGGCACGGGTGCGCCAGCAGTTCTCGATGAAGAACACGATGGGCTACGGGGTGAACTCGCTGCTCGACTTCGACCGGCCGGTCGACATGCTGGCGCACCTCATCGTCGGCTCCGAGGGGACACTCGGCTTCGTCGCCGAGGCCGTGTTCCGCACGGTCCCGCGGCGGACCGACGTGACCACGGCGCTGCTGGTGTTCGACGACCTCCTGGCCGCGAACACCGCCCTGCCCGCCCTGGTGGAGACCGGGGCTGCGACGGTCGAGCTCATGGACGCGCTGTCCCTGCGCGTCGGCCAGGGCCTGTCGGGCTGCCCGGCCGTGGTGGCGGGCCTCGAGGTGCGTGACCACGCCGCGCTGCTCGTCGAGTACCAGGCGGACGACGCCGCTGGGCTCGCCGACGCGCACGCGGTGGGGATGCGCCTGGTCGCGGACCTGCCGCTGTCCGCGCCGGCCCGGTTCACCAGCGAGGTGCGCGAGCGCAGCCGGCTCTGGCGCCTGCGCAAGGGGCTGTACGCGGCCGTCGCCGGGGCCCGGGCCGCGGGGACGACCGCCGTCCTGGAGGACGTCGTCGTGCCGGTTCCGGCGCTCGGTCGCACGTGCACCGACCTGATCGACCTGTTCGCCAAGTACGACTACCACGACGCCGTGATCTTCGGGCACGCGAAGGACGGCAACATCCACTTCATGCTGACCAGCGGGTTCACCGACCCCGCGGACCTCGAGCGGTACAGCGACTTCACCGAGGACATGGTCGACCTGGTGCTCGGCGAGGGGGGCTCGCTCAAGGCCGAGCACGGCACCGGGCGGGTCATGGCGCCGTACGTGCGTCGGCAGTACGGCGACGAGATCTACGACGTCATGCGGGGCATCAAGGCGGTCGTCGACCCGCGGGGGATGCTGAACCCGGGTGTCCTGCTCGACGACGACCCGACGGCGCACCTGCAGAACATCAAGTCCGCGCCCGCCGTGGCGCCGGAGATCGACCGCTGCGTGACGTGCGGGTACTGCGAGCCGGTCTGCCCCAGCCGGAACATCACGATGACGCCGCGCCAGCGGATCGTCGTGCTCCGCGCGATCGAGCAGGCGCGGATCGCGGGGGACACCGCTCTCGTGGCGTCCCTCGAGAAGGACTACCAGTACGACGGCATCCATACGTGTGCCGTGGACGGCATGTGCAAGACCGCCTGCCCGGTCGGCATCGACACCGGCGTCATGATCAAGAAGCTGCGGGCGCAGAACGCGGCACCCGTCCCGAAGGCCGTCTGGGGGGTGGCGGCGAAGCACTGGGCGGGCACCACCCGCGTGGCCGGCGCCGCGCTCAGCACCCTCAAGGTGGTGCCCACGCCGCTGGTCCTGCCGCCCGACCACCTGGCGCGGGCGGCTCTCGGCACGGACAACGTGCCGCTGTACTCCGCGGAGCTGCCCGGCGGTGGGCCGCGACGTGCCCGGCCCGCACCGACGACCGAGCCCGAAGCGGTCTACTTCCCGGCGTGCGTGCAGTCGATGTTCGGCCCGGTCGACGGCTCGCCCGGCGTCCAGGCCTCGTTCGAGGAGCTGTGCGCCAAGGCCGGGGTGGCCCTGCTGGTCCCCGAGGGGATCGACGGGCTGTGCTGCGGCACGCCGTGGTCGTCCAAGGGCATGACCGCCGGGGAGAAGACGATGCGCGACCGCACGCTCGCCGCGCTGCGGGACGCGACCCGCGACGGCGCCCTGCCGATCGTCTGCGACGCGGCGTCCTGCACCGAGGGCCTGCTCCAAGCGGTCGCCAAGGGCTCGACGAAGGACGGCGGCGCGCCGCTCGTGGTGATGGACGCCGTCGCGTTCGTCGCGACCCGCGTGGTGCCCCACCTGGGCACGTACGCCAAGAAGGCGTCGCTCGCGCTGCACCCGACGTGCTCGACCACCCGCATGGGCATCAACGAGGCGCTCGAGCTGGTGGCCTCCGCGGTCGCCGAGGAGGTGCAGGTCGCCGAGCGCTGGGGATGCTGCGGCTACGCGGGCGACCGCGGCATGCTGCACCCCGAGCTCACGGCGTCGGCCACCGCGGGGGAGGCCGCCGACGTCCTCGCGGGCGACGCCGAGGAGCACGCCTCGTGCAACCGGACGTGCGAGCTCGGGATGACCCGGGCCACGGGCAAGCCGTACAAGCACATCATCGAGGTGCTGGCGGAGGTCGCCCTGGAGTGAGCCGGGCCGCGTGCGGTCGCACCGGAGCGCGTTCCGGCGGACGCTGGGTTCGTGCCCAACAGCCTCGCGTCCGCCACGAGCCCGTACCTCCAGCAGCACGCCGACAACCCGGTCGACTGGGTGGAGTGGGGCGATGCCGCGTTCGCCGACGCGACCGCGCGCGGCGTGCCGGTACTGGTCTCGGTCGGGTACGCCGCCTGCCACTGGTGCCACGTCATGGCGCACGAGTCGTTCGAGGACGCCGGGACCGCGGCGTTCATGAACGAGCACTTCGTGTGCGTGAAGGTGGACCGCGAGGAGCGGCCCGACGTCGACGCGGTCTACATGGCGGCGACGCAGGCGATGACCGGCGCGGGCGGCTGGCCCATGACGGTGTTCACGACGCCCACCGGCGAGCCGTTCTTCTGCGGCACCTACTTCCCGCCGCGCCCGGTGCAGGGGATGCCGTCGTTCCCGCAGGTGCTGGCGAGCGTGGCGGCGGCGTGGACCACGCGACGCGACGAGGTCGAGACGAGCGCCGCGACGATCGCCGCCGCGCTCGCCGAGCGGGGCACCACACCGGACCCGAGCGGTGACCACGACGCCGTGGCGGGGCGTGCGCTCGCGGCCCTGGGCACCGCGTTCGACGCAGGGCGCGGCGGGTTCGGCCGAGCCCCGAAGTTCCCGCCGTCGATGGTGCTGGAGTGGTTGCTGCGCCATCACGCGCGCACGGGGGACGCCGCGGCGCTCGCCATGGCGGACACGACCCTGGAGGCGATGGCGCGCGGCGGGATGTACGACCAGCTGGCCGGAGGGTTCGCGCGGTACTCGGTCGACGCCGCGTGGACCGTGCCGCACTTCGAGAAGATGCTCTACGACAACGCGCAGCTGCTGCGGGTGTACGCGCACGCGTTCCGGGCCGACGGATCGGATCTCGCGCACCGCGTCGCCACCGAGACGGCGGGGTGGATGCTCGACGAGCTGCGCACGGCGCAGGGCGCGTTCGCGTCGTCGCTCGACGCCGACAGCGAGGGGCGCGAGGGCGCCTTCTACGCCTGGAGCCCCGCGCAGCTGCGCGACGTGCTCGGCGACGACGACGGCGCGTGGGCGGCCGAGGTGCTGGGCGTGACCGAGGAGGGCACGTTCGAGCACGGGACCTCGGTGCTCCAGCGGCGCTCCGACCCGGCGGACACGGAGCGGCTCGACCGCCTGCGGGCGCGGCTGCTCGGTGACCGGGAACGGCGGCCGCGCCCCGGACGGGACGACAAGGTGGTCTCGGGCTGGAACGGGCTGGCCGTGGCCGGGCTCGCCGAGGCGGGGGCGCTCCTGGACCGCCCGGACCTCGTGGACGCGGCGGCGGCCGCCGCCCGGTTCCTCCTGGACACGCACGTCCGCCGGGCCCACGACGGGTCGGTGCGGCTGGTCCGGGCCTCGCGGGACGGCGTCCCCGGCGCCGCGCCGGCGGTGCTCGAGGACTACGCGCACGTCGCGGACGGGCTGCTGGCGCTCAGCGCGGTCACCGGGGATCCCGCGTGGTTCGCCGCCGCCGGGGACCTGCTGGAGACCGTCCTGCTGCACTTCGCCGCGCAGGACGGCGGGCTTCGGGACACCGCGGACGACGAGACCGACGCGATCATCGGACGGATCCGGGTCCTGCAGGACGCCGCGGACGGGCCGACGCCGTCCGGGCAGTCCGCGGCGGCCGCAGCCCTGCTCGCGTACGCGTCGCTGACCGGGTCGCTGCGGCACAGGGAGGCGGCCGAGCGCGCCCTGCGCGGTCCGCTGCAGCTGGCGGCCCGCTTCCCGACCGCCGCCGGAGCGGCGCTCGCGGTGGTCGAGGCGATCCTCGACGGCCCCCGTGAGGTCGCGGTCGTCGGGCGCCGGGACGACCCGGCGACCCATGCCCTGCACCGCGTCGCGCTGCGGTCCACGGCACCCGGGCTCGTGGTCGCGCTGGGGGAGCCCGGCGCGGAGAGCCCGCCGCTGCTCAGGGACCGGCCGCTGGTCGGGGGAGCCCCCGCCGCCTACGTCTGCCGCGGGTTCGTGTGCGAGCTGCCGACGACGAGCCCGCAGGACCTCGCGACCTCGCTGGCCTGCGGCGCCGACACCGCGCCCCCGGCGCTCCCGCCCGATCCCGTGAGCGGCAACCGTCCGCCATCCGAGACTCCTTGACAGCATGTGGACCGGTGCTCAGACTCGTGGCATGCCCATCGTCAGCACCGTGCCCTGCGTCGACGTCCCGTCGACGCGCCGGTGTCTGTGTCGAATGTGTCGCTGACGACCCCGTCGTCGCGGTCCCCTCAGCTCTGACGAGCTCCCCGCAGGCGTGCCGCCTGGTCCGGGTCGGGACCTGACCCGCCGTACCTCTGCGTGCGGCGCACACACCGACAACGCCTGACGAACCGATGGAGCACTCCCGTGCTGAACCGCACCCGTATCGACCTGCTGCCGATCCAGGAGGCCGTGGCGACCGCCTCGCCGAGCGCCTGGCGCGACGGGCTCGTCGCCGCCCGGGACGCCGACACGATCACCGTCGCCCTGCTGGGCGGCACCGTGGCCGTGCTGGCGACCCGGGCGGCACCCGCCGTCGGCGAACCCGTCGCCGTCCACCTGGTCGCCGAGGTGGTGGCGCTGGGGCCCGCCTGGTACTCCGCCCGGCCGGTGGTCAGCTAGCGGTCTGCATCGAGGACATCGCCGACCGGCAGGCCTCGACCATCGCGGTGCACGCCGAGGCGCAGATGCGGCAGTGCTCGGACATGTCGGCGTGCATCGCGCACTCGGCGGCGCAGGCCTCGCCCATCGTCATGCACGCCGTCATCATCGAGGTCATCACGCCCATGTCGTAGCCGGCGGGGCGCATCATCATCCGCATCATCGTCGTGGCGACGTCGGCGGTGTTCGTACACAGGGACGCGCAGCGCCCCATGCCCTCAGCGGCGTCGGCATCGGCGCACATCGTGGCCGACATCGCGGCCGCGGAGCACGCCTCGATGCACTCCTGCATCATCGACATGTCCATACCCGCCGTCGGCGTCGGCATCGACTTCATCATGTCCGCCATCATGCTCATGGGCTCGCCCCTCCGTCGCTGTCTGCTGGACCTGGCGCGAGCGACGTTACGCCGGGCAGGAGCGGACACGCCATGGCGGGTGGCGGCCGTTCCCTCCCGGCCCGGACCCTCGTAGGGTCCGTCGCGGACGGTCCGCGTCCGGATGCGGGGGGAGCCATGGCGGGGGACCGCAGTCCGACGGCTCGGGCGCTGACCGCTCTCGAGCTCATCCAGGACAGCCCCGGGATCACCGCGGAGCGCCTGGCGGAGCGGCTCGGCGTCTCGGAGCGGGCTGCCCGGCGCTACGTGGCCATCCTGCGCGAGGCGGAGATCCCCATCGACTCCGTGCGTGGACCGTACGGCGGCTACCGGGTCGGTCGCGGTCTGCGCCCGCCGCCCGTGGTCTTCACGGCCGCGGAGGCGTTGGCGCTCGTCATGGCCGCGCTGGACGGCCACCATGACGCCGACGACGTGGGCACTCCCGTGGGCAGCGCCCTCGGCAAGGTCGTCCGGTCGTTGCCCGAGTCGGTGGCCGCGCCCGTGCGGGCGGTGCGTCACGGCACGGCGCCTGCACCGGGGCCCGACGCCCTGCGGCCGGACCCGGCCACTGCGGCGGCCCTCGTGCAGGCCCGGGCGGCGCACCGACGGGTGCGGCTGGCCTACCGGTCCGAGAACGGGAACGCGTGGGAGGCGGTCGTCGACCCGTGGGCGGTCGTCGTCCGGCACGGCCGCTGGTACCTGCTGTGCTACTCGCACGGCGCGCAGGCGCGTCGCGCCTTCCGCGTCGACCGGATCGGAGGCGTCGAGCCCCGGGCGGAGACGTTCAGCCTGCCCGCCGGCCTGGACCCCGTGGCCGAGCTCGAGGCGCACCTGGCGCAGGGCTGGGAGTTCGAGGTGGTCGTCGAGGTCCGCGCACCGGCGCACCGGGCGCGGGCGTGGCTGCCTCCTGACCTGGGCCGGCTCGAGGCGGTGGACGGCTCGTCGTGCCGACTGGTGGGCACGACGAGCAACCCGTACTGGATCGCCGAGCGTCTGGCGGCCGTGCCGGTGCCGATCCGGGTCGTGGGCGGCCCCGAGCTGCACGCGACGGTGCGCTCGCTCGGCCGCCACATGCTCGCGGCGACCGAGGCACCACCCCGACTCAGGAGTCCCGGATCCACGTGAGGCGCGCGCCGACGGCCGGACGCCATCCGCTCGGCGGGTCCTCGCCGACGCGCCCGTCGACGTCCTCGCGGAGCAGGTCGGCGTGCCCGGTGTGGCGGCCGTACTCCTGGATGAGGTCGAGCAGCAGCCGGCGCAGGTTCACGTGGTTTCCGGCGTCGTCACTGTCCTCCACGAGCTGGTCGAGGCCGCCGCCGGACAGGGCCGCCTCGAGCCGGTCGCGGGAGCGGGCGACCGCCTCGTCCCACGTCGCATAGAGCTGTTCCGGCGTGTCGTCGCCCGCCGTGAGCAGCTCGGCGCCCGTGTCGCCCCAGGTCTCGGGCCGCCACATCGGGCCGGGGTGCCGGCCCGCGAGCTTCCACGTGAAGGTCGTGTCCTCCACCGCGGCGAGGTGCTTGAGCAGCCCGCCGAGGGTGAGGGACGAGGAGCCGATGCGATGGGCCAGTCCGGCGCTGTCGAGGTCGTCCGCCTTCCAGCGGAACGTGGTGCGCAGCAGGTCCAGGGAGCCAACGAGGTGCTCGACCTCGGTGGCCGCAATTGGGGTGTACCAGGGTTCGGTCGTCGTCATGAGGGCGACGGTAGAGCCGGTTCCGGACGATCTACGACCGGTTCAGGAGTCGATCTGCGGACGGCGGGTCCGCCCGGGGGAGAGGCCGATCTCACGCTTGTACGCACGGCTGAACGCGGCCTCGGAGTCGTACCCGAGCGCGGAGGCGACCTCCCGGACGGTCCGTCCCGTGCCCAGCCGGTCCGCCGCGACGTGCATGCGGAAGCGGGTGACGTACTGCATCGCCGGCTCGCCGACGACCTGCGTGAACCGTGCGGAGAACGCCGACCGCGACATCGCCGCCTCGCGCGCCATCGCCGCGACGGTCCACGGCCGGCCGGGCTCGCGGTGCACCGCGGTGATCGCGGCGCCGATCTGCGGGTCGCGCAGGGCACCCAGCCAGCCGGTGGTGAGCTGCTGGGCGTCCAGCCACGCCCGGATCGACTGGATGACCAGGATGTCCGCCAGCCGGGTGGTGACCGCCTCGCCGCCGGGACGGGCCTGCGCGAGCTCGCCCGCCATGAGCGCGAGCGTGCCTGCCAGCAGGGTCCCGGAGCTCGAGCGGTCGACGTGCACCACGGAGGGCAGCAGGTCGAGCAGCAGCCGCGAGGCGGAGCCCTCCACCGAGAGGACGCCGCAGATCAGCTCGGCCCGGGGGCCGGTGCCGGCGTGCCGCAGCACCGAGTAGTGCTCGCTGAGGTACTCCTGCGGCAGCTCGTCCACCCGTCCGAGCGAGGGCACACCCGGTGCGCTGCGCAGCAGGTGGCCACGCCCGTGCGGGACGAGCGCGAGGTCGCCCGGCACCAGGCGCACCGGCGGCGCGCCCCCGACCTCCACCCATGCCTCGCCGACGGTGACCACATGGAAGCTCACGCACTCGCCGAAGGCGGGCATGTCGACCGCCCAGGGACCGTCCGCCTCGGTGCGGCAGTAGAAGAGCCCGGTGACGCGCAGGTGGTGCAGGGCCTCGCCGACCGGATCCACGGACAACCACGGCGGGTCCACGATGAGCGTCGACATCGAGTCCTCCGTGGATGATCTGCCATGAAACCGCGACGCTGCATCATAGACCGTCCACCGCTCCCGCTGATGGGCTGGGACCACACCAACCCCGGTGCAGCACAGAGGGAGACAGATCATGAAGGTTCTCGTCGTCGGGGCGACGGGCGGCTCCGGCCGTGCCGCCGTCGCCGAGCTGGTCGCGCGCGGGCACGACGTCACCGCGCTGTCGCGGCATGCGTCCACGTTGCCCGACGTCCGCGGCGTCGACGGAGACGCGACGGACGCCGCACTGGTGGACGCGCTCGTCCAGGGGCAGGACGCGGTGGTGGTCGCGCTCGGCATCAGCGAGAGCGCCGTCCGGGTGCGCCTGCGCGGGCCGTCGGGCACCCCGCTCGACATCCGTTCGCGGGGCACGCGGACGGTGCTGGCGGCCATGCGCCGCCACGGCGTGCGGCGCGTGGTGGTGCAGACGTCCTACGGCACCGGCCCCAGCAGCCAGGGGCTGCCGCTGGCCACGCGGCTCATGTTCGGGCTGCTGCTGCGCCCGCAGATCGCCGACACCGAGCGGCAGGGTGCCGAGCTGCGGGCCAGCGGGCTGGACTGGGTCGAGGTGCAGCCCGTCAACCTCACCGACGAGCCCTGGTCGGGTCCGCCGGCCACGGCGACCGACGGGCAGGTCGCGAGCATGCGGGTGTCCCGTGCGCAGGTCGGCTGGGTCCTCGCCCAAGCCGTCCAGGACCAGGACCTCGTGCGGCGGACGGTGGCCGTGTCGGCCGGTGCGCCCGTGCCCACCGCCGTCAGCGGGTGAGCGACCACGCCTCACCGGCGCGGAGGTGGACGCGCTCGGTCGTGCCGCCGGCTCGAAGCAGGACCGGGACGTCCCGGTCGGCGACGAGCCGCGCGGCGACGAGCACGCCCTCGTCCCACGTGAGGTCGACCGTCACACCGCCGCGGGCACGCAGACCGCGCACCGACCCGGACGGCCACGCCGGCGGCAGGGTCGGCAGCAGCTGGAGCTCGCGCACACCGTCGACGGTGCGGTGCGACTGCAGCAGGAGCTCGACGACGCCGGCCGTGAGGCCGAAGTTCCCGTCGATCTGGAACGGGGGATGGGCGCAGAACAGGTTCCGGTACACCCCGCCGCCGTGCGCGTGCTCGTCGACCGGCCGCAGGAACGCGTCGACCATGGCCTGCGCCCCCGCGGCATCGCGCAGCCGGGCACGCAGGTTGAGCCGCCACGCCAGCGACCACCCGGTGGACTCGGGGCCGCGCGCGTCCAGGGTGGCGAGCGCGGCGCGGGCCAGCGCGGGTTCCTGGTCGGGGTCGACCGACGTGCCGGGGTGGACGCGGAACAGGTGGCTCTGGTGCCGGTGCTCGGGCTCGGCCTCGGGCACGTCGTCGCGCCACTCCGCGAGCCGCCCGTCGGCGGTCACCCGTTCCCCGGGCAGCCGCGCGAGAGCGCTCGTGATCTCCTCGGCGTCCGTGCCGTCCAGCCGCAGGACGTTCTCGAGCAGGTCGCGGACGATCGCCAGGTCCGCCGTGGTGGACGTGCTCAGCGCGGCAGGTGCGCCGTCGGGCGCGATGAACGAGTTCTCCGGGGAGGTGGCCGGGCGCGTGCCCAGAGACCCGTCCGGGAGCTCCACCAGCCAGTCGAGGACGAACCGCGCGGCGCCGACCAGCACTGCCCGGTCCCGCGCGCTCAGCGCCTCACCGGTGAAGTCGTGCTGGTCGACCAGGTGTCGCGCGAGCCAGGCACCGCCGAGCGGCCAGAAGCTCCAGGCCGGGTCGCTCGCGCCGTCCCCCACGGGCTCGGCGAACGCCCACGCGTCGGAGTTGTGGTGCGCGGTCCAGCCGCGCAGGCCGTACAGCTCCGTCGCGGTGCGGCTGCCCGCCACGGCCAGCTCTCCCATCCAGCGCACCAGCGGCTCGTGGCACTCCGCGAGGTTGGCGCTCAGGACGGGCCAGTAGTTCATCTGCGTGTTGATGTTGATCGTGTAGTTGGACGACCACGGCGGCCGGACGGCCTCGTTCCAGATGCCCTGGAGCGTGAGCGGCAGCGTCCCCGGGCGGGACCCGGCGATCATCAGGTACCGCCCGTAGTGGAACGCGAGCGCGGCGAGCCCGGGGTCGGGCGGACCGGCCAGCCGCTGGTCGGTGGGGGTCCCGGCGGTGTCCGACGTGCCGAGGTCCAGGGTGACGCGGTCGAAGAGCCGCGCGTGGTCGGCGACGTGCTCGTCGCGCAGGCTGGACACCTCCCGGGCCGCGGCGGCCGCGACCGACGCGGCCGCCGTCGCGCGCAGCAGGTAGGCGTCGCCGTGCGGCGGGGTCGTGGCGTCGACGTAGTCGGTCGCGCTGGCCAGCACCAGCGTCACCCAGGTCGCGTCCCGCAGCCGCGGCCCGTCCGGTCCGGCGGTGACGACGCCATCGGTGCGCACCTCGAGGGCGACCGCCGCCGTCAGGCTCGTACCCGGGCGCGGGTCGCGGGCCAGCCGCGTGCCCGCGACGTAGTCCGGCGGCGCGTCCGACGGCAGGCGCAGGGTCGCGGACCAGCGGCCGTGCTCGCCTGCGGCGCCGTCGAGCGGGTGCTCCGAGGTGATGCGTACGTCGAGCGCACCGGGGCCCGCGCTCCAGGTGCGGTGCACCACCAGGACGCCCGCCGGACGGCTGACGAACGCCTCCTGCGTCCCCCCGCTCCACGACTGCCCGGCGACGGCCTCGTCGAGGCGGAGCCACCGGGAGTAGCCGTCGGCGGTGGCGTCGGGCTGGTCCAGCCACAGGTCGACCAGCGGCTGGTAGGCCTGCACGAAGCCGCCCTGGAGTCGCTGCACCTGCCGCTCCGCCTCGCGGACGTCGTCCCGGTCGAGCGCGTCGCGTGCGGCGGCCAGCGCCGCCGGCCCGTCCGGCGCCGACCGGGCGCGCGGCGCACCCGACCAGCAGGTGTCGTCGTTGACCTGCAACCGCTCGCGCGCCACGCCACCGAAGACCATCGTGCCGATCCGCCCGTTGCCCAGCGGGAGGGCGTCCGTCCATGCCGTCGCCGGGCTGTCGTAGCGCAGGGTCGTCTCGCTGGTCACGCGTCTCCAGAAGCTGCCGGTCGGACCGTCACCCGTGTGGTGGGGGTCCGACCGGCAGCGTAGATCAGGGCGTCGAGATGACCGGCTGCGCCGGCATCGTGAACGGCGTGCCCAGGAAGAAACCGGGGTGCGGCGGCTGGTTGTACGCCGTGTTCTGCCAGGCGATCGCCACCCGGTAGGTCTGGTCGTGCAGCAGGGTCCACAGCCGCGTGGTCGTCGGCGTCGGCGTCGCGTAGATCCGCAGCCCCGACTCGTCGGACTTGGCCCAGATGACCTCCTCGCGCCAGTCGCCCCACAGGTCGCCCGAGAGCACCGGCGTGGACTTGGTGCCGTTGTTCGACCGGACCCCGGCGCCGGTCAGCAGCCGGGTGTCGCCGCCGGTGCCGTACTTGTCGATGCGGGTCCCGTCGAGCAGCTCGCGGGAGGTGTCGCCGTCCCACCAGGCCAGGAAGTTGGCCGAGCTGGGCTTGCGGGCGACCGTCTGGCCCGCCGTGTTGCGCAGCTGGGAGTCCGCGGACGACCACGACTCCGCGCCG
This sequence comes from Cellulomonas fengjieae, assembly GCF_018388465.1. Lineage (NCBI taxonomy): Bacteria > Bacillati > Actinomycetota > Actinomycetes > Micrococcales > Cellulomonadaceae > Cellulomonas > Cellulomonas fengjieae. The sequence continues at coordinate 2,699,156 of NZ_CP074404.1, read as the reverse complement.
GGGCTGCCCGACCAGATGTCGCTCGACACCCCGCGGCCGTTGTCACCGGCCGCCGGCGTGCTCCACAGGAGCTGGCCGGTGCGGGCGTCGGCCATCCAGGACGCCGGCTGGCCGGCGCTCTCCATCACCTTGTAGTACTCGAGGCCGGGGCGGCTCGGGATGAGGTCACCGACGTGGCCGGCGTCGCCATGACCCGTGCGCGCGTTCCACAGGCCGCGGCCGTTGTCGTCGATGGCGGCGGCGCCGTAGAGGATCTCCTGCCTGCCGTCCTGGTCGACGTCCGCGACCGACAGGGAGTGGTTCCCCTGGCCCGCGTACGTGCTGTTGCCGGAGTCGTTGGAGTCGAAGGTCCAGCGGCGGGTGAGCTGACCGTTGCGGTAGTCCCACGCCACGACCACGGCGCGGGTGTAGTAGCCGCGGGCCATGATGATCGACGGCCGCTGCCCGTCCAGGTAGGCGGTGCCGGCCAGGAACCGGTCGACGCGGTTGCCGTAGCCGTCACCCCAGCTGGACACCGTCCCGCGCGCGGGGACGTAGCTCGTCGTCGCCCCCACGGCACCGGTCGGACCGGAGAACACCGTGAAGTACTCCGGACCCGACAGCACGTACCCGTCGGAGTTGCGGTGGTCGGCACCGGCGTTGCCGATCACCTGCCCGGTGCCCGAGCGGGTGCCGTCGGCCGTCTTCATGGCGACCTCGGCCTTGCCGTCACCGTCGTAGTCGTAGACCTGGAACTGGGTGTAGTGCGCACCCGCGCGGATGTTGCGGCCCAGGTCGATGCGCCACAGCCGGGTGCCGTCGAGCTCGTAGGCGTCGACGAACACGTTGCCCGTGACGCCCGCCTGGGAGTTGTCCTTGGCGTTGGTCGGGTCCCACTTCAGGACGATCTCGAGCTGGCCGTCCCCGTCCAGGTCGCCGACGCTGCCGTCGTTGGCGACGTGGTCCGCGCTGGGTCGCTGGATCGGCACGTCGAGGTAGCCGTTGCCGAACGTCAGCGAGCTCGCCGACGCCGCCTGCTCCGACCCGTTCACGACGGCCCGCACGGTGTACCGGGCCCCCGCGGCGGCGCCGGTGTCCAGGTAGTTGGTCGAGTTCGTGATCGGGCCGGCGATCCTGGTGCCGTCCCGGTAGACGGTGAAGCCGGTGCCGGCCGCCTCCGTGCCCAGGAGGCGCCACTGGACCAGGTTGTTGCTGCCGGACCGCACGCTGATCAGGCCGCGGTCGAGCCTCTCGGCCTGCCACGCGCCGGCGGGCGGCTCGACGGGCGGTGTGGTCGGGTCGACGGGCGGCGTGGTGGGGTCGACCGGGGGAGTGGTGGGGTCCACCGGTGGGGTGGTCGTGCCGGTGCAGGTGGTGCCGTTCAGCGCGAACGACGTCGGGACAGGGTTGCTCCCGGACCAGCCTCCGTTGAAGCCGAACGACGTGCTGCCTCCCGTGGGGATCGCGCCGTTGTACGACACGTTCCTAGCGGTCACCTGCGCACCGCTCTGCGAGGTGGCCGCGTTCCACGCCTGGGTGATGGTCTGCCCGGCACCGAACGACCACGTGAGCGACCACGTGCTGACGGGGTCACCGACGTTGGTGATCCGCACGTCCGCGCCGAATCCTTCGGTCCACTGGTTGGTGACCGTGTAGTCCACCCGGCAGCCGGCCGCGGCGGTCGCCGGCTGAGCGACCGCCACCCCGACCCCGGTGGCGAGGGTGGCCGCCATGAGCCACGGGACGGTCCTGCGGGGATGAGTCATCGGTGTGCCTCCAGCGCGGTGCGGCCGACGTCGTCGTCGAGGGGAACGGCTGAGCCCCGTGGTGACGCTAGGGACGGCGGAGTTGCGCAACTAGGCGGTGAAACCTTTCAGGGAACGCGCTTACCGCTCAGTCGTCCGCGACCAGGTACGTACCGTGCCCCTCGACGACGAGCCCGTCCGCGAACCGGAGGACCTCGTCGACCAGCCCGCCGGACTGGTTGCGGTACCCGATGACCAGCACGTCGATCCCCGCGAACACCCGTTCCACGGTGAAGTGCAGCCCCGGGAGCAGGCGCAGGCCCTCGGTCCAGTAGCGGCGCAGCTCGGCCTTCCCGCGGACCACGCCGTCGCTGCCCGGGACCAGGCGCGCGGCCGTCGGCGACGTGAACACGACGTCCTCGTGGAAGTGGGCCAGGACGGCCTCGACGTCGTGGGCGTTCCACGCGGCCACCCAGGCCGCGCTGAAGGACAGGGGGTCGGGAAGCGTCATCGCCGCAGTGTGGCACCGTCGTCGGGCCCGGTGCCCGCGAATTCGCCCGGCGCCCGCGTGCGGGTGTGCGCGGGTGCGCCTACGGTCGGTGCCCATGCTGGAACACGCGGGCGCGCCCCGCCCGGACACGGCGGCCTCGCAGGAGCCGCGGGTCCTGGGCGAGCGGTACCGGCTCGAGGCGGTCCTCGGCCGCGGCGGCATGGCCACCGTGCACCGCGCGCACGACCTCCTGCTCGGCCGTGACGTGGCCGTCAAGGTCTTTCCCGCCGTGCACGACGGCGCCGACGACCTGGCGCGCAACCGGGCCGAGATCAGCGTGCTCGCCACCCTCAGCCACCCCGCCCTGGTCACCCTGCACGACGCCGGGACGGTGCACGGCGCCGACGGCTCGCAGCAGGTCTACCTCGTCATGGAGCTGGTGGAGGGGTCCACACTGGCCGAGCGGCTCCGCGGCGGCGCGCTCGGTGCCGAGCAGGCCGCCCTGGTCGGCCGGGACGTCGCCGAGGCGCTCGCGGTCGTCCACGCGCGCGGCATCATCCACCGCGACATCAAGCCGGCGAACATCCTGCTGACGCGCGCCGACGCACTCGACGGAGGCCGCGGCGCGAGGCCGGTCGTGAAGCTGGCCGACTTCGGCATCGCCCGGCTGGCGGGTGCCGCCCGGCTCACGATGACCGGCATGACGCTCGGCACCATGAGCTACCTGAGTCCGGAGCAGGCCACCGGTGGCCCGCTTGCACCCGCGAGCGACGTCTACGGGCTCGGCCTCGTCCTCCTGGAGTGCGCGACGGGCCGTCCGGCGTTCTCGGGCACGATGGCCGAGGTCACCTCGGCGCGGCTCGTCTCGTCCCCGGCCATCCCCGACGACCTGGACCCACGGCTCGGTGACCTGCTGTCCCGGATGACGCGCCTGGCGCCCGAGGACAGGCCGAGCGCGGGTGACGTCGCCCAGGACCTGGCGGCGATCCTCGACGCCCCGTCCGGGGCGACGCTCGCGCTGCCGACCGTCCCCCTCGCCGTCGGCCCGGCTGTCGGCCCGGAGCCCGCGAGCGCGACCCGGTGGCGCCGCGTGCGGTCCGCCCGCGTCGGGCTCGTCACCGGTGCCGCGGTGCTGCTGGCCGTCGGTGCCCTGCTCGTCGGGCAGGTCGCCGCGGGTGGCGGCGCCCCGCCGGAACCGCCGTCGTACCCCGCGGTCGAGGGCACGCTGGGCGAGTCCCTGATCCAGCTGCAAGAGAGCGTCGCACCGTGAGGCGCCTCGTCGGCTGGACGGCGGCGCTGCTGGCCACGGCCCTCGTCTGCGCGGGCTGCGCCGCCCGGCCGGAGCTCGCCGAGGACCGGGCCGAGGCGCTGCAGGGTTCGGTGCTGGCGGTGACGCAGGCCGCGGGCGAGGCCCGCTGGGACGACGCCGAGGCCTTGCTGCAGGACATCCGGAGCGCGCTCGCCGAAGGGGCCGACGCGCAGGAGGTGTCCACGACGCGCTACCGCGAGATCGACGCCGCGCTGGACCGCGTCGCGGCCGAGCTCGCTGCGGCGAAGGCGGCGGCTCAGCAGGCGGAGCTGGCGGCCCAGGCGGCCGCGGCCGAACAGGCCGCAGCCGAGCAGGCGGCCGCGGCCGAACAGGCCGCAGCCGAGCAGGCGGCTGCCGCCGAGCAGGCCGCGGCCGAGCGGGCGGCGGCCGAAGCGGCAGCGGCACAGGCCCAAGAACGGGACGAGGACGGCGGCCCCGGCGGCCCCCCGAAGAAGGACAAGGGACCGGGCAAGCCGGGCAAGTGACGGGCTCAGGGGGGACTCCGGGTCGCGCTCCGGGCGATCACCGATGTGCCGGGCGCCGTCCGCGCGGGATGCTGGTCGCGCCGGCCGCCGTGGCCGGCGCGAGAGGAGAGCACCATGGGCGCCATCCACGACGGCATGGCTCGGCAAGGCCTCGTCCGTCCGGTCGAGGGCCGGATCCTGGCCGGTGTGTGCGCCGGTCTGGGCCGCCGGTTCGGTATCAACCCGCTGCCCGCACGCCTGCTGTTCGTGCTCGGCCTGCTGGTCCTGCCGGGCAGCCAGCTGATCATCTACCCGATCCTGTGGATCCTCATGCCGACCGAGCGCTGGGCGCCGTCCCCCACGGACGCCGCACCCGGGCAGCGCTGAGGCCCGCCGCGGCCGGGGCCGCGACGGGCCTACGAGCTCACGCGGGCGAGACCGTCGAGCTGTAGACGTCGTTCGCCTCCGCGTCCTCGCGGGTGTGCCCCGAGGTCAGATGGTTGAACGTGGTCTCCCAGCCCGCCACCGAGACACGCACGAGGTCGCGCACGCTCGTGGAGCTCGTCGACGCCCGGAACTCGAACGGGTCGCCGGGCGAGACCCGGGGCGTCGTCGCCGAGTGGGCGGGCACGTCGCCGAAGAACGCACCCGAGATGGTGAACGCGTCCTGCAGGTCGCGGTTGACGCCGTTGCTGGCGACGAGCGTGCCGTTCAGCCCCTCGACGAGCAGGCTGAGCTGGTTGGCGTCCACCGGGCCGGAGTTGGCCACCTGGATGCGGAACCTGGCGTTCTCGCCGGCGTTGAGCGCGTTGCCGGGCGGGTCGACCTGGACGATCTGGACGTCCAGGAAGTCGCGCGGGTAGGTCTCGAGCTCGTCGGCGAGGTCGGTGAGGATGGTCATGATCGTTTCCCCCTGCTCTGCTGGCGGACCGGCTCTCGGCCCGACCCGGCGAACGTAGGTCGGCAGGGGTGCACCGCTACAGCGGGGAAACCCCTGCGGACACCCCAGAACGTTCCACGCGGCGGGAGAGCTCGGCACGGTTGCGCAGGCCGAGCTTGCGGTAGGTCCGGGTCAGGTGGGCCTCGACCGTCGACTCGCTGACGAACATCCGCACCGCGATCTCACGGTTGCGCAGCCCGTCTGCGACGAGAGCGGCGATCTCCGCCTCCGTCGGGGTCAGCCCGTCGTCCGACGCCCCGCGCACCCGGTCGAGGTGTGCGCGCACCACGTCGTCCCACCCGCGCACCCCGGCCGCCTCGAACGTCGCGAGGCAGCGTCCGCCCAGGTCACGGACCACCTGGCGCCGGCCGGTCCGCAGTGCGGCAGCCAGCACGAACGCGCCGACGCGTGCGGCGTCGAGGCGGTAGCCGAGGTCGGCCAGGCGGTCGTGCGCCCGGCCGAGGGTGTCGAGCGAGGCCGGGTCGTCGCGCAGCAGCATGAGCTGCCCCGTCGCCGCCAGGAGGCCGGCGTCGGCCCACGGCGACCGGAGAGCGGCGCTCTGCCGGTGCAGCCGGTCCCGCAGGTGCTCCACGCTGTCGGCGTCGCCCGCCTGGCAGGCCGCGTGGATCGCCTGCGGCAGCACCGGGACGGCCCCCGGGTGCGCGTAACCCAGGGAATCGAGGGCGGACAGGGCGCGCAGCAGCTCCTCCAGTGCGTCCGACCAGCGGCCGTGTGCGGTCGCCAGCACGCCGCGGACGTGCCCCGCCATGGCGTGCCGGGGTCGTTCACCCACGCGCCCGGCCCAGGAGTCCAGCCGGTCGGCGTGCGCCCTGGCCGTGTCGCACCCGCGAAGCGCCGCGAGCAGTCCGGCCGGATACGCCAGCCAGGCCATCGCACGCTCGTCGCCGCAGTCCAGCGCCGCCTCGGTGCCGTCCTCGACGTGCTGTGCCGCGGACGCCAGGTCGCCCGCGGCCAGCGCCACCAGCGCGAGGTCCGACAGCCGGTACGAGCGCTGGAACTCGGCGCCGTTGCTCATCGCCGTGCGGTGCATCTGCTCGAGGTCGGCGCGCGCGGGACCGAGGTACCCGTCCCACAGCTGCTGGCGGCCGCGCAGGACCCGCGGCCACAGCGCGAGCTGGGACTGGACGACCTCCGCGCCGCGGGCCACGGCCTCGTCGATCAGCCCGTCCGCCGGGCGGCCGAGCAGCAGTGAGGCGGTCGACACGGCCGAGGCCGCCTGCGCGACGAGGACCGCGTCGTCGAGCGACCTGCCGATGTCGAGCGCGGCCTGCGCGTGCCCCAGCCCTTCCTCGACGCGGCCGAGGTGGATGGCCAGGAGCCAGCCGAGCAGGGCGAGCAGCCGGCCGCGCAGCCGCGCGGTGTCGTCGGATTCGTCGCCGGGCACGTCGTCCAGCGCCGCGCGCAGGATGGCCTCCGCGTTCGTGAACTCGAGCACCACGCGGCCGGTGACCACGGCGGCACGCAGCGGTCCGGGATCGAGCCGGGCCAGGAGCGCGTCCGCGATCCCGACCGCGGTCGGCAGGTCGCCGGCCGTGGCGCGCTGCATCATCTCGGCGACGGTCCGCCGGACACACGCCTCGGCATCGCCCGGTGCGGTCAGGCGCACGCTGTCGGCGAGCAGGTCGGCGGCCACGCGGGGCGCACCCCGGCGCGCCAGGCGCAGGGCGGCGGCCTCGATCTCGTCCGCGGCGGCGGCGTCGACGCCCTCCGCCGCGCCCGCCAGGTGCACCGCCCTGGCGTCGGGCTCGGTGACCGCTCGCGCCAGGGCCGCGTGCAGCGCGCGGCGGTCGAGCGCGTGCATGCCGGCGAGCACCGCGGTCGCGATCAGGGGGTGCGTGAACCGCAGGACGTCGTCGCGTTCGAGGGCCACGACGTCGGCCTCGAGCCCCGGCCGGACGGCGTCGTCGATGTTGTCGAGGTCGCCCGCCGCGGCCAGGACCCGCAGGGGTGACGGACCCGCGAGCGCGAGCAGCCGCACCAGGCGCAGGGTGCCTGCCGGCAGCCGCGCGACGCGGTGGCCCAGCACGGCCAGCGGCGAGCCGTCGGGCGTGACGGTGGTGCCGAGCCGATAGGCGCGGGCGAGCTCGAGCGCGAAGAACGGGTTGCCGTGCGCCAGGTCCCCGACCTGCGCGGCCACGGGGAGGCTCAGCGTGGGCGCCGCGGCGGTGACGATGCGGCGCAGGCTGCCCGCCTCCAGGCGGGGGAGGTCGAGCAGCTCGACGCCGTCGAGGCCAGGCGCCGGAGCCGCGAGCCGCTCGGGGCTCCAGGTCCGAGCCGTCGCCAGGAGGCTCACGGGCTCGTCGCCGAGCCGGCGCAGGGCGAAGCGCAGCGTCCGCCGCGTGATGTCGTCGAGCCACGGCAGGTCGTCCACCGCAACCACCACGGGGCCGTGGGCCGCGAGCGTCCGCAGCTGGTCGAGCACCCATCGCGACCGCTCGACGACCGGCCGGACCCGGGCCAGGTCGGGGTACGCCGGGTGCCGGTCGAAGAGGTCGTGCAGGCCCTGCGCGGGGCTGTCCCTGTCGTCCTCGCTCGGGCGCGTGACGAGCACCTGCGCGTGCGCGGCCCGGCAGCGCGCGACCCCGTGCTCCCACAGCGTCGTCTTGCCGATCCCCGCCTCGCCGACCAGGACGAGGGAGCGGGCCGGCGCGCCCACCTCGGCGGCGAACGCCTCGACCCGCTGCAGCTCGAGGTCACGTCCGACGATGCCCGGAGGGCGCACGGTCGCGCGGGGAACCACCACCTAGACGAGGAGGGGTGGCCCCCGCGCGCAGATACGCGATCGTCAGCGCGTGGGTCAGTGCGGCTGGGTCGGCTCCACCACCGGTCCGGCCGCGAGCGGGTGCACGACCGTCCGTCCGCGCCGGCGGCGGACCCAGCGCACCCCCGCCAGGGCCAGGGCCCCGACGGCCCCCCCGAACGCGAGCCACGGCAGGAGGACGCCCAGCACGATGGCGCCCCCCGAGACCACGTCGACCAGCGAGCCCCAGCCGGTGACCAGACCCTCGACGAACGACTGCGGGCCGGTGGGCGGGGCCGCCGGCTCGACGTACGGCGGCAGGTCCGGCCCGACGAGGGCGACCCGGATCGTCGACAGGGAGACCTGCTCGGCGATGCCCGCCCGCTGGGACCGTAGCTGCTCCAGGGCGGTCTCCCGCTGCGTGAGGGCGTCCTCCGCGGCGACGATGTCGTCGTGCGTCGTCGCCGTGGCCAGCAGGGCCGTCATGCGGCTCACCGAGAGCTCCATGGCGTGGATGCGGGCGTCGAGGTCCTGCGCGGCCTCGGTCACGTCCTTCTTCGCCAGGTTCACCTTCTCGACGTCGCCGAGGTCGCGCAGCGCGACGAGTGTCGAGGAGACGGTCGCTGCGGGGAGCCGGAGCGTCAGCTGCGCAGTGGCGATCTCGGTCTCGGTCTGTGCCTGCTCGACGCGGTCGTCGATCCTGCCCCCGGCGTCCTCCGCGAGCCGCACGATGGCGTCCGCAGCCGACCGCGGGTCCTCGACCGACATCGTGACGTCGCCCGTCTGCACCACCTGGCGGTTGGCGCCGGCCGTGCTCGCGGCCGGCGCGACGGAGCCCTCGGGCGCCTGGGCGCTCGCCCCCTGGTCGCCGCCGCCCTCGTCGGCACCGACGGCACCGGAGTCCGGGAGGCTTTCGGACTGCATGTCGGCGCTCGCGCCGTCGTCGCCGGCGCTGCAGGCGCTGAGCAGGGCGCTCAGCGCGATGATCCCCGCAACCCCCAGTCGGGCGGCACGCGTGCGGACGTTGCGTGGGCGGCTCGTCGTCGGCGTCATGGCGGTGACCGTAGGGCCGTGGGCAGCGTCGCGGGGTAGCCGTGACCCAACCGTGACGGCGGTCGGGCGTACACGGCCGAATCGTGACCGGGCCGACACCGGAACGCGTCGTGGCTGCTCAGAGCGCGTACGCGGTGGCCGTCCAGAGGTGCACGGCGGCGAAGGCGCGCAGCGGCCGCCACTGCTCGGCCAGACGGGTGACCTCCGTCGCCGTCCGGACCGCGAGGGCGCGGCGGAGCACCAGGTCGCCCATGGGCATGGCGTCGCGGTCACCGAGGACGCGCAGGGCGAGGTAGTCGGCGGTCCAGGGACCGATCCCCGGCAGCTCGAGCAACCGGGCGCGGGCGTCGGGCGAACCGGGTGCCAGGGTCAGCCCGCGGGCGCAGGCGTCGGCCACGGCATGCAGGGTGCGGGCGCGGGCGTGGGTGATCCGGACGACGCTCTGCAGCTCCACGGCGTCGGCCCGTGCGAGCCGGTCCGGCGTCGGGTACGCGATGAGCCCGCCCGGCCCGGGCGTGCCGTAGGCGGCGGCGAGCCGGCCCCCGAACGTCCGTGCCGCGGCGAGCGACACCTGCTGCCCGAGCACGGTGGCCATCGCCGCCTCGAAGCCGTCGGGGTGCCCGAGGATCCGCAGGCGGGAGCGTGCGCGCACCAGTGGCCCGAGGACGGGGTCGGCCTCGAACGCGTGGTGCACGGCGCCCAGGTCGTCGCCGAGGCCGAACCACGAGTGCGCGAGGGCCACGAGGTCCTCCGGCGTGCCGGCCGAACCGCGCAGCTCGATGCGGTCGGGCAGCAGCGTCGCCTCGACGAGCGCAGGCTCCCCGCCGAACCGGACGACGCGCCGCACGGTGCTGCCGTCCACCGTCTCCACGCCGGGAACGGCGTGGGCGACGATCGATGCGAGGGCCGGAGCGGGATCGAACGGGCGCTGCACGAGGGCCGTGGTCACGGTCTGCTCCGATCTCGGTGGCGGGGAGGGGGTTGGACGCTTTGCCAAGTGAAGACAATTCCATGGAAAGGATGCGCCCCCCGCGTGGCGGTGCTAGAAAGGTCCTAGCTGATCGCACCGGAAGCCCGGAGCGACCAGCCGGTGGCAAGTAAAGCCTTGTGTGCCGAGGGTCGCGGCGAGAGCCGGACCGCCCGTGAGGGTTCAGGGAGTGCGCCAAGCCTCGTGCCGGCGAGACGCCTCTCCGTGGCGCCCCGTCCCCGTCAAGGGGACGGGGCGCACCTATGTCCGGGCGTGCCTACGCTGAGAGATGTGCTGCCTCTCCTGAACCCCGGCGTCGTCGACGACTCCGTCTCGGACGGCGTCCAGGGGGTCGTGGTCCCCGTGGCCGCGCTGCTCGCGGCCGTCGTGGCCGCGTTCGTCACGGCGACGCTCATCGGCGTGGTGGTCCGGCGGATCGCGCGCAGGTCGGCGGTCGCGGCGGACCTCACCCGGCGGTCCCGCAAGCCGATGCGTGCGGTCCTGCTGGTCGTCGCGATCGGCATCGCCCTGCGGGTGAGCACGGAGACGGCCGAGTGGACCCGCGCGGTCGGTCACGTCCTGCTGATCGCGTTCATCTGCACCATCACCTGGCTCATCGGGAGCCTCGCCTTCGTGCTCGAGGACGCGGCCCTCCAGCGGTACCGGATCGACGTGGCCGACAACCGGCACGCGCGCCGCGTCCGCACGCAGATCCAGGTGCTCCGACGCATCACGGTGGCGGTCCTGGTCCTGTGCGCCCTCGCGGCGATCCTGCTGACCTTCCCCTCCGCACGAGCGGTCGGAGCGAGCCTCCTGGCGTCGGCGGGTGTCATCTCGATCGTCGCCGGTCTCGCGGCGCAGAGCTCGCTCGCCAACGTGTTCGCCGGGCTGCAGCTCGCGTTCACCGACGCGATCCGCGTGGACGACGTGGTGATCGTGGACGACCAGTGGGGTCGCATCGAGGAGATCACGCTGACCTACATCGTCCTGCACATCTGGGACGACCGGCGGCTCATCCTGCCGTCCACGTACTTCACGACCACGCCGTTCGAGAACTGGACCCGCCGTGCGGCCGACCTGCTGGGCACGGTCGAGCTCGACGTCGACTGGGAGATCCCGGTCGAGGACATGCGGACGGAGCTGACGCGCCTGCTGCAGGACACCGACCTGTGGGACCGTCGCGTCGGCATCCTGCAGGTCACGGACGCCGTCGGCGGGCTCGTCCGCATCCGCGCGCTGGCCAGCGCGGTCGACGCGCCGACCCTCTTCGACCTGCGCTGCTACGTGCGCGAAGGCCTGGTGAGCTGGCTCCAGCGCGAGGCACCGCAGGGCCTGCCCAAGACGCGCTGGGAGGGGGCGAAGCCCGAGGCCCCGCGTGCCCGTCCGGAGGCCACGCAGCCGCGGACCCTTCCCGCCCCGAGGGCGTGGTCACCGGACGACACCCAGACGCTGTTCACCGGGAACCGGGACGCACGCCTGTTCACGGGCAGCATCGACGCCGTGGAGCGGTCACGGCATTTCTCCGGGCCGGGGCAGGAGGTCATCGACGAGCGCGAGCAGAGCGCCGAGGACCACGGGGAGGGCCGGCACCCCTGATCCAGCCGGTGACCCCCGACGTGCTCGTCGACCGGCTCGTGCGCCTGGTCGACGCGCACGAGGGCAGAGTGCGCGTGCTCGTCGACGGTGCACCGCAGACGCGACCCGGCGCGCTCGCCGACGCCCTCGTCGAGCCGCTGCGCGGGCTCGGGCGCCCGGTGGTGCGCGTCCACGCCGACGACTTCGTGCGGCCCGCGTCCGTCCGGTATGAGCGTGGGCGACGGGACCCGGACGCCTATCTCGAGGACCGGCTGGACGTGGGGGCGCTCGCGCGCGAGGTGCTCGACCCCTTCATTGAGACCGGTCGGTACCTACCGACGCTCTGGGACGCCGTGGCGGATCGCTCGACCCGGGCGGCGGTCGAGCACGCACCCGATCGCGCCGTCCTCGTCCTGGACGGGGCCCTGCTGCTCGGGCGCTGGCTCGACGCCGACCTCACGGTGCACCTGGCCGTGCGGCCGTCGACGCTGGCTCGCACGACCGCGCCGGGGGACGCCTGGGCGCTGGCGGCCTTCGCTCGGTACGACGAGGAGGTGCTGCCGGGCAGCGTCGCCGACGTGGTGGTGCACGTGGACGACCCGCGGCGGCCGGCACTGGAGGTCACGTCGGCGTGACCGGCTGGCCCGGGCTGTGGGCGGCTCGGTGGTGCTGCCTGTGGATATGTTTGTGCAGGTCAGAGCATTGATCCGGGTGTTCGGTTCGAGTAGAATCGCACGTATGTTCGATACGGTGGTGCGGGTCGGTGAGGTGACGGCGCGGGTGCGCGACGCCGCCGCCGATCTGGCTGCCGTGTCCCGGGCCAGCGCCGCCTGGAGCGCTGCGGAGCGTGCTGAGGCGTTGGCCGCGGTGCGGGCCGGTGAGGCTGCGTTGGCCGAGGCGCGGGCGCACCTGCTGGTCGCCGACCGTCAGGCCGGGGACACCGTGCGCCGCCCCGGGGACCGCTCGTTCGAGGCCGCGCACGCCCGGGTCTCCCGGGCGGGGATCGGTGAGGCGACCCGGCAGGTGCGTCAGGCCGACGCGTTGGTCTCGATGCCGGTGGTGGCTGCGGGGGTGCGGGAGGGGTCGGTGCCGTTGCCGCACCTGAATGCCCTCGCCCGGGTCGCCGCGACCGCGTCCCCGCAGGTCGCGTCTGTCCTGCGTGCCCCGGACACCCAGCAGGCGGTGCTGGCGATGGCCCGGACCCGGTCCGCGCCGGACTTCGCCCGGGCGTTGGCCCGGTTCGTGGCCACCCAGGACCCCGCCGGGGTGCAGGGCGAGCACGACCGGCAGTACCGGGAACGGTTCTTCACCCTGTCCGCCCAACCTGACGGGGTGTTCCTCAAGGGCCGCCTGGACCGGGTCGCCGGAGAGAGCCTGCGGGTGGCGTTGGACGCGATGGGCCAGTTCGGCGACCACACCCGCTCCCCAGCCCAAGCCAGCGCCGACGCGTTGACCATGCTCGCGGAGAAGGCCTGCGCCGGAACCGGCCCGGGCGCAGGGGAGCGGTCCGCCACGGCACCTGCCGGTGCAGGCGCCGGCGCTGGTGCCGGTGCAGCTGCCGGTGCGGGTGTGGGTGCGCGCGCTGGCGTTGGTGCGGGCGAGGCTGCGGGTACCGGTGTGGGTGGGAGGGGCGGCGCGACGGGCGCGGGCGGTGCTGCTGGCGGGTCCGGGACCGTGGGTCGTCCGCACGTGTCGTTGCTCGTGCCGGCCGAGACGGTCGCGGAGCTGATCGCCCACGAGCGGGCCGGGGCCGACGTGGTGGCCCCGCCGATCACCTTGCCGTGGGGGACGGTGGCGCCGGCGACGTTGGAGGACGGCACCCCGGTGGCGATGTCCGAGCTGGCCCGGGTGCTGTGCCAGGCCGACCTCACCCGGATCGTCATGTCCGCCGAAGGCCTGCCCCTGGACGTGGGCCGCACCAAGCGGTTGTTCAGCACCGCGCAACGCCGGGCGGTGGTCGCCCGGGACGGGCAGTGCGTGTGGAACGGGTGCGAACAGCACGCCTCCCGCTGCGAGGTCCACCACGTGCGCTGGTGGGGCCGCGATGCCGGCCCGACGTCGGTGGCCAATGCCGCCCTGTTGTGCCGGTTCCACCACAGCGAGGTCCACCGACTGCACCTGAGCATCCACCGCCAGGAAAAGCCCCCGGGCTGGACCAGACGACAACGCACCGAGGCAGCGGCTGCGGCTGCGGCACGCGGCGACGGTGGGGACGTCGGAGAGCAGAGCACCCCCGACGCGCACGGCGGCGGTGAGTGGAGCGAGCCTGCCGCGCGTGGTGGTGGTGAGCGGGGTGAACCCGCCGCGCGTGGCGGTGGTCAGCGGGTCGAGCCCGCCGCGCGTGGCGCTGGTCAGCAGGGCGAGCCCAACGAACGCGGACGCGGTGAGCGGGGCAGGCCCGACGGGCGCGGTGGTGGTGTGCTGGCCGAGCCCGTCGGCCGCGAGCCGATGCGGTACGTGTTCCGCAACACCCGTGGCCTCACCGTCAACGCACCCGAGGGTCACCGTCCCGACGCCTGACGCCCGTGCGCGGAGGTCCGCCACCCGCGCACCGCGCCAGGCCCGGACGCCCCCGCAGACGGCGCGTCCGGTCCGGCGGTGCCTGTCAGCGGTCCACAGCGGCGGTGGCGCGGTCCGCCAGGCGGTGCATCGCGTCGACCAGCTCGGGCGGGCCGAGCACCCGCAGGGGCACACCGAACATGGCGAACGTCGAGGCCACCCCGTCCCAGGACCAGGCGCTCAGCGCGACGCGCGACCGGTTCTCGCCGAGGGCCTCGACCAGGGCGCCCGGGCCGGCCCACCGGGCGAGCTCGGACGCGGGCATGTCGACCTCCGCCTCGCCCCGGCACGGCCAGGGGTTGATCGTGGTGAACCTCTGCGCCACGAAGGCGGCGACATCGGCGGCGGGGAGCTCTCGGGGTGCGAAGCGCGGGCCGGATCCGGTCTTGGGCGTCATCTTGTCGACGCGGAAGGTCCGCCAGTCCGCGCGGTCCAGGTCGAAGCCGACCAGGTACCAGCGCCCGCCCCACGTGACCAGGTGATGCGCCTCGGCCCGGCGGGGCCCGCGGGGTCCGGTGTCGCCACCGCCGACGTAGTCGAACCGCAGCACCTCACGAGCACGTACGGCCGATCCGACGGTCAGCAGCACGTGCTGGTCCACCTCCGGATGGCGGCTTGCGCTGGCGACGGCGGTGACCTGGAGGGCGTCGGCCGCTGCGCGCAGCCGCGCGGGCATGACCTGGCGGAGCGTGGCGAGCGCGCGCAGGGCGGCCTCGTCGACCCCCGCCACCCCGCTGGACGTGGTCTGCAGGGCGACGACGAGCGCCACGGCCTGCTCATCGTCGAGCAGGAGCGGTGGCATCTGCGTGCCCGCCTCGAGCCGGTAGCCGCCATCGGGTCCCTTGGTCGCGTGCACCGGGTAACCCAGCTCGCGCAGGCGGTCGACATCGCGCCGGACCGTGCGGGGGCTCACCCCGAGGCGGTCGGCGAGCGCCTCGCCCGGCCAGTCACGCCGGGCCTGCAGCAGCGACAGGAGGGAGAGCAGACGAGAGGCCGGCGTGGACATGTCGCCAGGATCGCACGCAGTAGCGGACAAAGCCTGACCGCTACCAACGACAGGCTGGTGCCGCACCCACTCACGAGGGAGAACCCATGATCCAGACCAGAGGCCTCACCAAGGACTTCGCGGTGAGCCGGACGGAGACCGTGCACGCCGTGCGCGGTATCGACCTCGACATCGCACCCGGGGAGCTGGTGGCGGTGCTCGGCCCCAACGGCGCCGGGAAGTCGACGACGATGCGCATGCTCACCACGCTGATCCGCCCGACCTCCGGCACGGCGACCGTCGGGGGCATCGACGTCGTCGCGGACCCGGCGAACGTCCGTCGACACATCGGCTACGTCGGGCAGGGCAACGGCGCCGGGCACCAGCAGCGCGCGTGTGACGAGCTCACCACGCAGGGCCAGGTCTACGGGCTCGATCGGGCGTCGGCCCGTCGGCGGACGGGGGAGCTGCTCGACGCGCTCGACCTGACCGCGCTGGCCACGCGCAAGGTGGCCGACCTGTCCGGCGGCCAGCGCCGCAGGCTCGACGTCGCGCTCGGCCTGGTGCACGCGCCGCGGCTGCTGTTCCTGGACGAGCCCACCACAGGACTCGACCCGCACAACCGCGCGAACCTCTGGGAGCACATCGCGCGGCTGCGGTCCGAGCACGACATGACGATCGTGCTCACCACCCACTACCTCGACGAGGCCGACACCATGGCCGAGCGGGTCGTCGTGGTCGACCACGGCCAGGTGATCGCCGACGACACCGCGGACGGACTCAAGCGCACGCTCGCCGGTGACCGCGTGGTGGTGCGCGTGGCCCCCGGCGGGAACGCGGCGCGGGTGGCCGGTCTGGTGGGCGCGCTGCCCGGTGCGCGCGACGTCACCGTCGACGGCAACCGGATCGACGCGCGCGTGTCCGACGCGGCCGGGGCGGTGCCCGAGCTGGTGCTGGCCGCGTCCGCGGCGGGCGCGCCCCTGCTCGAGGCGCTCGCCGTGCGGCCCACGCTCGACGACGTGTTCCTGGCCCTCACCGGCCGCAGCCTGCGCGACGAGGGCGCGCACCCGACCGGAACCACCGACGAGGAGGCAGCAGCATGACCACGATCACCGCGACCCCGCCGACCACCACCGTGGCCACCGCCCGGCGTCCCTGGCTGGGCGACGTGCGCCTGGTGATGGCCCGCGAGCTCAGGCCGATCGTCCGGGAGCCGTTCTCGGTCGTCTTCGGGCTGATCCAGCCCTTGGTCTTCCTCGGGCTGTTCGGGCCGCTGCTCGCCGGCTCCGTCGGGGAGTCCGCCGGGTTCGCCGGGGCGGACGTCTGGCAGTGGTTCGTCCCCGCGATCCTGGTGATGACCACGCTGTTCGGGACGTCGACCACGGGTGCCAACCTGCTGGTCGAGATGCAGACCGGTGCGCACGAGCGGCTGCTCGTCACCCCGCTGTCGCGGTCGTCGCAGCTGGTGGGGCGCTCGCTCAAGGAGATGGTGCCGCTGGTCGCCCAGGCGGGGATCGTCATCCTGGTCATGCTCCCGTTCGGCTTCCGGGCCGACCCCGTCGGTGCGCCGCTGGGCCTGGCGATGCTCGCGGTGCTGGGCGTCGGCCTCGGCTCGCTCAGCTACGCGCTGGCGATCGCGGTGCGCAAGCAGGACTGGACGTTCTGGGTGGTCCAGCAGACGGTCCTGTTCCCGCTGCTCATCCTGTCCGGCATGCTCCTGCCGCTCGAGACCGGCCCGCAGTGGATGAAGGTCGCCTCCGCGTTCGACCCCGTGCGCTGGGTGGTCGAGGCCGAGCGTGCACTGTTCGCCGGCGACCTGACCAGCAGTGCGGTGGGGGCGGGGTGGCTCGCGGCGGTCCTCACGGCGGTGCTGGGGCTGACCGTGGGGGTGCGAACGCTGTTGCGCAGCACGGACTGACCTCACAACCCCCGCGCGGCGCGCGTCTTCTCCGAGAGGGCGCGCGCCGCAGGCGTGTCGTGTCCGGGTCGGTACGCGTGTCAGCGTGCGTGTCAGTGGGGAGCGGCAGGATGACGATCATGACGGTGCAGGGGGGAACCTGGGGCATGACCCGCAGTGCGGCACACGGGGTCATGCCCGAGAGTCCGGTGCCCGGCAGAGTCATGCCCGAGAGTCCGGTGCCCGAGGGCTTCGTGCCCGGCGGCGCGGAGCCGCGCGTGGTCCACACCGTCACGCACTCGCCGCTCGGTCCGCTCACCCTGGTCGCCCACGACGGCGCGCTGTCCGCCCTCCTGCTCCCGGACTCGAAGTACGAGGCCGTCCAGGGTCCGTTCGGCGAGCGGGCCGACGACGAGTTCGACGAGGTCCGGACGCAGCTCGACGAGTACTTCGCGGGGATCCGTACCGAGTTCGACCTCCCGCTTCGCCTCCTGGGCACCACGTTCCAGCGCCGGGTCTGGGAGGGCCTGCTGCGCATCCCGTACGGGCAGACGCGTTCCTACGGGGAGCTCGCCGCCGAGATCGGGCTGGTGCCCCGGACGTCGTCGCGGGCGGTGGGTGCGGCCAACGGACGGAACCGCATCGCGATCGTGGTGCCCTGCCACCGCGTGATCGGCGGGGACGGCTCGCTGACGGGGTTCGCGGCGGGACTGGAGCGCAAGCGGTTCCTGCTCGGCCACGAGGCGAAGGGGCGGCCGCGCGAGCACGTGCTCTTCTGAGTCGCTCGGTCCGGGCCCTGGCCAGGCCGCCCGGGACGTCAGGCTCGAGGGCAGCGTGCGTGGTCCGGGCCGCCCGGAGCGAGGTCCGGGGTCGAGCGCCGCGGGTCCGGTCCACGGGGGTGGGCGCTCCCGCGGTCGTCGCACGTCAGGCGGCCGTCCTCCGGCTCCGGCGGCAGCCCGACGCTCATGACCTGCGGGTACGCGGCGCGATGGCCGGCGCGGGCCCGGGAGCGCCCAACGGATGCGGGCACCGGCAACTGGTGCGAACGTGGCTCCCGTGGATCTGCACGAGCCCCGGGAGAGCGCATGAGAGTCGTCGTGGTGGGCGCAAGCGGCAACGTCGGTACGGCGCTGCTCAGACGCCTGGTCGACGACGGCTCGATCACCTCCGTGGTGGGTGTGGCGCGCCGGGTGCCCCGCAGCACCCCGCCGGCTCCGTACGACGTCGCGACCTGGGTCGCCTGCGACGTCGCGGCGCCGTCGGCGGTCGACACCCTCACGACCGCGTTCGCCGGGGCCGACGCGGTCGTGCACCTCGCGTGGGCGATCCAGCCGAGCCATGACCGCCGCCGGCTGCACGACGTCAACGTCGCGGGCACGCGCTGGGTCCTCGACGCCGCCCGCCGCGCCGGGGTCCCGCACGTCGTCGTCGCCTCGAGCATCGGCGCGTACGCCCCTGCTCCCGACGACGTGCCGCGCGGGGAGGGCTGGGCGACGGCCGGTGTGCGGTCGTCCTCGTACAGCGTGGACAAGGTCGCGGTGGAGCGGGTGCTCGACGAGATCGAGGAGGCGCACCCCGAGCTGACCATCGCCCGGATCCGGCCGGCGCTCGTCTTCCAGCGGGCCGCCGGGCACGAGATCTCCCGGTACTTCCTCGGCCCCTGGGTGCCCAAGCGCGCCCTCGCCGGTCACCTCCCCGTCCTGCCCTGGCCCGAAGGGCTCCGCCTGCAGGTCGTGCACGCGCAGGACGTCGCGGAGGCGTTCCGCGAGGCCGTGGTGCGCAGGGTGCGTGGTCCCTTCAACCTGGCCGCCCACGAGGTGCTGCGGGGTCAGGACTTCGCGGACATCCTCGCGAACGGCCGCATGCGCACCGTCCCGGTGGCGCAGGCCCGGGCGGCCGTCGCGGTGGGGTGGCACGCGCGCGTCGTCCCCGTCGGACCCGGCTGGCTGGACATGGCGCTGTCGGCGCCCCTGCTCGACACGTCGCGCGCCGAGCGGGAGCTGGGCTGGCGGCCCGCCTGGTCCGGGATCGAGGCCGCGCGGGACCTGATCGCGGGCATCGCCGCCGGCGCGGGGACGGCGAGCCCACCCATGCGACCCCGGCACCGCGACCCTGGCATCCTCGACGCATGACGGAGTCCCTCGCCGCGGAGCGGCACGTGTACGGCAACCCCGACGCCCCGGTCGCCGTGCTGGAGTTCGGCGACCTCGAGTGCCCGTACTGCCGGGCCGTGGCGCCGACGCTGCGTGAGCTGGTGGACACCTCCGACGGGCAGGTGCGGCTGGTGTGGCGGCACTTCCCGCTGTTCGAGGTGCACCCCTACGCCCTCTCCGCGGCGCTGGCGGCGGAGGCCGCCGGGCTGCACGGGAAGTTCTGGGAGATGCACGACGAGCTGCTGCGCCACCAGGACCGGCTGGCCGAGGCAGACCTGCGGGCGGCGGCGCAGGCCCTCGGGCTCGACCCGTCCGAGGTCGCGGGCGACGGCGCCCAGGTCCACGCCGCCGCCGTGTCCGCCGACTACGCGGCGGGCATCGACGCGGGCGTGCGGGGGACGCCGACGATCTTCGTCGAGGGCACCAGGTTCCAGGGCAAGCCGACCCTCGACCGGCTGCGCGAGGCCGTGGCGGCGGTCCGATGAGGACGGCGCTGGTCACCGGCGCGGGCCGCGGCATCGGCCGGGGGATCGCGCTCGGCCTGGCGGAGGCGGGGTACACCGTGGGGCTGGTCGGGCGCACCCGGGCGCACCTCGACGCGGTCGCCGAGCAGATCGGCGGGGACGTCTGCGTGGCGGCCGCCGACCTGGTGGACGGGACCGCGGTGCTGGACGCCGTGGCCCGGGTGGAGGAGCAGCTGGGTGGCATCGGGCTCCTGGTCAACAACGCGGGCGTCATCGAGCGTGCGGAGGTGCCCTTCGTCGAGGACGACGTCGAGGACACCTGGCGGGTGATCGAGGCCAACGTGCGCGGTCCGCTGCTGGTCACCCACGCGGTGCTCCCCGGCATGCTCGCCCGCGGCGAGGGGCGGGTGCTCAACATGAACTCCGGCGCCGGCCATCGGGCCATGACCAGCTACACGGGGTACGCGATCAGCAAGGGTGCGCTCGCCCGGTTCACCACGCAGCTCGACGCGCAGTACCGCGACCGGGGCATCCGCGTGCTCGACCTGGCCCCAGGGCAGGTGCAGACCGACATGACGGCCTCGATGCCCGTGCACGACGGCCGCATCGAGTGGACACCCGTCGAGGCGGTGGCCGAGCTGGTCCGGGCGTTCGGTGACGGCGAGCTCGACGCCCTCTCGGGCCGGTTCGTGCGGGCGGGGACCGATACCGTGGAGTCGCTGCTGACGGCGCTGCCGCAGATCCTCGCGGCGGGGGCGCGCACGCTGCGCCTCGGCCCGTACGGCGACGACGACCCGGTGGCCTGACAGAGACCGGGGTGCCATGCGCTCGTCGTCGGTAGGGGACAGCCGTGCCGTGCTCGTCACGGGGGTCGAGGTGACCCCCGACGGCACGACCGAGCCGCGGAGCACCACGACCGTCGAACCGACGACGCCGGCACCCCAGCCGACCGCCCCGCCGCCCGCGGAGACCGCGATCCCGACGCCGACGCCGAGCGTCGCGCCGGTGCCGAGCCAGACGCAGGGTGCGGACCCCACCGAGGGCGCCACCACGGTGCCGTCGTCGCAGCCCTCGTCGCCCGCGCCGACCCCCACGCAGACCGCCGTCCAGGTCCCGTGGGGCCGTGATCCCGCGGTGACGACCTCCACCATCCCGTTCGCCGCGATCCTCACCGCGGCCCTGGTCCTCGTCCTCGCGGCGGCGGCGCTCGTGCTGCTGGTGCGGCGCTACCGGACGCCCCGGCCGGCGGGTGCGATCGCGGCGGCCGCCCTGGAGCCGGCCGCCACGACCACGGGGATCGGGGTGCTGGACGAGTCCCGGGCCGTCGCCGTCCCCGGGGCGGCACCCGCGGACACGGTCGCGACGGTCCGGTTCCTCATGGTGCTGGGCCAGGCGATGATCGACTCCAGCGCACCGGTGGTCCAGGTCACCCGGACCCTGGAGCGCGTCGCGGCCATCAACGGCGCCCCGGACGTCGAGGTGATCGCGCTCCCCACGGCCCTGCTCGTCTCCGTGCCGGGCCGCACCTCGGTGCAGACGGCCGCCTCGTCGGCGGGGTGGCGGAGCCTGCGTCTGCACCAGGTGCAGGACGTGCTCGCCGTCGCGGACGACGCGGAGTCGGGTCGGGTGGGACCGGTCGAGGGGGCCGAACGGATCGAGGCCGCGATCTCCGCGCCACCGGTGTACGGCGGCGCGGTGCGCGTCGCGGGGTACGTGGCCGTCTCCGCTGGCCTCGCGATGATCCTCGGTGGCAGCCTGCTCGACACGTTGGTCGCCGCCGTGCTCGGTGCCGTGATCGCCGGCCTGCAGGTGGCCACCGCCCGGCTGCCGGCGGCCTACCAGGCGCTCGTCGTGCTCAGCTGCGCGTTCGTGGTCGCGGCTGCCGTGTTCGCGCTGTCCCGCACGGGCCTCGACGTCGGCACGCTCGCGCCCCTGGCAGCGCCGCTCGTGACCTTCCTGCCCGGTGCGTTGCTCACCACCGCGGCGATCGACCTGGCGACCCGGCAGATGATCGCCGGAGCCGCGCGGCTGGCCGCGGGAACCATGCAGCTGGTCCTGCTCGCGCTGGGGGTCACCGGCGCCGCCGCGCTCGTCGGCGTCCCCGCGTCCGGCGTCGGCGCCGCGGCCCCCGGCCCGCTGGGCTGGGCGGGGCCGTGGGTGGGCGTGCTCGTCTACGGCACGGGCGTCGTGTTCTACTACAGCGCGCGACGGGCTGCCCTGCCGTGGATCGTGCTCGTGCTCGTCGTCGCCTACGCCGGGCAGGTGATCGGGGGCGTCTTCTTCGGGGGCGTCATGTCGGCGTTCGTCGGGGCGCTCCTGATGACCCCGGTCGCCATGTTCGCCGCCACCCGGCCGAGCGGGCCGCCGGCGCTGGTGGGCTTCCTGCCCGCATTCTGGCTCCTGGTCCCCGGGGCGCTCGGCCTGGTCGGGGTGACCTCGATCCTCGGGGACGACACCCGGGCGCTGTCCACCGTCGTCACCGCCGGCACGACGATGGTCGCGATCTCGCTGGGCGTCCTGGCCGGGATCGCGCTCGGCTCCGCGATAGGACGCCGCACGGGCCTCGCGGTGACGCGCCTCTAGGCCGGTGCCCGCCAGGGCAGGGGCGGCAGCGGTGGCGGGGCGTCGCTGAGCGGCGAGCACAGCGGCAGCTTCTCGCCGAGCCACCGCAGCAGGATCGACCCCAGGATGGCTGCGGTGAGCGACCCGGCCAGGATGCCGATCTTCGCGTCCGCCAGGTGCTCGGGGTCGTCGAAGGCCAGCTCGGCGATGAAGAGCGAGATGGTGAACCCGATGCCGGCCAGCACGGCGCCGCCGAGCAGGTGACCCCACCGCACGCGGCCCGGCAGGTCGCCGAGCCCGAGCCTGATGGCGAGCGTCGCCGCACCGGTGATGCCGATGGCGTTGCCCAGCACGAGGGCGACGGCGACGCCGATGGCGAGGCGCGACTGCGCGGCGACCTGGAGTGCCTCGGCGTGGAGCCCGATCCCCGCGTTGGCCAGCCCGAACAGGGGCACCACGACGAACGCGCTCCACGGGTGCAGGAGCCGTTGCAGCCGGTCGCTGGTGGGCACCGCGGCCCGCGCGGCCAGCTCGGCGAGGTGCTCGCGCTCGGCGGTCGCCTCGTCCATCAGCTTGCGGCCGTACCCGGCGACCTCGTCGATCGTCTGCTGGGCCGGCGGCCGGGCCGGCACCAGGAGCCCGATGATCACGCCGGCCAGAGTCGCGTGCACCCCCGAGGCCTGGACCGCGAACCACAGGGCGACGCCCGCCGCGACGTAGGGGGCGAGCTGCCACACCTTGAGCCAGCGCAGCATGAGGATCCCGACGACGACCGCCCCGGCGATGGCGAGCGCGGCCACGTCCACCTGATCGGTGTAGAAGATCGACATCACCGTGATGGCGCCGATGTCGTCGACGATCGCGAGGGTGAGCAGGAACAGGCGGAGCTGGTCGGGGCACTTGGGGCCGAACAGCGCGAGGACGCCGACGAGGAAGGCGGTGTCGGTCGACATCACGACGCCCCACCCGTGCACGGCATCGGTGCCCGCGTTGAACGCCAGGAAGATGAGGACCGGGACCAGCAGCCCGCCCAGGGCGCCGAGGGCCGGGACCGCGACGGTCCGCTTGTCGCGCAGCTCCCCGGTGGTCGCCTCGCGGCTGATCTCCAGGCCGACGACCGCGAAGAAGACGGCCATCGCCGCGTCGTTCACCCAGTGGTGCAGGTCCAGGTCGATGCCCCAGGTCCCCAGGTGGAACCCCGCGCTGGTGTGCCAGAGCGCGTCGTAGGAGCCGCCGAACGGGGAGTTGACCCAGACGAGGGCAAGGACCGTCGCGGCCAGCAGGTAGACGGCGCTGCCGGCCTCGTTGGTGAGGAAGTCCTTGACGGAGGGCTGCAGCGACGGCAGCGACACCCGCAGGTTGGGACCCGGGCTGGTGGACGTCACCGACATGTCGCTCAACGTCGCAGGAGATCGCCCGGGACGCAACGCCCGTTCGCGCTTGGCGTCAGAGGTTCTTCTCCGGGTCGCCCCGCAGCTGCGCGACGTGGTCGGGGACGTAGGTGGACAGCGCGCGCGGCGGGCGCTCGTAGCCGGTCGACGAGGCCGGCCGGTCCGGCAGGACCACCTTCTCGCGCGGCACGTCGGTGTACGGGATGGTCGAGAGCAGGTGGCTGATCATGTTCAGGCGCGCGTGCTTCTTGACGTCCGACTCGACGACGAACCACGGGCTCTGCGCGGTGTCCGTGTGGACCATCATCTCGTCCTTGGCCTTGGAGTAGTCCTCCCAGCGGCTGATCGACTCGAGGTCCATCGGGCTCAGCTTCCACTGCCGCACCGGGTCGTCGAGCCGGGACCGGAACCGCTTGAGCTGCTCCTTGTCGGACACGGAGAACCAGTACTTGCGCAGCAGGATCCCGTCCTCGATGAGCATCTGCTCGAAGATCGGCGTCTGGCGCATGAACCGGTGGTACTCCTGCGGCGTGCAGTAGCCCATGACCTTCTCCACGCCCGCGCGGTTGTACCAGGAGCGGTCGAACAGCACGATCTCGCCGGCCGTGGGCAGCTGCGCGACGTAGCGCTGGTAGTACCACTGCCCCTTCTCCCGCTCGGTGGGCGTCGGCAGCGCAGCGATCCGCACGACGCGGGGGCTGAGGTACTCGGCGATCCGCTTGATCGTGCCGCCCTTGCCGGCGGCGTCGCGGCCCTCGAAGACCACGACGACCCGCGCGCCGGTGTCCCTGGCCCAGAGCTGCACCTTCACCAGCTCGGCCTGCAGACGGAAGAGCTCCGCCTCGTAGACCTCGTTCGCGATCTTGCTCTGCTTCTTGCCGGACCCCTTCGCCATCGTGGGAACGTACCGCTCCCCGGGCTGTACCGCTGGGCAACCCATCCGGCTCCGCACCTGCGGATCCGCAGCGGCCACAGGGCCGCAGGTGCGGCGCTACGATCGCCGACATGAGCACCTATCGGATCAGCGAGGCTGCGGACCTGCTGGGCGTGAGCGACGACACGGTGCGCCGGTGGGTCGACTCCGGTGCGCTGCCGGCCGCCGACGACGAGGCCGGGCGCACCGTCGTCGCCGGGGCCGACCTCGCGGCGCTGGCCGTGGACCGGGCGCGCACGCCCGACGACCCCGCCGCCGGGTCCAGCTCGGCCCGCAACCGGCTGCCCGGACTCGTCACGCGGATCGTGTCCGACCCCGTGATGTCCCAGGTGGAGCTCCAGGCCGGTCCGTTCCGGCTCGTCTCGCTCATGTCGACCGAAGCGGTCCGGGAGCTCGGCCTGGAGGTCGGGTCGCGGGCGGTCGCCGTGGTCAAGGCCACGACCGTGCTCGTCGAGACGGCCCGGCCGCAGCGATGAGGCGCCGGGCCCTGGCCGGTGCGGCGGTCCTGCTCGCGCTGGCGGGGTGCACGTCGGTGACGCCCGCGGAACCGACCGCAGCATCCGCACGGTCCGGTCTCGCCGGCGAGCTCACCGTCTTCGCCGCAGCGTCGTTGCAGGGCGCGTTCGACCAGCTCGCGGCGCGCCTCGAGCGGGAGAACCCCGGGGTCGCCGTGCGGCCGGTGACGTACGACGGGTCGGCGACGCTCGCCACGCAGCTGGTCGGCGGAGCGCCCGCGGACGTCTTCGCGGCCGCCGACCGGGCCACCATGTCGGCGGTCACGGACGCGGACCTCGCCGGGGAGCCCGTCGTCCTGGCGACCAACACGCTCGAGATCGTCGTCGCACCGGGCAACCCGCAGGGGATCGGCTCGCTGGCCGACCTCGCCGCACTGGCCGCGTCGGGTGGCGACGTCGTGCTGTGCGCGGCCCAGGTGCCGTGCGGCTCCGCGGCACGCGCGGTCCTGGACGGGGCCGGCCTCGACCTCGTCCCGGTCAGCGAGGAGCAGAGCGTCACGGCGGTGCTCACCAAGGTCCGGTCCGGGGATGCCGACGCGGGCCTGGTGTACCGGACGGACGTGCAGGCGGCCGGTGACACCGTCGACGGCATCGAGTTCGCCGAGGCCGCGTCGGTGGTGAACGAGTACCCGGTCGTCGTCCTGGACGGTGCCCGCCACCCCGAGGTCGCGCACGCGTTCGTCGAGCTCGTGCTCTCGGCCGAGGGCCGCCGGGTCCTGACCGACGCGGGATTCGGGACACCGTGACGCGCGTGCGCACGGTCGGCGTCCCGGGCCTCCTCTGGCTCCCGGCGATGCTCGCCGCGGGCCTGCTGGTGCTGCCAGTGGTGGCGCTCGTGCTCCGCGCCGACTGGCCGTCGCTGCCCGCGGACGTCACGACCCCGGCCGCCCTGGACGCGCTGTGGCTGTCGCTGTCCACGTCCGTGGTCGCCACGGGGGTGTGCCTGGTGCTCGGGGTTCCGCTGGCCGTCGTGCTCGCACGCGCCGACGGCTGGCCCGCAGACGTGCTGCGGGCACTCGTCACGCTGCCGCTCGTGCTGCCCCCGACGGTCGGTGGCATCGCACTGCTCTACCTGCTGGGCCGGCGGGGGATCGTGGGGGAGTCGCTCGACGCGTGGTTCGGGATCAGCATCCCGTTCACGACGGCGGCCGTGGTCATCGCGCAGGCGTTCGTCGCGATGCCGTTCCTCGTCCTGTCGGTCGAGGGCTCGCTGCGCACGGCGGGCACGCGGTTCGAGGTCGTCGCGGCCAGCCTCGGGGCCGGTCGCTGGACGGTCCTGCGCCGGATCACCCTGCCGCTCGTGCTGCCGGGGCTGGTCAGCGGCACGGTCCTGTGCTTCGCGCGGGCGCTCGGCGAGTTCGGCGCGACGGCGCTCTTCGCCGGCAACTCGCCGGGCGTCACGCAGACCATGCCCCTGGCGATCTACTCGGCGTTCAACGGCGCCGGGGTGACGCAGGGGACCGCGGTCGCCCTGTCGCTGCTGCTCGTGCTCGCGGCGGTCGCGGTGCTGCTCGCCGCGCGGGCGTGGCGGCCGGGGCGTGCCGCATGACGGCCCTGGACGCGCAGGTCGCCGTCCGGCGGGGGGCCTTCGCGCTCGACGTGACCATCACCGCGCAGCCCGGCGAGATCGTCGCCGTCCTCGGTCCCAACGGCGCGGGCAAGTCCACCCTGCTGGCGGTGCTCGCCGGTCACCTGGCGCCGTCGGCGGGGGTGGTGCGCGTGGGCGAGCGGACCCTGACCGCCGTCGGGGACGGGGTGACCACGGCGGTGCGCCCGGAGCGCAGGTCCGTCGGCCTGCTCGGTCAGGAGCCCCTGGTGTTCCCGCACCTGAGCGCCCGCGAGAACGTCGCGTTCGGTCCGCGTGCGGCCGGTGTGCCCGCCGCGCAGGCGCGACGCACGGCCGACGAGTGGCTGGCCGCGGTCGGGCTGGGCGCCCTGGCCGACCGGCGCCCGGACGCGCTGTCCGGGGGTCAGCGGCAACGGGTCGCGCTCGCGCGGGCGCTCGCGGCCGAGCCGGCGGTGCTGCTCCTCGACGAGCCGTTCGCCCAGCTGGACGTGCGCACGGCCGCCGAGCTGCGGGACCTGGTCCGTGCCCAGGTGCGGCGGACCCGGACCTCGACCGTCTTGGTGACCCACGACGTGCTGGACGCCGTGACCCTCGCGGACCGGGTGGTCGTGCTGCACGACGGCCAGGTGGTGGAGCGCGGTCGACCGCTCGACGTGCTCACCGAGCCCGCCCACCCGTTCACCGCGGCGCTGGCAGGGGTCAACCTCGTCGTCGGCAGGCTCGTGCGGGAGCCCGACGGGTCGACGGCGCTGGCCGGACCCGGCGGGGTGCGCGTGCCCTGCTCCGCCACCGACGGCACCCGCGCCCAGGTGACGTTCTCGCCGTCGGCGGTGACCGTCGGCGCGGGCTGGCCCGCCCGCGTCGTCGACCTGGAGCCCGGGACCACCGGCGTGCGGGTCCGGACGACCGGCGACGTGCTCGTCGACCTGCCGCCCGCGCAGGTCGCGCGGCTGGGGCTGCAGGTCGGCACCGAGCTCAGGCTGAGCGTCCCGACGGAGCACGTGCGGGTGCGCACGCTCGGGTGATCTCACAGGCCCGGCGGGCCACCCGTGCGCGAAAAGAACCGTGCACGCAACGGACCGGGCAGGTCCGTCGAAACATGCGCTCCCTAGCGTCGTCGGCGACCGAGCCCCCGCCCGCCCGACCGCAGGAGCCCCGATGACCGCCACCACGATCCGCGACACCTCTGCGCCGCTGAGCCACCGCCCCGGCCGCTGGATCGACGGCTGGAACCCCGAGGACGGCGACCAGTGGGCGTCGACGGGCCGGGCGGTGGCCCGACGGAACCTGGGACTGTCGATCTTCGCCGAGTTCCTCGGGTTCGCCGTGTGGGCGCTGTGGAGCATCGTGGTCCCGCAGCTGCCGGCCGCGGGCTTCGACCTGACCGTCGACCAGATGTTCTGGCTCATCGCGCTGCCCTCGCTCGTCGGCGCTGCCCTGCGGATCCCCTACACGTTCGCGGTGCCGGTCTTCGGCGGGCGGAACTGGACCGTGGTCTCCGCGCTGCTGCTCCTGGTCCCCACGGTGGCACTGGCCTTCGCCGTCCAGCACCCCGAGCTTGGCTTCGGCGCCCTGCTCGCGGTCGCCGCGCTCGCGGGCGTCGGCGGCGGCAACTTCGCCTCCTCGATGGCGAACATCTCGTTCTTCTACCCGGAACGGGAGAAGGGACGCGCGCTGGGCCTCAACGCCGCGGGCGGCAACCTCGGCACGGCGGCGGTCCAGTTCGCGGTGCCGCTGGTGATCGTCGGGGCCGCCGGGCTCGAGCTGGAGCGGGCGGGACTGATGTTCGTGCCGCTCGTGCTCGTCGCGGCGCTCCTGGCCTGGCGGTACATGGACAACGTGTCGAGCGCCAAGGCCGACCCGCGCTCCTACGGCGTGGCGGCGCGCTCCCGGAACACCTGGATCATCTCGTTCATCTACATCGGCACGTTCGGCTCGTTCATCGGCTTCTCCGGGGCGTTCCCGACGCTGCTGAAGAACCAGTTCCCCGAGGTGACGATGTCCATCGCCTTCGCCGGCGCGCTCGTCGGCTCGATCGCCCGGCCGCTCGGCGGCGCCCTGGCCGACCGGCTGGGCGGCGCCCGCGTGACCGTCGTGGCGTTCCTCGTGATGGCGGTCGGTGTCGTCTGCGCGATCTTCGCCCTGCGTGCCCACGCGTTCGGCCCGTTCCTGGCCTCGTTCCTCGTGCTGTTCGTCGCGACCGGCGCCGGCAACGGCTCCGTGTACCGGATGATCCCCGCGGTGTTCCGGTTCGGAGCCACCGACGACGAGGACCGGTCCCGGCGCGTGAAGGCGGCGGCGGGCTGCCTCGGCATCGCCGGGGCGGTCGGAGCGTTCGGCGGCTTCCTCATCCCACGCGGCTTCGCCGTCTCGACGACCGCCACCGGGAACATCCAGGCGGCGCTGTGGGTGATCGTGGGGATGTACGTGGTCATGGGCGTCACCACGTGGGCCGTCTACCAGCGCCGCACCGGCGCGTACGGCACGACGGTCATCTGAGGTGGCCGGGCCCGCGGCGGACACGCACTGCCCGTACTGCGCGCTGCAGTGCGCACAGACGCTGCACCCCGGCGCCGACGGCACGGTCACCGCCGCGGGCCGGCAGTTCCCGACCAACCGGGGCGGCATGTGCCAGAAGGGGTGGACGTCTCCGGCCGTCCTGCGCGCCGCCGACCGCCTGACCACCCCGCTCCTGCGCGGGCAGCCGGTCTCGTGGGACACCGCGCTGTCGTTCGTCGCGGACCGGCTGACCTCCCTGCGTGCGACGCACGGTGCGGGTTCCGTCGCGGTGTTCGGGGGAGGGGGCCTGACCAACGAGAAGGCGTACGCGCTCGGCAAGTTCGCGCGTGCCGTGCTGGCCACGCCGAACATCGACTACAACGGCCGGTTCTGCATGGCGAGCGCGGCGGCGGGCGCCAACCGGTCGCTGGGCCTGGACCGCGGCCTGCCGTTCCCGCTGGCCGACCTCGGCGGTGCCCGGGCGGTGCTCCTGCTGGGCTCGAACCTCGCCGAGACGATGCCGCCCGCCGTGCAGCACCTGGCGGGCGTGCGGGCGGCCGGCGGCCTGATCGTGGTCGACCCCCGGCGCAGCGCCACGGCGGACCTGACCGCCGACGACGGCGGGCTGCACGTGCAACCC
Source organism: Cellulomonas fengjieae (assembly GCF_018388465.1). Taxonomy (NCBI): domain Bacteria; kingdom Bacillati; phylum Actinomycetota; class Actinomycetes; order Micrococcales; family Cellulomonadaceae; genus Cellulomonas; species Cellulomonas fengjieae. Next base: position 2,669,707 of record NZ_CP074404.1, on the reverse strand, counting down.
GTCCCCGGCACGGACCTGGCCCTGCTCCTCGGCCTGGCGCACATCGTGCTCGCCGAGGGTTTCGCGGACCAGGAGTACCTGGCGGCGCGGACCACGGGGCTCGACGACGTCCGGCGCTCGCTGGCGCTCTGGTGGCCCGAGCGGACCGAGCAGGTCACGGGCGTGCCCGTCGCGACCCTGCGCCGCGCCGCGTTCCTGCTGGCCAACGCCTCACCGTCGCGCGGGGGCGCAGGCGCGTACGTGCTCACGGGCCGCGGGGTCGAGCAGAGCACCCAGGGCACCGACACCGTCACCGCGGCGATCACGCTCGCCCTCCTGCTCGGGCTCCCCGGCCGGGTCGGGTCCGGGTACGGCGCGATCACCGGGCAGGGCAACGGGCAGGGCGGCCGCGAGCACGGGCAGAAGGCCGACCAGCTGCCGGGCTACCGGTCCATCGAGGACGAGGCCGCGCGGGCGCACGTCGCCGGCGTCTGGGGCGTCGACCCGGCCGACCTGCCGCGCACGGGGATGCCCGCCGTCGAGCTGCTGCGTTCGCTCGGCACGCCGGACGGCCCGAAGGCGCTGCTCGTGCACGGCTCCAACCTCGTGGTCAGCGCGCCCGACGCGGACCGGGTGCGCGAGCGGCTCGCGTCCCTCGATCTCCTGGTGGTGTGCGACTTCCTGCCGTCGGAGACGGCGCTGCTGGCGGACGTGGTCCTGCCCGTCACGCAGTGGGCGGAGGAGGAGGGCACGATGACGTCGCTCGAGGGCCGCGTCCTGCGGCGCCGTCGTGCCGTCCCGCCGCCGCCCGGGGTGCGCAGCGAGCTGGAGGTCCTCGCCGACCTCGCGCGCCGGCTCGGGTCGTCCGTCCACTTCGACACGTCCCCCGCGGCGGTCTTCGACGAGCTCGCCCGGGCCTCCGCCGGCGGGCGGGCCGACTACAGCGGCCTGAGCCACGCGCGCCTGGACGCCGAGCCGGACCTGTTCTGGCCCGTGCCGGCCGGGCCGACGCCGCACCCGGGCACCCCGCGGCTGTTCCTCGACCGCTTCGCGACGCCCGACGGACGCGCCCGCCTGGTCCCCGTGGACCACCGCGGTCCGTCGGACGACCTACGCCGGGACGCCCCCCTCTTCCTGGTCACCGGCCGCGTGCTGGCGCACTACCAGTCCGGGGCGCAGACGCGCCGGGTGCCCGAGCTCGTGCGCAGCGCCCCGGAGCCGTACGTCGAGGTGCACCCGCTGCTGGCGGACCTGCTCGGCATCGGCGAGGGAGACCCGGTGCAGCTCGACACAGCGCGCGGGCGCGGTGTGGTCCGCGCGCGGCTGACCGACGCGGTGCGGGCGGACACGGTGTTCCTGCCGTTCCACTGGGCGGGCACCGGCAGCGCCAACCGGCTCACCACGGACGCCACCGACCCCGTCTCCGGCATGCCGGAGTTCAAGGTGTGCGCCGTCGCGGTGCGGCGCTGGGACGGTCCCCCCGACGTGCTCGACGACCCGTCCCTGCTGTACGCCCAGGAGGTTCGATGAGCACCCAGGTCCGCGTGGTGGTGGTCGGCCACGGCATGGTCGGCGCACGGTTCGTCGACGACCTGCACCAGCGCGACCCGGACGCCCGGTTCCGGACCGTGGTGCTCGGCGCCGAGGAGTACGAGCCGTACAACCGCGTGCTGCTCTCGGAGGTCGTGGCGGGCAAGCTGGACGTCGCGGCCATCGCCCTGCCGCGCGCCGCCCAGCGGGGCGTGGCCGAGATCCTGCCCGGGACCACCGCGGTGACGGTCGACCGGTGCGCCGGCGTCGTGCACGACCAGGCCGGGGAGCGGCACCCGTACGACGTCCTCGTGCTGGCCACCGGCGCCCGCGCCCGCGTCCCCGACCTGTTCGGCCGGCGTCCCGGCGACGACCTGCCCGCGGGCGTGCACGCGCTGCGCACCCTGGACGACGCCCGCGAGATCGTCGCGGCCACGGCGAACGCCCGGCGCGCGGTGGTCGTCGGCGGCGGGGTGCTGGGTCTGGAGGTGGCGTGCGGGCTCGCGCACCGAGGGCTCGCCGTGACGGTGGTCCACGGTGGCGCGCACCTGATGGACCGCCAGCTCGACGGACCCGCCGCCACGGTGGCGCTCGCACGGCTCACGGCGCTCGGGATCGGGGTCCGGGTGGGCACCCGCACCGAGGAGGCCGTGGTCGGTGGTGGTCGCATGACCGGTGTCCGGCTCGAGGGCGGTGAGATGCTGCCGGCCGATCTGCTCGTCCTGACCGCGGGCACCGTCCCGGAGGTGGCGCTGGCCCAGCGCGCGGGGCTCGACGTGGCGCGGGGCATCGTCGTCGGCCCGGACCTCGCCTCGCCCTCCGACGCGCGCGTCTTCGCCATCGGCGACTGCGCCGAGCCGCCCGAGGGTGGCTCCGGGCTCATCGCGCAGGGCTGGGACCAGGCCCGCCGGCTCGCGACCCTGCTCACGGAGCCGTCCGCCGCACGCGATGCCGTCCCGCTGCCGACGGTCGGCACGGACGTGGTCAAGGTCAAGGGCGTCGGGCTCGACGTGGTGGCGATGGGGGAGTGCGGGTCGAGGTCCGGCTCGCCGGGCCGGCGCGTGCGGCTCAGCGACCCCGAGGGCGGTCGGCACATCGAGGTGGTGGTCGCCGACGGCCGGGTCGTCGGCGCCACGTGCGTGGGCGCGGGTCCGGTCGCGGCGGACCTCGTCGCCGCGTACACCCGGGGCACGCCGGTCCCCGCGGACCCGGCGCAGCTGCTCCTGCGACCGGTCGCCGGCACGGCCGTGCCCGCCGTGAGCCCGACGATGATGCCCGACCGCGCGGTGGTGTGCCGGTGCAACGGGGTGACCAAGGGCGACATCGTCGGCTGCTGGCGCCACGGGGCGCGCTCGGTCGAGGACGTGGCGGCCGCGACCCGCGCCACGACCGGCTGCGGCGGGTGCCAGGACGCGGTCTGCGGCATCGTCGACTGGCTCCGCCGCGCTGACCCCGACCAGACCGCGCCGTCCCCGGATACCGTCCACGCGCTGACGGGCTGACCACCGGCCGGCCCGACCGTCGTCACCGGTCGGCGTCGAGAACACCATGAGTCGCGCGTCGACCACCCTGAACGCGACTCATGGCGTTCTCCCGCCGGGGACCTCTGTCCGTGCGTCAGGTGACGGTGACGCGGACCGAGTCGTAGCCCGTGGCGCCGTCGGGGACGACGTCGGCCACCGCGCCCGTCTGGGGGCCCTGGGGGTCCGACGCGCGGACGTACAGCAGGTAGGAGCCCGGTTCGGCATCCCACGTCCAGGACCACTGCCGCCAGGTGTCGATGCCGCCGTCGTCGGCCAGGGTCGCGTCGTTCCAGGAGCCCTCGTCGACGCGCACCTGCACGCCGGTGACACCCCGGTGCTGCGCCCAGGCGGTCCCCGCCACCACGACCGAACCGGCCGGCACGGAGGAGCCGTGCCGCGGCACCTCGATCCGGGACTGGGTCTTGACCGGGCCCTCCGGGGACCAGCCGCGGTCGGTCCAGTAGCTCGTCGCGTCGGCGAACCGCGTCACCTCGAGGTCCGTCACCCACTTCGTCGCGGACACGTACCCGTACAGCCCGGGGACGACCATGCGCACCGGGAAGCCGTGCTCGAGCGGCAGCGGCTCGCCGTCCATGGCGATGGCGAGCAGCGCGTCGCGTCCGTCGGTCAGGGCCTCGAGCGGCGTCGACGCGGTGAACCCGTCGACGCTGCGGGAGAGCACCATGTCCGCGTCCCCGGTGGGCCGCGCGCGCGCCAGCAGGTCGGCGATCGGCAGCCCCAGCCACAGCTGGTTGCCGATGAGGTCGCCGCCCACCGGGTTGGACACGCACGCGAGCGTCACCCACGCCTCGACCAGGTCGCCGGCCAGCAGCTCGTCCCAGGTGAGCGTGATCTCCTGCTCGACCATGCCGTGCACCCGCAGGCTCCAGGTGCTCGGGTCGACCTGCGGCACCACCAGCGCCGTGTCGATCCGGTAGAACTCCGCCGCGGGGGTCTGCCACGGGCCGACGCCGTCCACGCCGACCTGGACCCCCGCCGGCACGGGCGCCGCGGTCGTGGTCGCCCGGGGTATCCGCAGCGCGGTACGCGCGGCCTGCGCCCCCCGTGCGCCGGCGCCGATGGCCCGGCCGACCACCACGGCGACCACGCCGAGCGCCCCGGCGGCGAGCGCCGCCTGAAGGAACGTGCGGCGCTGGACCCCCTCGTCCCGCGGCTCGGCCGCGGGCAGGCGGCGGATCAGCTCGCGCAGGACGAGCAGCCCCGCGATCGCGCCCGCGATGGCCGGGGCCGGTGCGAGGATGCCCGCCTCGGGGCGCCCCATCGCGGCCAGCCCGGCGACCGCACCGAGCACCACCACGAGCGTCGCGCCCCAGGCCCACCGTCGGGCGGCAAGCACTCCCGCGAGGGCCGCCAGCGCGAGGAGCACGACCGCCTCCCCGATCCCGAGGACCACCTTGTCCGCGGTGCCGAACGTCGAGACCGCGACGTCCTTGAGCCACCCGGGCGTCGCATCGACGAACGCGGACCCCACCGCGACGAGGGGATCGGACGTGGGGCCGGCGACCAGCGCCACGAGCGCGCCGACCCCGACCGTCACGGCACCGGCAGCGATCCCGGCGAGCGCGGCAAGCCCGTCACGACGTCCCGCCATCTGCAACGTCCCTCCCTCACTCATCGGTCACCCCCAAAGAACCCGCAACGTCCGAGTAGATGTGGGTCAGAGCCTCCATCTGCTCGGACGTTGCGTCCACGGATCTGTTGCGTCCGAGCAGATGTGGGTCAGAGCCTCCATCTCCTCGGACGTTGCGGGTCAGAGGGCGGGGCTCGACAGGGTGGTGGGGACGTGTGCCGCGTGGCCCTGGTCGCGGAGGGCGGTGCGGATCCGCTCCGCGGCGGCATCGAGCTCGGCCGCGGGGACGTCGCTGCGGGCGTTGCGGAACGACAGGCTCGCCTCGTCCCACGCGGGCAGCACGTGCAGGTGCAGGTGCTCGACCTCGAACCCCGCGACCAGCAGGGCGGCCCGAGGCGCCGACCATGCCTGCTGCTGTGCCTGCCCGATCGCCTTGGCGACGATCGTGAGGTGCGCCAGGACGTCGTCCGGCGCCTCGGTGAGCTGCACGATCTCGGCGCGGGGGACCACGAGCATGTGACCGTCCGTGATCGGAGCGATGGTGCCGAACGCGACGGCGACGTCGTCGGCCCACACGAACCGGGCGGGGATGTCCCCGGCGATGATCTGGCTGAACAGGGTGCTCATGGGACCACGCTAGTCATGCCCGCTCGCGGGCGAGACGCTGCAGGGCCAGCACGGTGTTCCAGTTGCGCCCGGTCCCGGTCCGACCGGTGGCCTTCTCCAGGACGGGCAGGGTGAGCTTCGAGCGGCCGATGCCGTCCGGGTAGTAGACGTAGGCCTCGTGCCCGGCGAGCTCCACCGACTCGGCGCCGTACGGCGTGGGGTCGAAGGACGTGCCCGGGTCACCGTCCCAGCAGTAGAGGACCAGGTGCGACGGATCGGCGGAGGCCTCGTCCGGGAAGGGCAGCCGATCGACGACCGCGTCCCACTCGGACATCGTCCGCGTGAGCACGGGGACGTCGAAGCTCAGCTCCGCGGCGAGCGCCGACGAGAGCCCGGGGCCGACGTCGGACGCCGTCCCGGCGGGCACCAGGACGATGTTCCCGCTGTTCACGTAGGTGGCGACCTGCGTGTGGCCGACGCTCTGGGCCACCTCGCGCAGCTGCGCGGACCGCACGGTGCGGCCGCCGACGTTGACGGCCCGCAGCAGGGCGATGACGGGGCTCATGCCTCCACTCTCACACCGTCGACCCACACCGTGTGCGCGAAAGGTTCCCCCGAGGAAACCGGGCCGCGCCCTCGGTGGAAACAACCGGTTCCTACCGTGGGAGGTGCCCCGCCCCCCAGCCCGATGGAGCACCCCATGACCCAGCACCTCGTCGTCGTCGGCGGCGGCATGGTCGCGCAGCGGCTGGTCGAGGCGATGCGGGACCGCGACACCGCCGGGATGTGGCGCATCACCGTCCTGGCGGAGGAACCGCGCCGGCCCTACGACCGCGTCGCGCTCACCAGCTACTTCTCCGGTCGGGACGCCGACGACCTGGCGCTCGGCGACCCCCAGCTGTGGTCGGACCCGCTGGTCCGGCTGGTCCGCGACGACACGGTCACGCAGATCGACCGCGACGCCCGGACGGTGACCACCGCGAGCGGTCGCATCGAGCACTACGACCACCTCGTGCTCGCGACGGGCTCGTCGGCCTGGGTCCCGCCCATCGAGGGGGCTGACCTGCCGGGTGTGTTCGTCTACCGCACGGTCGACGACGTCGCGGAGCTGCGCGGGTACGTCGAGCGCCTCGCCGCGGACCGGGTCGTCAAGGGGGCAGTACTCGGGGGCGGCCTGCTCGGGCTCGAGGCCGCGGGTGCGCTCCAGGCGCTCGGCGCGCGCACCACCGTGCTGCAGGTGGGCACGCACCTCATGTCGGCGCAGGTGGACCTGGGCGGAGGTGAGGCGCTGCGCCGGCTGATCAACCGGCTCGGCGTGGGCGTGCGGCTCAACGCGACGACCACCCGGATCCGGCCGCACCGCCGCGGCGGGGTGGGCCACCTGGACCTCGCCGACGGCGGCCGCGTCGACGCCGACGTCGTCGTGGTCGCCGCCGGCGTGCGTCCGCGCGACGAGCTCGGCCGGTCCAGCGGCCTGGCGGTCGGGGAGCGGGGCGGTGTCGTCGTCGACGACACCTGCCTGACCAGCGACCCGCGCATCTCGGCCGTCGGGGAGGTCGCCTGCATCCGGGGTGCCTGCATCGGCCTGGTGGCCCCCGGCTACGCGATGGCCGAGATCACCGCCGACCGGCTGCTCGGCGGCAGCTCGACGTTCCCGGGCGCGGACACCGCCACCAAGCTCAAGCTGTCCGGCGTGGACGTCGCGAGCTTCGGCGACGCGTTCGGCCGGACCCCCGGGGCGCTCGAGATCGTCTGGGCGGACTCCGTCAACGGCGTCTACAAGAAGCTCGTCATGTCCGACGACGCCCGCACGCTGCTCGGCGGCGTCCTCGTCGGCGACGCCAGCGCCTACGCCGGCCTGCGTCCGATGCTCGGCCGCGAGCTGCCCGGCGACCCAGCCGCCTACCTGCTGCCCGAGGGCGGCGGGGTGCCGGAGCTCGAGCTGCCCGACGACGCCGCCGTCTGCTCGTGCAACAACGTCTCCGCCGGCACCGTCCGCGCGGCGGTCACCGAGCACGCCTGCACGGACCTGGGGGCCGTCAAGGCGTGCACGAAGGCGGGGACCAGCTGTGGCTCGTGCCTCCCGCTGGTCAAGAAGCTGGTCACCACCGAGCTGGCCGCCCAGGGGATCGCGGTCAGCACGGCGCTGTGCGAGCACTTCGGCCTGTCCCGGGCGCAGCTGTACGACGCGGTCCGCGTCAGCGGGGTCTCCTCGTTCACGCAGGTGATCCAGCGGTTCGGTACGGGCGGGCGCGGCTGCGACATCTGCCGGCCGACGGTCGCCTCCATCCTGGCGACCACGTCCCCGGCGCACGTGCTGGACGGCGAGCGCGCCACGCTCCAGGACACCAACGACCACGTCATGGCGAACCTGCAGAAGGACGGCTCGTACTCGGTGGTCCCGCGCATCGCGGGCGGCGAGGTGACGCCCGAGGGGCTCATCGCGATCGGCGCCGTGGCCAAGGACTTCGGGCTGTACACCAAGATCACGGGCGGTCAGCGGATCGACATGTTCGGCGCGCGGATCGACCAGCTGCCGCTCATCTGGCAGCGCCTGGTCGATGCCGGGTTCGAGTCCGGGCACGCCTACGGCAAGTCCTTGCGCACCGTGAAGTCCTGCGTGGGCTCGACCTGGTGCCGGTTCGGTGTGCAGGACTCGGTCGCGCTCGCGGTCATGCTCGAGCTGCGCTACCGGGGCCTGCGCTCGCCGCACAAGATCAAGCTGGGCGTGTCCGGCTGCGCGCGCGAGTGCGCCGAGGCCCGTGGCAAGGACGTCGGCGTGATCGCCACGGACAAGGGCTGGAACGTCTACGTCGGCGGCAACGGCGGCTTCACGCCGCGGCACGCACGACTGCTCGCCGAGGACCTGGACACCGAGACGCTCGTGCGCACCATCGACCGCTTCCTCCTGTACTACGTGCGCACGGCGGACCGCCTGCAGCGCACGGCGCCGTGGATCGAGGAGGTCGAGGGTGGCCTGGACGGCGTCCGGGCCGTCGTCCTGGACGACTCCCTGGGCATCGCCGCCGACCTGGACGCGCAGATGGCCCAGCACGTCGACGAGTACGAGGACGAGTGGCGCGCGACGCTCGACGACCCCGAGAAGCTGCGCCGGTTCGCGTCGTTCGTCAACGCGCCCGACATCCCCGACCCGTCGCTGGCCTACGTGCCGGAGCGGGGCCAGTCGCGCCCGGCGACCGCCGACGAGCGCGCCGGTGCCCGCCCGGTGCCGCACCACGCCGTCCTCGTGGCCGGAACCACCCTGGAGGTGCGCTCGTGACCGCGCTCGAGACATCCGTGTGGACCGCCGTCTGTGCCCTGGCCGACCTGGCGCCCGAGCGTGGTGCCGCGGCGCTGCTCGGCGATGACCAGGTCGCCCTGTTTCGCCTGCTCGACGACTCCGTGCTGGCCGTCCAGCAGCATGACCCGTTCAGTGACGCGCACGTCATCTCGCGGGGGATCGTCGGGTCCCGGCACGTCGGCGAGCTCGAGGTCCCGACGGTCGCGTCTCCCATGTACAAGCAGGTGTTCGACCTGACGACGGGGCGCTGCCTCGACGTCGCGGGAAAGGCGCCCGTCCGCGGCGCAGCCCCGGACCTGCGGACCTGGCCCGTGCGGGTTCGCGACGGGCTCGTGGAGGTCGGGACGTGACGACGATGCTGGGGCTGCAGCTGACCGCCCGGCGGGTGCTCGTCGTCGGTGGCGGCCCGGTGGCCGCGCGGCGGGTGCAGGCCCTGCTCGCCGACGCCGCCGAGGTGGTTGTGGTCGCTCCGCAGGTGTGCGAGGTCCTGCTGGACCTGCACCGCTGGGGGCTGATCGAGTGGCGGGTGCGTGAGGTGGAGGAGGCCGACCTGGACGGGGCCTGGCTGGTGCACACCGCGACCGGGGACCGGTCCACGGACGCGGCGGTGCTCGCGTGGGCGACGGCGCGGCAGACGTTCTGCGTCGACGCGGGCGGCGCGGACGGTTCGGCCCGGACACCGGCGACGACCCAGCAGGGCGACGTCCTGCTCGGGGTCGTCTCGGCGGGCGCACCCGATCCCGGGCGCACGGTCGCGGTCCGCGACGCGCTCGCGGAGCACCTGCGCGAGGGACGCGTCGACCTGCGCCGACGCCGGACGCACCCCGGCCGGGTGGTCCTGGTCGGCGGCGGGCCTGGAGACGTCGGCCTGCTCACCCTGGCGGGCCGCCGCGCCCTGGCCGAGGCCGACGTCGTGGTGACCGACCGGCTGGGTCCGGTCGCCGTGCTCGACGAGCTCGCGCCGGGCGTGGAGATCGTCGACGTCGGCAAGACACCCGGGCACCATCCGGTCCCGCAGCACGAGATCTGCCGGCTCCTGGTAGAGCACGCGCAGCGGGGCCGCGTCGTCGTCCGGCTGAAGGGCGGGGACCCGTTCGTGTACGGCCGGGGTGGCGAGGAGGTGCTGGCCTGCCGTCAGGCCGGGGTCGCCGTCGAGGTGGTGCCCGGCGTGAGCAGCGCGTTCGCCGCGCCCGCCGCCGCGGGGATCCCCTTGACGCACCGCGGCACGGTCGGCGCCGT